>DHJC01000087.1:1505-12556 GCA_002404155.1 Chloroflexi bacterium UBA4730 | reverse complement strand
GCCGCTCGATCTAGTTCTATCTGGCGGAGCAGCTCGAATGCCGCTGCATTGCCAGCCGACAGGTCCAGCGCGCGCAACGTGTGATTCCGCGCTCCGTTGAGATCACCAGCGGACCGCTCGAGTTCGGCCAGCGCCAACAGCAGCACCGCGCTCTCCTTCGTCGTCAGCGCTTGGGCCAGCTGATCCTGCGCGAGCCGCGGGTCTTTCGCGCAGCGCGCTGCGCGGCCGGCCAACTCGTCGTACTGCGGTTCGCTCGCGAATAGCTCGATCGCCCGGACTGCCGACCCCAACGCCGCGTCGCAACGGTCCAGCGCGAGGACGATCTCAGCGAACGTGATCCGGGTCCACGCGTCATTCGGGTCATTTGCGACCGCAGATTCGGCGGCCGCGATCGCGGCATCCGCATCGGCTGGGCCCGAACGCGCGCGGCTGCGGGCGAGGTTGAACCAGAATGCCGGCGACTGGGGAGATCGCTGGACCGCCTGTTCGTACGCCTGCGCGGCTTCGCCCGGACGGCCAGCGAGATCGAGCGCTAACCCCAGCCGGTTCCAATCATCGGCCGGGCCCGGGTCCTCCGACAAAGCGGCGGCGCCGTACGTCACGGCCGCCCCCTGATCTCCGGCGAGCCACGCCGAGCGGCTGCGCAGGCTATCCCGATTCGATCGGAACGCGTCGACACCGGTCAGCGCCCCCGCCGTGGCCGCGATGGCGAGCGCGACCGCAAGCACGCGGAGGAGTGCGCGCGCGGGCGCGGTTGAGTGAGCGGCCTGCGGCCGTGAGCCGGCGAGGGCCGCGACGGAGCCCAGCGCCACCCAAGGGATCCAGTCGACGCTGATCGAGCCGACGCTAACGAGCCCGTTCACCCAGTAGGCGCTCCAGGCCAGCGTGAGCGGCGCGCCGACGATCGGCGTTCTCAGCGCCTGACGCCACAGCAGTACGCTGCCACTGACGATCATCGCGACGAGCGCCGTCAGGCCGATGACCCCTGTCGTGGCGAGGGCTTGGAACAGCCAGCTATGCGCGGAGTTCTGTGCGACCCCAGGCCCCAGGATCGCCGCGCTGCCAGGCTGCCGATAGCGCGGATAGGCGACCGAGAAGCTGTCAGTGCCGTAGCCGAGGAGTGGCCGCTCCGCCGACGCGTGGACCGCCGCATCCCAGATCAGCAGGCGCCCGCTCCCCCCGGTCTCATCGAGAAGGTCTCTCGCGCGAACACCGAGCGGGGATCCGACGAAGAACGGCGTCGCCGCGGCAACCAGTATCAGGATCGCCGCGGTGACCCGGACGATCTCGGCCACCGTCGAGCGTTCGAGGCGGGCGCGTACGAACAGGAAGGCCAACACCGCAGCGCCGATGCCGAGGAGAGCGCCGCGGGTGGCCACGGCGAGCGCGGCGGCCAGCGAAATGGCTGCGAGCACCTTCGCTGTGGTTGCCCCACCGCGAAGAGCGGCCGCCAGCCCGAGGCTGAGGCCGAACAGGACGCTGAGCAGGTGTCCGAGGATGTCGGGGTTCCCCACCGTGCTGAACGGGCGATTCTGTCCGGTCCATCGCAGTGGATCGAGACCGACGTACTGCGCCGTCGCGTAAAGGATCATCAGGATCGCGGCGATGAGCACCGCGCCGCCGAGAACAAACCAATCGGCCGGGGCGCGATACGCGACGGCGACCGCGAGGTAGAGGATGGCCATGTCGAGGAGGAACGTCAGTCCGAGGTGCCGGTCCGGGTCACCGAAGATCGACAGATGCGGGTCTTGCGCGAACAGCGTCGAGACGAGGTTCGCGAGCAGAAACCCGGCGACGGGAAGATGCAGCCACGTACGGGGCAGGATCCAGGAACCGTGGCGCGCGAGTGCCAGCACGATGAGCGCCGCGAGCGCCCACTCCAAGGCCCGGCTGAAGAGGGACTTGGGAAGGTCGAAGGCTTGCAGGCCAAGGACGTCGACCACCAGGATGAGCCCGGCTGCCTTGAGGGCGACGGTCGAGACGAGGGCCCGCCTGACCCAGTCGCGATCAAACGCGTCGGCGGCGTCGCGACCGACGAGCCTCGAGTCAGTGACCGTGATCGATGTCGTCCGATTGATCCCGTTGACCTTGGGTGTGCGATCGACTCGTCGCGATAAGCCGGACTAGTTTGGCCAGCAAGTAATTGAGAACGCGCATCGCGTGCCACCCGGCTCGTAGCGGCGTTCCCGGCAGCCGCGGATACCGCGTGCGCAGCCAACCGTGCGGCGGGGTCAGGGCGACCATTGCGGCGCGGACCGGATCGACCGCGCGGTCGGTCAGGAACATCGGCGCGAACGCGTGTCGCCGGTGCCGGCTAAGCGGGTCGCCAGCCCGATCCGCCGCTGTCCGGCGGCGTCCGGCCGGAGCCACCGGATGACGGCCTCCGGGACGAGTGGAGCGACGGTCGGCTGCGCCAGCAGGAGCCAGGTCGGTGTCCGCGGTCGTTGCTGTGTCGCGAGCTCGCAGACGCGAGACCAGTCGATGGAGTCTCGTTGGATCAACCGCCGCACGTCTTCGGTGGCCCTGCGTTCCCAACTCGAGTGGTGCAGCACGGCGTGCCTGGCGAGGTGGAGGATCTGATCCTCGGGCGAGAGCCCCAGTGCCGACTGGCCCGCGACCTGGACCGGGATCGCCCGGACCCAGAGACCCGCTCGTCGAGCGCGACGACCCGCCGCAGCCACGGTCGGTTCATGAGGTTCGTGTGCACGTCGAGCGGCAGGCCTTCGAATAGAGCGCCGAATTCGCCGGATAGGTCGTGTGGCAGGAGATCGAGAGCTGGCGACTCTCCAGCCAAGCGGACCTCCGGCGCGAGACACTCCAGGAGCCGCTCCCGATCGGCTGGGCGGATCAAAAGATCCACGTCGTTCATCGGACGCTCGTGCAGCTCGAAGACGTGCCCCAGCACCGCCGCGCCCTTCAGGACGATGATCGGAACTCCGGCGGCATTCGCTCGCGCGAGTACGGTGCCCAGGCGCGCCAGCTTCCACAAGCTGTTCGCGGCGATAGCGGCGTCGCGGGAGGGCTCAGCGACCACGAGATCGAGTATCGCTCATCGGAGTGAGCTGCTTGCCTGGTGGGAGACCTTCGTCCTGGGTCCTCCAGCGACGGTCTGCTTCATGTCGTAGGGCTATCTCCCGATCCACGCGGCATCCGTGGAAGTTGGCGGCGCCGGACTCCTGCTGGGAGCCCCCGGAACTTTCGGGAAGACGACGCTCTCGGGCGCTTTCCATAACGCCGGGCATCGCCTCCTCTCCGACGACATCGCCGCGTGCGACGTGCGGGGCGACCCGACGGTGCTCCCGGTCCGGCGCTGTTGCGGGTCCGGCGGGACGTTTTCGATCGTGTCGACTTCAGCGCCAGCGGTGTGGCGTTCGAGACCGAGTTCCGGGTCGCTCAGAGCGGCGAAGAAGGATGATGGCGCGTAACGGCACCGGTCGGGCATCGCCTCGTCTGGATGGGTCGATCGAAAGAGGGCGCCTTCGTCAGTGCGGCCAGCTTCAGCTCCAGCGGCGCCGGGACCTGCGTGGTGCAGGCCGATAGCGCTACGACTCCGAACTAGCTGGCCAGCTCTGCCCAGCAGAACGTGACCATCGCTAAGGCCCCCTCGACGATCACCTGGGCCGACCCGGCCGACGACTGCGCGCGGCCTGCTGTGGTCCGATCGCCGCAGCGATCACCGCCACGTAGATCCAGAGTGCGCGCCAATGAACTGTGTCGATCGTCAAGCCGGCAATGAGCACCAACGCGAATGCAAGCGGCCATTGCCAGGAGACGCGGGAGGACCTCTTGATGGCGGATGCGAGAAGGAGTGCCAGATACGCCAGCAGCGCGAGGAATCCGATCGCTCCAGTCTCGACCGCGGCGCGAAGATAGAAATTGTCCGCCGACGGCGTGACCGTCAGCGGCGGCGCTGTCGTCGCGGCCGGGGGAAGGGATCCGGTCGGCCCCTGGGATCCGCCAGGGCCCGTGGAGTCCATGGCCACCATCCCGGTTGCGGTGGCCTGAAGGCCGCCGACCACGGTCGGGCCGAGGCGCAATTCCCGGAACGTCGCGCCCTTCGTGCCGCCATCGAGATAAAGCCCGAAGCGCGCGCCATCGATATCGACTCGTTCGAACGACGAGCCGACGTTCCCGCTGGTCCACACGCCCGCCCAGCAGGAGCGCAGCTGGGCCCCCTGGACCGTGACTGTGTTGCCGACCCGCAAGCATGCCTCGGCGCGCCCAGCCGCCGCCGCTTGCGCACCGAGGCCGACGCCGGCCACGTCGACGTCTTTGAGGAGCGGTGGGGTCGCCACGATGACGCCCGAAGAATTCGTGTCGACCAGGATCCCGAAATCGGTGACGTTACGTGCCCGGACGCGTTCCAGGACGAGTCCCTCGACTTGACGCGCCACGACCGCGGAACCAACGATCCCATTGCCGTTGAGGGTGGTGTCCAGGATCCGCGTGCCTGCGCCGCTGCCCCACACCGCAACGATGGCGTTCCCGAGAGTCTTCGCCGGATCGCTGACGTCGAACGTGAGGCCCCGCAGGAGCCCACCACCGGCGCCCCAGTTACCGCCCATCGAGATCCCGGCGCGTAGGACGGCTCCGCCCAGCGTCGCGGAGTACAAACGGTGGCCGGTCACGTTGTAGAACGGCTCCGAGTTGTCGTAGACACCATCCGCGAGAACGATGTCTCGCGGGACGCTGCCCTCGAGCGCCGAGATGAGCGCGGCGCTGTTAGCAACCCGTATTGCTCCGGCCGGCAGGCTGTAGCCTGAGGGTGCTGCCACGAGCGCGGCGTCGGTCCCGGCCGGTGGGGCTGGCAACGCCCCTCGTTCATTCGGGTAGCCAGTGACCGCGATCCGCACGAGGATCCCCTCGTCGTCCAATGCGCCGACCGAGTCGACGACGGGATGCAGCGGCAACACGTAGGTGCCGGCCGTCTGAGGCGCGCGTATCTGGAAGATGAACCGCGCGACCGCACCCGGCGGGACAGTTTGCTCCTCTTGGATCGCGACGCGTTGCGCCGTCGGCCAGCGGATACCCATTGTCGTGCGGCTGAGATCGATGAGGCCGGGCAGCGCGGCGACCGGCTGCGATGGTTCGCCCACGAGCAAGCCACCCGCCGATACCTCCAGGGCGGCCTGATCGCTCGTCCCCTTGGTCCACGTTTTCGTCCCGGTGTTCCGCAACGTGATGACGATCGGTGCGCTGGGATCGCCGGCTCGGAGCGTCGGATAGGCGGACTGCGACACCCAGCGGCTGTGGAAGCCAGGCAGTGACTCCGGTCCCGTATCCGGAGCGGCGACGGCGACGGGCGCGGCCTTGGCGGGCGGGTCAATGATCGAAGAAAACATCGCAAGTGACCGAGCGTCGAAGGAACCGGCGCCTGTCCCGAGCGGTGCCTCGCGGAACATCTGGAGGGCAAAACCCCAGACGACGAGCCGCCCGTTCTCGTCATACCCCTGGATCGGGTCGTACCGGTACAGCGGAATCTTGTCGATCCCGACGAGGGCAACGATGAGCACCAGGGAGGCGACCGTTGCCGCCACGAGCGCCGCGAGCAGTCGTCGCTCGTGGAAGATCCAGAGCGCGATCGCCACGCCAAGGTAGCCGATCACGAACATCGCCAGCGCCATTGGCGAGAACGAGAAGACCACGCCGAACGCGAACACCGCCGTCACGAGCAGGACCAGGCGCATCCGGTACTTAGGTCGTCGCATCGCCCAGGCTGCAGCCAGCGGATACACGATGGCGACGAAACCACCCGCCACGTTGGGATCCTTGAACAATCCCTGGCTTTGCAGGTACTCGCGGTTGAGGAAGTCGAGGAAAGCCCAATCGAACTGACGGGACACCACCTCGATAAGGATGGTGCCCACAGTGAGCGCCCCGCCAACCATGATCGCCATCTCGGTGGCCTGCCGGCGTCGTTCATTCCCGCGGAGCACCGACGTCAACGCAAGCGAACCCAGGACCAGGAAGATCGTCGTGACAAGGAAGCGCGACGAGCCACCGGCGACAGCGGTCACCATCGCAGTCACGCCGAGAAATGCAGCGAGGAGTGGTTGCGGCCACGCCAAGTCGAACGCCTGTCGGCCGCGCAGCCAGAGCAGGATCGACGCGACGATCCCAATGCCGAAGAGCCAGTCAACAGGTGCCAAGTCGTACTGCCAAAAGAGAAGGCCGCAGCCGCCAATGAACGCGACCGTACGTACCGCGTCGACCGTTCCGAGGAGCCGCGATGACGCGATGGTCTGCGGGCGGTTGCGGGTAGCCACGATGTTCATCTATACATCACGCAGGTGGCCTCACGGTCATCCTTGCGGAGGAGGCGCTCGAAGGAAGCGCGACCGGCATTCGCAAGCGCGACGCGACGGCCGTCCGAGGACAGCACTGAGCACAGGAGCCGAGTCAGCTCTTCGGGGCTGCCCGAACGGGCCACGGGAATGCTGGAGCCGAGGGTATCGGGCACCGCGCCGACGTCGGTCGCGACGATCACTCGGTATTCGCGTGGCGCCTCGGTGCGGATCAGATCGACCAGCCGCTGACCTACCGCTTCCGGACCGATCACGAGCACGGGTCGCTGGAATGCGGCCCGCGTCAGTAGGCGCGCACACGCCACGCGGGCGGCGCCCAAGAAAAAGGCCGCCGCAATGATCCAGCCGGGTGACGGGGCTGCGAGGACCACGGACCCCACCGCCAATCGTTGCACGGCCCAGAGCACGAGCGCGGTCCCGAGCAGGGCGGCGTAGACGCCGGCGATGCTGTGGCGGGGCCGCGCTGCGCGGCGCACGTTGTAGCAGTCGAGCCCCCACGCGACGAGCGTCCATGCGGCGAGGGAAGCGCCGATAGCTACCCACGACCACGGTCGGGCGGCCGCGCCGCCGAGCTCCAGGGCGATGAGCGATGCCAGCAACGGCGCGAGAACATCGAACGCATAGAGCAGGACGCGTCTGTCGGATAGATGCGGCGCGCTGGGCGGCGCAAAGGCGCCCTGGGCGCGTGCGACGTCTCCGCGAATGCCGGCCCGCCCCACCACGCCCTAATCCATTTGTCTGCCCGGAAAATCGTACGGACTGACTCAGCCCGGGGAATACCTGAAAGGCCGTAGTGACGCGCACGATCAGCGACCGCGCGCTCGTCGATGCGATCCGCGGGATTCGCGCCGGCGAGGTCGCGTTCAGCCGGGCCGCCCTCGGCGCGTGGCTCCGGAAGCGCGGCGACGATCCATCGAGCGCCGCGGCCGCCAAGCTCACCCCGCGGCAGCGCCAGATCATGGCCCTGGCCGCGCGCGGCGCGTCCGATAAAGAGATCGGCGGCGTCCTCGGCATCTCCACCGCGACCGCCCAGAAGCACGTCACCAACCTCCTGCGGCGCCTCGGCGCGCCGAATCGCGCCGCCGCCGTCGCCATGGTCAGCGGCCATCTCATCGGGTCGGAGCGCGCCGGCTAGGCGGATTCGAGCTGGTTTCTGAGACGCGCCGGCGCTCGCGCGGCCCTGAGCCTCCCGGCGCTCATGGCGCTCCTCGGTCACGTCACCCCCGAGATGACCCTCCGCTATGCGACGCTCGCGAGCCCGACCCTCCGGGCGGGCTACGACCGGGCGATCGGCACGCTCCGCCGCTCACTGCCCGTCGTGCCCGCCGGTCGGCCGATCATCCCGGAGCGGGTCGCGTGGATCGCCTCGGAGTTCCTCAAGACCCGCGTCGCGACGGGATTCTGCTTGCGCCATCTCGCCGCCGAGGCCTGCCCCTACGCGAACGTCTGCGAGACCTGCGAGAACTTCCTTCCGGCAGCTGAGTTCGCGCCTGCCCTCCGCACCCAACTCGTCGACATTCGGGAGCTGCGGGCCGATGCGGAGCGGCGTGGCTGGAGGAATGAAGTGGAGCGTCACGGGCGGGTCATCGCGAGCCTCGAGGATCACCTTCGGCGACTCGAAAACGCACCGGCTTCGGAGGGCACTATCGACATGCCCCCGATGGCCGGTTAATCGAGAGCCCCTTCGCCGTGCTGCGGCTGCGGACCGGCGCCGCGAAGCGCTTCAAGAAAGTCGCCAACGCCACGATGCTCATCTGGCGCGTGCTGCGGGTCGGTGAAAGTCGCTTCCGCCGTCTCGATGCGCCCGAGCTCTTGGCCGACGTCTACGAGGGGAGGAGGTTCGCCGACGGCAAGCCGATCACGCGCACGAGCGGGAAAGTCGCCTGATGCCGTTTACACACCAATTGAGAAGACCTCCCGGCTCGCGCAGCTTTCGCTTCTATGAGGTCCCGTCGTTCGTCGGGACGACCTGCTAACTCCGGCGATCTGACGCTCGCAGCGAGGAGAGCGCAGCCGCCCTCCCTGCTCGATCGTCCCGAGCTCGTGCTCGCCCCGCTTCGACGGGTCCGGTTCGCGGAAGAGTCATCGCCCGAGCCGTTCCTCGAGCGCCCGCACGATGCGCTCGGCTGCGCGCGGGCGCAGAGACGAGACGTCTCTGGGTCGGACGTCAACAGTGCGGAGAGCCTCTGTGATGCGTGCGGGGTCGGTGCCCGCCAGCAGGCAGTGTCGATCGTCGATGAGGTCCGCCCATTCGGTGGTTTCTCGCAGGATCACGCAGGGCCGGCCGAGCCAGCTCGCCTCGCGTTGTACTCCACCCGAGTCCGTCACGATGATCGAGGCGTGGCGCTCTAGCCAGAGCATCTCGAGATAGCTGACCGGCGGGATCATCGTGACCGCCGCACCGGCACGGATACCGTGCCGGTCCATCGTTTGCCGGGTCCGCGGGTGCACCGGGAAGATGACGCGCGGATGGGCGGTTGCGACGGCCGTGAGGATCCCGGCCAGCTTGTCAGGGTCATCCGCCGTCAGCGCCCTGTGGATCGTCAGCAGCATGAAATCCCCGTCCAAGCCCGGAACCGCTGGACGGATCGCCAAGTCGACCGTGTCGAGGACGAGATCATGCATGACATCGCCTGTCAGAACGGCACGTGCGCCCAGCCCCTCTTTGCTCAGATGCTGAATTGCCCGCTCGTCGGGTGCGAAGAGCAGGTCGGATACGTGGTCGGTGACTACCCGGTTGAACTCCTCAATCAGTTCACGTTCGAACGATCGGACGCCCGCCTCAACGTGGGCCACGAAGCTGCGGCTATACACAGCCGCGAGAGCTCCCGCAAGGGTCGAGTTCGTATCGCCGTAGACGAGGACGACGTCAGGTCGGCACTCCATCAACTGCTCTGAGAGCTGGGGGATCATCTCTCCGACCTGAGCCGCGTTGCCGTGTGATGCGAGCGGAAGGTGCACGTGAGGATCGGGAATCTTGAGCTGACGAAAGAAGTCCCCCGACATATCGGAGTCGTAATGCTGGCCCGTGTGAATGATCTGGTGACGATGCGGATCGCGAATGGCCCGGTCGACGACCGCCACCTTGATGAACTGGGGCCGAGTCCCGACGATCGACGCCACTAGCACGAGCGATATTTCACCACGCGAGCGTCTGAAGGCTCAATAGCAGCCTACCCGTCGATCTGACCCTGACCGTCGACGAAGCCCGAATGAGGATCAGAGCCATGCGATGGTGAAAACGACGAGAAAAGCCGCACGCTCACCAGTCTCGTCATCGACGTTTCGGCAGTTGTCTCAGATGGCCTAACGTGCGAAACGCGGCCCCTCATGGGCGGCCTCCCATCTCTGGACCCGGCAACGGCTGGCGACGCTCAGAGCGGCACTGCAATCCGCGGCCCAGGTCCGCGGACGCGATGGCGAATACCTACGAATAGGTATCCGCTGCACGCGTTCCTAGCCCGTGCGACGCGGCCGAGCCGGACCTGACTTAAGCATGGGGCGCCCGTGGCGAGGCACGACGACGGATCTCTTGAGCGCGCGAGGAGAGCCGCTCGGCCTCTTCCGGCTCCCCAGCGTCACGGCGAGCCGCCGCCAGGTCTTCGAGTGTCGACGCCACCTCCGGGTGATCCGGTCCGAGCGCCCGTTCGCGGATCACGAGTGCCATCCCATACGTGGCGACGGCGGCGCTGTACCGGCCGGCCTCCTGGTGAATCGCCCCGATAAGGTGGAGCTCGCTTGCCACATCAGGATGGCTGAAGCCGAACGCCGCTTCCCTGTTGGCGAGGCGGCGCTCGGCTCGATGCAGCTCATCGCTCGACGGATCGGATGCGACACTCAACGAATCGGGCGGGACACTCACGGGAGCGACGTGCCGACTGTTGCGGGCGAAGCGCGCCGCGCCGCTCGCGGCAACACCCGCTAGGCTTCCGAGCGACCGGGCGCCGCGGAAAGCGCGTTGTGCGTTCGTGCTCACGAACGAGCGCACCACGGGATCCTTAATCCACCCGAGCGCTCCGGATGCTCGGCGAGGCGACCGGGAGTGCGCCCGGCCGACAGGCCGATTCATTTCTGCTCGTGCCCAGGGATCATCGCGGTGAGGCTCGTAGGCGCGCCGGATGGACCGTCGCGTCCCCTGCACGAGGTACCAGTCAGCGCGCGCCGGCTGGCCTTCACCCTCACCGAAGTCGATACTCGTCAGCTCTTTGTCGTGGGTCCGCGCCTCGAACGCGCCAACTTCCGGCTCCTCGTATTCCAGGACAAATCCGATCTTGAAGGGACACGTATCCGACCTGGGGTCGTGGTCGGGATGGCGAAACTCCGCGCTCATGACACGGATCATCAATTCAGCATGCCTGCGGATCGTTTGGGTCGAGAGCAGGCGAATGCGATCTAGCGCCGTTTCGGGGAACAGTGCCGCGATGACCTGGGGTGCGCCGAGATCTCGCTGGAGGACTACTCGCGTGGCCGCGGCGTGGAGAATCGCCCTCCCTTCGCGATCGGCGGATGCTTCTTCTCTGCCGTCCAGCGCTGCGAGGACCGCGCCCACAAGAGATCTGATTTCAGCCTCTG
The DNA here is from genome assembly GCA_002404155.1 of Chloroflexi bacterium UBA4730. Taxonomy (GTDB): domain Bacteria; phylum Chloroflexota; class Limnocylindria; order P2-11E; family P2-11E; genus UBA4735. The sequence goes on along the minus strand of DHJC01000087.1, from coordinate 1,679 downwards.
ATCGCTCGAAGGCTTGCCGCTGGTTCAGATCGCCTCCTACCGACGCACCCGGACCGGAACCTTGGCCAGAAGCGCGTAAGCGCTCCGGCTATCGCGCCAGCACGGCCTGCCCGGCTCCCCTTGGTCGGAGTTTACCCGCGCGCTCGCCGCAGACCGTCTTCGGGTCGCCTTCGG
>DHJC01000087.1:0-1383 GCA_002404155.1 Chloroflexi bacterium UBA4730 | reverse complement strand
CGTAGTTCGTCTTATAGATGCCGATGCGCATGCCGGTCGGAGAGTCCACGGTGTTGGCGTAAACGATCAGGATCATGTTGTTCTTGATCGACACGTTCGTGTTGGGGTTGCCCAGCGAGATGCCGGCCGTATAGGAGCGGCGGATGGTGTTGCCGGTCACGGTCGCGTTGTCGGCGTAGCCGAGGTGGATGCCGGCCATGACTTCCTCTCGCAGGACAGCGTTGGCGTCGTTGACCTGATTGTTGGTGACGGTCACGTTCGTGACGTGGACATCGGAGGCACCGCTCAGTCGGATCCCGGCGTTGGCGAACGTGCCGCGAGGCCCCGGTACCAGCGTGCCGTTGTAGGTGTTGCCGCTGACGGTGATGTCATCCACCTTGTCCAGGTAGCCCGGCACGACGGCGATTCCCCCGCCGACGAGGTCGACGCCGATGAGTACGTTGTTCAGGACGTTGCCGGTGATGGTGACGTGCTGCCCGTCGTGGACCATGATGGCCTGAGCGTTGACGTAGTTGCTGACGGTGTTGTCGGCCACGGTGATGTTGGTCGTGTTCGGGAAGCCACGGTCGGCTGAAGAGTCGAGCCCAATGGCGATCGTGAAGGTCGCGTCGGGCGTGGACGGATCGCGCACGGTGTTGCGCGAGATTGACCCGCCCTGGATGCCCGAGTAGCGGATACCGCCGACAACCCCGTAGACGGTGTTATCGGTCACGTTGATGTTTTGGCTGTTCTCGGCGAACACCCCGTGCAGCCGGAACCCGGTGAATGTCGAGTTGTGGACGGTCACGTTCGAGGTAGCGAAGATGTAGACGCCGTTGTTCCAGCCTGCGTAAGCGGTGCCCGGGATGCCCTGGAAGGTCAAAAGCTCGATGGTTAGCGTGCTGGCGCGGGAGCCGGTGACGTAAAAGGGGTTGAGACCGAGCGACCGCTGCTTGATGGTCGCACCGGAACCGTAGACATGACCTGTTGTCGCCGGGATAGAGATCGTCGTGATCGAGTACGTGCCAGCGGGAAAGAACACGTCACTTGTCCCAGCGTTGAAGGCGGCTTGGATTGCCGCAGTGTCATCCGCCGCGCCGTCGCCGATCGCCCCATAAGCCCGTACGTCGGCACCTGTTGAGTTCGTGGGTGCGGGGGTTGCGGTCGGGGCGGGAGCCTGTGTCGGCACAGGCGTCGGTGAGGCCATAGCGACTGGAGCGGAGGTCGGCGTCGGCGCCGGTGTCAGCACGGGCGTCGGTGACACGGTGGTGGCGGAGCTCGACGTGGGCGCCGAAGTGGCGGTGGGCTTGGGTGTGGGGGACGTCGCGACAATGAGGGCCGATAGCACCGTGAACCCGGCAGACGCGCTTACCGATCCACTCGAGTTCTTGTTGCCATTTCCGG
>DHJC01000036.1 GCA_002404155.1 Chloroflexi bacterium UBA4730 | reverse complement strand
CTCGACGGGCCCATCCGGGGCCCTCGCGCAATATTCACGGCCCTGCTCGCGTTCTCCGTTCCGCGCCGCAGCGATGGATCGGTCCGGAGGAGCGCGCCTCGAAACGAGCTGCAAAAACCGCAGAGCGACCACGTCATCAGACAGGATTACTTCGTGGCGTGGCCCGCCACGCGGGAGATGCGGTACTACTCCGGTGAGAAGCGGGCGTGGAAGAAGACCGGTCACCCGATTCACTGGCGGCACATCAACACGTTCTGCCAAGAGTTCGCCGGGCCCGGCGACTGCTACGGGTGCAAACCGAGGCCGAAACGGATACTGCCCGACCACTGGTATGACGCAAAGGATCGCGGGCTGAGGAACATGACGCCCCGACCAGTGTGGCGCATGGCGTTCGATCTGGCGCTTGCCGTCGCACGGAAGATTCCGTCGGCATGAGGCGCTTCGGTGGGTGTTGTTTCTGCCCGCGAGCTTGCTGGCGTGGAGAGCCGTGGTGGCGCTCGCGACGTTCCTCGACGTCGGCGGGTCGACCGCAGGACAGCCGCCACAGGTAGCTAGTTTCGTACTCGCGTCTTTGGCGGGCCTCGCATTCATGTTCGCAGGTCTGCTCGTCGCGCCAGGGCGTCCGCGACTGGTTGCTGCCGGTCTCATGGTTCTGATGCTTTACCTGCAGCTGCCGCTGCTGGTTCGAATCCTCGGGTGGTGGGCCACGGCGGACTCGACCAGATAGCTACGCCATGCTCTGTATTCATGGCGTATCGGCGGGTCGAAAAGTGGCCGCCGAACACGCGGATTTCGAGACTCCTTCGGATGCTTGGCCGACCCCGGATCTGGCCGCGGGGGCTCTCAGGAACCCTCAGGGCCGCTTGCAAACTAGTGGTATGTCCGACTAATGACTACACAGCAACGGATCCTCGCCAGTACAGCTGGCCAGTGAGCCCGATCAACGCCGACCTGCCGCGGGATCGGTGAGTCTACCTCTCCAGCTTGTTGTGGAGGGGGAACTTCGTCACCTTCGGCTGCTGGCTCACCCCTGCCTTCTGGAACGCTGGACCCAGCTTCGCCTGAAGGAATTTGCCCTGGGCTTCTTCGCTCTCCCACAACTCCACCACGCGCCAGCCGCCGCCCTGGACCTCGCCAGCTAGGTGCAAGATCATCCCATCGGGAAGGCGGTTGTCCGGCACTACCTGTGAGCGGACCTCCTCGTACTTCTCTCGGGTGATGTCGGGCTGCTCAATGATGAAGACCACAGCCATGGCTATCCCTCCTGGGTCGCTGGTTCTGCCTTGTGCATCCTGCAGTGTAATGTCTCCAGGCTTCCGGCGTCGTGTGATCGTCTCGCTTCGGGAGTAACGAGGGGTCCGCTGCGCGTCGCGTTTCTTTAGTACGCGCGTAGCGGGTCAAGTCGAGACATACGTCGAGACTTGAGGCGCGGGACTGGCGGGCACCCTCTTGGCCTCGGGCGGCGCTAGCCGCCCCATACAGGGACGCGGGTCGCTCCGCTGCGGGCGCTCCACCTTGACCCCGGCTGCGGTGCTGCGCGTCTGCTTGGGACGACCCCCGCTCATTGTGTGTTCGAACGGACCCTTGACACGGAGGTCCCATCACAGATAAGGAAATGGCTGCAGAGAAGCGACCTAGAAGTGTCGGCAGCGCGATTCATTCAGAAATAGCGACGAACTGACGCGCCGGACGGACCAAACCGCGCGTCAGAAAAGCGCCCTCGGAATCTGCACAGCGCGCCCGCCGTCGAGCTCAGCGTGCGGGCGCGGAACCCCGGCCTGGAAGCAGACCGATCTGGCTCATCATCCCGAGCTGATCCGGAACGCCCCAGTGTTCGACGAGCATCCCGCCTTCGAAGCGCCCGATGTCGATGACGTCGATCTCCATCGGCTGCCCGGTCGGCGGTCGCCCCATGATCGAGCCGGTGTTGACGCCGCGGGCCCGGCAGCGGCCCCAGACCTTGTCGCCATCGACCGCGAGGTCCTCGACCGTCAACGAGAACGGGGAAAACCATCCGCGCAGGGTCGCGATCGTGTCCTTCACCCCGTCGCGACCGCCCTTGAGGCCACGCTGTCGCTCGATGCAATCCGGGGAGACGACCTCGTCCACCACCCCGAGGTCTCCTTTCCCGAATCCGACCTCGATGAGCCGGCGAAAGCTGGCCGCGTTCTGCTCTGCTGACATCTCGTCCTCCACACTGTGCGCACTCTCGATAGAGTGACACTCTATTGAGATAGAGTGATACTCTAATCACATGGCGACTGTCAAGCGCGTAAGAGGGCCGACGCTCCGCGAAGAGCGGGCCGGGCTCACGCGATCTCGCATCGCCCAGGCTGCGCGGCGGCTGTTCGCGTCGCGGGGCTATGGGGCGACAACGCTTGCGGGCGTCGCCGAGGAGGCCGGTGTCGCGGTCCAAACGGTCTATGCGGTCTACGGCTCGAAGGCTGCGATCCTCCGGACCCTGCGTGAGGACGTCCTGAATGAGCCTCACGCCGGTGCCGCGTTCGGGCAGGCCCTGGCGGAACGAGATGCCGGCCGCAGGCTCGTGCTCTTCGCCCGTTCCATCCGTTTGAGGTGGGAGTACGGGCACGACGTCGTGTCGTTCAACGACGTCGCCGGCGCGACCGATCCGAAGGTCCGAAAGGACGTCGAGGAGCTCCTCCGTGTCCGTCGGCGCGGGCTCGCCCGGATCGCGCGCTCCATCCGGGCCGAGCTTGCGGGAGGTCTGAGCGTCGCGCAGGCAGCAGCGCTCCTCGATGCGCTCACCCTGCCATCGCTCTACGCGCAGCTGGTGGCCATCCACGGGTGGACGCCCGATCGATTCGAAGCCTGGCTCGCCGCGACACTGCTGCGTCAGCTATTAGGGCGCTCAGCAGGGAGCGGAAGGCTAACCGCTCCCCGCTGCTGATTCGTTTCCTTGAAAAGGGAAGCGTTTCAGAAAAGCGACCTAGCACCGAAAACATTGAAGAATGACGCGCCGGATACCTACCTCAGTGGAGCGGTCCCGGCCCCGGTCCGGTGGGCGATCCTCGCTCCTTTCTAACCCGCCAGCCGCAGCCACCCGTGGTCGTTCTGAACGAGCCGAGCTGTTACCACGTCCGCGTGCTTGACCCCCGCGTGTTCGCGATCCTCTCCGCGACCAGGCGCTTCGGAAGATCGAGTCGTTGTTCCCACATTTGAACGTCGCTGCGCGGTAGAGGTGTACGAGCTGCCGGACGCGAACAGGCTCAACGTCGTGGAGACCTGCGCTTCGACGATCTCGCGCGTGACTCGAAGGGCGCCCGCCCTACGGCGGCCGGCGTGCTGCACGTCCCTCCGAACAGATTCATCGCTGTGGCGCGGAACGAAGAAGGCTTCCAGGGCCGTGAATACTGGGTGAGGGCGCCGAATCCGGTCCTCGCGAACGGCCCCCGTAGCTGAGGCCCACAACGACCCGTCAGAGCGGGCCCGCAATGGCCCCGCCGGATGTGCAGCCTTTCTGCATCGGGTCCGCGATCGTTGCCGAGCCGCCACGACCGCGGAGGACCGCGCCGCCGTTCAACCGACACCTTCGACGAACTCGCTGCGGCGGCATGTGCCCCGACGAACTCGAGCCGATGAGCGAGGGCGCACGCCGACCCCGTCGATCCCGGACACATTGATCATCACGATGCCGGCCACTGAGCGCGGGACCCGCTAGCCCAGATATTTCAGTAACTC
>DHJC01000045.1 GCA_002404155.1 Chloroflexi bacterium UBA4730 | reverse complement strand
CGCGTCTATGGCGACTCGACGCCCGCGTTCAGCATCGCGCTCGCGAGCGGCACGCTCGGGTCGAGCGACACGCTCAGCAGCCTCGGCACACCGACCTATGTCACCGACCCGACAAACCCAGCCGTGAACGTCGGCACGTACAAGATCACCGTGAGCGGGCTCGCCCGCAGCAACTACACGATCAGCTACACGAGCGGCACCGCTCGCGGCACGCTGACGATCACTGTGGCTCCCGCGACGGTCGCCTACACCGGCCCCAACATGGTCAGCACGGGCTCGCCCACGAACACCACGGCCCAGGTCACCGTGTCGGCGACCGTGACGGTCACCGGGGGTGACATCACGACCGCGAAGGTGACGTTCACGGCGACACCGTTCACCGGCACACCAATCGTCTGTGGTCCAGCCAACGTCGGCATGGTCACGGCCACGACCGGCACCGCGGTCTGCACCTTCACCGCCCCAGCGTCGAGCACCGGCGGCGGCACCACCTACGTCGTGACCACCGCGATAGGGGGCAGCAACTACGCCGGACCAAGCGATGTAGGAATCCTCAACGTGTACATCCCGCTGCTGGTGAACTTCATCACAGGCGGCGGCTACGTCAACCTCACGAACTCCGCGGGCTCCTACAATGGCGACACCGGAACGAAGAACAACTTCGGCTTCAACGTGAAGTACAACAAGTCCGGCACGAACCTCCAGGGCCAAGCGAACATCATCGTTCGCCGGAGCGTGAAGCCGGACGGCCAACCGTGCGTGTCGGTCTGCATCTACCAGTACAAGGCCAACGCGCTCTCGAATCTCACCGTGACCCCGGACGGCACGCAGGCGTCGTTCACGAGCAAGGCCAACTTCCAATGGTGGGACGCGCTCATACCGGGTGTCGTCAACCCAGGCACCGGGAACCTGCTGCTCCAGGTCACACTGACGGATGGCAGCCCGGACACGATCGGGATCGCGATCTTGGACGTGAACAACTCCCTGCTCTACTCGAGCAACTGGATCGGAACCCCGCCACGGACCACCGAGCAAGCGCTCGGGGGCGGCAGCCTCCAGGTGCATTAGCCGACAACACGCGCTCGCGGCGGAGGAAGAAGGGCCCCGGCTCACCGGCCGGGGCCCTCACCATTGCCGCACGATCCGGGGTAGGGTGCGGCACAGCGCCGTTGGCGACGAGCGGAGAGCCGCTGAAGCGACGTGCGATTTGACCGCCCCGGAAGTCGCGCATATTAGCCTCACCTCCCGCTGGCACCCAACCGCTCATCAGCGGGAACCGCGGCCGCGGCGTCGCGCCTCGCGTGTTGGATGGAGGGACCCGAGTGGCTTGGGCGCGCATGGCCCGATGGCATTCGATGGCGGCGCCACCTCTAGGGAGTTGCGGGTTCCTACCCGACCTCGTCCAGGGGAACACGACCACTCCGGTCCGTACGAGCCGGCAGGCGATCCGTCCGTCACGGTCTGGCCGTCCGACACTTTCTGGTAAGCGAACCTCGCGTTCGACCACTCGGGCAACGCCAACGCGGTCGCCGTGAGCCGCCCGACCGACAAGGGCGTTCGCTGGAGCTCGAGCTTCGTCATTCAGACGAGTGCGACGGTCGGCGCGGCGCTCTTCAACGACAAGGAATGGGTCGGCGCAGATCCCAGCAACAGTTCGGTCGCGTCCTCACCGTCAACTCCAAGACGACCGACGGCGGCACGAGTTGGACGACGCCCACAACGGTGTCGCCGTTCAAGTACAACCAGGGCTCGGTCCTCTTCGTCGACGCCTTCGGCACCATGCAGGTGACATACATCGCGTTCTCGCGGAGCCACAACGTCGTGGCCTCCTCGAGCTCGACCGACGGCGGCGCGACGTTCACGACGAATATCCTCGCGACCATCAACGCCATCCCGAGCCCGCTACCGGGTGGGACCTTCCGGACAACAGCTTGCCGGCGTTCGCCCTTTCCGGAACATCGCTGTCACGTGGTGTGGGCGAACTGGAACGGTGCGAACGCGGACGTGCTGTAGATCAGCTCGATCAACGCAGGCGCGACGTGGAGCGCGCCGGTCACGATCGGCGGTGGATCGGATTCATGCTGACCGCCATCGACGGAGACGTGACGGGCGGCGGCGGAGCCGACAGGTTCCGTATCAAGATTTGGGACAACGACCGAACGGCGGGATCATCGTGTACGACAATTAGCCCAACGCACGAGATGCCGCGGATCCGACGACTCTCGGCGGCGGGAGCATCATGATACACAAATAGCGAGGGAACGACACGGGGCGGGGAGCCCGAACCCCCCGCCCCGTCCCTCGCTTCGCACACGACTCTCGCCGCGCGCGTTATCCGCTTAAACGCTCCTCCCCTGAAACCGTTTGGCCCGAAAACGGCCTGGAAGTAGGTACATACACCCGCCTACCTAAGCACCTAATTTGGCGCACATGAGTACACGAAGCGGATATGACCGTATCGACACTGAGCAGTCGATCCAGCACTTCGCGGTCGTCGCGGTGGTCCTGTTGACGGTCCTCATCGCGGTGCTCTACCTGGGTCACCAGCTCACCGAGCTGATCTTGGCGATCGGGGCCCTTCTCCAGGTCTAACCCCCTTCCTTCGTCCGAAGACGCGCCGGCGGGCCCCTGCCGGTGGGAGCGGGCATCCCCGCCGGCGCGTCAACGGATCGCGGTCGGCTCGTCGGCGATCGCGCCCTCGGTCTGGCCGGCTTCAGCCTCCAGCAGCGACGCGAACAGCTCGCGGTAATGGCGGAACGCCGTGCGCAGCTCCTCCGTGCTCACCGGACGCTGGCGATGCAGCTGGGCGACGTCGCGCGCCGTGCGGTAATGCTCGACCACCTCGGGATGGCTCACCGAGATGTCGGTGGCCCGCTGCTCGAAGTCCGCCATCGGATAGCCCCGCGTGCTCATCACCTCGGCGACGAGCCGATCGGCATCGCCGATGGACGCCGCCGGGTCGTCGACGGATCGTGCCTGCACCGTCTTCCACCGAGCGGCGTACCGCGACCGCTCGTCGGGCGCCAGCGGCCGGATGTCGAGCCCTTCGGCACGCGTCCCGATCCGGCTCCGCAGGGCTTTCGAGCGCTGCTGCTTGAGGATGACGTACGCGATCGCGGCGACGACGACGACCGCGACCACGGCCACGATGATCTGGGTTGCCGTCATGGCATCGGTCTCCTTTGTCTTCGGTCTCTACCGACGTACGGCACATGCCGTGCCCCGGTGCGCCGCTACACGCCCTCGGCGCTGAGTCGCACCCGTTGCGCGACGAGGATCCCCACCATCACGATCAGGCCACCGACCACCTGCAGTGCCTGGAGCGACTCGCCAATGAGCAGCCACGCGGCGATCGCGGCGATCACCGGCTCGGCGGTCGAGGTGAGGCCGACGCGGGCCGCGGGGATCAGCCGCACCGCCCCGACGCTGAACAGGTACGGGATCACGGTCGCGATGACGACGACGCCGAGCACGTACCAGCCGATCTCTCCCTGCAGGCTGGCCCACGGGAGCGTCCACGGCGGCCGGGCGATCGACCACGCGAGCGCGGCCGTCCCGAAGCCGACGCAGAGCAGCGCCCAGCTCGAGTAGCGCGTCACGAGTCGCTCGGTGAGAAGGAAGTACGACGCGAGGATGATCGCGTCGACCGCTGCGAGCAGCGCACCCCCCGCGTTCACCTGGCGGAGCTGGGCGTCGTACGCGCCGACGACGAAGTAGCAGCCGATGAGCGTGAGCACACCGGCGAGCCACAGCCCGAGACCGACGTGGCGGCCGCGCAGCCGCCAGAAGCCGAGGATCAGGAGCGGGGCGGTGTACTCGATCACGAGCGCGACGCCGATGGGGATGCGCCGGATGGCCTCGTAGTAGACGAGCTGGACCGCGAGCACCCCGAGCAGGCCGAAGAGCGCGAGGAACGGCAGGTCCACCCGTCGTACGGCCAGCAGATCCTGGCGCTTGAACGCGAGCGTGATCGCGATGAACACGACGGACGCGAACAGGATCCGCCACTCCGCGAGCGTGTCCGGCGGCATGCCCAGGTCGAACGCCCGTTTCGCGATGACCCCGCCGACCGCATAGAACGCGGCGGCGGCGATCGCGAAGACATAGCCAAGGGCCGTCCGGCTCAGTCGGCTTCCCAGTCGCGCGGATAGAGGAAGTCGTGCCCGACGGTGCGAAGGCTCACCTTCGCGATGAGCGGCATGACGCGCTTGAAGTGGTTCCGGCGGATGCGCTCCCGGATCTTCGCGATCAACCCGGCGTCGAACCCCGCGGCCACGAGCTCGGCCGGCCGGGCCCGGCGATCGACCATGTGGTAGAGGATCAGGTCGGACTCCTCATAGGTGAAGCCGAGCTCGCCCTCGTCGGTCTGGCCCTCCCAGAGGTCCGCGCTCGGCGGCTTCTCGATGACCCCGCGCGGCACGCCGACATGCACCGCCAATTCGCGCAGCTGCGTCTTGTACAGATCACCCACCGGGTTCAGCGCGCACGCGAGGTCGCCGAACTGCGTGCCGTACCCGAGCAGCAGCTCGGTCTTGTTCGACGTACCGAGCACCAGGCCGTCGGGCCACGAGCGGTCGTACTCGATGCTCTTCCGCTCGCGGGCCATCTTGTTCCCCATGCGGACCTTGTCGGCCCTCGGGAGCATCGCGAAATAGCCGTCGACCTGCGCCGTGATCGGGACCTCCTCCAGGTGGATGCCGAGGGCGCGGGCCACGTCCAGGGCGTCGGTCTTCGACCGCCCCGCGGTCGTGCGGTACGGCGTGAACAGGCCCAGGACGTTGTCCGGACCGAGGGCTTCGGCGGCGAGCGCGGCGACGACCGCGCTATCGACGCCGCCGGACACGCCGAGCACGAGGCGCGTCGCGCCGGTCTTCAGGGTCTCGTCGCGAAGGAAGGCGACCAGCATCTTGCGCACGAGCACCTCATCGATGCGGAGCGGCGTGAGGTCACCGGGCGCCATCCGGATCGCCGGCCGCTCGTCGATCACTCCGTCACCCGTACGCCCATGCGCTCGGCGAGGACCCGGAAGACGAGATCGGGACGCTCGTCGCGAAGGAGCGGATTCCGGGCCCGCTCGCGCGCGACGAGCTCGAGGTCGAGGTCGGCGACGAGGAGCTCCTCGTCCCACTCCTTCGCCCGGGCGCAGATGGTCCCGTCGGGACCGATCACCTCCGAGCCGCCCCAGAACCCGATGCCGTCCTCATGGCCGACGCGATTCACGAAGACGACGTACAGCGTGAGGTACTGCGCGTAGAAGCGATCCATCATCCGGCACGAGGCAGCGGTCCCGAGGTCACCGCCCTCCGCGACGCCCCGGCCGGGGCTCGCGGCCGGCGCGAAGATCACGCTCGCCCCTTCGACCGCGTACACGTACGGCACCGAGAGGTGCCAGAGGTCTTCGCAGATCGCCATGCCCGCCCGGCCCGCGGCGCTCTCGAACGTCGCGAAGCGGTCGCCGGGTCCGAAGTAGCGGCCGTCGTCGAAGATCCCGTAGGTCGGGAGATACACCTTCCGGTGGACGTGCCGGAGGGCCCCGCCCGACCAGTACCCCTGGGCGATGTGGAGCGTCGCGTCAGGGGAGCGCTCGACGAATCCGGCGCTCACGTCGATGTCCCGCGACGCATCGGCGATCGGCGCGAGCCGCGGGTCATCGGCCGCGCACGCGACGTCGGCGGCAAGGTCCTTGAGGTAGTAGCCGGTGAGCGAGAGCTCGGGGAACACCACGAGCTTCGCGCCCGTCGCGCGGGCTCTGCCGATCCACTCGCGGTGCATCTCGAGATTGCGCCTCATCGCCCCGAGCGCGGGCGCGCATTGGGCGATGGCGATCTTCACGATGCCCGGAAGGCCCCCACCCGGTCCGCGTACTGGTGCGCGAGCGACCAGGCCCGGCCGTCGTCGGCCGCCTCGGCCCACACGCTGAACACCGGCTGATCGGCGTCGGGCAGCACGAGCACCCACTCGCCCTCGTACACGTGCTTCACCCCGTCGACCTGCTTCGTGCGATCCGTCGCCGGCTCCTGAGCCAGCATCCGCATCACCCGGCCCTTGTCCTCCCAGGGGCAGGCGACCTTCAGTCGCACCAGGTGCGCCGCCGGCGTCGCGTCCATCACCTCCGCCAGGGTGGTGCGCCGGACGGCGAGGAGCTCGAGCAGCTTCACGATCGCGAACAGGCCGTCGAACGACGGGTGGAACCGCGGGAAGATGAAGCCGCCGAGCCCGTCCGCGACCAGCAGCGGGCGCTCGCGGGCGGCGAGGCCCATCTGGGCCTCCGCCGACGCCCGGACCCGCCGCACCCGTCCGCCCGCCTCCGTCACGAGCCGCTCGATGATCGCCGGGGCGAAGACCGGGACCGCGACCAGGCCGGGGGTCGTCTTCGCGACGAGGCCGACGAACGCGGTGAGGAAGTGGCGGTCCTCGATGATCCGGCCTCGATCGTCGGTGACGAACACTTTTTCGCCACCCGAGTCCAACGTCACCCCGAAGCTCGCGTGCAGCGTCGCGGTGATCGCTGCGAGCTCGCGCATCTGCTGCTGG
>DHJC01000063.1 GCA_002404155.1 Chloroflexi bacterium UBA4730 | reverse complement strand
CCGGTCGATGACCAGCCGGGTCCTCGAGTCGGCCGCGCTCTCAGCCGCCGGCCGAGCGCATCCCGAGCACGTCGCTCGGCCCGTTGTAACCACGCTCGCGGAGCCGAGCATGTCCCGAACCGGACGGGCCGCGGCCAGCGAGCTCGTCGCGGACGGCATCGGCGATCGCGCCGGAGAGCCACGATCCTTGCTCGGCCCATTGATCGAGCCGCGGCAGGATCGCGGCGGCCCGTTCCCCGTCGCCGCTGATCACGCAGGCGATCGCGTGGTCCTCCCAGCCCCAGCGAGCTTCGGGCGCCGGCGCGACGGCGCGGTCTCCGAGAATCGCGCTCGCTGTCCCGAGCTGGTGAAGCTCGTCGGGTTCGCGGATGTAAGCGCGCGCGCGATCGAGGAGTGCACGGGCCTCGTCCATCCGGCCCGCGCGCGCCTCGGCGATCGAACCCGCTGCCAGGACCAGGGACCCGCCCCCGGCGCAGAACGTCGTTCCCTCGTTCGCCCGTGCTAATGCGAGGAACTCACCGGCGAGCCGGCGGACGGTGGCCCAGTCGCCTTCGTATTCCGCCTGCCAGGCCTGCACCCCGAGGGCGTGGGACGAGATATGGGGTCCGGCGGCGCGCGTGCGGCGGGCGAGCTCGTCGGCCAAGCGGTGGGCCTCGGGAAGATCGCCGCGCCATATGGCGACGCGTCGGCGAGGCCCGAGCGCGACCTCGGGATCGGTGATCGCGTCCGAGAGCTCGCCGAGCCGCGCTGCGGTCGCGGTCATCCCCACGAAGTCCGCGGCGCCGAACTGCATCTGCGCGAGCTGCGCGAGCATCGCGGCCTGATCGGCGACGGGTAGCGCGTCCTTGGCCGCGCGAACCGCGGCGCTCGCGAGGGTGAGATCACCGTCGAGCATCCCGCGCAGCATCTGGAGCCGTGCGAGCACCGCCGCGTCGCCCCGTGCGCGAGCGACCGCCTCGCCTTCCTCGAGCAGGCCCCGGACGGTGTCGTCGGGTGGGCGGGAGCGGAACGAACCGTCGAGCTGGATCGGCGCGCGGAGAAGCTCCGCGTAGAGGTCAGGCGGAACGTTCCCCGCGCTCCGGTGGAACGCCAGCGCACGCGAGAAATGCGCCCAGGAGTCGTCGCCGTTCGCCTCGAGCGTGGCGAGGCGCCCGCGCGTGCGATCGATGCGTGCGCGCAGCGCGTCGGTGTCAGCCAGCTGCGCGGCACGATCGAGAAGACCACGCGCTTGGGCAGGTTCGTAGTGCTCGACGTGGAGATCCGCTGACTCGAGCTGCGCCGCCGCCGCCTCAGCGCGCAGTCCCGCGCGCGCTGTGGCATCGGTCCAGACCCACTCGTCGTCCGGCGGGCGAAGCGCTTCCCACCAGTGATGCGCACGCCGGTCCGGATCCATCTCCTCGGCTCGCTCGCGGGCGATCCGGGCGTGGATCCGCATTCGATCCGCCACCAGCAGCCGCCCATAGGCCACGTCGCGGAGCAGCGCGTGATGGAAGCGATAGGCATGCTCCACGCGGCGCAAGTACAGGAGGTCCGCCAGCCGCGCGAGCGCGGGGCCCACCTCGGCGGCATCCCGGCTCGTGAGGAAGGTGGCGTCAGCGACGTCGAACGTCTCGCCCACGACCGCCGCGCTCGAGAGCAGCTCGCGATCGGCGGCGCCAAGCTCGTCGAGGCGGGCGCCGAGGGCGCCCTGCAACGTGAGCGGTAGCTCGGTCCCGTGCTCGGCGGTCCGCGCGAGCTCGACGATGAACAACGGATTCCCCTGCGCGCGCTCGATCGTCGTGAGGTCCGCGGCGCCGGCGTGCCCGGCGAGCTCCAGCGCGTCCTCGTGGTCGAGCGGCTCGAGCTCGACGAAGAACCGGTCTCCGCTCGGACGCAGCCCGGCGGCCTGTACGAACTCCGGCCGGGCCGTCGCGACAAGGAAGAGCGGACCGCTCGACAGCGTGAGCCGGTCGACGATCCGCACCGACGCGTCGTCGGCCCAATGAAGGTCCTCGAGCCAGACGACCGGCGGCGCGTCCGGCGAGCGGGCCGCGAAGTAGCGGCGCCACGCGTGAACGATCTCGTCGGTGCGCTCTTCGTTCTGCATTCGGCGTAGCTGGTCGTCCGGCGCGATCCCCGCACTGTGCAAGACCCCGCGAAGGATCCGGTCCCGGTCGGCCGAATCATCGATCGAGGCAAGTTCCGCGGCGACGGCGTCGCGGTCGACACCCAGTCCGCCCAGGAGCTGGCCCCACGCCGCACCGGCGCCGATCTCGCCGAGCGGACGGAAGCGCGCGAGGAGGAACGGTCGCCCGATCCGCTCGAGGAACTCGCGGACCGCGCGGGTCTTTCCCTGACCTGGAGGGCCACTCACCAGCGCCAGGACCGCCCGCTGGCCACTCCGGCGGTACGCGAGGTCGAGGATCTCGAGTTCGCTCCGACGGCCGACGAAGGGCAGGTCGACGCTCGGTGGCGCCTCGCCCGGCAACTCGAGCTCCCACACCGTCATCGGCGGAAGTCCTTTGAACGACATCTCGCCGAGCGGCCGGAACCGCGCGCCTTCCGCCGCTCGCCGGCACGTCGGTCCCACGAGCACCTGCCCCGGCTCTGCCGCCTGTTCGAGCCGCGCCGCCGCATTTACCACCTGTCCGACGCTCATCCGCTGATGCGTGGACTCGACCGCCGAGAGATCTACGACCGCCTCGCCGGTCTCGATCCCGATGCGCAGCCCGAACGGCGAGTCAGGCGTGGCGGCCCACAGTCGGCAGGCGTGCGCCGCGCGGAGCGCGCGGAGCGGGTCGTCAGCATGCGCGATGGGTGCCCCGAAGAGCGCGTACACCGCGTCGCCGATGTACTTCTCGACGATGCCGCCCTCGGCGACGATGCGGGCGCTCACCTCGGCAAACGCAGCGTTGAGCGCGCCCTTCAGCCGTTCCGGACCGAGCCGCACGGTGAGGTCAGTCGATCCAACGATGTCGATGAAGACGCAGGTCACGAGGCGGCGCTCTTCCCGTGCTTCGGTCATAGTTGGAAGTATCAGGCTCACCTGCACCGCCTCAGCGAGACGTTCCGCCCGCATCGAGCAAGAGCTGCTGAGTTACGCACGCGCGGGCACTGGCTGCGATGAAGCCGTCTCCCGAACTCCGGGACTCGTCGGACTCCTCGGGCGGATCAGGAACCACGTTTCCACCTCGCCCTTCCCCTTGATCGTGACGCTCCCGCGCGCATCGAAGACGAACTCATCTTTCAACAGGGCGTACGTCGCTGGTCCGACCTGGATCCGGCCCGGCACTCCGGTCGATTCCATCCGGCTGGCGAGGTTCACGGCATCACCCCAAATGTCGAAGACGAACTTGTCCCGCCCGATCACGCCACCGATGACCGGACCCGAGTTCAACCCGATCCGAAAGTCCAGGCCGAGCCCGCCGCCGGCCTGGCGTGCTTGGACGAAGGCGAGCATCTCGAGCGCAAGGCGAGCCGCGCACCGCGCGTGATCCGGGCGACTGGTCGGTACGCCCGCAACGCCCATCCAGTTGTCGCCGATCGTTCGGATCTTCTCGACACCGTCGCTTCGCGCCAGAACGTCGAACTGGGTGACGTACTCATCGAGCAGCGCGACCACGTCGCGGGCCGAGAGACTGCTCGTCAGCGGCGTCGAGTTCACGACGTCTGCGAACAAGATCGTCGCCTCTTCGTACGAATCGGCGATGATGCCGGGGGCGGTCTTGAGCCGCCGAGCAATCGCTTTCGGAAGTACGTTCAGCAACAGGCCCTCGGCCCGAGCGTGCTCGGTCTCGATCTGTTTCACGAACGACGCGAGCAGCACGAACACGACGGACGCGACGACGGTCAGGTTCAGGACGAACAGCAGCGTCACCAGCTCCGGCTGGAGATGGTTCGTCGTACGGAACTGGAAGAGCGCGGATACGCAGACGAGCAGCACGAACAACGCAAACCACCGCGACGCCGCTCGCACGTCGGAGAAGACCAGGGCGCCGAACGGGCAGAGCATCGACCAAAGGATCACGGCGCTCGACGGGACGAAGCCTCCCAGCATCTCTTGGAGCAGGAATGGCAGCGCAAGGATCAGGAGCAGCTGCACGGCACGCAGCACGCGAAACTCCCGCCGTACGGCGAAGACCGCGATGCTCAGGGCCGAGATCGCCGAATAGCCCAATGGGATCGCCGCGGCGAGGGGCTCGCCGAACGCTAGGTAGAACAGTCCCCAGGCGATCGCGGCCGGTAGCACGAAAATCGAGCTGAGGACGAGGAAGCGCTTGCGGACCCTGAGCTCGTCGTCGTCGCGCGGGTCGGCACCGATCGTCCCGAGTTCGTCGAGCAAACGCCTCACGCCGAGAGCGTAGGACCTGCTCTACCGACATCGCACACGTCAGACACGCCTTCGAGCGACGAGCGCCTAGAGGACGTCCTCACCGCCATCTCCTGACAAGCCTGACGCCCAACCGACTCGAGGTAGTCGAGGGGATCGCGCAGAAGGTGAACGCTGGTGAGGTGCTCGATGGGAGAACTGACCAGCCTCGAGCGAATTCTTCAAGCACGAATTGATACAGGGCTTCGCGTCGACACACGTTGTCAGAGAAGCGGCCTTTCGGGAGGTGCGCGATGGCCTGCATGTGAAGATCCTGGAGCTCACAGCCCAGAAGTACGGCTGACCGCTACGACACGACGAGACCGTCATGACCGCCGGCGTGTACTGCCAGCCCTGCATCGTCGCCAGCGCGCCGAGCGGAGGGCAGTGGTGGTCGGACGCCGCGAGTTGATCCTGCGCGGATTCAGTGTCGTCGCCGCCGTCGCAATCGGCGACGTGCTCGCCGCCTGCGCCTGCAGCGGTACTCGCCCCTTCAGCGACCGCCGCACCGTCGCCATCGCCCATGCCTCCTCCGGAGACGACGACGATCCGCATTGCCCTAGGTGCGTGTGACGCGCCGCAAATGATCTCGGAGCGCTATCTCCAGGAGGAAGGCTTCGCCGACATCCAGCTCACCGACGCTGGCGGACTCGCCGCGCTCACTGGCGCCAAGGCGGACCTCGCATCGCTTTTCGTGCCCGCGCTCGCCACCGCGGTCGATGGCGGCAAGGCGGTTGTCGGGCTCGGCGGACTCCACACCGGGTGCGCGGAGATGTGGGCGCCACAGGGCGTCGCGACGCTGAAGGATCTTCGTGGCCACACCGTCGTGGTGAACGCGAAGACTCCCGACAACCTCCCGTACAGCATGATGGCGATCGCTCTCAAGAACGCCGGAGTCGATCCGAGCGAGGTGACCTTCGTCGTTCAACCCGACGCCGACCTCACGAAGCTATTCCTCGACGGGAAGTCGGACCTACTCTTCCTCGCGACGACGGGCGCGTTCGCGTTCGAGACGAACCCGGCGAACAAGGGTCATATCGCGCTCGATCAGGCGAAGGATCCGCCGTGGTCACAGCAGGACTGTTGCGTCCTCACCGTGACCACCGACTGGCTCCGAGCGAACCCGGTCGCGGCGAAACGGGCCTTCCGGGCGATCTACCGCGCTGCCGACAGTCTCCCGAAGGACCGAGCCGACGCGGCGAAGGTCGCGACGGACAAGGGACTCTTCGGCGGCGCGAAGAACGTCGAGCTCGTTCGGGGCGCGGCAAACATGGTGCCCTACGACTGGCGCATGTACGACGTTGCCGCGAGCATGCGCTTTCACGCGCAGCTGCTGAACGCTGTCAGCCTCCTCAAGTTCACGCCCGACGGGGCCGTGACGAAGGCGACCGACCTCCGCTTTGCGAACGAGCTCGCCGTCGAGATCAAGCGCTAAGCGAAGGCGCGCCGTACGGAACGCGAAGGGCGTGGCGACCAATGACGACGCGGTCTGTAGCCCGGATGGGATTCGAACCCATGACCTCGTCCTTGAAAGCGATGCGGTCAAGAGAAGCGGTCTAGAGAATTCTTCAAACACGAATTGATACCGGCTTTGCGTCGAAAGGAATGTCAGAGAAGCGGCCGACTTAGAGCGACAGCGGGCCGCCTTACTCTTGAGTCGTGGGGCAGGACGCGGTCGTCGCCGCACCTCCCCCGACGGCCGCCCCGCTCAGGCGAGGATGTCGGCCGTGACCCGTGCCTCCTCGGCGGATGCCGCGCCAACGGTCCAGCGCAGCGCGATCTCGAACCGGTTCATCTCGCGGCACGCGCCGACGTGGGCCGGCGGTCGCGTCGTCGAGCGGCACGATTCGCCGACGCGTGGTCCTCGCGTTCTTGCGCCGCCAGCATCGACTGGAGATCCAGGAGCTGCGTGCCGAATACCTCGCGCCCGACATCGAGGAGCTGCGCGATGAGCGGATCGCGGATCCAGTAATAAACGGTGCCATCGGCCCGCCGGCTCTCCACAATGCCGCGTGCGCGGAGCACGCCAAGCTGCTGCGAGACGGCGGGCGGCTCGACAGCGAGCTGCCGCAGTAGATCCCGGACGCTCACCTCACCGCCGCGCAGCAGTTCGAGGATCCGGATCCGAAGCGGGTGTCCGAGCGTTTTGAACAGCTCGGCCTTGAAGCGATGGAGCGGCTGGTTGATCGAGGCGCTCTCTTTCTCCACGTTGCCCTCCGAGCTGGCGAGCTGGTGGTATTGTGATGCAGGATTTGCAAGTTCTGCAATACGGCAACGCAACTCCGCTGGAAGGTGAGTCCAGCCCGGAGCTGGGGCCGCCGGTCGGACGGGTGCTGTGCATTTGCGCCCGAGCGGGCCACGAGATCCTCTTCGCCGGAGCGGCCCTACATCGCTTCGCTGCGCACGGCGGGCGCGTTTCGCTCGTGGCCCTCTCGGCACGGACGCCCACCCTCCCACCGCTCCGCACCCTTGAGGCAACTGGTCTGACCCGGGCTCACGACGCCCTCGAGCGTTCCGCGATCCGACTCGGGATCGCGCGGTTCGAGCTGCTGGAGATGCCGTCGCCACCGCTGACGCTGCCAGACCGACTCAGCCTTCAGGCGCAGCTTTGCGCGCTGATTCGTGACGAACGCCCCGAGCTCGTCCTTTCGGAAGGCACCGGCGTTCCCAGCGGCGCCATCGACCGGCAGACCGCCGTTGCCCTCAGCGAGGCGGCGATCGCAGCGGCAGCGGCACCCCTGTTCGGTGAGCATCGCCGTCAGGGAGCTCCCGCGCATGAAGTTGCCGAGCGGTGGCTCTTCGCGCCCCCGATCGGCCACGGGGTCTATCAACGTCACATACCAATGTGGGAGGAAGCTGGCTTCGGCCAGCGCGCATGGCTCACCTCGCACGTTCCGGCGCTCGTGCAGCTCAAGTGGGAAGCCCTACGGTGCTACCTCATTGATGCCCCGCACATCGCACCTGCGGCAGCCGTCGAGCTCTTGGAGAACGAGCGATTCCTGCAGATCCCCTCGCCCACGAGCCCCCTCTACCGCAGCATGGTCCGCCGCACCCGGCGCGCTGCGGAGCGGAACTAGGGATCGCCCGCTGCTCGTTCGTTCGTGACCCGCCGCCGAGTCATCTCATGGCCGTACCGCAACCGTACGGATGGAACATGCTGCGGTAGCTTTTGGCATCGTTCTGCGGCGTCATACGGAAACTGATGCAACGCCTTGCGGTACCCGTCGCGGCTCGAGTTGGGGGGTGAAGTGCGACCCTGAGCAGCGAGCTCGTCGAGCGATCGGGCCGTTCGACCCGCATGCGCGGGCCGTTCGCCTCTAGTTCGAGCGTCGGGGTGGCCGATGCTCGGCGGTAGCCTCGCATCGTGCAGAGGCGGAAAGGAGACGGTGATGGGCGCTCTTGCCATCACGGTCATCGTTAGCGCCGGGCTTCTCATCGGCTTCGGCGTGCAGTACCTCACGCACCCCCGGACCCAGCTGGACTGGCTGTTCGTGGCGATCGCCACGAGCCTCGGCGCGTCCCTCGGCAGCGAGGTGCTGACGAACGCGTTCGGCCTCATGGCCGGCGGCCCCGAGATCGACGGGCTCTTCATCATCCCCGCGGTCATCACGGGTCTGGTCCTCGGCCTGCTTGCCGACGCGTTCGTCCGCTACATCGCGCTCGAGCCCGCCTAGTGTCCCGCGCCGGAAGTCT
>DHJC01000033.1 GCA_002404155.1 Chloroflexi bacterium UBA4730 | reverse complement strand
TCAGCGATGATCTGTCGGGAACCCCCTAGTGAATCCTCCGAGTGCGACGCGATGCACCATCCGTTTTCGCGAGGGGGTTCAGTTGCCCAGTTGATGAGGCACGGAGCGGGAGGCCGACCATCTCTCCCGGGCTCAGGATGAGGACGCGACGGGAGGTGCCGGGGACCGGACGCCCCGACGAAGGGGCAAGACGAACGTGAACGTGCTCCCCTGTCCGACCGCGCTCCGTAGGGTCATCGAGCCGCCATGCAATTCCACGAACCGCTTCGCAAGCGTGAGCCCCAGGCCGGTGCTCCCCTCGCGGCTCTTGCCGTCCTTCGCCTGACCGAACTCCTCGAAGATGCGGCCCTGATCCTCCGGCGCGATGCCGACCCCGGTGTCATCCACCGAGATCTCGACGGCATCAGATCGCGCCCGCGTGCGTACGCTGACCGTGCCGCCTTTGGGGGTGAACTTCACCGCATTCGACAGCAGATTGAAGAGCACCTGCCGCACCTTGCGTTCGTCCGCTTCGATCGAATCGACGCGAGGGTCACATTCGACCTCGAGTACGACGTCGCCGCGCGCAGCGGACTCGCGAAGCATCGTGATGCCGTTGTCGATCGCGGCTTCGAGCGAGAATGTGGAGAGCTGGAGCTCCATGCGACCCGCCTCGACCTTCGAGAGATCGAGGACGTCGTTGACGAGCGCCAGCTGGTGCTTGCCCGAGTCGAGGATGTCCTGCAGGTAATCAGCCTGCCTCTCGTTCAGGTCGCCGAACAGCCGCTGCAACAGCACTTCGGAGAACCCGATGATCGCGTTGAGCGGCGTGCGCAGCTCGTGTGACATGTTCGAGAGGAACTCGGACTTGTGCCGATTCGCCGCTTCCAAGTCGGCGTAAAGGCGACCAAGCTGGTCGTTCATGCGGTCGATGTTCGCCGCCAGAGCCCCCAGCTCGTCGCGGTTGTCGACGCGCACGTGATCGCTGAAGTCACCGGCCGCGATGCGTTCGACGCGCGAACCGATCGCGCGGAGCGGGCGGATGATCGAGAAGCCGAGCGCGAGGCCGAGGACGAGCCCGAAGACCAAGCTGATCCCGGCGAAGGCGAGCACGATCGCTTGCGACCGCGCGTACGCCTGGCGGCTGTCGTCGATGCTCTGGGCGACCTCGGCCAGGGCACGGTCCACAAGCTCGTTCGTGAGGCGCTCGAGCCGGTCGGCCACGGGCGTCACCTCCACCGTCTGCACGCGCTCCGCTTCCGCGATCACACCGGCGCGCAGGAGACCGAGCGTCAGCGTGTTCAGCGCCGCGAACTGGTCGTGCGCGGCGACGACCCGGGCAACCAGATCGGTCTCCGCGCTGGCGACGAACTCCAGGCGATCGACGCTGTACCCGGTCAGCCCGAGCTGCCTGACGGCCGCCTCGATGACCTGTGGGTCCGGGGTCGCGAGCGCTGTCTCCACGGCGAAGAGCTGCTGCGTCGTCTCGAGCCGCAGGGCATCGTAGGCGACGACCCGGCGCTCCAGATCGACGACCCGCTGCCCGCGGGCGTTGGCCTCACTGAGGACCACGAGCCCGATGACGCCGAGCAGGATGAGGAGCGCCGCGAGCATTCCGAGCACTGCGAGGAACTTGAGCTGGATCGGCGCTCGGACCCGCGCGAGCGAACGGACGATCAGGTCGAGCGGCCTTACGGCGCCAACTCCTTCCGCAGCTGGCGCATGTACGCGAGGTCCGTGCCCTGGTCGATGAGCTGCTGCGGCGTGCTCGTGATCAGCTTCGCCTCAGCGAGCCGGAGCGCGAAGAACCGCAAGGTCTCCTCGGGATCGAGCTCACGCCAGTTGTAGTCGCACATGGCCATCGTCTCGCGGACGAGGGACTCGTCCGCGACACCGAGGGCCGCGGCGGCGCCGTGCGCCGCGCGCGCAGGGTCCTTTGCCGCCGCGTCGGTGGCGCGCAGCACCGCGCGGGTGACGCGCTTGGTCGCGATCGGGTTCTGGCGGGCCCAGTCGCGGTCCGCCATGAGCGTGCAGCAGAGGTACTGCGACCAGGGCTTGTCGGTCATCGTCGCGAGGATCACCCGGCCGGGGAGCTTCGGGAGCCGCCGGAAGAGAGGGCTATTGGTGGCGGCGGCGAGGACCGCATCCGCGCGCCCCTCGATGAATGCACTGGTCATCCCCGCGCCGGTCCCGGCCGCGATGAATTCGACGTCTTTGAGCGGGTCGATGCCAACGTAACCGAGCAACGTCGCGAAGAAGGCGTAGTACTGATCCGAGGTGTCAGTGCGGCGCACCGCGATCTTCCGGCCCCGCAGCTGGCCGATGGTTTCGATGCCTGGCCCGACCCACACCTCGAGGCACCCGGAATGCAGCCCCGCGAGCATCACGAACGGCACGCCTGCGTCGAGGCTCGCGGTGATGAACTCCGGATGGCCCGGGGCCACATCGGCCTCGTGGTTGAGCACCCACCCTCGTTCGATGAAGGGCGTGGCGACGTACCGAACATCGGTGAAGCCCTCCTCGCGGAGGTAGTCAGCGGCGAGCATCAGCCCCGGGTCGCACGCCGCGGGGTTCGCGATCCGTACGGTCGTCGTCTCCGGTGGCGGCAGTGTTGCCAGGCCTTGCAAGACCGCAGTTGGCTGCGTGCAGGCCGCGAGCAGTCCTCCGCCGGCAAGCACGGCGCCGGTACCGAGCGTGACGCGCAGCAGCTCACGTCGCGTGACGCTCTGGCCACCGGCGACCGTGACCCGTTGGTCGAGAGTCCTCACAGCCCCAACTCCTTCCGGAACGAGCACCTGAACGCGAAGTCCGTGTCCGCCCGATGCCACGAGGTGCGATGGGTTCGGCGCCCCTGAGCGGCGAGCGGAGGGAGTTTACGCCGGGGCCCCGCGGCACTTGTCGAGATTCTTGTCGGCAGAGAAGGAATCGAACCCTCGTGGCGAAGGCGGCCGATCCGCAGTCAGCGCCGGTCTGTGATCGGCGGAATTGCGTGTTTTCGAACGATTCCGCGGAACGCTGTTACGTCCCCATCGATTTCCGCACAGAGCCAGTTGCCCACTTGGTTCAGCACGGACCGGGAGGCTGACCACTCCCTTGTTCCGTTCGACAGGTGCGCGCCGATGTGGTCGACCGGCGCTTCTACCGCTCCCGGTACGACGCGCAGCGGACACTCGACAGGTTCTCCGGGCAGATGCGCGATGAGGTCGATCTCGATGCGCTGTCGCGCGAGCTCCTTGCTACGGTCGCTGAGACGGTGCAGCCGGCGCAGGCGGGGTTGTGGCTGCGGCGCGGAGACCATCGCGACCGGTGAAGTGGCCATGAGCGCGGCGAGCGCCGGAAGCCGGGGTGCTTCGCCGGCGCAATCCTCATCGCCTCTGCGGATCGAGCGCGTCGCGGAGACCGTCGCCGAGGAGGTTGAAGCCGAGCACCGCGATCATGATCGCGAGCCCGGGGAACACGGCGAGGTGCGTCGCGAACTCGAGGTACTGGCGCCCCTCGTTCAGCATCACGCCCCACGACGGCGCCGGCGGCTGCGCCGAGAGGCCGAGGAACGAGAGCGCGCCCTCGGTGAGCACGGCCCACGAGAGCGCAAGGCTGATCTGCACGATGAGCGTCGACAGCAGGTTCGGCACGATGTGCCGCACGACGATGCGCACGGGCCTCGCGCCGGTCGCGCGCGCAGCCTCCACGTAGTCGTGAGCCTTGATCGCGAGCACCGGAGCCCGCACGACCCGGGCGAAGATCGGCGTGTATACGACGGCGATCGCGATGATGACGTTCGCCGGATCAGGCCCCAGCGCGGCGACGATGCCGAGCGCGAGAAGGATCGCGGGGAAGGCGAAGAACACGTCCATGACGCGACCGACGAGCAGATCGACCAGCCCGCCGACATATCCCGCGGCGAGCCCGAGCACCCCGCCGACCAGCGTGGCGCCGGCGACCGACAGCGTGGCGACCTCCATCGAAAGTCGCGCACCGAACAGCACGCGGCTGAAGAGATCGCGTCCGAGGGCGTCGGTGCCGAACGGGAACTCGCGGGTCGGCGCGGCGAGCCGCTGCGCGGAGACGGCGAGCGGATCGCGGAGCGGCAGGAGGTCGACGCCGAGGGCGATCAGCGCGTAGAGCGCCACCATGGCGAGGCCGAGCACCGCAACCGGCTCGCGGATGAATGCCCTGGCGACCGCGCGCCAGCCGTACGCGCCCCCGGGCGCGGGGCTAGCCGAGGCGGATCCGGGGATCCAGGTAGCCATAAAGCAGATCCACGACGATGTTCACGCCGACGAAGAGGACCGCGATCCCGAGGACCGCGCCCTGCACGAGCGCGTAATCGCGCTGGACGATCGCGGCGAGGAGCATCCGGCCGACGCCCGGCACCGAGAAGATCTCCTCGACGACCACGGTGCCGCCGAGCAGCTGCCCGACCTGGATGCCCAGGAGCGTGACCACGACGATGAGCCCGTTCTTGAGGACGTGCCGCCGCACGACGACACTCGGCGCGAGGCCCTTCGCGGTCGCGGTGCGCACGTAGTCCGCGCCGAGGACGTCCAGCATCGCCGACCGCGTCATGCGCATCGTGGCGCCGGCCAGCGCGAGACCGAGCGTGATCGCCGGAAAGAGCAGCAGCCCGAGGTTGGCGAGCGGATCCTGTGCGAACTCGACGTAGCCGCCCGTGTTCGGCAGCCATCGGAGGTACAGCGAGAAGAGGACGATGATGAGCGTCCCGAGCCAGAAGCTCGGCAGGGAGAGCGCAACGAGACCGCCGATGCGCACGATGACGTCGAGGCGCGAGCGCGGACGGAGCGCCGAGACGAGACCGAGCGGGACGCCGACCGCGATCGCGATGACCGCCGCGGCCACCGTCAGCTCGAGCGTCGCCGGCAGCCGCTGCGCGATCTCAACGAGCACCGGACGGCCGGTGCGGATCGAGTAGCCGGCGTCACCGTGCAGGAGCGAGGTCAGCCAGGTCCAGAACTGCACCGGCAGGGGCTGATCGAGCCCGAAATACGAGCGCAGGCTCGCGAGCTGCTCGGGATCGAGGGCGGTCGACGTGCCGAGCCGTGCGGCGATCGCGTCACCCGGGATGAGCCGGATGAAGGCGAACGTGAGCACCGCCACGCCGAGCAGCGTCGGGATCGCACCGGCGAGCCGCTGCGCGAGATACCGGCCCATGCCCTAACCCGCTCGTGGGAGGCCGAAGCCTCCCACGATCCTTACTTGTCCAGCCAGGTCTGCCGCAGGTAAATGACCGACCCGGTCGGGAGGTGGATGAACCCCTTCGTCGTCGGGAGCGTTGCGACGTAGTCGCGCCCGACGTACAGCCAGATGAACGGCACGCCGTTCACGAGCTCTTTCTGCGCCGTCGTGTAGAGCTCCTTCCGCTTCGCGACGTCGGTCGTCGCTCGCGCCTGTTTGATGGCATCGCTCGACGTCGGGTTCTTGTAGCTCGTCACGAAGTTCAGGTTCCCGTCGTCGGTGAAGTACCGAAAGATGTAGAAGTCGGGATCCGGCCCGCCGCCGTTGAGCCCCGGCGCCATGTCGAAGTCGGCCTTCAGCCAGCGGTCGACCCACTGGGTGAACTCGAGGGTCTCGATGTTCATCTTCACGCCGATCTCGGCAAGCTGCGCCTGCACGAGCTGGGCGATGTCCTTCGCGTACGTCGGCTCGGTCGTCTGGGTCAGCATCGTGAACTCGATCGGACCGACGTTGGCCTCTTGCAGGAGCTGCTTCGCCTTCGCGACGTCCCTCGTGTAGAGCGGGTACTGCGACGTCGGGAGGGCGTAGTTCGTGAGCCCGGGTGCGATGGGACCGGTCTGCTCGCCCTCGCCGAACGCGACCGCGTCGATGATCGCCTTGCGATCGATCGCGTACGCGATCGCCTGCCGGACCTTGAGGTTATCGAACGGCTTCCGCTTCGTGTTCACGAACAGGAGGTTGTAGCTGAGGCTCGCCTTGGCATCGAGCGTGATCCCGCTCTCGGCGCGCATCGTGCGGGCGACCTTCGCGTCGACGACGATGCCCATGTCGGCCGCCTTCGTGCGGAGCGCCGCGGTGATCGCCGACTCGTCCGGGACGACATTGATCCGAATGCCGTCGAGGTATGGCTGGCCGGCGATGTAGTAGTCCTTGTTCGCCTCAAAGCGCATGAAGTTGTCCGGTACCCACTCGACGAGCTTGAATGGCCCGCTCCCGATCGCCGTCTCCTTCTTCGACAGGTCCGCGTTCGCCTCGCCGATCTTCTTCGAGACGATGCCCGTATTCGGGTGGGCCATGTAGGCGAGGAGCGCGGCGTTCGGCGTCTTCAGGTTGAAGACGACCGTGGACGCGTCGGGTGCCGTGATCGTGTCGACATCCGTGAAGAACGAGCGGGCCACGGCCGCGGTCTTCGGGTCGAGGATCCGGTCAAAGGTGTACTTCACGTCCGCGCTCGTGAGGGGATCGCCGTTGTGGAACTTCACGCCCGTGCGGATCTTGATCGTGACCGTCTTCCCGTCGGACGATGTCGCCGCCGACTCCGCGAGGTCGGCCTGCACGCCGAGGTTCTCGTCGAGCCGCATGAGGTAGCTGTACACGAGCTCGAAGACCCGGGCCGACGTGAACGCGGGCACCTTGTGCGGGTCGAGGTTCGTGACCTCGCCCTGCCGCGCGAGGATGAGCGTGCCGCCGTGCTTCGGCTGACCGCCGCCCGAGGGCTGGGCCGCGGGTCCCGCCGGCGCGCAGGCCCCCAGGACGATCGCCAGGCTCAGGACGGATGCTCCGATGACGCTCAACCGATGCCGCATCGCACGCCCTCCCTCACTGCTGGCCGCAGGCTATCACCGCTCCTACGACCGGCCAGGTCGCCGAGCTCGGCCTCCGTGTCGTCTCGTGACCGTCAGCGACACGCGGAGAGTGGTCGGCGGCCAAGAAGCGTGCCATCGTGCCCGGATGCCCGACCGCCTCGACCTCGTCACCCGGCGTGATCTCTTGCGAGGCACCCTCGGCACCGCGGCCGCCCTGGCCGGCGGTGGCCTCATCGCGGCCTGCGTCTCGCCGGGCGGACCGACCGGCGTCGCGTCGCCCGGCGCGAGCCTGCCGCCGCCCGAGACCACCACCGTCCGGTTCGTGAGCCCGGCGGCGTGCGATCCGCCCACGGCCCTGGCCAAGAAGTTCCTCCTCGAGGAGGGCTTCACCGACATCCAGTACGTGACAGTCCCGGTCACGACCACGGAGTGGTTGACTGCGGACAAGGCCGACTTCCACTCCGGCTACGGGAACCTCATCGCCGCGAACGTCGATATCGGCCTGCCGATCGTCGCGCTCGCGGGCATCCACCCCGGCTGTTTCGAGATCTTCGCCGCGCCCGGCATCTCCACCATCAAGGACCTGCGCGGCAAGACCATCGCGGTCAACGCCAAGAATGTGTCGGACCAGTTCTACGGGTATTTCTCGATCCTGCTCGCGTACATCGGGATGGACCCGCGGACCGACGTGAACTTCATGGAAATCGGTCCTAACGTCAACGCGTTGCGCGACGCGTTCGTGGATGGCCGATCCCAGGCGTTCATCGCGCCCGCTGCGAGTGGTCCCCAGCTGCGGCGGAACCCGAAGAATCCAGGCACGGTCATCCTCGACACGACGATGGACAAGCCCTGGTCGCAGTACTACTGCTGCCAGCTCGTGGCCAACGGCGACTGGGCTCGCCGGTACCCGGTCGCGACCAAGCGCGTCACCCGCGCCGTGCTGCGGGCGGCCGATCTGGTGACGAAGGATCGGCCGAGCGCGGCCCATCAGTACGTCGCTGGCGGGTTCTTCTCGACGACCCCCGCCGCGACGGACGAAGAGATCGTGAACGAAGTGATCCGCGACCTCTCATACGACTGGCGCGAGCTCGATCCGGAGGAGACCCTGCGGTTCTTCGCCTTGCGGCTCGCCGACGCTAAGCTCATCAAGATGACGTCCCAGCAGATCATCGCCCAGGGCTCGGACTTCGCGTACATGCGCCAGCTGCGGACCGAGCTTAAGCAATAGCGCCGCCGTTAGACCGGCGCTGACGCCGCCGCGAGCTCGCAGGTCACGACCGGCATCTCGCGGATGGACTGGTGCACCGTGCAGCGTTCGATGACCCGCAGCAGCGGTATCTCGAGCCCGCCCGCGACGCCGTTGGGCAGCTCCACACGGAGCGCGATCGAGGCGACGCGCGAGTGGTCCGGAGTCCACCCAAAATTGCACGAGACCGCGAGCTCGCCGTCCGGTAGGCCATGTCGCGCGAGGAACCGCCGGGCGTAGAAGCCCGCACACGCCGCGAGGCTCGCGACGAACAGCTCGGTGGGCGTGGGTCCCGCATCGCCGCTTGCGGGCAGCGGCTGGTCGACCACGACGTCGTGGCCGCGGATCGAGATCCGGAAGCGGTCGCGAGCCTCATGGCGGACGGTGATGGCAGCCATCAGATGAAGAGGGTCACAGCATCCTTGGCGTCGAGCATCGCGGTCATCGCGCCCGCGGGCTCCTCGATCCCCTCGATGAGGTCGGCCGTCGTGAGGCCCATCAGGTCCATCGTCATCTGGCACGGTATGAGCTTCACCCCGAGCTCGATCGCGCTCGCCAAGAGCTCGGCTGGGCTCGCGACCTGATGCTGCTTCGCGAGGACCTTCATCATCCCGGAGCCTGCGCCGAACATCTGGAGCTTCGAGAGCTTCAGGTAATCGATGCCGCCGCGATTCATGACCGCCAGCATCTTCTGCATCATGTTCTTGCCGGTGATCCGCCGGTCTTCGCGGACGAGCGGGAACAGGCCCCAGAACGTGAAGAACACGGTCGTGGCCATGCCGGACGCGGCTGCGGTCGTCGCGAGGATCAGCGTCGGCCACACGCGGTCGAGATCGCCGCTCCACGCAAAGATGACGAGCTTCTCGTGCGCGGTCGACTTCGCCTCGGACGCCGCGGGGACCGGCTGCTGGGCGGGACGCTCCATCACTTCGAGCACGGTGCTCACCTCTTTCTCAGGACGAACTTGAATACGCCGTCGATCGCGCTCGATTCGAGGAGCTCGTTGCCGGTGGCTTTCGACCACGCGGCGAAGTCCTTCACCGAGCCGGGATCCGTGGCGACGACCTCGATCAGGTCACCGCTCACGAGCTCTTTCATCGCCTTGGCGATCTTCACGATCGGCATCGGGCACTGCAGCCCCTTGACGTCGAGCTGGTGGATCTCCGTCGCGACACGGGTCATCGTGGCCTCCTTCATGGCACTCGCCCTTGCGGGACCGTGTGCCAGTACAACCGGTTGAACACCCACTTCGCGGTGTGCCAGACCATCGACGGGCGCGGTGGCACGGGCGGGTGCGTGTAGTCGAAGCGCAGCGTCGTGGCGCGGTGGCCGCCTGTCTCGAGGAAGCACATCACCCGCCCTTCGTATGCGGCCTTGGGGGCGATCCCCTTGACGAGCGACACGAGGCGGCTCGCGACGACCGCGGCCTCGAAGTGAGCGGTCGAGCCGCTCTTCGAGATCGGAAGGTTGGTCGCGTCGCCGATCGCGAAGATGCGGTCGTACTTCTGATGCTGGAGGGTATTGCGGTCGGTCGGGATCCACCCGCCCTCGTCTCCGAGACCGGAGGCATCGATCACGGACTGACCGCGGTGCGGCGGCACGAGGACGAGCAGGTCGTACTCGGCCTCCTCCCCCTCGATCGACGAGACCGTCCCCTTCGCCGGATCCACTGCCTCGACGTTGAAGAACGTCGACAGCTTGATCCCGCGCTGCTCCATGATCGGCTGGACGATCTTCGACGCCGACTCGACGGTGAACGCGCGGTTCAGCGGGGAGAGCAGGGTCACCTCGCTCCGCTCGCGGAGGCCGCGGTGACGCAGCTGGTCCTCGAGCATGAGCGTGAACTCCACGGGCGCCGGCGGGCACTTGTATGGGATGCCCGCGACGCCGACGAGGATCCGGCCACCCCTGAACCGGCGAAGCTCCTCGCGCAGCCGGAGCGCGCCGGTCAGCGAGTAGAACTCGTGGCCGGCACCGATGAACCCCGGGATCTGCTCCGGGACGAGCCGTGCGCCGGTCGCGAGCACGAGGTAGTCGTAGGCGATGCTCCCGCCGCTCGCGAAGTGCACCGTCCGCGTTCCGGGGTCGACCCGGTCGGCGGTCTCAATCGCGAGCTCGACCCGCTTGTCAAGCAGGGTCCGCTCGTCCCGCGTCAGCCAACGGCCGTTCGCCTGGCCGAGCGCGACGTACAGGAAGCCCGGCTGGTACGCGTGCATCCCGGTTGGATCGACGACCGTGACCGTCGCCGCGTCACCGAGCCGGTCGACGAGCAGGTTCGCCGTGAGGGTGCCGCCAACGCCGCCGCCGAGGATGACGATCTTGGCGTCCATCAGTGGGCCTTACGCACGACGAACGTCGAGTAGCCGTCGGCGGGCGCCACTTCGACGAGCTCGTGCTTCGCCTTCGCGACCCACGCCGGGATGTCGGTCTTGGAGCCGGCGTCACCGGACAGCACGGCAACGGTATCGCCGACGGCGCCGGCACGGATCGCGCCGATGAGCGACATCAGCGGGCCGGGACACGCCATCCCGCGCGCGTCGATGGTCTTGGTGATCGCGGCCTGCGTCAGGGTCATGGTCGGGACTCCTTCCGCTAGTGCCGTTCCAACTTATTAGCCGGAACATAGCGTATTCTGTCGCCAGCAGGGGAGCCGAGGAGGGACAGCATGCGTCGCGCCGTCCGCCTGCGCTCCCTGACCAGCGCCGAGGGTCGCCTGCTGCGGGCCAAACTGAAGGACCTCTCGCTCTCCGCGCGGATCCACCAGCGGTACCGACTCATCGCCGAGCTGCGCGCGGGGCGGCCGGTGCTCGAGGCGGCCGAGCGGTCTGGCTGCCACTTCACGGCGGCGTACGGCTGGGTGCACCGGTTCAACGAGTCGGGCTTTTCGACCTTCGAGCTCGCCCCGAATCCGAATGGCCGGCCGCCGATCCTGGAGACCAGCCAGCTGCGCGAGCTGGTCGAGGTGGCGCTCTCGAGCCCCGCCGAGCGCGGGCTGCCGTTCAGTGTCTGGTCGGTGGCCAAGCTCGCCGAGTATTGCCGCAAGCGCAAGCTGCTGCCGCCGATCAGCGACGAGTGGGTCCGCCGGGTGCTGCGCCGGGAGGGCCTCTCGGCGCAGCGCATCCGCACCTGGAAGACCTCGTCCGATCCGGCCTTCGACCGGAAAAAAAACGGATCAAGACGCTCTACCGCCGCTGCCCAAAGGGCGCGGCGGTCGTCTGCTTCGACGAGTGGGGCCCGCACGAACTGAGGCCGATCGGCGGAGTGGCCTGGGCCAAAGCGGGCAAGGCCCGCACGATGCGCGCGACGTACAGCCGCAAGCTCGGCACCGAGCAGTTCCTCGGGTTCCTCGACGTGCACGACAACGTGCTGTCCGGTCTGTTCCGCAAGCGCAAGAGACTGGTCGAGCTGGCGGAGGCGTTCGGTCGCCTGCGGGCCTGTTATGGCCGCCGGCCGCTCTACGTCGTCCTCGACAACCTGCGCAACGTCCACGACAACCCGCGCTTCCTGGCGCTGGCCCGGCGGCTGCACATCACCCTGGTCTTCACTCCCACCGAGGCGAGCTGGCTCAACCTCATCGAGCCGCATTTCGGTGTGCTGAAACGCTTCACGGTCGTCGGCACCGACGACCGCAGCCACCTCGAACGTCGGCGGCGCATCTACCGCTACCTCCGCTGGCGCGATCGCAGCCACGGCACGACGGGACACCCGCTCCAGCGGCTGCGTTCCATTC
>DHJC01000086.1:6851-23377 GCA_002404155.1 Chloroflexi bacterium UBA4730 | reverse complement strand
ACTACTCGACGGACGACCGCCGGCTCCTCGAGAAGCTCGCCGCGCAGGCCTCGCCGGCGGTGCGCGTCGCGCAGCTCGTGCGCGAGCAGGAGGCTGAGGTCAGGGCCCGTGAGCGCATCGACCAGGAGCTCCGCGTCGCGCAGCTCATCCAGCAGCAGTTCCTGCCGAAGACGCTGCCCGACCTGCCGGGCTGGCAGATCGCCGCGTTCTACCGCGCCGCCACCCAGGTCGGCGGCGACTTCTACGACTTCATCGTCCTGCCGGACGACAGGCTCGGCCTCGTCGTCGGCGACGTCACCGGGCATGGCGTGCCGGCGGCGCTCGTGATGGCGACCACCCGAAGCGTGCTGCGCAGCGAAGCGCCCCGGCTCGTCGCGCCGGGCGCCGTGCTCGCGCGGGTGAACGACTTCCTCTACGCCGACATCCCGGCGAACATGTTCGTCACCTGCCTGTACGCGGTCCTCGACCCAAAGACCGGCGCGCTCACGTACGCGAACGCCGGCCACGACCTGCCGTTCGTGCGCCGGGGCGACACGGTCGAGGAGCTCCGGGCCACGGGCATGCCGCTCGGTGCGATGCCCGGCATGCGCTACCAGGAGAAGGAGGCCGTGCTCGGCCCGGGCGACGTGATCCTCCTCCACTCCGACGGACTCGCCGAGGCCCACGACAGCTCGCGCACGATGTTCGGCTTCCCGCGGATGCGGACGCTCATGGGGGAGCTCGGCATCGGCCACGAGCTCATCGACGGACTCCTCAGCGCGCTCCACGCGTTCACCGGGCCGGCGTGGGAGCAGGAGGACGACATCACCCTCGTCACCCTCGCGCGTTCCGCCGGCGTCCCCGGCGAGCACGTGCTCGCCGAGTTCCACGAACCGAGCGCGATGGGCAACGAGCGCAAGGTGATGGAGCGGGTGGCCGAGGTCGTACGCGACGTCGGCCTCGACCCGAAGCGCTACGCGCGGCTGAAGACCGCGGTGTCCGAGGCGGCGATGAACGCGATCGAGCACGGCAACCATGGCGATCCGGAGCTGCCGGTGCACGTGCGGGTCAGTACGACGGACCAGGAGCTGACCGTGACCATCGTCGACAACGGCGGCGGCAAGGAGATCCCCGCGGCCGAGACGCCGGACCTCGAGGCGAAGCTCGCCGGGCTGCAGAAGCCGCGCGGCTGGGGCCTGTTCCTCATCAAGAACATGGTCGACGACCTACGCACGCACACGACCGAGACGCATCACACCGTCGAGCTCGTCATGCGGCTCGGCGAGAAGGGAGCGGAGTAAGTGACCACCGCAGAGAGCGCGGTGCGGTACCACGACGGGACGGCCGTCGTGGACCTGCCTGCGCAGATCGACTCGACGGCGGAGCAGGCCCTGAACGACGCGTACGCGGCCGCCGCGGCGCACGGCTCCAAGACGGTGCTGCTCAACTTCGCCGGCGTCGACTTCCTCTCGAGCACGGGGATCGCCCTTATCGTCGGGATCCTTGCCCGCGCGCGGAAGGACGGCCGCAAGATCACCGCGTCGGGCCTCTCGGCTCATTACAAGGAGATCTTCGAGATCACACGGCTCGCGGACTTCATGACGATCTTCGCGGACGAGAACGCAGCGTTGAAAGGTGAGGGACCGAAATGACCGCAGCCACGACGACAACGGCGGCAGACCGCATCGACGAGCGGACGATCGTGATCCGCGTGCGCGGGGATGTGACCGCGGCCTCGGAGCAGCCGCTCATGGCGGCGTACGCGCAGGCGGGGGAGAAGACCCGCGCGATCGTGCTCGACTTCACGGGGCTCGACTACATGAACAGTGGTGGCATCGGGCTGCTCGTGACGCTCCTGGTCCGCGCGAACCGGCAGAAGCAGAAGCTCCTCGCCTGCGGACTGAACGACCATTACAAGCAGATCTTCGAGCTCACCCGGCTCGATGAGGCGATCACGATCCACGACAGTGAGGCCGACGCGCTCGCGGCGTTGAAGGCGTAGCGGAGGACGGCGATGACACGCGATGACAGCAACTGGGCGAAACCGGTGAAGACCCTCGAATCGAGCGATCGCGACGGCGCGATCAACGCGAACGTGCACGGTCGCCGGCTGAACGCCGCGAACGGCGGCTTCGGCCGCCTGTTCCAGAAGACGTTCTCGGTGCGGATCGGGCCGGATGTCACGCCGCAGGCCGTCATCGCGACGTGGAAGACGCGCTTCGGCGAATTCTGGCCGAAGGGTCAGCGGATGTTCCTGCCGGCGACCGGCATCGCGCCAGGCGAGGTCGGGATCATCAACGCGTCCATCCCGGGCACGCCGACCATGGCGACCGGCGTCCTCGTGATCTACGCGGACGACGTCTCGTTCAGCTTCATGACGCCGGTGGGGCACCCGTTCGCCGGACCGCTCACGTTCAGCGCGCACGCCGGCGAGGACGGCGTCACGGTGGCGCAGGTCCAGGAGCTGACCCGGGCGAGCGATCCGTTCTGGGAGCTCGCGATGATGGTGCCCGTCCTCGGCGAGCGCATGCAGAACGACATCTGGCGCTCGACGCTCGCGAATCTCGCGCGCGACCTCGGTGCCGCGGACGCGACGGTGACCTCCAAGATCGTCATCGTTGACAGCCGCCGGCAGTGGCGGAACGCGAAGAACATCTGGCAGAACGCGGCGATCCGCTCGGGTCTGAGCGCGCCGCTGCGGATCATTCGGCGCGGCTAGCCGCTAGCCTCGCGGGGTGAGCGTCGACGCGGAGATCGTGGGCAGCGGGCCGAACGGGCTCGCCGCCGCGATCGAGCTCGCCCGCGCGGGTCTGACGGTGCGCGTCCACGAGGCCGAGCCGACCATCGGCGGCGGGACCCGGAGCGCCGAGCTCACGCTTCCGGGCTTCACCAACGACCTGTGCTCGGCGATCCATCCGCTCGCCGCGGGCTCGCCGTACTTCCGCACGTTGCCATTAAAGGAGCACGGCCTCGAGTGGATCCACCCGGATGTGCCGCTCGCGCACCCGCTGGACGACGGCACCGCCGCGATCCTGCACCGGTCCGTCGACGAGACCGCGCGCGGCCTCGGTGACGATGGCGGCGCGTACACGCGGCTCTTCGGGCCACTCGTGGCGCGGTGGGACGAGCTGCTCCCCGAGGTGACGCGCCCGATGCTCCACCTCCCCCGCCATCCGTTCCTCCTCGCGCGCTTTGGCGTGCCCGCGATGTTCCCCGCGACCATGACCGCGCGGCTCTTCTCGACCACGCGGGCCCGGGCGTTGCTCGCGGGTCTCGCCGCGCACTCGTTCCTCCCGCTCGACGCGCCGTTCACCACGGCGTTCGCGCTCATGCTCGGGATCTCCGGGCATGCGGTCGGCTGGCCGATGCCGCGCGGCGGATCGCAGAAGATCGCCGACGCGCTCACGTCGTACCTGCGCGCGCTCGGCGGCGAGATCACGACGGACGACCGCATCGACGTGTGGGCCCAGCTCGGCAAGGCCCGGGCGTATCTCTTCGACACGAGCCCCCGCGCGCTCGAGCGCATCGCCGGCGACAAGCTGAACACGACGTACCGGCGCGTCCTGCGCGGGTACAAGTACGGGCCCGGCGTGTTCAAGGTCGATTACGCGCTCGCCGGGCCGGTGCCGTGGCGCGCCGCCGAGTGCCGGCGCGCCGGGACGGTCCACCTCGGTGGGACGCTCGAGGAGATCGCGGCAGGCGAGAAGCAGGTCGCGCGGGGCGAGCATCCGAAGCGGCCATTCGTGCTCGTCGCGCAGCAGAGCGTGTTCGACCCGACCCGCGCGCCGCTCGGCATGCACACGCTCTGGACGTACTGCCACGTGCCGAACGGTTCGACCGAGAACATGACCGCGCGCATCGAGGCGCAGATCGAGCGGTTCGCGCCCGGATTCGGCGACCTCGTGCTGAAGCGGAGCGTGATGACCACGCGCGACGTCGAGTCACACAACGCGAACTACATCGGCGGCGACATCTCCGCGGGCTGGCACGGCGGGCTGCAGTTCATCGCGCGGCCGACCTGGTCGACCGATCCGTACGCGACCCCGGCGCGCGAGATCTACCTCTGCTCCGCGGCGACGCCGCCCGGTGCGGGCGTCCACGGCCTTTCCGGCTACAACGCCGCGCAGTCGGCGCTCCGGCGGAGCTTCAGCTGACGCCCATCGTCGTGGTCCGCCTTGACGGGTGGATGTCCTTCCAGTGGACTGCGGCGTAATGGCGTCGCAGCAGTCTGACGCGGAGCATCGCCCCGGAGAGCGTGTTGGTCGGGCGGGGCCCTGCGGCTGTTCGCGGTCCTCATCGTCCTCGGCGCGGTCGCCGGCGTCGTTGAAACGCCCACTGGCAACGGCTGGCTGCCGAAAGACGCGCTCGTCAGCTAGTTCCGCCGAGTCGGCCGAGGATCGGCATCGCAAACGCGAAGGGCCGCCCGTGGGGGCGGCCCTTCCAGTGGAACGAGATCGGCGCGTGTCGCTACGGCGTGATCTTGCTCACGTACACGTCGCTGTTGCCGAACTGCGGGTCGCAGACGTTCTCCGGCGCGGGCCTTGCGACCGCCGGGCCGGTGCCGTCGAGACCCA
Organism: Chloroflexi bacterium UBA4730; assembly: GCA_002404155.1. GTDB lineage: Bacteria > Chloroflexota > Limnocylindria > P2-11E > P2-11E > UBA4735. Next base: position 18,824 of record DHJC01000086.1, on the reverse strand, counting down.
TTTGGTATGCGTCGACGGCCGGGCAGCCCACGCCGGTCCGGCTGTCGGTGTAGATGAAGAGCGCGGTGCCGTTCGTCGAGGCGAGGGTGTTGTAGTCGCCCCAGAACTGGAGCGCGAGGTTGTTCTGTGCCGAGGCCGCCGGGTCGGATGACGCGCTCGACACCTTGAGGGGCGCCGACCAGGTCGTGCCGCCGTCGGTCGACGAGACGTAGTAGCTGTCGATCAACGCATTGCCGGTCCCGTAGGTCGAGGGGTCCGTCGCGACGAGGGCTTGGTAGCCGATGTCGACGCGGCCGTTCGGCGCGACGTCGAGGCCCTGGAAGAATGCGTAGCCCTCGCCGGACGTAGAGCGGGCGACCGGGGTGGACCAGGTCCGCCCGTGGTCGCTCGAGGATGTGACGACGATGCGGCCGGCGCCGCTGGCGGCGTCGGACCAGCTCACGTAGATCCTGCCGCAGAAGCTGTCCACAGCGGTACACCCGCTGCCGACCCGTTGGTCCACCGCCGCGCTGGCGAAGCTATCGGTTCGGAAGTTCGAGCCCGGGATCGCTGCGGCGAGGTCCTTCACCCGCCCGATGGTGATCGACTTCGACCACGTCAGGCCGCCGTCATGCGACACCTGCACGACCTGCTTCGCGCCCTTCAGGTCGCTGTCTTCCCAGATCGCGTACACCGTGCCGTCCGGGCCCGACCGCACGACGCTGCCCTGCCGTCCGCCGAACGCGATGTTCTGCGCGATGGAGAGCTGGTTCGGCCGCGACCAGGTGAGACCGCCGTCGGCCGAGAACGAGAACATGACCGGCTCGGCGAACCCCGGGACGTCGCGGAACTGGGTCCAGGTGAGGTACACCCGGCCGAAGAACGGCGAATTGGGGTTTCGGTCGGCCCAGATGTCCTCTTTGTCGTTGAAGATGAAGCCGTTCTTCGCGACCGCGAGGATCGGGTCGTACCAACTCGCTCCGTAGTTATCGGAGATCGACACGCCAATGAGCTCGGGGGCCTGCTGGCCCTTCCGGGCACTGCTCGTGAACGAGGAGAGGTTCGCGTAATACGCGCGCGCGCCATTCGCGAACGTGAAGGTGCTGCCCACAAGCTTTGGGCCGAAGACGACGACCGGGTCGCCGTCGGAGACGAGCGTGCCCGGGGCCGCAGAGGTCGCGAGCGGTCCCGCCGACGTGGCCACGGAGTCTCCGGTGTCGTTGTACCCGGGCAGCAGCCCGAGGTTCGTCCACGTTGCGCCGGTGTCATTCGAGGTGTAGACGCCGCTCGTCCCGACGCCCGGGAAGAACGAGCAGTCATTCGCTAGCGCGGTCGCACCGCGCTGGGTGCCTGGACCGCAGGCGGGTTGCTTCTGCTCGTCGTTCGAGCCGGCGATCGCGTTCGTGTCATACGGCGCCGGCGCGATCGCGACGGTCGGCTCGTTCTGCTTGTTCGTCGGGAAAAGCGCCGACGCATTCGAGCCCAAGTCACCCGCGACCTGCGGCTGGTTCGCTTGGCTGTCAGCGAAGCCGGTCGCGATGGCTTGTCCCGCGGCCGCGACGACGATGACGATGGCAATGAGCAACGCGAACGGTGATCTGCGCACGATGACCCTCCGATTGTTCTCCCCACGACCGGGCGGCCGCACCCGAATCCTAGTGATACCGCTATCGGTCTCTTCCCGCACAATCCGTCCGCATGGCTGAAGAGCGCCGGCTGGTCACGATCCTGTTCTCCGACGTCGCGGGCTCGACCGCGCTCGGGGAGGAGCTCGACCCCGAGGATCTCCGGGCGCTCCTCGGCCGCTACTACGCCATCGCGAAAGAGGTCGTCGCCGAGCACGGCGGCACGCTCGAGAAGTTCATCGGCGATGCGGTCATGGCGGTCTTCGGCTTGCCCCAGGCGCACGGCGACGATGCCGTCCGCGCCATCGCGGCGGCGGAGCAGCTTCGTGACCGCGTGCGCGCGGAGATGAAGCTCGGGGAGCGGCTGCCGATCCGCATCGGCCTGAACACCGGGGAGGTCGTCGCGACGCGCGATGCGAGCTCCGGCGACTTCCTCATCACCGGTGACGCGGTGAACACCGCGGCGCGATTGCAACAGCTCGCCGAGCCGTGGGCGATCATGTGTGGCGCGCGGACGGCGAGCGCCGCCGCCGGCGACTTCGCGTTCGGTCCGGCGGTCGAGCTTGTCGCGAAGGGCAAGCGCGCGCCGCTCCGCGCGCTCCCGCTGACCGGGCGCGCGCCGACCCGCCCCCGGGTCCGCATGCCGCTCTTCGGCCGGACCGGCGATCTCGCGCAGCTCGAGCTCGCCGCGAGCCGGGTGCTCGACGACCGTCGTCCGTTCCTCGTGAGCGTCATCGCGCCGGCGGGGACCGGCAAGTCCCGGCTCCTCGAAGAATTCTTGGATCGCCTCGAGACCCGCGCCCCCGATGCACGCGTCGCGATCGCGCAGTGCCTTCCGTACGGGCAGCGGCTCACATACTGGCCACTCCGCGCCGTGCTCTACCGGCTCATCGGGGCGAGCGAGGACGCCGCGCCGGCCGAGGTGCGTGACGCGATCGCGACGTGGCTCGAGGCGAACGACGCGCCCGACCGCGAGCGCGTCGGGCCGCTGCTGGCGGCGACCGTCGGGGTCGGCGAGCACGACGTGGTGGACCGCGCCGCGCTGTACGCGGCGTGGCGGACCGCGATCGAAGTCGCCGCCCGGACGCAGCCGCTCGTCATCGTGTTCGAGGACCTGCACTGGTCGAGCGACAGCCTGCTCGACCTCGTTGAGTTCGTCATGCAGCCGCGTGGCGCCACACCCGTGCTCATGATCGCGCTCACCCGGCCGGAGCTCCTCGACCGCCGGACCACGTGGGGCGGCGGGCGGCGGAACCACCTCGCGCTCTCGCTGGAGCCGCTCGCCGACGGGCCGATCACGGAGCTCGTCGAGCATCTGCTCGAGTCGCGGCAGCCCGAGGTCGTCGAGCGCATCGTCGCGCGGGCCGAAGGGAATCCCTTCTACGCGGGCGAGCTCGTCCGTACGTTCATGGAGCGCGGTGGCTCCCTCGACACGCTCCCCGACACGGTCCAGGCGACGGTGCTCGCCCGCCTCGACGGCTTATCGGAGGACGAGCGGCGCCTCGTCCAGATCGGCGCGGTGTTCGGCCGCTCGTTCCGGCCGGCCGGGGCGGAAGCGATCGCGCCGGAGCTCGCCGGCCGCGCCGAGGCGATCTGTGGCTCGCTCATCGACAAGGATCTCCTGCGGCCGAGCGGCGCGGACGGCTACGTCTTCCGCCACATCCTCATTCGCGAGGTCGCGTATCAGACCCTGCCGCGGGCCACCCGTGCGCGGCTGCACGCCGCCGCCGCGCACTGGATCGAGACAAGCGCGGAGGGGCGGGAGGAGACCGTAGCCGAGCTCATCGCGCTCCACTACCGCGAGGCCGCGACGCTCGCGACCGCCGCGAACGCAGATGACCCCGATACCATCGCGACCCGGCGCAACGCGGTCCGCTGGCTCGTCCGGGCCGCGGACGCGGCGCTCGCGAGTGCTGCGAACGTTGAGGGTTCGCGACACCTGCGTGCGGCCATCGACCTGGCCGAGCCGACCGAGGTCGCCGCGCTCTATGAACGCCTCGGCGATGCGTACGCCGACGCGGGCCAGTCGATCGCCGGCTATCGCGCCGCCCTCGAGCTGACGAGCGACGCTGATCCCGATCGCGCGTTGCGCCTGATCGGCGGCATCCTCGGCGCGTTGACGCGTTCGCAAGGAGCGGTCGCCGACCGACCGACCGAAGCCGAGCTCGATGTGCTGCGCAGCCGCGGCGCGGCGTTGCTCGAGGTCGCGACCGACCCGCGGGCGAAGGCCCGCTTCCACTCCGCTGAAGGATTCCATGCGTTCTGGATCTCGCTCGACCGGACCGCGACCGACGCGGAGCTGGCCGCATCCGAACGGCACGCCACGCAGGCTCTCGAGTTGGCCCGCGGGCTGGGCGATATCGCGATGCAGAGCGCCGCCCTCGATGCGCTTAGCGCGGTCGCGATGATGGGACCGGCCGATTGGAACGCGGTGCGGGAGATCAGCCGGTCTCGGCTCTCGCTGGGCGACGGTCTCGAACTTGGCGAGAAGATGGACACGTACAGCATGATCGCCTGGGCTTCGGTGTCGCTCGGCGACCTCGACGAGGCCGTTCGGGCGTCGCGTGAAGGGCAGAGCCTCGTGCAGCCGGGACAGGTGCCGGCCTGGGCCCTCCATCTGGTCGCCTGGCGCACGTATGCGCTCGCCCTTCGCGGGGACTGGGACGAGGCCCTCGCGAGCGGCGAGCGCGCCCGCCAGCTCTGGGTCGAAACGGGGGAGATCGCCGCCGGCTACGCGAACCGCGGGTTCGTGGCCGCGCGCGACGTCGCGCTCGCTCGCCGCGATGAGGCGGCCGCGGAGCGGTTCGCCGCCGTGATCGACGCGATCATGGCGCGCTTCGTCGCTTCCGCGCTCGCGCCGGTGTATCGCGACGTGGTACGCCTCAAGCCGGACGCGCTCGCGACCCTCGTCCGCATGGCGGCCACAACTGAAACGCGCATCCCAGAGCTGTTCGAACGGGCCGTGAGCCTTGCGGTCGATCGCGACTGGCCGCTTCCGCTGGAGGCGCTCGAGCAGGCGCGTGCGCCGTCGGCGTCGCGCGGGCAGCGCCCTCTCCATGCCGCGCTCGACCGTGCGATCGCCGTGACCCGCGGGGACCCGGACCTCCTGCGGCGCGTGCTCGCCGACGCCGAGGCGATGCACGCGCGTCCGATGATCGGGCGGCTGCGCTGCGAGCTCGGGCGGATGACGGGAGACGACGCCGAGATCGAAGCCGGCCTGCGGATCCTGCGCGAGCTCGGCGATCGCCTGCAGATCGAGAAGTTCGAGGGGTAGATCTATCCGGCGTGGACGGGGCCGTCCACTACCCGGATTGGTGCTCCTCGATCGCTCGCGCGAGCTCTTCCACCGTTTCGGCCGCGTGCCACACGGCCTTCGCTGCGGCCCAGAATCCGGCGCCGTCGAGCCGATCGGCTGACTTCGCGAGCCAGCGGGCTTGCTCGTCGAGCACCGCGAGGGCGCCATCCCAGTCCCGCGCAGCCCAGTCCGCGAACGACTCGGCGCAAGCGGCGCACTGCCAGCCCTTCGTCGCCGCGCGTTCGGCGCAGCGCAGGCAGCGCGGTGCGGCCTTCGGCACCGGCCCCGCGTACCGCGCGGACGTATCATCCAAAGTCGAGCGCACGATGAAGAAGATGAAGCTGCTCGATCTCGATCGCGTCGACCTCAGCACGCTCGCCGAGGCCCTCGAGGACCACTCCGACGACGGCGGCTGGTGGATCGACCCGCGGATCGGCGAGCTCGAGCGGTGGTCGCGGCTCTTCTCGGACGATCCCGACGACAGTCCGGGCGAGCGGGGCTTCCGGCGCATCGAGCCGCTCGGGTCGGGCGAGAGTTACGCGGACATGGAGGAGTTCACCGAGCGGGTCGCCGACCGGCGCGCGCGCGAACTCCTCGCGCTCGCGATCGCCGGCCGCGGCGCGTTCCGGCGATTCAAGGACACGCTTCACGGGTTCCCGGAGCTGCGAACGGAGTGGTTCGCCTTCCACGACGCCCGGATGGCGCGGCGCGCGATCGAGTGGCTGCGCGGCGAGGGCCTTGTCGCCGACGACGCGGCTGACCGCGCGATCGCCGTGCATCCGGACCCAGAACTCGCGACTGGATCGAGCGACGAGCAGCTTGCGCGACGGGTCGCCCGCGAACTCCGGGAGCTCTACGGCGCACGGCTGAAGCAGGTCGTGTTGTTCGGCTCGCGCGCGCGCGGCGACGCCGACCCGGACTCGGACATGGACCTCATCGTCGTGCTTGACCCGATGGACGACCGCTGGGCCGAACACGACCGGATGGATGAGCTGCTGTGGCGGGAGACCCTGGAGAGCGGCATTGTGATCAGCGCGATCCCGCTGTCGGTGAGCGATCTTGCCGAACCGAAGACGATGGCGCTGATGCAGGCTCGAGTCGAGGGTCGCGCGGTCGGATGAGCCCCGGCCAGCTTGACCGGCTCGCGCGCAGCAGGCGCGGACTGGCCGCCGCACGGCATCTGGCAGACGGAGGCTTCGCCGCGGAGGCGATCTCCCGCGCGTACTTCGCGGCGTTCTACGCGGCCGAGGCGTGTCTGCGGGCACTCGGGCAGGGCCGCTCGAAGCACTCGGCTGTGCTGTCTGCGTTCAACGAGCTCGTCGTGCGGCCAGGCGAAATTGCGCCCGATGTGGGTCGCATCCTGCGTTCGCTCTTCGAGCTCCGGAACGACGCCGACTACGGTTCGCCTGACGTGCCCGCTGAGCGCGCGGCGAGCGCGATCGCCGATGCCGAGCAGTTCGTCGCCGCTGCGGAGACGTGGCTCGCGACGCGATCGCTAGATCCGGGCATTCGAGGCTGAGCCGGCTTAGCCGGTCGTGGGCTCCAGCAGGACGACCGGGATCCGCCGTTTCGTTCGCCGCTCGTACTCGGCGTAGCTCGCATCGCGCGCCACGATCTTGTCCCAGAGCAGCTCACGCTCGGTGGCCTGCGCCTCGCGGGGGCGCACCCGGAACCGCTTCGTGCCCGTCCGGACCTCGGCGTCGGGGTTCGCCTTGAGATTGCGCCACCAGAGCGGGTCGCGATCGTCGCCCGCGTTCGAGCCGATGACGACGAACGCACTGCCCTCGCGGAGGTCGTTGAGCGTCACGTTCCGGGGTCGCCGCTCTTCCGGCCGCGCGTCGTGAGCAAGAGCACGTCCAGCCGGCAAGCCGTGCACCGATCCGGCCGCCAGTGAGGCGGTACCAGAACCGGTGATAGCGCTAGAGGAGCGTGAGCAGCAGACCGCGGCGGGCAGCAGGCACGGTTCCCTCCGCCCGGACTGTTGCCGCGAGTACTGGGTACGAAAGTCGGGCTCTGACTGCGGTCAGGGCATCGCTAGCGTTCGCCGCGATGAGTGCGCGTGGACAGCGGCGACAGCTCTCGCTCGACGAAATGTCTGCGGCTGAGGCGGCACCACGCCTGACGCTTCTTGCCGCCGTCTGCCTTGGCAGCGCCACCTACGCCTTGCTTCTGCTGAACGCCGCCGGTCCGTACGGGATCCTGCTCGGTCCGGTGATCCGTCCCGTGGCCTGGCTTGGAGTGGCCGGAGGACTCGGCCTCGCACTGGCCGCCGCGCTCGCCTGGGGACGCGCGGCGCGTGATCGGGCTGCCCATGCAGGGGCCGGGCTTACCCGCAAAGACCTGCGCGCGTTCTCGCCGGAGCTGTTCGACGACTGGTGTGCCGCGCGATTGCGTGAACAGGGCTACCGGGTGACCGCGGTCGGTGGTCTGTCCGATCCCGGCGTCGATCTCATCGCTGAGCGCGAAAGCGAGCGGCTCGTCGTCCAATGCAAGCGGTGGTTCGGCGCGCGGCCGGTCGGAGAACCACAACTCGGGGATCTCTACGGCGCGATGCACCATGAGCATGCGAACGGCGCGGTCGTGATCACGACCGGCGTCTTCAGCGAGCCTGCGCTGTCGTGGGCAAAGGGAAAGCCGATCCAGCTGTGGGACGTAGATCGGTTGATGGGAAGCGCCCCACTTCCCGCGGTGAAGACCGACCTCTTCGCGCGCTAGCTCGTGTCCGCGCGAGGTCTGAGCCGGCGCTAGCCGGTCGTCGGCTCCAGCAGCACCACGGGGATCCGCCGTTTCGTTCGCCGCTCGTACTCCGCGTAGCTCGGATCGCGCGCCACGACCTTGTCCCAGAGCAGCTCCCGCTCGGTGGCCTGCGCCTCGCGGGCGCGCACCTTGAAGTGCGTCGTGCCGGTCCGGACCTCGGCGTCCGGGTTCGCCTTGAGATTGCGCCACCAGAGCGGATCGCGGTCGTCGCCCGCGTTCGAGGCGATGACGACGAGCGCGCTGCCCTCGCGGAGGTAGTTGAGCGTCACGCTCCGCCGCTCGCCGCTCTGCCGGCCCCGCGTCGTGAGGAGAAGCACGTCCCAGCCGGCGAGCCGGGTACCGATCCGGCCGCCGGTGAGGCGGTACCAGAACCGGTGAGAGCGCCAGAGGAGGGTGAGCAGCGGACCGCGGCGGGCGGCTCCGGACATCGCCGGACATTGTCGCGTAGCGCACGCTGGCCGGCGCCGTTGAGTAACGTAACCGCTGCAAGGGGGCGCTGAAATGTTCCGTACCGGCCACCGCACCGATCCCAGCCCGTCGCTGGACCTACCCGCGCCGCGCGCGACGGTCGAGTCCAACGCCGTCGAGCCGCCCGCGGTACCAACGGTCGAGCGCCCGGCGGCGCGTCCCGCCGAGCGGTCCGAGGCGATCCTTGGCCGGGGCGTCGCGTTCGACGGGACGCTCCGGTTCACCGGCACGCTTCGCATCGAGGGCAGCTTCAAAGGGCAGATCCTCTCCGGCGACTCGCTCGTGATCGGCGACGGCGCTGACGTGAACGCCGACATCAGCTGCGGCTCCATCAACGTGACCGGCGAAGCGCGCGGGAGTCTGACCGCGACGCGGGCCATCGAGCTGCACGCCCCGGCGAGCGTGACCGCCGACGTGACGACGCCCTCACTCATCGTCGGCGAAGGCGTGCTCCTCGATGGGACCGTGAGGATGCGTGGCGCTCCCGCTCGCGCTGTTCGGCATGATCGGCCGACGCGGCCGCCGGAGGACTCTTCTGCCTAGCCGACGGCTGCGGGCGGCGAGTCCGACTAGCTCTTATCCGACTCCATCGACTTGGCGATGGCTGACAGGAAGTCCTTGTTCGTCTTCGTCTTCCCAAGACGCTGGAGCAGCAGCTCGGTGCCTTCGATCTGACCGACGGCCGAGAGCATCTTCCGGAGGAGGATGACCCGGCGCCTACTCGTCGGCCCTGGCGCTGCTTGGTGCGCCGATGGCGGCGCTGATCGTCAGTCAAGTTACGTCGGACACTTGCATCTTCTTGCTTGCAGCGACGCGCGAAGTGGGTGACCAGTAGCCGCTGACGAGTTGCTCTCTCGCGTGCTCCATCACCGGCTCGACCTGGGTCAGGACCGCGGCGCAGAACTATTTGGCGTGCGGCGGTTTGGGGTCGCATGTGCGGTGACCCTCCGTCACCGACTCGCTCGTGACGAGGAGCGTGCTAGGCATGGCGGTTCCCTCCTCCCAGCTGGCCTGATGCCATAGCGTCGGATTCGGCTCACCGCTCGCCACGCTGCGGACACACGTGACTCAGGCCGCAGAACGCCGGAACGTGCCAGACGCCCGCCCGGCGCTCGTCGTAATAGGCGGCCCCGAGCCGATGCTCGTGCAAGCGGTGGAGGCACCGCGCGCAGCGGTTGTGGTTCTCGCACCGGCAGAACACCCTGACGACCAGGCCCGGCTGGTGACCCGGGAGGTACTCCCCCCGGTAGGCCGTGCAGACCGCGCAGCGGGCGAGGCCCACCGGGACGCCGTCCGGATCCGTGCCCGAGAGGCGCACCAGGTCCTCGGCCGTTGCCGTCCGCCCCCGCATCCGGTCGACCAGGTAACCGCCGGCGCTACGAGTCTGGCTGGCGGCGATGAATGCGCGCAGCCGGTGCTGCCGGTCGCGAAGCTCCGCGGTGATGGGGAACTCCTCGGGACCCAGGAGGCGATCCGAAATGGGATCGGTGCAACGGGGAACCTCCGCCACCTCCTCCCCGTCGTCTGAGACGTACGTGGCCGCATCTGGCCCGCCCGCAAGGCAGGTCCGGAGACGGTTGGCGGAGTGTTGGCGGCGCGCCAGAGTCACCAGCTCGGACCGTCCGAGGTCGCCCGGCAGGACAATGAAGTGATACAGCCCCCCGACGAGCGCCGTCACGAGGTATGGGTAGCCATCGAATACCGGAAGGTCTCGTGCGCGCTCCACGAGGGTCTGGCTGTCGAGGTCCATGGGTGCGTCCTCCTTCGCGTTTCGCGGACGCACCAAGCGCGCGGGAAACAGAAAAGCCGCCATCACCTCAGGTGACGGGCGGCTTTCACGCTTCCGCGGAGACACTGTTCGAGGCCTGCGCCTCGCACATCCGGGCTTTCACCCGATGGCACCGTACCGTCTCCAGGCCGGTTGCCGGACCCTTGCGGGTCACTCCTGATGCTGCTGAAACAGTAGCGAAGGAGAGGGCTCCTCGGCAAGAGGAGGAACTCCCCGCGCCGGGTGCCCTTGAACTCTTCGTAGATGACGTCGTCCCACAGATCGCGAAGGTCGAGGGGTAGGGGCGGCGTCCCAGCTCTCCCTGGCCCCGACTACATCCAGTTGTGGAATTCGTGCGGAATGCCGTGCGCGGTCAGCCAGTCGCGGAATCGATCAACGGCGTCGCCCTGGCCACCGAAGCGGTCGGCGATGAGCGCGAGGAGCAGCGCGTCCTTCTGATCCGGCGCGACAGTGGCCCAGAACTCGTACTCATCGCGGTTCCACACCGCTCGCGGCGCCCTGCCGAGATCTTGGGCCGACAACACGAGGTCGCCGTCCACGCCGATGCCGGCAGAGATCGTCCGCTGGGTGCCGTTCACATCCTCATGATGTAGCTGCATGCCATCCCTTCGCGGTGCCCACCAACCATCGATCGCGCCCTCCGTCCCCAGGATCTCGGGGATCTCGGGGATCTCGCCTTCGCTCACGAGCCGAAGAGCTCCTCGACGGTGGCGCAGAGCTGCGCGACCATCGGGCCGCCGTCGCGCCGCGCGCGGAACGCGTCGCACAGCTGCCGGTAGTACGCAGCCTGCGCGTCGCGGGGCGCGTTGAAGCGCGCCCAGAGGGCATCACCGGCGACTGCGTGATCGGCCGCCATCGAGCGCGCGTTATGCAGCTTGTCCGTCAGGGACACGCGCAGCGCCTCCGGTGTCGCCGTGCGGAGATGCGCGACGTAGTCGCGCTTGCGCTGCTCCCACGGTGGCTTCGGCACATCGAGCGTGTCGCTGCACCCGAGCACGATCGCCGCGACGTTGGATCCGAAACGCGCCCCGATGTCGTGCAGCCGCGGCTCGCCGCCCTGGTCCTCGCCGGCATCGTGGAGGAGTGCTGCGATCGTCTCGTCTTCGGATCCACCGTCCTCCATCACGAGCGAGGCGACCGCGAAGAGATGCGCGAGGTAGGGGACGGTGCCGCCCTTGCGCGCTTGGAGCGCATGCGTCCGGACGGCGTACACGACCGCCTCCTCGAAGCGTGCGCTCGGGATCCACGCGGGTACGTCGCGGCGACTCATGCCGAGGCCTCCGCCCAGTCCTCGCGGTCACGCGGATCGGTGCAGTACCAGCAATAGATCGTCGTATCGCAGCCGGTGTGGTCATTCGGACGCGCGATCGAGTGCACGCGCCCCGCGGAGAGCCCGCGTCGGCGGTCCTCCGCCGCAACGAAGTCGAGCATCGCAGTCCGGCCCTCCGGGTTGATGCTGTGCACGTAGATGTCCGGGCACCACACGTCCAACGCCGCCATCCTGTCCACGAAATCGAGTCCGGTCCGATCGTGGACGTCGCCGAGATCGTGATCCAGGCTGATCGCCTTCCACTCTCCGCTGTGCGCCACGAGGAGGTTCAGCCCCTTGTCGAAGGTGCGGGCGAGAGGAGTGGGAGCTTTCAGTCTCGACACGGACAACTCGCGCGTTAGCTCTTATCCGACTCCATCGACTTGGCGATGGCTGACAGGAAGTCCTTGTTCGTCTTCGTCTTCCCGAGACGCTGGAGGAGGAGCTCGGTGCCTTCGATCTGACCGACCGCCGAGAGCATCTTCCGCAGGAGGATGACCTGCCGCATGATCTCGGGCGAGAGGAGCAGCTCCTCGCGCCGGGTCCCTGACGCCGGGATGTTGATCGCCGGGAATGTCCGCCGCTCCTGGAGCTTGCGGTCGAGGATCATCTCGGAGTTACCGGTGCCCTTGAACTCTTCGTAGATGACGTCGTCCATCCGCGAGCCGGTGTCGACGAGGCACGTCGCGAAGATGGAGAGCGAACCGCCGAATTCGACGTTCCGGGCCGCGCCGAAGAACCGCTTCGGCGG
>DHJC01000086.1:0-6756 GCA_002404155.1 Chloroflexi bacterium UBA4730 | reverse complement strand
CGACGTCGCGACCGCCCTCGACGAGGCGCTTCGCGCGCTCGAGCGCGAGCTCGGCGACGCGGGTGTGGTTCTCGGTGGGCTCATCGAACGTGGACGAGAAGACCTCGCCCTTGATCGAGCGACGGATATCCGTCACTTCCTCGGGCCGCTCACCGACGAGCACGACCATGATGTGCGTGTCGGGGTGGTTGCCGGCGATGCCGTTCGCGATGTCCTTGAGGAGCGTCGTCTTGCCGGCCTTCGGCGGCGACACGATGAGCGCGCGCTGGCCCTTGCCGAGCGGGTTCACCAGGTCGATGAGCCGCTGAGAAAGGTTCGCGTTCTCGGTCTCGAGGTGGAACATCTCCTCGGGGAAGATCGGGGTGAGGTCCTCGAAGTGCGGGCGGCGCCGCGCGAGCTCGGGGTCGATGCCGTTCACTGCTTCGACACGCAGGAGCGAGAAGTACTTCTCCGAGTCCTTCGGCGGGCGGGTCTGGCCGGTGACGAAGTCGCCGGTGCGCAGGCCGATGCGCCGCACCTGGCTCGAGGACACGTATACGTCCTGCGGCGAGGGGAGGAGGTTCGAGCGGCGGAGGAAGCCGAAGCCGTCCTCGACGATCTCGAGGATGCCCTGGGCGAAGATGTTCCCCTGGGCCTCCGTCTGGGCCTGAAGGATGCGCATGATGATGTCGTCTTTCGTCGTGGCACCGGTGAGGTCGGTGACCCCGAACTCCTTGGCGGCCTCGAGCATCTGCTTTGGGTTCATCTCGAGGAGCTCGGTGATCGCGTAGAACTTGCGGCTCGGCTGCGGCTCGGGCTGGGTGCGCGGCGGCGGCGCATCTGCTGCTGCCACGGGCGCGCCGTTGCCGTTCCGGGGGCGTAGGCGGCGTTCGACGATGGGGGTGGGGGCTGCGGCGGTGGACGACGGAGCGTCGTCAGGCTGTGCGGGGACCGGGTTCTCTGGGGTTTCCAAGCGGTTCGTTCGCTCCTTATTGCTGTGCGCGTGTATTGGGGACTTGGTGGAGGAAGGTCCGGGGGCGCATCGCTGCGTCTCGCCCGGCGATCAAGAAAGGGTGGGGGATCGCGCTACAGGGCAGTATAGCAGGGGAGTGGGGATGGACGAAAGCCTGAAGGCGGACCTGGTCACGCTGTCGCGCGAGATCCATGCCGCGCCGGAGCTTGCGTACAAGGAGTTCAAGGCGGTCGCCGCGATCGAGCGGCTACTCAAGAAGTACGGTCACACGATGGAGCGGCCGTACGGCGGGCTCGAGACCGCGTTCCGCTCACGTATCGGTCCGGCCAAGGGACCGTTCGTCGCGCTCCTCGCGGAGTACGACGCGCTCCCGGACGTCGGGCATGGCTGCGGGCACAACCTCATCGCGATGAGCAACGTCGGCGCCTACTTGCTCGCCGCGAACGACGCGGCGACGCTCGAGATCGGGATCGAGCTCATCGGTGCACCCGCGGAGGAGAGCGGCGGCGGGAAGCTCGATCTCCTCGACGCCGGCGTGTTCACGGACTGCGTCGCGGTGCTCTCATCGCACCCCGGCGGGAACTGGTGGGGCGTCGGGCAGACCACGCTCGGCATCACAAATCTCAAGATCGGATTCCACGGCCTCGCCTCGCATGCCGCGGTGTCGCCGGAGAAGGGCAAGAACGCGCTCTCGGCGGTGATCTCGATGTTCGTCGCCATCGATGCCTGGCGCCAGCACCTCCCGAGCGACGCGCGGGTGCACGGGATCATCACGAACGGCGGCGCGGCCGCGAACATCATTCCGTCGTACGCCGAGGCCGTGATCGGCCTGCGCTCGCCCGACATGACGTTCTTGCACGAGATGCTCGAGCACTTCCGGAAGATCTGTGACGGGGCGGCGATGCAGCACGGCTGCACCGTCGAGATCACTGAGGAAATGCGGCTCTACGAGCCGACGACACCCGACCCGGTGCTCACCGACATGCTGGTGAAGGAGCTCGAGCGTCTCGGCGCCAAGGACGTGCGGCACGGGGATCTGGTGACTGCGTCGACCGACCTCGGCAACCTCTCGCAGCGCTACCCAACGACCGCGATCGGCTTCCCGGTGTCGACGGATCCCGTGCCGGGCCACTCGATCAAGATGACTGAGGCGAGTGTGAGCATGTTCGCGCACGACGCGAGTGCGCGGACGGCTGAGGCAATGGGTGGAGTTGCCGGCCGGCTCGCGCGTGAATCTCGGGCCCGGGCGCTCGTTCATTCGAAATGAGTCCGCGGTCGCTCCCTGACGGCCAGTTCAAGCCTGGCGACGTGTACCGGCGAACAGATCTCCACAAGGTGTGGGGCGGCCAACGCCAAGGTGGCATTTCAACACCGAGCGACGCTGACTATGCGTTGCTGTTTACGGGCGAGACCGGCAATCAATATGGCTATCAGGACGAGTGGATCGACCTCCAGACCTACGGTTACTGCGGCGAGGGACAAGCGGGCGATCAGGAGCTTGTGCGAGGGAACTGGGCGATCGCGGATCGATCGCCAGACATTCATCTTTTCAAGATTCTCAAAGACGGGTTCGTCGAGTACGTCCATCAAATGTTCTACGCGGACCACTTCTACAAACAAGGCGTGGATAAGCTCGGTAAGGAACGCGATCTGGTCATCTTCAAACTCCGGAAGTACCGATCCGAACACCTACAAGAAGCGCTCGCTGCAAAGCGTCGGGGTCTCGGCCAGACATAGCGAATCCGAGACCCTAATCTGATACGTAGTAGCCGGGGGAGCATGGATGGCTGAACTCGTGCGCCGGGTGGGGGTTGGACTCGCGGCCCGCGGCAGCGTTTCCGACATCGTCGAATGGGCGGAGCGCGCTCGCGTTGCGGGGATCGAGTCCCTCTGGTTCCACGACAGCTACTTCGAGCGGGACGCGGTCACATACGCGACCGCCGTAGCCGCACAGGTTTCGGACATCCGAGTGGGCCTCGGCGCACTGAACCCATTCACCCGTGACCCAACGCTGATCGCGATGACGGTGAGTGCGCTCGACGAGATCGCTCCGGAACGCATCACTCTCGCGCTCGGGACTGGCCTGCCATTCCGGCTGGGTCAGATGGGGATCCCGTACACGCCGGACGACGGCGTGACGCGCGTGAGCGACGCGATCGACAAGATCCGGGCTCTCTGGGCAGGGGAGCGACTCCCGTCGGGGAAGCCAGGCCTGCCGCCGCTCCAGGCGATGTTCGCCCCGGTGCATCGCGTGCCGATCTTCATCGCCGCCTATCGCACGCCGATGATGCAGCTCGCAGGGCAGAAGGCTGACGGCTATCTCGCACGCCCAGCCGAGTCGATCCCCGGGTTTAAGGTCCTGATTCGCCGGATGTACAAGGCGGCCGAGGTCGCGGGTCGAGACCCGAACGCGATCGAGACCTCTGGCTATTTGCTCTCGCTCATCGACAAGACGCGCCGCGAGGCGCTCAACCGCGCGAAGCGCGAGCCGTTCGTCATCTACATGATGTCGATCCTCTCCGACGTCACGCTGAAGCGAGCGGGGTTCGAGCCCGCGCTCCGCGACGCGATCGCCGCGGCCTGGCGCACCGAGGAGTTCCACAAGGCCCAGTCGCTCATCCCCGACGAGCTCCTCGACGCATTCCTGCTCTGCGGGACCGCCGACGAAGTCGCTGCGCGCGCCTGGGAGTACCACGAGGCGGGGATGCAGGTGCCCCTGCTGCAGCCGATCGTGCAGGACGAGGATCAGGTCAGCGCGGTGCTCCGCGCCGCGGTCACGTACGGTCGCGCCGGAGAGGTCGCCGTGCGCGCGCAGCGCGCCGGGCTCGAGACGCAGCAGCTCACGACGACCGACCGGGCGTGGCGGAAGCTGCACGGCGCCTACGAGATCATCCGGCCGTTCAGCTTCACGGCGTCGGTCGTGCCGGTCTGCGCCGGCGGCGCGCTCGCCGCGATCGACGGGGCATTCCATTGGGACTACTTCCTGGCGGCGCTCGTTGGCGGTGTCGCGATCCACGTCGGGACCAACGTGATCAACGAGATCTACGACGTGCGGAAGGGCATCGACTCGATCACCTCGCCGCGGGCGAGCCACGCGATCGTGGAAGGGAAGGTCACCGAGCGCGACGCGTTCGGCATCGCGTTCCTCGCCTTCACGGTCGCGGCCCTCATCGGCATCTTCCTCGTGACGCAGCGCGGCTGGCCCGTCGTTGCACTCGGGATCGTCGGTCTCATTGGGGGCTACACGTACACGGCGCCCCCGTTCGAGTACAAGTACAAAGCGCTTGGGCTGCCCCTCGTATTCCTGCAAATGGGCGTGCTCATGGTCGTCGGGTCGCACTACGTCGTCGCGGGATTCTTCGACCCGCGGTCCGTCATCCTGGCGATTCCGGTCGGACTGCTCGTTGCTGCGATCTTGCAGGGGAACGAGTGGCGCGACATCAGCGAGGATGCCCGTATGGGCGCAGCGACCCTCTCAACGCGGTTCGGGAGAAAGGTCGCCCACTACTGGTATGTAGGCCTCGTCGTGGGCGCATACATGGCCTTGGCGATGGCAGTTGCTCTGGCGATCCTGCCGGCGTATGCGCTGCTCGCGGTGCTGTCGTTGCCCCTCCTCGTGCGCGCGCTCCGGGCCTCGGAGTTGGGCGCCAGCGGTCAGCAGCGGGCGATCGCGATGATCGACCTCGAGACGGCGCAACTGCACGCGACGTTCGGCCTGCTGTTGGTTCTCGGACTGGTCCTGGCGGCTGTGGTTCGTTGAAGCTCGCGAAGCTCGGACTTCTCATTGCGTACCCGGCGTTCGCCCTGACGTTCCGCGGACCGCGCGACCGGTTCTGGGACCGCATGACGACGACCGGCGCGATTCTCGGTACGTTGGCGATCGCCGGCGACCGATCGCTGCAGCGGCCGCGGCTTCGAGCACGTGACGTCGCGCTAGGGCTCGGGATCGCCGCCGGCCTCTACGGAGTCTTCCAGGTCGGTGACCGGATCGCGCGCAGGATCCTGCCATCGGGCAACGAGAACATCGGGGACATCTATGAACTCCGAAGCCTTCGACCGAAGGACGAGATCGCCATGCGGTTGGCTGCCGTCATTGGGCCGGCTGAGGAGTTGTTCTGGCGAGGTCTGCTCCAGCGGTCGATCGCGCGTCGCTGGGGCGGCCCGCCCGCTGCTGTCGCAGCGACCGTCGCCTACGGAGGAGCTCACCTGGTGACCGGGAACCCGGCGCTGATTGGGGCCGCCACGGTAGCCGGCCTTTACTGGTCGGCCCTGGCGCTGTTTGGTGCGCCGATGGCGGCGCTGATCGTCAGTCACGTTACGTGGGACATATGGATCTTCTTGATTGCACCGACGCGCGAAGTGGGTGACCAGTAGCCCCTGACGAGTTGCTCTCTCGCGTGCTCCACCGCCGCCTCGACCGGGGTACCGCGGCGCTGAACTATTTGGCGTGCGGCGGTTTGGGGTCGCAGGTGCAATGGTCTGGCAAACCATTGCGGCCGGTCCGACGGTGTTGACCTCAGCGGTCTTGAAAACCGCTGGAGTCGCAAGGCTCCCGAGGGTTCGAATCCCTCCCCCTCCGCACGAAATGGGCACTTTCCGCGCGCGACGGTAGGACGCGAATCGCCGTCTGACCGCAGTTCTGACCGCAACCAGCGCGCCGCCACATCAACCGGTCGCGTGAAGGGCGCTGGCGCTCGTGGCGACGTGACCGGCGCGAGGCCGCGCGTGTGCCCCGGTATGGCGGCTCTTGGCGGTCATGGGCGCAGTACGCGGCTCGGCTCCGCGCGGCGCCCGTTGGCCACCGTGTCGAGGCGTGTGGCACGACGGAGGTGGGGGAGCGGGCCGCGCTCTCGAGACCCGCCGCCGGCTGTGATGGTCCCCGGCGCCACTCGCTCGGCGATCACGGTCTCGACACAAGCGTCGCCCGCCGATCCTTCCGGGCGGCTGGCCAAACCGATGAACACGGCGCTCCCGGCGACGAAACAAGATCAGGAATGAAAGGACACCAAGTCATGGCAACCCAGCTCGACGACCAAGATGCACTCGACGCATACACGCGGGACACCGATTTCTTCGAAGCGCTCAGCTATGCGATGGCGTGCAGCAAGAGCGTGCACCAGCAGCTGCACAACTTGGAAGAACTAGATCCTCGAGCGCCAGCGCCCTGGCCGGATGTCTGCTGCGCTCGAACGCTTACAGAAACCGCTCTCATGCTCTCCGAGATTCTCGGTGGCTTGGTGGCGATGGTCGATGAGACCCGGCGGGCGGGTCGGTCATGGACCGATTTGCCCATTCAACAGAAGGGCGAGTCGCTGCGGGACGTCTTCCAGCGTGCCGGCCCGTCCGCGGCCGCTGACTTCGAAGACATCAGCACCGTGTGGTGGGAGCCGTTCGACCTATATGGCGGTCAACTCACCCCGCCGGTGGGCGGTTGCCCGGCTCTGACGGCGCTAAATGAACGCGCGGACTCGGTGTCGTAGGCGTTAGCGAGTGTGGGTAGGCCGAGCGGGCTCACGTCCGAGGTGAGCGGCAGGATCGCGCAACTCGTACGGGCCGGCAACTGGCCAGAGCCTGCGGCGCAGGCTGCGGGAGTCTCTGGCCGAAGCTTCTATCGCTACGAAACAAGATGAAGAATGAAAGGACACCAAGTCATGGAAATCCTGTTCGACACTCAGAAGGAAATCGATGGATACACGCGGTCCGCTGATTTCTTCGAGGCGCTCAGCTATGCGATGGCGTGCAACAAGAGCTGGCACCAGGAGCTGCGCGGCCTCCAGGACTGTCGCCGTCGGTCGAATACTGCC
>DHJC01000043.1 GCA_002404155.1 Chloroflexi bacterium UBA4730 | reverse complement strand
CTGCGCGCGTTCTCCGTTCCGCGCTGCAGCGATGGATCGGTCCGGAGGGGCGCGCGCTACGCGAGAGGCGATCAAGCTTCGCAACCACGAGCGCCGTGGCAACGCGGCCGTCAAGCGCGGCCAAGGCGGCTTTCAGGCCGGAGCGCCCGGTGAGGGCTCGCCCCGAGGCCGCATCCTCGTAGATGTCGGCAAGCCGCCAGCCTCGGCGTTGGCACTCGTCACGGATCGCCCGGCGCTGGGCCTCGAGCCCCGCACCGGAGTCCAACTGCTCGTCGGTCGACACCCGCACGTAGCCGACGACGGTCAGCGGCACACTCAACACAACTACCACAAAAGGTTCGTTTCGTGTACGGGGCGAAGCGTCACGCGGGCACGTGTTTGACCGATATGCGCCCACCGCGGGCGACGTTAGAGCGAACGAAGGCGGCGGGCGACCTGCCGCCAAAGCTCGGCGGGTCGGGGGGCTTCGCGCAGCCGCCAACAACCCGCGGCATAGCGGTCGCGCGGGCAGGAAGCGGAGCGCGAGCGCCAGCAGGCGCCCACGCCGGGGCGATGGCGACGACAGGACGTGAGCGGCTGAATCCGGAGGAGCACGAGCGTTTCAGAACTTCTACCACCCCTGGCGGACGTGTTGGGCGCGACGATCTCGAAGGCGACCTCCCTCTCGAAGACCTATTGCTCGTTCATCAAGAGAGGACTCCGAATCCCGCACCCGCGACACCGGGGCGCGCTTGCGTCAGCCGCCCGCACGCGGTATTGAATGAGCCTCGAATCGGCGGCGTTTCCTCCGGCCTCGTGTGGCGCGCCAACGGGCCGAACGTGGGACGGGCGGATCTGCGCTCGGTGGACATCTGGCTTTGCGCGTTGGTCCCCTTCGGGCCAGATGCGGTCAATCCCTAAGAATTTCCTAAGAACGGCGCGCCGGCGCCACTTGTCGCGAGCTCAACATCTCGCTCGTCGTGTCGGAGAAGGACCGGGAGAACGCGGTCCGGGCGATCCACCAGGAGTTCCAGGAGACCTAGCGAAGCGGAGCGGCAGCCGGGGCCGGCGCGAGGAGCGGCGGTCGCGCATCGCTCAGGAATGCGTCGCGGAGGCCAAGGCGGACGAGGGAGCGAGCGATGATCTCTCGAGAGTCGGCGCTTTCCTTGAGGATCCGTTCCGTGAGCGCCGCATCGCCCCCCGCGCGCGCGATCCGCAGCAGAAGACGCGAGAGCTGCCAGATACCGCGGTGCATGCCATGCTCGCGGTAATCCGCGAGCCCGGATTCGAGGACGCGCTCTGCCTCTGGGATCCGGCCGGCGCGCCGCAAGGCCTCGGCCTCGAGCCAATACCAGTCGCCGACGATGGCACTGAACCCCTTGCGTTCCTGGCTCTCCCGGATCGCGCGCGCTCGCGCCGCCGCCGAGACGTGCTGACCGGCAAGGAGCTCCGACGCGACCTGACTGAGCACCTGCACGTCCTGGCGTTCCCGCTCGAGTCCGCGCTCATGCTCCTCGATGAACGCGCGCCATCCGTCGGTCGCCGCGGGATCGTCGCTCTGGAGGGCGATGTAGAGGCCGTCCGCGGCCGCCCAGCGGATGACGGCGGAGCCCTTCTCTTCAGCGATCCGGAGGCCGGCATGCAGGTGCTCGGTCGCGCGTACCGGGTCGCCGGACTCCCAGTACGCCCTGGCGAGCTCGGCGCGCATGCCCACCTGGGCGATCACAAAGCCGGCGCGATCGCCATAGGCCACACACGATTCGCCGAGCTCGATCCCCGCACCGAAGTCACCGGTCTCGGCCCGGGCGCGGCTCAGATTCATGTCCGCGAACGACCGGCCCCAGTCGTTGTGAATCTCGTCGGCGATCGCACGCGCCTCGGTGGCCGCGCCGAGCGCGGTCCGGAAATCGTGATCCGCGAGTGCAGCGAGGGCGCGGGAGCCGAGCGCGTCGCCGAGCATCGGCTTGTCGCCGAGCTCGCGTAGCAACGCGATCGCCTCGTCGCGCGGCTGCTTAGCGTCATCGAGCCGGCCGTCGCCGATCATCGCCCTCGCGAGATCGTTGAGCGTCAGTGCGAGCACGTCGCGCAATCCATGCTCTCGAGCCAGGCGCACGGCTTCCTGCCCGGCCGTCATCGCCCCGTCGTAGTCGCCGGTCCAGGCGGCGACACCCATACGGGCCCAGCCGAGGCGCGCTTTGACGCGCGGATCGCCGCCACGCTCAGCGAGTGGCGTCGCGACCTTCAGCAGCCGAACGGCCATCGAGAGGTCGCGGCGGCTGGTCGGCGTGGCGAAAATGATGATCCGCTGGGTCAGCCCGGCAGCTTCCATCGTCGCTGAACCTCGCTCACGAGCCTGCTGCTCGAGCGCCTCGTAGGTCGCGAGCGCGTCGTCGTGGCGACCCTTGAACTCGTAGGCGCGGCCGAGTCCGAGGGCGACCGCGGTGACGAGCTCGGATTCGGCCGACGGCGTGATGAGCCCCATCGCCGCACGGTAGTTCTCGATCGCGTCGTCGATCGCGTGAACCCGCAGCGCGCGATCGCCGGCCACGCGGAGATAGCCGACCGCGCGCGGATCCGCGGCGTCCGCGAAGTGCCGCCCGATGATCCCGGCGAACTCCTCCTGCCGTGCCTGATGACGGAGCTCCAGCGTTTCGGCGACGAGGCGATGGACCTCACGACGGCGACGCTGCAGCAGGGACTCGTACGCGGCCTCCTGGGTCAGCGCGTGGCGGAACGCGAACCGGCGGTCCGGCTCACGCTGCAGCTCGCGGATGAGCTCGCCGCGCTGCAGCGTGACAAGCCGCCGGTCGAGCCCATCAGCATCGTCGAGCGTTCGCAAGACGTCGTAGTCGAAGGTCCGTCCGATGACCGACGCGAGCTGCAGGGTGTGCTTGCTGTCGGGATCGAGCCGATCGATCCGTGCCGCCACGATGCCCTGGACGGTCTCGGGAAGCCGCAAGTCGTTGATATCGCCGGCGACAACCGTCTCGCCGTCGCGGCGCACGACACCTTGGTCCTCCATCGCCCGAACGAGCTCTTCCACGAAGAGCGGGTTCCCCTCCGCGCGCTCGATGACCTGCGAGAGCAGCGCTTCCGGAAGACGCGCGCGGGGCATCAGCGCTCCAAGGAGTAGCCGGCAGGCGTCGGCGTCGAGCGGCGCGACCGCGAGCTCTCGGTAGAGGTGCGGGTAGTCACGCGCCGCCCGCTCCTTCAGCCGCCAGGCCGCGGACTCGCGCTCCGGTCGCATCGTCCAGAGGAACAGGATCGGCGCGTCCTCCGCGACGACGAAGAGCTCGCCGATGAGGTCGACCGAGGCAGGGTCGCCCCAGTGCAGATCGTCGTACACGACCACGCTCGGGCCTTCGCCTGATCGGCGCCGAAGCAGATCCTGCGTCGTGCGCGATATCCGATCGCGCAAGACCTCGGCGGGAGGCGGTTGCGCGCCCTCGGGCGGGATCCCGAGCATCCAGCCGAGCGTCGCGATCGCCTCCGCGTCTTGGCCGAGACGGGTGAACGCTGTTTCCACCCGCTCGCGCACGACGGCGGGCGGGTCTTCGGAGCGCACGCCGCACGCGTCGAAGATGGACTGACGATGCAGGAGATAGGGCGTCGCGCCGCCATACGACTGGGCGCGCGCCTCGCTCCACGATCCACCGCCGAGCCGCTCCCATTCGGTCCGCACCTCTTCGAGCAGGCGCGTCTTCCCGAGGCCGAAGTCGCCAACGATGGCGACGACGCGACCGACTCCCGCATGCACGTCGGCCGCGGCCTCGCGAAGCACGTCGAGCTCGGTCTTGCGACCCACCACCGGGACTGCGTGCGCCGCGCGCGTGCCCTCCCGGTGCCGAAGCGCCTCGAACGCGAGGACCGGTGCCGCGCGTCCCTTCAGCTCGAGCGGGCCGAGCGGCCGTAGCTCGAACGCGTCACGCACTTGCCGCTCAGTCGCGGCACCGACGACGATCCCGCCGATCGGCGCGGCGGCCTGGAGCCGCGCGGCGACATTCACTGCATCGCCGAGTGCCGTGTACTCGATACCCTGCCCGCCGCTGTCGCCGACGACGGCCAGCCCGGTGTTGATGCCGACCCGGATCGCGAGGTCGACGCTCCGGCCGGCGGGGAGCGACGCCTGGTATTGGGCGAGCTCACGACGCATCTCGAACGCCGCGAGGATCGCCCGCTGGGGATCATCCTCGTGCGCGACCGGCGCGCCGAAGTACGCGAGGATCGCATCACCCATCACTCGCGCGACGGTGCCCTCGTAGCGGTCGATCGGCCCGCGCAGGGCTCGGAACGCGCCGTCAACGAGCTCCGCCCATGCCTCCGGGTCGAGCGACTCGGCGAGCGCGGTCGAGCCTTTGAGGTCGCAGAAGAGCACGGTGACGATGCGCCGCTCGCCGGCCAAGCCGGTCGAAGGCGCGGTGCCTGGCACGAGCCGATGCTAGGGCGGTGGGCGCGGATGCGTCACACTTTGACGAGATGGCACACGTCACGAAGCAGCGGATGGTCGCGGTCTTGGGCGCGACGGGTACGGTCGGGCAGCGGTTCATCAGCCTGCTGGCCGATCACCCGTGGTTCAAGCTGACCGCGCTCACGACGTCCGACCGCAGCGCCGGCAAGCGCTACGCCGACGCCGTGCACTGGCACCTGCCCGCGCCGATGCCGGAGTCGGTCGCGAACATGAAGCTTGAGCCCACCCGGGCCGACGTCGACGCTGACCTCTGCTTCAGTGCGTTACCCACGGACGCCGCGCAGGAGCACGAGGCCGCCCTCGCGAAGGCCGGCCATCACGTCTTCAGCAACGCGAGCACGCATCGAATGGATGCGGACGTGCCGAACCTTCTGGCCGAAGTGAACTTCGACCACGTCAAGGCGCTCCGACTCAGCGTCCTGCCAGTGGCCTCCGGATGGCCGTGTACCAAACGCCGACCGCGAGGGCGATCCGAGCTCGGCGAACACCGCAGGATGTCAACTGGCCCACTTCCGGAGCCTCTATCTCCTCTCCCCACGTCACCCTGACTCGGAATCGTTCTCGTGGCCGGTCTCAGCATTTGGGGCAACCTCGGGAACGATCCAGTCGGACTCGTGCTCGGGTCCCTCGGTGCCGTGGGCGGATTCGCGGTCATCGGGCTGGTCGTCGGGTCAACCCTCGGGCGCCATGGGCCGGACGCGGCCGCATTTACCCGTGCGATCCGGCGCGGCGGCGCGGTCGTGTCGGTTCAGTGCCCCGGCGAGGAGCGCAACCGCGCGATGCAGGTCCTGAACGGGGCGGGCGCGCAGACCATCCGTGACGAGGACGAACCCGGGGCGTTCTAAGCCCTTCCACTCTCGTCATCGAGCGAACGGAGTCAGCGACTATCGCCGGGTCGGCCAAAACGCCCGCCAAACTCTGGTCATCACCGGCGTCGAACTGTGGTCTCCGGCTCAGTAGTTGAGCTGGACGCGACATTTTGGCCACCGGCGACCAATCTTTAGTCTCCAAGGCGACCCCCCGACGGCGAGGATGCCGGCCACGCGTGATTAGATGGCCGCGAGTCTCGGCCCTCGCCTACGCGTTCACCGGCTAGGACGACGCCGTCGGGCCCGACAACGTCACGATCAAGTCCCGCAAGCGCGGCGGGTAAGAAAGTCCTTCGCGACGGACTTTGCTCGTAGGACGGCCGCCCCTTACCGGGCAGCCGTCGGCCTGTCCGGCTGGGCAGTACGCCCATCTCTCGTCATGAATCGTGAGCGTTTCGTCACGGGACCGTTACTTGGGACCGTGACCTGGGTACGAGCGCTGCACGTGTTTGGTTCGTGGATCCGTTTGTAGTCGGATGGCCCGACGAACCAGTGACCGCGTACCCCGCGCGGGTCCGCGTCGTCGAGGATGACGCGAACGTCCGGACGTTGCGGGAGCTCCGGCGGCTCGCGCCGCACCAGCGGGACGCGATCGTCGAGCGGATCCTTGCCGCGGACCCCCTGCTACGCCCGGTGCTGCCCCAGCTTCTTGCGCCCTACCGGACGCGAACGTACACGCGCAGGTTCGGTCCGCTGATCCGCGACTCCGTCTCGCACTAGGGGGAAAAGGGCCGCCTACGGTGTCAGGCCCAGTGCGAGATCAGCTTGGCGCAACCGGCTTGTCGGCTACTGATCACGTCGGTAGCGGGCGGGCGGCAGCGAGCTCGACGGATCGAGCATCAGACGCTGAAGCAGCGTGTTGGCTGCGGCAGCGAAAGCATTGAAGTAGCCCTCAACCTCGAAGACGAGTACGCCGCTTTCTTCTCCGACGCCGAGCGGCCACCGGCCCGCCATCCGGAACTCCGCGTCGACCTTCGGTGCGTACTCATGCACGAGACCTGATCGGAGTGACTCGTACAGATCAGTCGTTGAGTGTTCGGCTTCCCACGCCTTTCGCCACCCTGCGTGCTCGTCGCTGAGCTCGTCGAAGAAGGCGTTGGAAGTGCCGATACAGTTCTTCGTCTCCGCGCGGGCCGCCGTAGAAGTTCGCTTGGTCGTCGTTCCATCGGAGGACGCGGCCGAGCACTTCCGTATAGACGACTAATCCGAGCGCGCAGAGCAGCTGGCCGGAGTGATAGATGCCCACCTCGCGTGCGATGTCCTCTTGCATGAACGTCACGTAGGTCGCGAGTGACGTGAAGTCGGCTACATCCATGAAGGCGCAAGCCTACGGGCGCTTCGGTGCACCGAGCGCGTGTGCCGGAGCATGTGCGCACAGAGGTCGCGGATCCCGGTGCGGGACTTCAGGCGCTCGAAGAGCTTGCGGACCGCGTTGCCGATGAGTGGGCGGGGGCGACAACGGCGGCGGGGACCACAACAGCGGCGGGGATTCGGGCGGCGAACGCGGCGGCCGCTCGGGTGGCAACGGCTAAGGCTTCTCTTGGTCGCTGCCCGTCACTCGCCGATGAGCGCCGTGATCACGGGAAGCGTTTCCCAGCGGAGCAGGTGCGAGCGCAACGGCCATAGCTGGGTGCCGTGACGGCTCGCGAGCGCGCCGCGCGCCGCGACGTGCCCGACGAGGTCATCGACCAGGATGGCAACGCGAGCCGTGCTCGGGTCGAACGTGAAGTCCAGGCGCTGCGGTGGTCGACGTCGCCGCGCCAAGAACACCTCGACGTCATCGGGCATGCCGGCAACCGAGCTGCGGCCCTTGGGCAGCATCGACGAGCGCGCCGCCCCGCGCATGGGCGAGCAGCACCGCGGTCTTCGTAAACCAGCGACTCAGCGTGATGCGGTCTGCCGCCTGGAGCGTGCCGACCTGCGGACGAGCAAAGACCGCGCGTCGGAAGCTGTCTTCGAGCGTGCTCATCCAGCCGGCGTTGCACTCGGCGCAGACGGCGGCGGTCACGCCTGCGATCCGTACCGGCGCGGTCGTCGATAGCGTCCCACCGCGCGACGCGTTCGAGGCGATCAGGCGCCCGCCGTGCACCCGGCGTACAAGCCAGTGCGCGAAGACGTGCTCTCGCGTCATCGGCCGGTCGGCGCGCAGGCACAGCAGGCAGGACTTCACACGATGCTCCTATGTCAAGAGGGT
>DHJC01000028.1:1036-26299 GCA_002404155.1 Chloroflexi bacterium UBA4730 | reverse complement strand
GTGCGGGTTATCGATTCGTCCCCGGCCCCGAAGCGAGCCGACCCGGCTAGTCAACTCGCGGATCGGCCCACCGTCGTTGCCTCGGAGCGGTGGCAGAGCGGTCGAATGCGGCGGTCAGCGGCCTGCGGGCAGTGCCTCGATCCAGCGCGCCACGAACGTCGCGACCTCGTCCCAGCCCGGCTCCGCGATGATCCAGTGCGTGCGGCCAGCGAATTCGTGGAAGTCCGTGCGGGCCGGCGAGCGATACTTGCGGTGGTTGTCTCGCACCATGGCGGGCACGACATTGTGGTCGTCCGATCCGGCGGTAAGGAGCAGCGGCGCGCGCGTGGCGTTCCTGAAATTTACGGCTGTCGCCCGCTTCCCATCTAGGAGCGCGAACGCGGCCTGGTAGAAGATCCGTCCGGTCTCCGGGGTTGCCTCCTCGTCGTAGATGCGGCGCTGCTCAGCGGCCGACATCTTGTTCAGGAATCCGTAGGCGAACTCACCGAACGACGGTGGCACGATCGATCTCCAGCCGCCCCAGCGTGTGAGCACGCCGAAGTTTGAGCGGATGCTCGAGGGATACAGCGCGAGCACCCCGCGCGGCGGCGCCGGGCTGATCGCGACCCCGGCCCGGCCGAGGCCGCGGTCGAGCAGCAGCTGTACGAACAGCCCGCCGTACGAGTGGCCGATGAGGATCGGGGATTCCGGGAGCTGCTGGACGACGCTCGCGTAATGATCGACGATCTCGGTGACGCCGAGACCCGCGAGTCCGGCCGGCGGCGCGGCGCGCAGCTCCGCGGGCGCACGCTCTTTGTGCGGCCAGCTGGGCGCGACACACGTGTACCCGCGGGCGCCGAACCAGCCGACGAACGGATCCCAGCAGCGCGCGGTGACCCACGCGCCGTGAATGAAGACGATCGATCGATTCATGTTCTGCTGTTCCCCCACGATCGAGTCGCGACCCTACCACCCCGGAAGAGATCTCCGATGCCGATACTTGTGCCACCCCCGCCTCGCTGCGCAGTCCCGTTCCGGCGATGACTGGGGCCGGTGGAGCGAACGTTCCGAGCTACTGCTGCTGCGTGCAATCCGAGCGGACCTCGAAAGGCCTGTCGGAAGGAAGGAGTCTCCTCATGAGCCTCGACCCCGAGCTCGAATCGATCCGGCGCCGTCTGTTGCGCGATGTGGACCGCGTGGCGGAGGCGCTCGATGGACTTGATGACGAGCAAATTGCTTGGAAGCCGCTCGAGCAGGGGAGCAGCCTGATCGTGCTGGTCACGCACGTCGTCGGCTCGGCGCAGGGCACCGTTCTGCAGCTCGCTGGAGAAGTGTCGCTTCGCGATCGGGATACCGAGTTCCTCGCGCCGTGGACCGCCCGCTCGGTGCAGGGCGAAGTGGCGGCAGCCAAGGCGCGCATCTCAGCGGCGTTCGAGCGGCTCGATCCAGTGACCCTTGGGGCCAAACATGCCGCGCCGCGCATCAGCGTCGGGCCGCTGACCGTGCCCGCGGTGTCCACCCTGTCGGCTGGAGCGACCACCGCTCGCGATTTCCTCCTGCAGACGATCGCGCACACCGCGGAGCATGCAGGACACGCGGAGCTCACGCGCGATCTCGTTCGTGCGCGGGGAACGAGCTGAGGGCCGGTTTCGAGATCGAGGACGGCTGAGATGTGGCGCAAGGTCGAGGTTCCGGGGCACCTGCGTGCCCTTGATCGGCCGTTCCCGGCTGAGGACCGCGGCAGGACGGCCCGACCAGCACGCTCCTATCGGTGGTTCATCGCCGATACCCTCACCCGGCTCGCCGCGCAGGCCGGAGCGACGATCGACCTTGAGCCACGATATGGGTTCGTCGGGAAGATCACCTTCCCGGCTGGCCGAACGAGCTATTTCCACGCCCAGATGCTCGACCTCAACCCGCTCGGCTCGTCCGAGCTCGCGTCCGACAAGGACTTTGCCGCGTACTTCCTCGCACGGGCGGGCTACCCGGTGATCGAGGGCCGGCCGTTCTACGGGGCGAAGCTCGGCCGGATGCTCGGCTCGGACCAGAACATCGATGCCGCGTATCGCTACGCCCGCTCGTTGGGCTGGCCCGTCATCGTGAAGCCGAACAGCAGCAGCCAGGGCCGCGGCGTGGCGAAGGTTTCGACCCGTGCCAATTTCTATCGCGCCGCCCGGGCGATCCACCGGGACAACAAGGTCTTGCTCGTCCAACGGTTCATCAGTGGCCGGGACTACCGGCTGGTGGTGCTCGATGACGCGGTCATCTCGGCGTACGAACGGCTGCCGCTCTCTGTCGTCGGCGATGGCCGCTCCACGATCCGGCAGCTCTTCGACCGCAAGCAGCGGGAGTTCGTTCGTGCCGGTCGTGACACGACGCTCGACGGCCGTGACTTCCGGATCGAGATGCATCTGCGCGAGCAGCGCCTTCGCTGGGGCAGTGTTCTGCCGCCGGGAACGGCCACCGCGCTCCTGGCGAACAAGAACCTCTCCACCGGCGGCGACGCGGTCGAGGCACTCGACACGATCCACCCCGGCTTCGTCGGGCTGGCGGTCGCGATCACCGCCGAGATGGGCCTGCGGCTGTGTGGGGTCGACCTCCTGCTGCCAAGCGGATCGCTGGCTGACCCGCCGGCCGATTATGCGGTCATCGAAATCAACGCCGCCCCGGGGCTCGACAACTACGCCAGTTCCGGCGCGGCCCAGGCCGCCCGAGTCGACGACCTCTATCTCGCGGTGTTCAAAGCCCTGCGCCGGCGCTGAGATCTTCTGATCACCGGACGAAGTCACAGCCGACCCTCGGCGGTCATGGGGTGGCGTTCAAGCCGTGGCCGCGAGCTCCTTCTCGGCTGCGTCCGCGTCCGCCTTCGTCGCGTGGACGGTCCCGGGAGCGTGCTGTGGCGGCGAGTACACCGTGAAGAGCTTTAGTGGTTCGTCACCCGTGTTGATCACGTTGTGGGTCGTGCCCGCCGGGACACAGAACACCGCGCCCTTGGCGAAGGCCTCCTTGACGTTCCCAAACACGGCGACCCCCTGGCCCCTCACGACGTAGAGGAGCTGGTCGATTTCGCGGTGTACTTCCGTTCCGATCTCCTCGCCCGGGAGCAAGGCCATCACCACAAGCTGGCTGCGGGTCCCGGTGAACAGCACCTTCCGGAAGTAGGAATTCTCCTTCGTTGCCTTCTTGGCATCGATGACGCTCGGCTCGATCATCACTGCACCTCACGTTTCGCCTTCCACTGTTGCGGATCGATCGACACGACGGATAGAGTCGAACGACCCTCGCTGTACGGGCCGACCCTCGTAGCGGTCACAGGCGGTCGGATCACTCCGAGACGCCAGTAGGTCACAGGGGCAGCGCGAGCGGAAGTGTCGGGAAACTCCGGCTGCACTGAAATGGAGCACGGTCGCGTGCGTCCAAAGCACTGAGGGTGTCGTTTCCACTGTGATGCTATGAGGTGCTGGTCTTGCCGCGGCACCGTCCGGAGATCGCTTATCCAGCGCAAGGCTCCGCTCGCCCGCCTCCGCGTGCGTGGATCGCATGGAGGAGTAGACAAATGAATCGCATGACGGCACGGGACGAGCGGAGATCACTGTCGATAGCGCCGCCGACCGCTTGGTATCCGTGGTTCTCTCCTTTGGGTTGCTGACGCTTGCGGCCTACCGGAGTTTCGTCCGCGGTGAGGCCTCCTGGGATCTCCTGGGTCTCGTACTCCTGGGCGGTGTCATCGGCACCGCGTATCGCGCCCAGCAACGGGTGCTCTCCGGGCGATGGGCACTGGTGGTCGGCCTCGGCGCCGCGGTCGCACTGGTGCTTGCGGCCGTTATGGTGATTGCCACACGAGCGTAGCGAGCGACGTCCGCTCGCCGCGTCATAGGGCGCCACGTGCTTATAGATAGCCTTCAGCGATGCTTGCGACCGTCCGCGCTCGCTGGAGTAGATGGCCTCGCTGGAAGTGGGTTGCCGTTGCGCTTGTCGGCGCATCCGTGACCGGACTCACACCGTTCGTTGAGTTCAGCGAACACTGTCCGGGGTTCTCGAGCCCGAGCCCGGCGGGGGAGCACCTTTGCCACAATCACCTCGGGCCCGATGCCAAGAGCCTGCTCCAAGCCTTGGGGTCCTCTACTGCCGTCCCCGCCGATCTGCCCGCGATCCAGGATCGCCGGTTGGCGCTGCGCCTCGCCAACCTCCGCCTCTCGCTGTTTGATCTTAACTTCGGGACGGGCGTCTACTCAGGACTGCTGATCGAGACGAGATAGAGAGTGCTCGTCGCGATCTTGAGGTCCCATGAACGCGTGCAGGTCGGATCTCATGTCCGGTCGCAGCTTTGTCACGCGGCCTATGACTTCAGCGCGACCTCATCCCAGCCGCGGTTGCTCGCGTCGCACCACTCGATCGGCCGAGGCCGACGTTCGGGGCGCTCGAACGATGGTCGGCCGCTCTTCGGATGCTTCTCGATGATCCCTACACGCACGAGCACTGGGCGTTTGCAAATGGGGCAGGGGCGTCTGGAGACCACGCGCGAAGTGTAGGCAGCGAAGAGGGTGCGTCGCCGTGCCTGACGTCATTGGTAGCGCACCCCTCTCAGCTCGATCCACCCTCCCTCGTGGGCGGGCGCAGGGTCGTGATGGGTGAAATGGATAAGCCCGCCCTGGTCGTTCCAGACGTACTCGCCGTGCACGATCACGTCGTCATCCGCCGCCACCGGGGCCCGGTGTCCGATGGTCACGTTGTTGTCCACGAGCACCGTCTGCGTCCCTCCGGCGAGGCGGATGATGAAGCGCTGATGCGTACCGGACGGACCGCTGTCGTCCGCGAGGACGTTCGTCACCACGCCTTCGGCGGTCACCTCGACGGTCGACCGGTGTTCGGCGTAGTCGCGCTCGACCGCCGCGTTGTCCGGTGTCGCGGGTGCGCACGCGGGGCCGAGGAGCAGAAGGAGCACGATGGCGACGCGGCGCACTCGCTGACGGTAGCGGAGGCGAACAGCGGCGCTGGTCGCGTGCTCTGCGTCAGATCCCCGCGTCCACGGCGCAATCCGCGCAGATCGCATGGACGTCGGAGCGGGGGAGGAATCGACGGCGCGCGCATTCACGATTCGCGTCGAGAACTGCTCGCGGATCCGGACGGATGTGGAGCACACCCTTGATGCGCCATCGCGGGTGTCCTTCTGGATGGTCGTGCGTCCGGTGTCGGCGCGCGACGCGCCAGGCAGGGACGCGCGCAGCTCGGGCGTCGGACGACCGTAACGCTTTCCGGACGGGGCTCAGGCAGAGTCTCCTGGATGCGGGATGCAGCGGTATGACACCGAGCGCACGCTTGACGGCGCGGTGCGACAGACCATGGCCCCGGCGCAAGTGAGCCTGTGGCTACGGGAGCGGGCGCGATGACGGTCGCCGTGAGGCCTTCAGTGCGTCTCTTTGCACTCGTCCCGGTGCTCGTTGCGGTGGGTTCGGTCGTCCTCGACGTCGTGTTCCTCGAGTTCTTCGGCGCCTTCTTGCTGCCCCTCTTGAGCCAACTGGTCTATGTCGGCGTCGGACTGCTGCTCACGCTCAGACTGCCACGCCAGCCAGTCGGCTGGCTGCTGCTTTGGGCGGGGGCGCTCTTCCAGCTTGCATTCGCAGCCGGGGCGTACAAGTGGGCGGCGTTCATTCGCGCGCCGGGCACACTGCCACTCGGCGAGGTCGCCTTGCTCATCGGAATCGCCTGGCTCCCCGCACTCGGATGCCTGTTTCTTGCGATCATGCTGTTCCCGACCGGCCGGCCGCCATCCCCACGCTGGCGCCTGCCTGCCGCAGTGGTCGTGATGGCGACCGCGCTCGGGCTGGTGGCCGAATTGCTCGGACCGCGAGAGTTCCCGGTCCAGCCATCCCCCTTTGGCGCTCAGGGCGCTCTGCCGCTCACGGTGGCGAATCCGCTCGCGATCGATGGACCGCTCGGGACGCTGCTCGGGTACGTGGGTGCGTTCCCCCTCGTCGTGTACCTCATTCCCGTGGCTGCGGTCCTGGTGCGGTTTCGCACCGCCGCCGGGACCGAGCGGCAGCAGCTCAAATGGTTCGCCTACGCCGCTTCGATCGTGATGGTGTTCTTTGTTGCAACAGGCTTCGGCCTTTTCTCGTATCTCGGGGGCGTACTTGCATCGCTGGTGGCGGTCGTGGTCATGGACCTCATTCCGATCTCGGTCGCGATCGCGATCCTGCGCTATCGCCTCTACGACATCGACCTGCTCATCAACCGCACCCTCGTCTACGGCGCGACTACGGCCGTGATCGGCGGCGCGTTCTTCGGCGGCATCGTCCTGCTCCAGACGCTGCTGCGGCCGTTCACGACGGGCTCGGAGCTGTCGGTCGCCGCGTCGACCCTCGTCAGCTTCGCCCTCTTCCAGCCGCTGCGCCGCAGGATCGAACGCGCCGTCGATCAGCGCTTCTACCGCTCGCGCTACGACGCGGGGCGGACGGTCGACGCCTTCAGCGAGCGGCTCGGCGACCTGGTGGAAGTGGACGCGCTGCGAAGCGATCTTCTGACGGTCGTCGGCGACACGATGCAGCCGGTGCACGCGAGCCTGTGGCTGCGCCGATGAGCTCCCGGGCCCCGCCGCCATAACGCCGTTGGGACGCGTGCCGAGGACACTCTGCACAAGGAGGGATACATCGTGGATCCGAGCCGACTCGTCCGGGTCGCGGCGGCCAGCGAGGCCGTCGCCATGCTGTTCTTCGCGGCGTCCCACGCCGACCGCGACGCGGTGGCGCTCGGGGTCGCGTGTCTCATCGGACTGGCGCTCCTCAGCTGGCGACGCAGCGCCGGCGTCGGTCGCGTGTTGCTCGGCCTGCTCTTCCTCGACGTCGCGTTCTTCACGGCGAGCGCTGCGGCGAGCCTCACCTCGAACGGCGAAGGTGTCGGGCCGATCGCGCTCCAGGTCTCGCTCGCGGCGATCTCGATCGTCGGTCTCCTGACGGTCATCGCGGCGTTCCTGCGCCGGCCGCCGGTGGCTCGTCCGCTCGGCCGGACGGTCGCGGCCGTCGCGATCGTCGCCGGGCTCGTGGCCATCGCGAGCGCCGGCGGCGCGCGTCCGGTCCAGGCCGCCTCGCAGTCTTCGTCCGCGCGCATCGAAACGAAGGACACCGCCTACTCGACGCTCGAGCTCACCGCTCGTGCCGGCGAGATCCGGATCGAGATGACGAACAACGATCTCTTCTGGCACACGTTCACAATCGACGCGCTCAGCGTAGATGTCCGCGTCCCGCTCGCGGGCACGCGCGCCGCCGTCTTCACTGCGGCGCCCGGCGTCTACCAGTACTACTGCCAGATCCCCGGCCACGCGTCGGCGGGAATGCGAGGCACGCTCACCGTGCGGTAGCGGCTACCACTCGACGAGCTTCCAGACCTCGGGCTCGGTCGCGCGTGCGCGAGGGTGTTCCGCGCGGCGACGTTCGCGCGACCGTAACGCTTTCCGGACGGGGGTCAGGCAGATCTTCTTGGCGACCTGGGCGCGCTCGAAGGCAAGCTGCTCGAGGCGGAGCGCGAGATGGTCCAGCCCGCCCAGGCGAGCGTGTGGCTCCGCCGATCACCCAGCTCGCTCGGTGCGCTCGCCCTGCTGTCGGTCGGGGTGAGCGCGCTCGGTGGAGTTTCACGTCCAGCGACGTGGTGGACGAGCGGGCCGAGGTGAGCATCGAGATGAGCGAACTCGCGGGATTCGGCCAGAGTCCCCGTCCGACGCGTTCAGCGGAGGACGAGGAACTCCCAGAGCGAGGCGACCATGAACAACGGCACGACGATGACGTAGGCGAGTGCGACGTCTCGCAGGCGATCCTTCGGCAGCCCGAGCCACGTGTCCGCTCGCGGCTTGCGGACCGCGCGCCACGCGGCCACGCCGAGGTGCACGCCCATACCGCCCGCGATCGAGTAGGGGATCAGCTGGAGGACGAGCGTCACGAGGTAGTAAGACGCGTGACCTAGGTCATCGAGCCGGCTCTCATGACGCGCGTCCACCGACACGATGCCTCCGACCCAGCCGCGGTAGGCGACGATGGGATACGAACCGACGACCGTGATTCCGGTGACTGTGCTGGTGACGCCGCCGAGCACGAGGTTCGACGCGAAGTCCAACACGGCAGCGCGAAGGTGATCACCGCGGCGATCTGCTACGAGGATCTCGCTCGATTGGGCGCTGCCCACGATTTCGTCGCGGCGCTCGAGCGCGAACGCGTTGCCCGTGCTGACCATTGCGATGCCGACGGCGAGCGAAAACAGGTACGTCGCGGTGATCGTCAGGATGGCCACCCTGGCACGACGGATGGCGGCGAGCGACGCGCGGAACAGTGAGGGCACTATTTCCTCTTCTCGGACATTCCCCGAATTGTCTCGGATGTGCCGATCTCTTCTGCACGCTAGCGGGACATGGATTTGGGAAAGTCGCACCTCCGGTCGGCTGTGCCACGCGCTCCGCCTGGAATTCTGGGTCGCTAGGTGAACGGCGTCGAAGTCATGGCCGCCTGAGGCGGTCGAGTTCGCGGCGCTCGCGCTTGGTCGGGCGGCCCGCGCCGCGCTCGCGGACGAACACCCGTGGCTCCCGCTTGACCACCGGGACAGGCGGGCTGTGGTCGACCAGGCAGGTGGCCGCCACTGCTGCCCCGACCCGCTTGTCGATGACGACCGCCACCTCGAGGATGCGCTCGCGCTCCGCGAACGCCTCGACGCGGTCGCGGACCTTCACCGGCGTCGACGCCTTGGCTGCGGCGCGGTTCACCCGGACATGGCCGCCCCGGCAGGCGGCCGTCGCCGCCGAACGGGTCTTATAGAGCCGGACGGCCCACAGCCATACGTCCACCCGAGTCGTGTCGATGTGGCCATCGTGTGAGGTCGTCGCCAACGCTTAGCCGGCCTTTTCGATTTCGGTGACACGCGCTCTGACCATCTTCGTCACGAATCGGTCGGGAAGTGGCTTGTCTGCCGGGAACCGGATCGTGCCCTTGCTCAGGTCGTAGGCCTTCAGTTCGGCCGCGTGCGCATCGACGAAGCGGCTGGTGCTCCCATGCAGGGCGCAATGGGACTTCGCATAGCCGAAGTACACGAGTGGATTCCCGTTGTGCTTGAACCCGACGATCCCGTAGCTGATGCTTTCGGCCGCCTTCGGCGCGGCTGCCTTGATCGTCTTGCGGAGCTTCATCAGCGCAGCGCGCTTGTCATTCGGCGCCGCCGCGAGGTAGTCATCGACGGTCTTCGTGGGTGGCGTCTTCGCAGCCGGCTTTTTCGTGGCGTGAGTCGCCATGGCGATCGACCTCCTTCCAGGACTCTACTTCGGTGATCGCTCTACCCTCGATCGTGCCCAATGCGACCGCGAGTCGGCGCGTGCGCGCAGCAAAGTGCGGTCGGACTCGTAAATGGCGGAGCTGGACGCTACGTGAGAAAGAAGACGGCGGCAAATGCCGCGAACGCGGCACCAGCTTGTAGCGCCACTATCTGCAGCGCCGGCCCTGGAGCCAGCGGCAGCCACTTGATCGCGAAGAACGCGACGATCGGTACCTGTCCAGCCATCAGCAGCTGAAAGATATGGGCCTCGGTCCCCTCATCGACCTCATGGACAATGCCCAACCTGGCAGCGTGAATGAGCACCATGGCTAGGGCGGCCAACGACATTGCCAGCGGAAATAGGGCACTCGGCTGCTTCACAAGGCTCGGCTGCTTCATCGGTGAGACGTTCACATGGGAGCCTCCAGAACGGGTTCCGAGTCACGCCTCACAGAAGAGGTCCTTCCCGCCGCCGACTCATCGGCGGCTTACAGGCTAGAGAGAGTGCGACCACTAGCCGAGGGGGCGGTGTTGTGGTGTCGTCGCGCCAGCGACACCATTACTAGATAGATATTTGGACGCGCCGCAGCTCCGCACCGTTCGGTTCCGTGTAGTGCAGATTCCTCAGAGTGAGGCTTCGACGTATGGCGCCGACGTCCACGGAGCGGCATCGGTGTTGGCGTCAGATAAGGCATCAAGCGGGCTCCGCTAGAGTTCCGCCGCGGCGATTGCTTGGAGGACTGCGAATGCTGGGGGATCACCTCGTGTTCCCGATCGTGCTGTCGATGGACCTGGCGGCGAGCCGGGCGTTCTACCACGACACGCTCGGGCTCGACATCCTGCGCGAAGACGATGAGCGGATCATGTTCCGGTGCGGCGGCGGGTCGCAGCTCACGGTCAGCTTGAGCACGACCGGGACGGCCGACACGCAGACCCAGCTGGCCTGGCGCGTCCCCGACCTCCAGGCCGAACTCGCGGACCTCCGCGCCCGCGGAGTGCCGATCCAGGAGTACGACTTGCCCGACCCGAAGACCGCGGACGGGATCGCCGACATGGGCTTCGCCTGGGCGGCCTGGATCGTCGATCCGAGCCGAAACGTCCTGGGGATCATTCAACCGAAGGATCCTTCGGTAAGCCGCGCGAGCTGAATTCTCGGGCGATGTCGCTCCGCATCCAGTTCGACGGCCAAAACTGTCCACGATCTCCGGCATAGCTATGCGTCGATCGCGTTGGCTCGGGGCGTTCACCCGAAGGTTGTTTAGGAGGCCCTTGGACATTCCACGATCGCGGTGACGCTGGACCTCTACTCCCAGGTCGTCCCGAGCTTGCAGCGAGAGGCAGCGAAGAATATAGGTGCGGCCTGTTCGGGTAGGCAGTGTTCGCGGATTACCGACTCTGGAACTGTCTCTGGTGTCGAGCAGTCGGCTATGCCATCGTGGCTGCCACTCGCGCCGCGAGGGAGGAAAGGCGATGATCGACCCGTATCCCGCGACCTTCTCCGTGGACTACCCGGACCGTTTTCTCGACAAGCTCACCACGTTCTTCCGCCTCTTCGTTGCCGTCCCGATCCTTGTGGTCGTCGCGACAGTGGGCGGCGGGTCATCGGACAATGGCCGCAACGCGGCGGCCGGGGGACTCCTCGTTGCTGGGCCACTGCTCATGATCCTGTTCCGGCGGAAGTACCCGCGGTGGTGGTTCGACTGGAACCTCGAGCTCTCCCGCTTCGCATTTCGCGTGGCCGCCTATCTGGCGCTGATGGACGACCGTTATCCCGCCACCGACGATCAGCAGTCGGTGCATCTGGGCCTCCTCTACCCGGATGCGTCGCGCCTCAATCGTTGGCTGCCGCTCGTGAAATGGTTCCTCGCGATCCCGCACTTTGTGGCGCTCGTCTTCCTCGGAATCGCGGCGTTCTTCGCCACGATCGTGGCTTGGTTGTCCATCCTCTTCACCGGGCGCTACCCGCGCGCGATCTTCACCTTCAACGAAGGTGTGATGCGCTGGGGCCTGCGCGTCACGGCCTATGCCCTCGTCCTTTCCACAGACCGGTATCCGCCCTTCCGGCTCAGTCCCTAATGGAAGACTAGGTGCAAGTCGATGACCGGAGCATCGTCCTGCTTGCCGACCAAGAGGAGTCCGGCTCCTTCTGCCGGCCCGATCGTGAGGGTCGTCGAGTTGTTGATGAAGTTCTGGTTTCCGCCCAGCCGCCCCTGCGCGTAGTTCGGTAGTGCGTCCACAGTCCGGTCCTTTGCGCCGATCGAGCCGGCCACCGTGACATTGCTTTGAGTGAAGGGGATTCGGGCCGAAACGCCGACACCGAAGACCGTATTGAAGAGGCTCAGTGCGCCTCCCAAGATCAGCACGAGCAGAAAGCCGCCACAGCCAGCGCCACATCCCCTGCGCCCGGGGCGGAAACGTGACGATCGCTTCCTATTCTTCTCGTCCATAGGTCCAGCAAACGCGATTCCGATCAGCCGTGCAAGTGCAACCACAATCGCCGTGCTGGTTCGATCTCTACTCCCATGTCGTTCCGAGCCTTCAGCGGGCGGGAGCGATACGGCACGTACATGCATGGAGCGGTGTTCGTCATGGAGCAGACCGTCCCACGCCACACGAGGGCGCGGACCGTGGGGCGCCCGACGAGGTCCGGGTGCTGCAGCAGTGAGCCGCGCCTTGTGGCACGCGCCGCGAGAGCGTGGGGTCACCGCACCGCAGGCTGGCCCAGCGGGATCGCGAAGCTGAACGTGCTCCCTTGCCCGACCTCGCTCTCGACCCAGATCCGTCCGCCGTGGAGCTCGACGAAGCGCTTCGCGAGGGTCAGCCCGAGGCCGGCCCCCTCGCGTGATCGGTCGGAACGCTGGCCGACCTGGCGGAACTCCTCGAATACGGCCGGTTGATCCTCCACCGGGATACCGATCCCCGTGTCCTTGACCGCGATCACGAGCTCCGCGGTCGAGGCGGTGGCGCTGATCCCGATCCAGCCGCCGTCCGGGGTGAACTTCACCGCGTTCGAGAGGAGATTCAGAAGGACCTGACGGACCTTGCGCTCGTCCGCAGTCACGGTCGGCAGGTCGGGTGCGATATCCGCCGCGACCTGAATCCGATGGGCCGCCGCGCGATCGCGGATGAACGCGAGGCTCGCCCGGACGGTCTCGGCCGGCGCGAACCCGGATGGCTCCAATTCCATGCGTCCGGCCTCGACCTGCGAAAGGTCAAGGATCTGATTGACGAGGTCGAGGAGGTGCCGTCCCGACGTCCCGATGTCGACGAGATAGTCGTTCTGCTTCTCGTTCAGCTCGCCGAACATCTTCTGGCCGAGGACGTCGGAGAATCCGATGATCGCGTTCAGTGGGGTCCGCAGCTCGTGACTCATGTTCGCCAGGAACTCGCTCTTGTGCTGGCTGGCAGCGGCCAGCTCGCGATTCGCGACCTCCAGCTGCCGCGACTTGTCCTGGATCTCGTTGAACAGCCGCACGTTCTCGATCGCGATGACCGACTGTTGTGCGAACGATTCGACCAGCTCGATCTCGCGTGACTCGAACGGACGGACCTCGATGCGTACGAGGATGATCGCGCCGAGCAGCTGGTCGCCCCGCAGTAGTGGAACGCCTAGAGCCGTGCGGGCGCCGATGGAGATCATGCCCTTCGATTCGGCGACCGTTGGATCCGCCGTGATGTCCGCGACGTGCAGCGTTCGCCGTTCGCGGTAGACCCGACCTAAGACCGACGCGCCGGCCGCGAGCGCGTCCTTCGTCTCGTTGAACAAGCGATAGAACTCGGCCTGGCTCGCGATTGGCTCCCCGATCATCCCCACCCTGGCACTGATCGACCCGACCCCGTTCTCGATCCGGATTACGCTGCCGCTGTCCGCGCCCGACAGGCGGACGGCGTTCTGGATGACGGCCTCGAGGACCGGGGTGGGGGCGAAGGGCGACCGGCTGATGACACCGAGGACGTCGGTAAGAGCTGTCTGCTGCTCGAGCGCGTCGCGGAGCTGCCGTCGCAGCAACTCCAACTCAGCCTCCGGCGTTACCCGTTTCACCGCTCGCTCGCGCGCAGTTCGTATGG
Source organism: Chloroflexi bacterium UBA4730 (assembly GCA_002404155.1). Taxonomy (GTDB): domain Bacteria; phylum Chloroflexota; class Limnocylindria; order P2-11E; family P2-11E; genus UBA4735. The sequence continues at coordinate 12,964 of DHJC01000028.1, read as the reverse complement.
GTCGCACGGCTGCTCCCGTGCTGCGATGCTTCGGCGGCCGCTCTTGCCCCATCGGTCCGCGCAGTATCGCCCGCCGGGAAGCCGAGCGGGAGTGCTTCGGCCAAACTTCTTCGCGACAGGTCTCAGCCACGATGCCGACGACGCAGGGGCCGTCGGACGCACCAACGTCTCTCGAGCCGCGGGCTTTCGGACGGTAGGTAGTTCCAGACTGAAGCTGGCTATTGCACCGGCATGCCTGGACAGGCATTGATTCCGGAAAGCTGACATCTAAGTGGTTGTCCAGGAAGCGCTTGGGCACTCGACGATCGCAATCACGCTGGATCTCGACTCACATGTGGTCCCGAGTCTTCAGCGGAAAGCCGCGAAGGAGATGGCGGCGCTGTTCGGCTGATCCACACCCCCGACGTTGATCAGCTTCCAGCAGCGCGCGCCGCCTTCGGGGAGGTCCCGCTCAGTAGGAGGTGCCTGACTCGACTGCGTCCGTCGACTCCGCCCTCCATGCTCCGGCGGGTACGCACCGTAACGTTCCTGGGATGCGCGGTGGCCAGAATCCGTGCGGTGCGGTCGAATCTGCTCGGCGCGGTCGGCGCGCGCGTCGCGGTGGCTCGGCGCGGTGTGACCACCTCCCGCACCATCGCGATCGCCCTGCTCGTCGTCGCCGTCGGGTCAAGCGTCGGTGCCCTGGTGCTGCTCGCGCTTTCGGCGGCGGTGCCGCTGCCCGAGGTCCACGGGTTCCGCGGCATGGCCAGGATCGTCGCCCTCACCGAAGGTGCGCTGGGGTTGGCGATCGCGTTCCGGCAGCCGCGTAACGCCGTTGGTTGGATCTTCCTGGTCTCGGGCGCCTGCGCCGGCAGCTACGAGCTGGCGCAGATGTACAGCGCCTACGCAAGCGTCGTACACCCCGGGCTGCCCGGCGGCGAGTGGGCTGCGTGGCTCGCGTCCTGGCTCTGGCTCCCGACGACCGGGCTGATCCCGACCTTCCTGCTCCTCGTCTTCCCCGACGGCCGGCTCCCGTCACCGCGCTGGCGGCCCGTCGCGTGGTACGCGGCTTTTGCCCTCGGCATCTTCGCGGGCACGGTCGCGCTCCTTCCCGGCCCGCTACCTGGTCTGCCATCCGTGCGGAATCCGCTTTCGCCGTTCCCCGGGGAGCTCGCGATCGGCGAAGTACTGCTGCCGCTCTTCACGCTGTTGTTCGTCGCGGTGATCCTCTCCATCGCGGCGCTCGTCCGTCGGTTCCCGGCGGTCTCGCGGTGTGGAGCGCCTCCAGCTGAAGTGGATCGCCTACGCGAGCGGCCTGTACGCGGTCGGGGTCTTCCTCGATAGCAACTTCGACTACAAACCCTTCCAGATCATCGACCTGCTCTTGAACACCGCCATCCCCCTAGCCGCCGGCGTCGCCGTCTTCCGCTACCGCCTCTACGACATCGACCTCCTCATCAATCGGACGCTCGTTTACGGGCTCACGACCGCTGCGATCGGGGCGGCCTTCTTCGGTGGCATCGTCATGCTGCAGAGCCTGCTGCGGCCCATGACTGGCGGCTCCGAGGTCGCCGTGGCGGTCTCAACGCTTGCGAGCTTCGCACTCTTCCAGCCGCTCCGGCGGCGCATCCAGTCGTCCGTCGATCGCCGCTTCTATCGCGCGCGTTATGACGCCGGGCGGACGCTCGACGCCTTCAGCGGCCAGCTCGCGAACGAGGTCGACCTCGACGCACTACGAAGAGATCTTCTCGCCGCAGTCGGCGACACGATGCAGCCGGTGCGCGCGAGCCTGTGGCTCCGCCGATAACCTGCCTCCCTCGGTGCGCTCGACCTGCTCTCGGTCGGGGGTGAGCGCGCTCGGCGGCGTTCACGTCCAGCGGGGTGGTGTACGAGCGGGCTCAGCTGAGCCCCGCGGCATAGGCGCTCACGCTCGGGTATCAGGCGCCTCTGCGCGCTTCGGGAGGAGCGCCGGGCTTCTAGGATGGCCCCGCCTCTCATCGTCGGGGCGGCTTGGACAGGAGGAGGAGGGTTCCGTGAGCGAGACGAGCAATCGGCAAGTCATTGATCGATATGTTCGGGCGTCCGTGGAGCGCGACCTGGATGCGCAGGACCAGCTTCGCCATGCGGACTATGTCTCGGAGTATCCGCAGTCCGGCGAGCGGATCCGTGGGCCCCAGAACGCCCGCGCGATCCTCGACAACTATCCCGGTGGAGTGCCCCCCGCGGCAAACGTGCTCGTGAAGGGCAGCGAGGATCAATGGGTCGCGACCCCGGTTGGCACTCTGCTGCGAGTCATCGGAACAGGGGACGTGTATACGGCCCTGTTCACCGTCGTCTACCCGGGCGATGCTCGTCCGTGGCACATGATGGGGATCTTCGAGCTGCGTGACGGCAAGGTCGCGAAGGAAACGATCGTCTTCGGCGCTCCGTTCGACGCGCCGGCATGGCGCGCCCAATGGGTCGAGCGCATATGACGACCGCATAGCCTCGCGCTCGCCACGGCGGTGGAGAGATGCAGGAGTCACGACGCCGCGCGGCAGAGCGGCCGAATGAGGGTCTTGAAAAAGAAACCGCGGCGTCGAGGCTATGGCCGCCTGAGGTGGTCGAGTTCGCGGCGCTCGCGCTTGGTCGAGCGGCCCGCGCCCCGCTCTCGCTCCAGACCAGCCTCACGTCGGGCGGGTGCGGGGGTGCTCGTCGTCCAGGGCAATTGAGAGGGAATGACAGGGGGCCGAGCCCCCGGGCTGGAGCGGCACTCGACCGCTCCAGCGCGGGAGCCGCGTCGCGATCTAGGTGAGGTTGTTCCCGATGTTGCTGAAGATGTTCTGGATCTGGCCGCGTAGGAAGATCATTGCGACGATCACGGCAATGGCGATGACAGCAATGATGAGCGCATATTCGACCAAGCCCTGACCTTCGTCTTCGCGTAGGAAGCGCATCACGTTCCCCTCCTTTCAGTCGATCTCGACCGGCCGCCCGTTCCCGCTCCTGACAGTCAGTGTCGGAACAAACGCCAGCCCTTCCAATATGACAACTTTTACGGCTGCGATGACCCACCTGGGAGTGGGTAGGACAATACCTGATTCGGTTATTTGTCCGGAAGGCGAACGGCGTGTGGCGGGGCTGCCACGCGCTACGCAATCCCACGTACGCACCGTGCTGAACCGACGGCCGTTACAGGCGGGTGGCCAGTTTCAGAAGGAAGGCGTCTCGAATTGGCATCAGATATGGCATCAAACGGTTCCCGCTAGGAGCACACATAGCGCCTAAACCCTTGCAATCAGTGCCCCCACGGGGGGTGGCAGAGCTGGAGCAAGGTTCCGCCTCGTCTGACTCATAGTCAGCCGGCCAGATCCTGCTCCGCGAGGAGGGCAGCGGGTCCCCTTCACCCCGCACGCCGAGGCCTCGTTGAGCCTGGACCCTGAAGGTTTTTCCGGGGGAAGTAGATAGAGAGAGGCGCCAGCTCAGCTGTGTTCGATCCCGTGTTGCCGATTCGTTCAGAGTTCAGCTTCGATTAGCAACGACGTGCACCGCGTGGCATCGGTGCTCGCATCAGGTATGGCGGCAGGCCTATGGGACCGCGCTCGCGCGGATCAGTCGGCCCGCCTCGGCCAGTGCGCGGCGGCCTTCGGGAAGTCGCGCTGTTCGGCTGAGGGAGAATTCGAACCCCAACTGCGTGAACCTGAGTATCGGCGGCGTCGCCTCGGACTCTCACTCTGGATTGGTCGTGCGCCCGGTGTCGGCGCGCGGCGCGCCAAGCAGGGACACGCGCAGCTGGGGCAACCGGACCTCCGTACTCCGTAACGCCTGGCGGACGCGGGTCAGGCAGAGTTCTACGGATGAGTATGCGGACCATCATCGCAGTCGCGTTGTTGCTGGCTGCCATCGCTTTCTCGGCGCTGGACGTCGCCTCGGCCGCGCCGGTCCCCGGGTACCTCTTCGTGCTGGCCTGGGGCGTGTTCGCGCTCACTGGCGCGGTGCTCGCGATCCGCCGTCCGGCGAACCCGATCGGCTGGCTGTTCCTCGTCATCGCAGTCGCCGCCGAGGGCTCGCAGCTCGCGAGCAACGGTGGTCCGGTGGATCCCGCCGGCGGCCCGTCGTCCATCCTGCGCCTGATCGCGGCGGAGGCCTGGGTCGTCCCCTTCGGTCTGCTGCCGGTGCTGCTGATCCTCTTTCCGACCGGCCGCCCGCCGACCCGGCGCTGGCGGATCCCAATCGTGCTAGCCGCCGTCATCATCGCGATCAGCGTGCTGAGCTCCACCGACGACGGCGGCACATCCGTCCTTTCGCTTCTCGTCGGCACTGGAGCAGCGCCACTCGCCGATCTGCTCCAGACGGTCACGGGGGTCGGCTTAATCGGCCTCTTCCTCGCCGCGGTCGCCTCGCTCTTTCGGCGACGGCGATCGGCGTCAGCGGAAGAGCGCCAGCAGCTGAAGTGGGTCGGGTACGCCGGCGCGATCCTCGCGATGGCGTTCATCGGGACGAGCGTCGCCTTCTTCACGCCACTGCACGAGCTCGACCACGAAGCGACGGTCCCGGTCACGATGTTCGGTGGGGTCCCGTTCGTCACCGGGCTCATCGCCGTCCCGATCGCCGTCGGCGTCGCCGTCCTTCGCTATCGCCTCTATGAGATCGACGCGCTCATCAGCCGCACGCTGGTGTACGGATCGCTCACGGCGGTCCTCGTCCTCGCCTACGTCGCGGGCGTCGTCGCATTCCAGTTCCTCCTCTCGCCGTTCACGTCGGGCAGTCCCGTCGCCGTCGCGGTCTCGACGCTCGGGGTCGTCGCGCTGTTCCAGCCGTTGCGCCGCGGCATCCAGTCGGCCGTCGACCGCCGCTTCTACCGCGCGAAGTACGACGCCGAGCGGACGCTCGACGCGTTCGCCGCTCGACTACGCGACCAGGTCGACCTCGACGCGCTCGAGCGCGAGCTGCTCGACGCCGTCGGCCGGACCGTCCAGCCGGTCACTGCGGGCCTGTGGTTGCGTCTGCGATGAGCTCGGTGCCAGGGTCAACCTCTGTCGGTGGCGCGACCCCGCTTGCACCCGCCGTACGCTGCCTGGCGCTGCGATGACAGCAGCGATCGACCCTGGCCGTACACGTGAGGAAAACGGACCCCGGCGCTCGCTGATCGGTCCGCTCTCGATCGCGCTCTTCGCGCTTGTCGTGTTGAGCGTGGCAGTCACGTTGTACTTGGAGGCGGTCCTGCCGCCGACCGTCCCGCCCGGCGCCGCCGAGTCGCTGTTGACCGGGCGGCCGCTGCTTGGGACGCTGCTCGTGTTCGCCGTCGTCGGTGTGCTGATCGTGCGCCGGCAAGCGCGAAACGCGGTCGGCTGGATCCTCTTGGGGGCCGCCGTATCGTTCGCCGTCCCGCAGGTGGCAAGTGTGTACGTGACGAGCGCCGAGTATTCACCGGCGGGCGGCTATCCGATCCCCGGCGTGGTCGGCCTGGTGGGCAACTTCGGTTTTGCGACCGCGGTGTGGCTGACGCTGGGTCTCCTGCCGTTGCTGTTCCCGGATGGTCGTCCGCTCACCCCGCGCTGGGCGTGGGCGGTGCGCTTCGGGGCGGCGGCGCTGGTGGTTTGGCAGGTGACCCGCGCGCTGGACCCGGGAGCGGTCGGCGACGCCGACGCCACGACGCCGATCGCCAATCCGATCGGAAACGCGTCCGCCGCGGCGTTGCTCAGCCCTGTCTCGCAGCTCGCCGTGATCGCCGTCCTTCTGACGTTGATCCCGGGCATCGTGTCGGTCGTCCTGCGCTACCGGCGCGGGACCGCCGAGACCCGTCTCCAGCTCCGGTGGTTCCTGGCGGCCTGTGTAGTGATGCTCCTGGTGACGGTCATCCCGTTCCTGCAGGCGCTGTTGAACCTGCCGGCGCCCCCGCTGGTTGCCGTCATGGCTGTCGGGTATTCGCTCGCCCCCGTCGCGATCGGCCTGGCTGTCGCGCGATACCGCCTATACGACATCGACGTGATCATCAATCGCGCGCTCGTTTACGGCGCGACGACCGCCGCGATCGGCGGCGCGTTCTTCGGCGGCATCGTCCTGCTCCAGACGCTGCTGCGTCCGTTCACGACGGGCTCTGAGCTGTCGGTCGCGGCGTCGACCCTGGTCAGCTTCGCCCTCTTCCAGCCGCTGCGCCGCAGGATCCAACGCGCCGTCGATCAGCGCTTCTACCGCTCGCGCTACGACGCCGGGCGCACGGTCGACGCCTTCAGCGCGCGGCTCGGCGACGAGGTCGATCTCGACGCGGTCCGGGACGATCTGCTCGACGCGGTCGGGGACACGATGCAGCCGGCGCACGCGAGCCTGTGGCTGCGCCGATGAGCCCCGGCCCGTTCGTCAAGCCATCCCCTCCGCATTTGCTGGCGACGTTCCACCACGAAACGGACGATTTGTGTACGGTCGTTCCCGACCGGACGGCACTCCGGCGCCCAAAAGCACCAGACCGATGCAACGCTTTGAGTGCGGCCGGGGCGCACGGGACGTTTCTGACGGCGGCGTGTGTGTGTTAGCCCGCTCGACTACGCCGGAGCGGCCGCAGACTTAGCGACGGGTATCGCGAACGTGAACGTCGTCCCTTTGCCGACCTCGCTCTCGATCCAGATCCGCCCACCGTGGAGCTCGATGAAGCGCTTCGCGAGGGTCAACCCGAGCCCGGTCCCCTCTCGCGACCGGTCACTGGATCTGCCGACCTGCTGGAACTCGTCGAAGACCTTGGCTTGATCCTCGGGGGCGATCCCGATGCCCGTGTCGCGGACCGACACCTCGACCTCGCCGTTGCCTCTCCGGGCGCGCACGCCGATCGTGCCGCCGTCCGGCGTGAACTTGACGGCGTTCGACAGCAGGTTGAGGAGGACCTGGCGAACCTTGCGCTCGTCGGCGACGATTGTCCCGAGGTCGGCGGGCAGGCCCGTCGCCAACTCGATGCGGTGCGCCGCGGCCCGTTCGCGGACGAAGCCGACCGCCCCGCGGATCGTCTCGGCGAGGGCGAACTCGCTCGGCTCGAGCTCCATCCGACCGGCCTCGACCTTCGAGAGGTCGAGGATCTCGTTCACCAGGTCCAGGAGGTGGCGGCCGGAACTCGCGATGTCGTGGGTGTAGTCGGCCTGGCGCTCGTTCAGCTCGCCAAACAGCCGCTGCTCGAGCACATCGGAGAACCCGATGATCGCGTTGAGCGGGGTGCGCAGCTCGTGGCTCATGTTCGCGAGGAACTCGCTCTTGTGCCGGCTGGCCGCGGCAAGCTCGCGGTTCGCGCCCTCGAGCTGGCCCGACTTCTCCCGGATCTCGTTGAACAGCCGGACATTCTCGATCGCGATCACCGCTTGGGCGGCGAACGTTTCCAGGGCACCGATCTCGCGCTCGCTGAACGGGCGAGCGTCGAAACGACGGAGCACGATCACGCCGACGGCCGCGCCAGCGTGGAGCAGCGGCGCGCCGACGGTGGCGTGGTAGCCGCCCGACCGGGCGTTCTCGGCACCCAGCGGGAAATCGATCGCCGTTTGGAGGTCTTGCACCGCGATCGTCGTCGCCTCGAGGAAGGCGCGGGAACTCACGGACGTCCCGTCGTTCGGGTAGCGCAGGTCGTTCGCCACGGGCACCGATCCGCGGTGCGCCGCCAGCCCCAGCTGATCGCCATTCGGAAGCATGACGGCCGCGTCCTCGGCAGCGCAGAACCGCAGCGCGTTCTCGACGATCGCTTCGAGGACCGGCCGTACGTCCGTTGGTGACGCTGAGATGACCCGCAGGATCTCCGAGATTGCCGTCTGCCGCTCGAGCGCCTCCTTCGTCTCGTTGAACAGGCGGACGTTCTCGATCGCGATGACGGCCTGTGCCGCGAAGCCCTCGGCCAGAGCCACTTCATCGTCGCCGAATGGGTGAAGGTCCGTCCGCCTCAACAGGATCGCGCCCATCGCCTTGCCCTGCTGGAGCAGGGGTGCCGCGAGGTTCGCGTGCTCGCCGAGGCGCTGGCCGAGCTCGCGCCCGATCGGAAACTCGTCGCTCGACTGGATATCGGGGACGTGGATCGTGCGCGACTCAAGCGTCGCCCGTCCGGAGACGGTCTCCCGCACCAGCGGTACCCGGTTGATCGGCCCACCCTGCCGGTCAACTGTGCGCATGGTGCCTGCGTGGGCTCGACGCTCCAACACATCGCCGTCAACGAGCAACACGAGCACGTCCTCGGCCCCGCAGAAGCGCAGCGCGTTCCTCGCGACCGCATCGAGCACTGGCTGGTCCGTCGTCGGCGAGGTCGAGATCGTGTAGAGAATGTCCGCGGTGGCTCGCTGTCGCTCGAGGGCCTCCTTCGTCTCGTTGAACAGCCGGACGTTCTCGATCGCGATCGCCGCCTGGTCGGCGAACGTCTCGACAAGCTCGATCTCCTTGGAAGTGAAGGGCCGCACCTCGTTCCGGGCCATGCCGATGATGCCAACGAGCGCCCCGTCGCCTCGGTTCATCGGTAGGCCGAGCATCGTGCGATAGCCGCCGACACGTTGAGTCTGAGCGAGTGTGTATTCGCGGTCCTCGAGCACATCGGTGATCTGGACGACCTGTTCTTCAAGTGCGACGCGGCCCACCAGGGAGCCACGGCCGAGAAATCTGCGTTCCTGTCTGTTGATCTCGACGAGTTCGGGCGACCCGCCAAATGACGCGACCATGCGAAACGCGTCGCCCTCTGGCAGGTAGACGAACGCGTGGTCCGCGGCGCACAGCCGATTGGCATTCTCAACGACGAAGTCGAAGACCGGCTGCAGGTCGCTCGTCGAGCGGCTGATGACCTTCAGGACTTCGCTCGTCGCGGTTTGCTGCTCGAGCGCCTCCTTCGTCGCGTTGAATAGGCGTGCGTTCTCCATCGCGATCACGGCCTGCGCTGCGAAGGCCTCGACGAGCGAGGTCTCGGCGGCGGTGAATGGCGCGACGCGCTGGCGCCGGAGAAGGATGGCGCCGACCACGGTGCCGAAACGGATCAGCGGCACCCCGAGGCCGGTGCGGTCGCCGCCGATCACCTTTGTGATTCGCTCGGTCGTGATGCCCTCGTACTCGGGGTCGTTCAGCATGTCCGGGATTTGCACGGTCTTGCCAGCGAGCAGCACGCGACCGGTGAGGGAGCCTCGGTCTCGCCGGATCTGCCGATCCCGGAACGCCTCGCGTGCCAACGCCACGTGCTCGGGCGGGCCCGCCTCGGCGACGATGCGCGCCGCGTCACCCTCGACCTGCACGATGCCGCCGTTATCCGCGGCGCAGAGCTGCATCGCTTTTTCGAGCATCGTGGCCAGCACGCGCTCGAGGTCGAACGCCGAGCTGTTGATCGCGTCCAGCACCTCGCTGATCGCGGTCTGCCGCTCGAGCGCCTCCTTCGTCTCGTTGAACAGCCGGACGTTCTCGATGGCGATGACCGCCTGTGCGGCAAAGGTCTCGGCGAGGGCCCGCTGGCGCTCGGTGAACGGACGGTCCTCGACGCGGCGCAGCACCAGGACGCCGATCGCGGCATCCTGGTGCATCAGCGGCGTTCCGAAGGCCCGGTTGTGGTCCGAATTGCGGGCCAACACGCGGCCCAGCGGGAAGTCCGCAGCGTTCTTGGCGTCGCCGACCTCGATCGTCCGTCCGTCGAGGATCACCCGGCCGGAGACGGATGAGCGATCCAGCGGGATGCTGCCGGGAATCCGCACCGGGATCGGCCCGACGTGCGCGCGCCCCTGAACGCGGTCACCATCGCGGAGGAGCAGGAATGCGTCTTCGGCACCGCAAAACTGCGCCGCGCTCCGGGCGATCGCCTCTAGCACCGGCTGCACGTCCGTCGGCGACTCCGAGATCGCGCGGAGGATCTCCGCCGTCGCGGTCTGCTGCTCGAGCGCCTCCCGCAACTCCTGCCGGGTGGCCTCGAGTTCGGTCGGGAGGTCTACCGTCGCGCTCGACGGCGGCCGCGTGGGTCGCGCCGGTTCGCGCCTGCCGGGCCGCCTCGGCGCGTTCCCGCTTGCCACTGCTGCGCGCAGTATCGTGCACGCCGACAAGACTGCGGGGAGCCTCCTAAGAACGGCACACCGGCCGCCGAGCCCGGCATCAACCGCGATGCCGATGCGCCCGACCACGAGATTTGTCGTACCCAAACGGTGCTCGGAGCGCGACCACGAAACGCACGATTTGTGTACAGGCTGGCGCGCCTGTCGGAAACGATGCCCCCAGTACGCCGCCCGCTCTGGCGCGCCACGGCGGCGCAAGGGGGTCCCATCCCGCGGTCGGCGGCTAAAGGTCCGTCCCGTGCGGCAGCCCCGACAACGCGTCCCACAGGGCGAAGACCGGTGGCAACCTCGCGAACCGGCCGCGCCCGGGTGGTCGGCGGGTTAAGCCAGGCGGTCGGGTGCGTAGGCCTTAAGGATGCGCCGGACGGATGGGTTTCGGGCGACGATCATCGCGTAGAGCTCAGGCCAGTGGTCCGAGACGCGGGCGCGCCCGCGCATGTCCCCGCGAACAAAGCCAGCGGTTTTGAGAATCGGATTCTGGCGGAGTTCGCGCAGATAGATCGGGCTCTTGAGTGTGCAGACACGCCGGATGTTCGCCATAAAGTCCTTGCCTTCTCGAAAACCCGCCTTCACATGGCCGACCGGGCTGGTTATCCGAAAGAGGTCGGCGATGCAGGACTGGGGGGCGGTTCGGTAGTAGAGCACGAGGTCTCCTTTGGATGCCTGACGCGGAAGGCTCCAGGTCTCGCCGCTCTTCGTCCTCCGCAGAACGTCGCGGTAGTCGGTGCCGTTCACTACGCCAACGGGCTGCACCCAGACATTGAAGCCGAGGCCGTACTCCGCACGCAGCTCAACGATGCGAAGCCGCTTCGGATGGCCGGGCCAGTCGTGAATCCAGCAGACGATCCAGTCGCACTTGCTCGCGTCGTGCCCGTGGGCGGCGAAACCGCTCGACCGATACTCGAACTCGATGCGGACCCGCCGACCGGCGCGATAGGCGATGCAGTCGGGAAACCCCTGCTGGACCCGCTCGACCCGCAGGCCGAAACGCCGACGGGCGAGATGCGCGAAGAGGAAGACGACGCCCTGCTCGTTCTCCGGCGCGTAATCGAGCGGAGCGTCGTCGAGACGCGGGGGGCGAACAGTCGAGCGCGTGACAGCCATGGCGACAGATGTTACTCATCGGCTGTAGACCGATAGTCATCTGGCCCGTTCCATGGCCGTCACATGGTGCAGCCGGAACTCTCGGCGTTTGGAGCGGCGGTGCGCCGGTATCGGACCCGCCTCGGCATCTCCCAAGAGGAGCTCGCCGAGCGCAGCGCGTTGCACCGGACCTATGTCAGCGGTGTCGAGCGTGGCGAGCGGAACCTCGGTCTCATCAACGTCTACCGAATCGCGGCAGGCCTGAAGGTCCCACCGGCTGAGCTGTTCGAAGCCGCGGAGCGCGTGCGGCGCGGTCGCTCGTCGCGCCGGACGGGCTGAGTCTTTGTGCGTAATGGTGACGAACCCAGCGGTCACACCGGACTGATCTGGACCCGATCCTCCTCATCAAGGGCGGCATCGGTCTCCAGGCTGTCCGCGTGCGTGTAGGAGAGCGCGGTGCACGCCCAGACCGCACGGGCGTCAACGTCGAGGCGGAAGGTAAGTGACCTAGCTTTCGGCGTTCGCGTCCTCTAACAGCCGCTGCGCAATCGCATCGATGTCTGCCAGCACCTTCTCGCGCACGGTCTCGATCCTGATTGCGCCGCCGCCGTCGCCGGCGTGCTCGACGCGCTCGGTCCGACTCCACCGATCGCGAAACCGTCGCTCCAGCCATGCGATGACGGCCGTCGGAGCATTGGGCATTCCCTTCATCAAGTAGCCGACCGCGATGGCCTCGCTCTCGGCCTCCGCCTTCCTGATCTGCTGCCAGAACCGCCAGTACGGCTCCTCCGACGGCTCCACCGAGCGTCCGGATTCGTGTGCCTGGTCGGCCTGGAAGCCGCGGGCCATC
>DHJC01000028.1:482-852 GCA_002404155.1 Chloroflexi bacterium UBA4730 | reverse complement strand
GTTGCGCAGCGCTGTGACGAGCTCAACTAACTCGTGCCGGTCCAGCTCGCCCAGATCAGGCTCGTCGTCGATGACGGTGGCTTGGTCCAACGCGCCGAGCCACTGGTGGGGCGCCCCGGGCTTCCAGCCGTAATAGATGGCCTCGTGCTGGTAGTGGTAGTCGGCCCGGCCGGGGACGAACGAGTTCTTGACCCAGACCAGCGTCTGGGCCAAATGCCAGCCAACGCCCTCGATCTGCTCGATGAACGGCACGGCGGTTCGGCCGTTAGGCCCGGCGACATAGAAGGGGGCGCCCGGCTTCAGCCAGCGGTCAGCGTGCGGGAACACGCTCGCGAGAAGCGGGGCCACCTCGTGCGGCAGGTCGCCCTCG
>DHJC01000028.1:0-268 GCA_002404155.1 Chloroflexi bacterium UBA4730 | reverse complement strand
CAGTCCAGATCGCGTCGGCCAGCGCCCCGGCGTCCTCGCCGGACTCCATGAGCAGGCTCCAGGTGGACGCGTCGCGGCTGTCGCCGCAGACGAGGCGGTGCGGGCCAAGGCCGAGCAGGTCTCCGGGCCGCGTCTCCGGCACGGTCGGCAGTGCCGGGTCGAAGTCGTCGTCATCGCCCTTTGCAGTTGCGCTCACGAGACCGAGGAGCCGCTCGAGGGCGTCCGGCTCGAAGCCGAGGATCTCCGTGTCGACGCCGCGCGCGGTCAG
>DHJC01000014.1 GCA_002404155.1 Chloroflexi bacterium UBA4730 | reverse complement strand
CTGCAGCCACACCATGACAGTGAGGACGAGCCTAGCGACTGCGGGCGGAAATGCGCGACTCAACTAGTGTGACCCGATGCTCTGGGTGGACGAGCTGGGCTCAGGCCCGGCCGTCGTGCTGCTCCACAACGGGGTCATGGACGCGCGCGCCTGGGACGGGCAGATGGAGCCGTTCGCGCGCTCGCACCGCGTCGTGCGCTACGACTCGCCCGGATTCGGCCGCTCCGACGCGCTCGCGGAGGACTACCGCGAGACCGACGTGCTGCTCTCGCTGCTCGACGAGCGAACGCTCGGCCGCGTTGCCCTCGTCGGCAACTCTCGCGGCGGGCGGATCGCGATCGACTTCGCCCTGGCCCACGCGGAGCGGGTCTCGGCGCTCGTGCTCGTCTGCGCGGCCGTCTCGGGTCACCGGCTGAGCGCGTACTCGCCGGCCCAGGGCGCCGCAGAGGAGGCGGCGCTCGAGCGCCGGGACGCCGAAACGATCGCGGACCTCACACTCGAGGTCTGGGGCCGCCTCGGCGCCGATGCGCGGATCCGCGAGCTGATCGTGGCGAACGCGCTGGCCGACCTCACGACCGCGCACGAGCAACCGCCCGGGCGGATGGCGATCGACCACCTCGAGGAGATCGGCGTGCCGACGCTCGTGATCAGCGGCGACCACGACGCGCCGCCGCTGGTGGAGGTCGGCGACCTCCTCGAGCGGCGGATCTCCGGAGCCGAGCGCGTGCGCTTCGCCGACTCGGACCACTTCCCGAGCCTGCGCGAGCCCGAGCGGTTCGACCGCGTCGTGCTCGACTTCCTTCAGCGCGCGAGCGCGTAGCTCCCAGCGTCGGGTCGCTCGTCGCCGGCGTGCTAAGCCGGGACGGCCTTCTTCGCGACTTCTGCGCGCACGACCTTCGCCGCCTCGACCACGATCTTGCATTTCGCGATCGATTCCTCGACCGGCCGCGTCTTGAGGCCGCAGTCGGGATGCGGGAGGAGCTTGTCCGCGCTCACGTACCTGAGGCCCTTGCGGATCCCCTCCGCCGCCTCGGCGACGGACTCGAGCTCGTGGGTGTGCACGTCGACGATGCCGATGGCCATCTCCTTCGTGAACGGGTTGCGGTCCATGAGGTCGAGCCAGCGGTACTCGTAGTTCGCCATCGCGAGGTCGAGCTGATCGACCGGCAGATCGAGGATGCCCGGATAGATCGCGGCGAAGTCGCCGTAGCAAATGTGAGAGATCGTCTTCGCCTTCAGGTTCTGGGTGACGATCCCCATCGCCTCGATCGCGATCTCGAGCTCCTCGGGGCGTGCGTGGATCGCGGGCTCGTCGATCTGGAGGTACTGCGCGCCGGCCCGGTCGAGGTCCTCGGCCTCCTGCCGTACGACCTCAGCGAGCGCGAGGGCGGCATCACGGCGCGTCGAGTACGCCTCGTTGTACGACCAGTCGAGCATCGTGTACGGACCGGTGAGCATGCCCTTCACCGGCTTCTGGGTGAGCGACTGCGCATACTGGAACCACTCGACGGTCATCGGCTTCGGGCGCCCGAGCTTCCCCGAGATGACGGGCTTGTGGTAGTAGCGGTTGCCGTACGAGCGCACGAGGCCGCCCTCGGTGTAGCCGTCGAGGAGATCGGCAAAGTACGCGACCATGTCGCCGCGATACATCTCACCGTCGACCAGGATGTCGAGCCCGATGTCTTCCTGGGTCCTGATCCAGTCCGCGGTCGCCTTGCGCTCGAGCTCGATGAGCTGCGCGTCGCTGACCTTGCCGCGGGCGTGCCCGTTGCGGGCCTTCTGCAGATAATCGGGCTTCCCAAAGGAGCCGACCGAGGTCGTCAACAGGATGTTCTCAGCCGTCATGCCGGTACCCCTCCGCGCGCCACTTCCGCGAGCGCCGCCAGCTTCTTGGTCGCCACGTCATGGGGCAGGTACTCGAGTCCGGTCGTGGGCGCGAGCCAGAGGTTCTCGCTCGGGACGAGCTTCAGCGCGTCGTCCACGAGTTTGCCGAGCTCGCTCGCGGTCTCGAGCCGCGTGTTCCGGGCGTCGACGACGCCGAGGACGACGGTCTTCCCCTTGAAGATGTCGAGCCGGCGGAGCGCCGTCGTCTCGCGCGACCGCACGTCGATACCGATCTGCGCGACCGGGAACGAAGCAAGCGTCTCGAGGATCCGATCGGCGGGGAAGAAGTACGGCTGTACCGCGATCGGCACCCCCGTCGCGGCGATGCGCCGGTACGCCTCGCGGGCGAGCTCGATGTGCTGCGGCAGATAGACGAGGGCGGGGTCCTCGATGTCGACGAGTGTCGCGCCCGCGGCACCGAGCCCCTTCACGTCGGCCGCGATCGCGTCGGCGACCGCGAGGACCCGGTCCTCGAGCGACCGGTAGTGCTTGTCGATCGCGAGGGTCGAGAACGTCATCGGGCCGGCGACCGCGGCCTTCAGCTCGTGCGTCGCGATGGACCGCGCGTACGCGAACGCCTTCACGAGCGTCTTTCCATCACTCGAGAGCGGACCGTCGATCGTCGGCTGCCGGAAGTACGTGTTGTTGTCGTAGAAGCGCTCGAGCGGGCCGCGGTGCACCCCGCTCCACGCCGTGGCGAACGGCGCGAGGAGATCGTCCCAGCGGATTTGACCGTCATTGATGACGTCGATGCCAGCGGCTTCGAGCTCGTTGATCGCGTCCGCGGTCACTGCGTCCTGCACGCGGTCAAGCTCGGCGTCGTTCAGCTCGCCGCGGTCCTGCTTGTGGAGCGCCTGGCGAAGCTCCTGCCGGCCGGGCTGATCGCTGATCTTGGGGAAGGCGCCGATGACGGTCGTTCTCACGCTGTCACTACCTCTTTCACTGTCGGTCGCGGGAGCAGGCCCGCGGCGCGCACGACGAGCGCGATCGCCTCCGGCCATTCGATCGCATACAGATGGAGCCCGTTCACGCCGGGGAGCGCGTGGAGGGCGCGCACGGTCTCGACGGCGATCGCGATACCCTCGGCCTCGCCATCGGCGGCATCGCGCATGCGTGCGCGCACCGCGTCCGGGAGCGTGATCCCCGGGACCGCTGCGAGCCGCTCGGCCTGGTCCGCAGAGCGGAGCACGAGAACGCCCGCGAGGATCGCGACATCCTTCTCGCGCCGGCGGAGCTCCGTGAGCCATTGGCTGAACGGCGCGATGTCGAAGACCGGCTGCGTCTGCAGGAACTGCGCGCCCGCGCCGATCTTCTCGAGCGTGCGCTCGAGGTCCTGCGGTGCCGCGGGCGATGCGGTCGCGCCGATGAAATAGCGCGGGGGCGGCTTCACCTCGTCGCCATTGAGGAACTTACCGTCGCGCAGCGACGCGGCGGTCCGGACGAGCTCGACGCCGCTCAGATCCTGGACATTGACCGCGTCCGGGTGATTGCCCTCCTTCGGATCGTCGCCGCTCATGAACAGGAAGTTCGGCAGTCCGAGGGCGGCCGCGCCGAGGAGGTCGGCTTGGATCGCGATGCGATTCCGATCGCGTCCGGTGACCTGGACGATCGGCTCGACGCCCGCGTCGCGGACGAGCACGGCGGCCGGAATCGCGGCCATCGCCACGTTCGCGCGGTTGCTATCGGTCACGTTCACGGCATCGACGACGCCCTTGAGGACGTCCGCGCGGCGGCGCACCACGGACGCGGCCGCGCTCTTCGGCGGATTCAGCTCAGCGGTGAGGACGAACTCTCCTTGGCGCAGGAGCGACGCGAGCGATGCCAACGGCGACTGACCCCTTTCATCTTTCCTTGTTCTCCAAGGACGGAAGTGGCACCGCAGCGGGGCTCCGCCGGTTGCCGAGGCGTCA
>DHJC01000061.1:32995-39113 GCA_002404155.1 Chloroflexi bacterium UBA4730 | reverse complement strand
CGACGGTCACCGAAGCCCGGGGCCTTGAAGCCCAGGACGTTGATGGTGCCGCGGAGCTTGTTCACGACGAGCGTGGCGAGGGCCTCGCCGTCGATGTCCTCGGCGACGATGACGAGGTTCTTGCTGACCTGCACGAGCTTCTCGAGCACCGGCAGGATGTCGGTGATCGCGGAGATCTTCTTGTCGGTGATGAGGATGTAGGCGTCCTCGATGACCGCTTCCATGCGGTCGGCGTGGGTGACGAAGTACGCGGAAATGTACCCGCGGTCGATCTGCATCCCCTCGACGTATTCCTTCTCGAACTCGAGACCCTTCGACTCTTCGACGGTGATGACGCCGTCGCGGCCGACCTTGTCGTGGACCTCGGCGATGAGCTCGCCGATCTCCGCGTCCGCGGCGGAGATCCCCGCGATGTTCGCGATCTCCTCCTTGCCCTTGACCTCGACGGCCTGGGACTTGAGCTCGGCGACGACGGCGTCGACGCCCTTCTCGAGGCCGCGCTTCAGGAGCATCGGGTTCGCGCCCGCGGCGATGTTCTTGAGACCTTCGGTCACGATCGCCTGTGCGATGACCACGGAGGTCGTCGTGCCGTCACCGGCGATGTCGTTCGTCTTCGTCGCGGCTTCCTTCAGAAGCTGCGCGCCCATGTTCTCGAACGGGTCCTCGAGCTCGATCTCGCGCGCGACGGTGACGCCATCGTGGGTCACGGTCGGCGCGCCGAACTTCTTGTCGACTGCGACGTTGCGGCCCTTCGGGCCGAGGGTGGTCTTCACGGCGTTCGCCATCTTGTCGACGCCCGCCTTGAGCGAGGCTCGGGCGTCTTGCGTGAATTGGAGCTGCTTTGCCATATCTTTTCTTATTCCTCCGCTATGACTCGACGATGGCGAGCACGTCGTCCTGCGACAGGACCAGGAGCTCCTCGTCATTGAGCTTGAACTCGGTGCCCGCGTACTTCTGGTACAGGACTCGGTCACCGACCTTCAGGATCATCTCGGTCTTGTTCCCGTTCTTGTCGAGACCGCCCGGGCCGACCGCGAGGACCTTGCCCTCCATGGGCTTCTCCTTCGCGGTGTCCGGCAGCACGATCCCGCTCTTCGTCATTTCCTCGCGCTCGAGGGCCTTGACGACGACGCGGGAGCCAAGTGGCTTGAGGTTGAGCTTCTCTGCGACTGCTGGCATGTGGCGTCCTCCGTACCTTGCGCGTGATTTTGTGCGTGATTTTGGCCAGGCGAATGCTGGGTTTGGGCTTCGCGAACGGACTTAGCACTCCCCTAGCGCGACTGCTAACAGAGTAGTTTCGGGCCGGCAGGGCTGTCAACCCGGGCCGAGCGGCCGAGCGAGCCCGGCGCGGTGTTCCCTATGGTTGCGCGGTGAAGATCGACCGGCTCGAAACATGGGTCCTCGAGGCCGAGGGCCAGGCGATCGAGTTCGGCGCCGGCAACTACTCGACGTTCAAGGCGATGGTCGTCGCGGTGACCACCGACGACGGGATCACCGGCTGGGGTGAGTGCATCGCCCGCCGCGCCCCGAAGGTCCTCGACACCGTCGTCCGCGAGCTCCTCTGGCCGGTGGTGAAGGGCCGCGACCCGCATGACGTCGAAGGTCTCTGGGACGAGATGTTCACGCTCCTGCGGCCCTGGGGCCACTACCGCGGCTTCGTCCAGGAGGGGATGAGCGGGATCGACCAGGCCCTCTGGGACATCCTCGCCCAGGCCCAGGGCATCCCCCTGTACAAGGCCCTCGGCGGCGCCGGGCGGGCATCGGTGCCGGTGTACGGGTCGAAGGTCTACACCGCCGATCCCGCCGCGATGGCGACGCAGGCGAAGGACAAGGTCGACGGCGGCCACGCCGCGATCAAGATCCAGCTCGGCCGATCCGCCGCGCGCGATGGCTATCGCGGGGACATCGCGGTGACGAAGGCGATCCGCGAGGCCGTCGGTCCGAACGTCGACATCGGCGCCGACGTGAACAGCGCGTACGACGCGGCGACCGCGATCAAGGTCTGCCACGAGCTCGCCCAGTACGACCTCGCCTTCATCGAGGAGCCGGTGTACCCCGACGACATCGACGGCTACGAGCTCATCCGGCGCTCGCAACCTATTCCGGTCGCTGCGGGCGAGTCGGAGTTCGGGATCTTCGGCTTCCGGGAGCTGCTCAAGCGTCGCGCGATCGACATCGTCCAACCGGACGTGGCGCGCATCGGCGGTTTCACCGCCGCGAAGCGCCTCGGGGCCCTGGTCCACGCACACAACGTGAAGTACGCGCCGCACACCGGATTCTCCTGCGGCCTCGCGCAGCTTGCGTCGCTCCACCTCGCCGCCGCGGTCCCAAATCTGTGGCGGCTCGAGGAAATGTTCATCATGAATCCGCTAGCCGAGATCTTCACCGAGCCGTTGCCGAAGTCGAAGGACGGCATGCTCGCCTTGCCGACGAACCCGGGCATGGGCCTTACCGTCGATCGGAAGAAGCTGGAGAAGTACCGGGTCTCGTGAAGCCCTGGCGGATCCTGGCGCGCCGCGTACTGCTCGAGCGTCCGCCGTGGCTCACGGTGGGCGAGCAGGACGTTGAGCTCCCCGACGGCACGGTGCTCAACGGCTTCAACTGGATCGCGACGCGGTCTTTCGCGATCGTCGTCCCGCTCCTCGACGGCGACCGTACGATCCTCGCCCGCTCGTTCAAGCTCGGTGTCGGCGCGATCTCGCTGTCACTGCCCGCCGGCTACCTGGAGCCGGGCGAGGAGCCGCTAGCCGGCGCGAAGCGCGAGCTCAGAGAAGAGACCGGGCATGAGGCTTTGGAGTGGGTGCCGCTCGGCCGCTATGTGAATGACGGGAACTACGGCTCAGGCTTCATGCACGCCTTCATCGCGAAGGGCGCGCGCAAGGTCCAAGAGCCGAACAGCGGCGACCACGAGGAGCAGGAGCTGCTGACCATGCCATTGGCCGAGGCGATCGCGAAGCTGCGGTCAGGCGAGGTCGCGCAGCTCGCGACGGCGGCGGCTCTCGGGTTGGCGGAGATCGCGCTCAGGGAGTGACGGGAGAGGCGCACGATCACCGTCGGGCTCATCGTCATCGTGATCGGCATTGCGCCGCTCGCTACGCGTATCGGGCGTACAACCCGTCTACTGACGCGCGTTACCCCGCCCCATCTGCGATCTCGATCACCGAGGGGTCCCAGCGGTTGTTCGGACGATCGATGACATTGAGCGGATTCGTGTCGACGACGAGGCCGGCCTCCGTCTCGCTGATGTGGAACAGCTGCAGCGGCTTGGGCGCCGGGCCGTAGAGCACGACGGCCGTGTGTTTGTCGTACTGGGACTGGTGGCACGGGCAGTGAAAACGGTCTTCGGGGGCTGACCAGGGAACGGCGCAGCCGAGATGCGTGCACTTTCGGTAGGCCGCGACGATCCCACCCGGCGCGTGGATCAGGAAGAAGTGACCCTGCCGGAACAGGATCGGCGCGTCGTTCGTCTCTCTGAATGCCGAGAGCACCTGGGACTTGGGGCCGACATTCACTGGCACGCCGAGCCCGACGATCTTGCGGACCTGCATGAATGGCACCACCGATCCGAGGATCTCGGCTCCGGCGAGCGACAGGGCGCCGAAGAACCCGACGCGCAGCAGTTGCCGGCGGTCGATCGGTGCGGGCGGACGGGTGCGGATCATCGCTGTCCTCCTACAACCACGTAGTAGGACAGTAGGTTCGCCGATCTCAAAGTCAACAGGCCAAGCTCTCTAGGTGTCGCCGCGGACTATCGAAAGCAAGCGGCGCACGCGCGCATACGCAAGGGCGCGCACTTGATCGGAACGCTGTCCTTCCGGAACGCCTCGGTAGAGGGCAACAGACGACGGACCGTAGTCGTTGACGTCCCTGAATTTCGCCGAGAGCACTGCCACGGCACGGCTAACAATCTCGATCTGATCCCAGCTCCGCAGGCTGTCGCCGATCGAATCAATGCCCGGTCCAGCGTGCGCCAGCACATAGTCGATGTCGTACGCGTCCTTCGGCTTCTCGCGACCGTCGAGGGCCAGAGCTTTGAGAACGACAAGAGCAGCAGGGCCAGCGACTCGAAGCTCAACGGTGTTCGGTCGGCCGTCAGGCAAAGTGCCGGAAAAGGTATGGATCTCGAATTGTTCACGGACAATAGCGGCGCCTTCCGTGCTCCTCGCAACGCGCTCACCGTCCAAACGGACGTGACGATGACGCGTGCCGTCAGACGGCGCTAAGAAATCCAATTCGACTTCGATCTCCTGGTCGTCAATGACGACGAATCGAAACCAGCGGAAATTGTTTTGGGGGTCCTGCCGATAGCCTCGCGCCAAGAGCACCTCGGACATCCGCCTATAGATAGGCTCCAAGACAGCCACTGGATCCAACACCGCATCGACGTCGAGCGTGCCAACGTAGGGGTCGTCAAGGACGTCACCGAAGAGGAGCGGCGGCGCCGCACCGCCCACCACGGTCAGGGCGTCCCGGTATTCGCCCAGGATCGTCCAGACTTCGAGGAGCACTCGACTCGCCGCCTCGACGCCGGCGGGGTTGAGTCCGCTCATCAGACCGCCGCGCCACCCACACCGAGTTCGCGTCTGAGCTTGTCGAATCGCTGCCGCAGGAATGCAGCGGCCTCGGGCCCAGCGCCTTCGCGACGTTTCAGGTCTACGTAGAGCTGCGGCAACGAGACGACCTGGAGACCGCGGCGGTTCAGGGTTCCGTCGAACACGCCCTTGTCCTCTGATTTGATCAGACGCACGTTCGCGCCGACCGGAACGGGCGTGAGCTGCAGTTGACGCTGCCAGCGGTCGAACTCCCTCACGTAGAGCTCGACCTTGTTGAATCGCGCGAAGGGCGCCAACTGCTCGGCTGCGGCTTCAGCTGTCAGCGCGTAACCGTTCTTGCCCAAAGTCGCGATGGCGGCAAGTACCTCACCCGGCTTCGCCAAACTGACACCTTCAACGGTCGTTTCAAGCGGCTGAGGCGCACGAGTCCAAGCGTCGAGCAGGTCGTCGTACTCCTTGAGACGCGTTTCGCCGCGCCTCCGGCTCAGGTAGGCGTCGCGTTGGAGGGTGGCAAGAGTGCGACTCACGAAGCCGATCGTGACCTTTGTCGCCGATGACATTTCCGCGACGGTCCACGGCCGATCCGGTTCGATCAAGAGTCGCCGAACGACGCGCAGCGCTGCACCCGCGAACGGGTTCCGGACGAACCGAGTTACCTGCGATGCCGGGGATTGAGTTAGCGCGCGCCGACGTCCCTCTCGGAGAATCAGGATCGGTCCAGCCACGATTCGGCAGTCTCCGCCAGGTTCAAGCCAGCTTGTGCCGGTGCGCCCGAGGAGTTCACGTGAACGCGGCCCCACGGTGGGCGCGACCACTAATCGAGGGTGGCGCTCGGTGGATCGGAACTCGAGAACGACCTGCGAAGGCTCTAGCCTCGATTTCGCTTCAACGCGAAAGACCGTCCGACTACCGTCGGGCGCTCTTAGAGTGAGGCGAGCGTCCGCCTGATCGCCTGGAGGTTGGGCTCGCAAAGCCGCCGACCACCCTTCGGGGGTGAGGGTTGCGAGGTCCTGCTGCAGGGCTTCGAGCAGCGCAGCTACCTTTACCATACGGTGTACTTTACCACAGTGGTAAAACTACCGCAAATGGTAATGGACGATTACGGGTTGAGCCGACTCTCCTGCCCGCCGTTCGCCGGCACCTCAACGACCCAGCGGACCGAGTTCGCGCAGGGGCAGGCCCCGCCGACGCGCGCGAGGCGCGGCATCGACTTGAGGGCATTCTCGAGCGGCACGGTGCCATTCACGACGCCCCGCTGGAGGTCGGCCCAGTGTTTCAGGTCCACCGACGCGAGGTACGCCTCCGGCAGGTGGTCACGGACGTGCTCGATGTAGCGGTCGACGTCGTCGAAGGTCGCCCCGTCCACGCCGATCATCTGAAAGGCGTACTCGCCGCGGCGGCGGAAGAAACCAGGATGCGGGAGCTTCAGGAGGTCGTCATCCCACGACAGCCCGTCGATCGCGCCGCGGTCCGCCTTCACTCGCGCGTACAGCGTATCGGCCTCCTCGCGTGAGAGCCGCGGGAACCGCGCGCGGACGTAGCGCTGGTTGATGTCGTCGAGCATC
>DHJC01000061.1:0-32831 GCA_002404155.1 Chloroflexi bacterium UBA4730 | reverse complement strand
CTTGTACGCGTTCACCTTCTGCATCGTGAGCTGGTACTTCCCCACCCGATCGATGAACGCGGCGAACACGACGTTGTCCACGAAGCTGTCGTACTCGAGGTTGAACGCCGCGAGCACATGTGAGCCGGTCTTCATGGACAGGATCTCCTCGACCATGTCCTGCGGCTTCGTGTCGGTCACCGGCGACCAATCCGCGCTCGTGAGCAGGTGGACCATCTGGTAGCCGTGGCGGAGCTCCTCGGCCATGACGCGGAGCACCCAGGCTTGGTCCTGCGGATCGCTCGCACGGGCGAGCGTCGCCTGGTGCTGCTGGATCGAACCGAATTCCGTCGAGGCCTGCGCGCGGATGATCGCGAGGAGCTCCTCGGCGGCCTTCGGGTCGAGCTCCGTGGGGACGATCGCCTTCGGCTGGCCCGTGCGGTCGCCGACCTCGATCTGGTCCGGCATGTTCTGCTGGATCCGGGCGCAGAGGCAGAACGGCTCGTCCTTGGGAAAGTACGTGTCCCACTGCTCTTCGAGCCGCGGGTAGTCCGGGAAGTTGTGGCGCTGCCAATGCAGCACGGCCTCGTGGTACTGGCGCGGTAGCTGGTGCTGCTGATCAGCCATTTCGGCTCCTTCCGGTCGTGCTAACTAGTTAGTCAGTTTACCCCGACGCGACGTTCCGGCCTGGAGGCCGCGGAGCACGAGCGCCTGGAAGGTGGCTGAGACGTCGGCCACCTTCGCCCGACCGTCAGGGCGGAACCACTTGTAGACCCAGAAGCACATGCCGAGGATCGCGAACGCGGCCACCGCCGGGTCGGACGTCCGGAAGGCCCCTGCGGCCATGCCCTCGCGCAGGACGCGCTCGAGGGCGCCCGCGATCTTCCGCTCGACGCGAGTCACCGTGCGGAGATGCGCTGCGCTCAGATGGCCCTTCTCCTGGAAGTACACGGTGAAGAAGGCCGGCCGCTCGGCGACCAGCCGCACGAACGACTCGATCATCTCGCCGAGCTTTCGATCCGGCGTGGCGTTCGAGCGCTCGATCGCGGAGACGCTCGCGTCCGCGAGGGCGAGCGTCTGGGTCGCGATCTGGAAGAGCAGCTGCTCCTTGTTCTCGACGTAGTAGTAGAAGGCGGCCTTGGTGAGGTCGAGCTGATCGGTGACGTCCTCGACCGTGGTGCCAACGAACCCGCGCTGCTGCATCAGCAGCGCCCCGGCGTCGAGGATCGCCTGGCGCCGCGGGCCGGAGCGCGGTGCCGCGCCCGCGGCACGTGGTCGCGACCGCAGGGTGCGGCCATCGGGGCGCTTCAGCTTGATCGTCTTCACCGCCGCCCGCTGTGCCGGGCGCGGCACGGTCAGAGCCGCTTCTCGAGCGCGGTGAGCGCGGCCGGGGTGAACTGCATCGCCTTGAGGAAGCCGGCGATGTCCTGGTCGGACGCGGCGACCATCGTGCGGGCGATGTGCGCGCCCTGCGAGCGGAAGTGCGCGAGGAGGGCGTCGATCAGCTTGCGGCCGAGATCGCGGCCACGCACGTCGGGATCGACGCCGAAGAACTCGATCCAGCCGGTCGGCTCCTCGAGGCCGAACTCGCCGCCGCGCACCTCCCCCATCATGAATCCGGCGACCGTGCCACCGACCTCTGCGACCTGCGAGGACTCCGCGTCGCGGCGGATGTAATAGCCGACACGCTGCTCCCAGACCTCGGGCCGGTATGTCTTCGTGATGCGCTCGTCGATCCGCGTGATGCCCTCGATATCGAGCTCGGTCATGGGACGGATGCGGACGTCAACGGTCACGAGCCGGAGGATAGGGCGGCCGAGCGAGGGCGAAGTTGGGATCAACCGCGTCTCGGCTCGCCGCCGAACGGGTGCCCCGTACGGTGCGCGGACATCCGTCAGCTGCATTAGAGCCGCGACCCGAACGATGCAGATCGGGCCGATCTGCGCCTGAATTCGCACGGTCGCTCGCTCGCCGGAGATACGACCTATTGTCGTATTGGCCGTGTGACCACCGAGCCGCCGCTGACCGAGCGGACACCGACAGAGTTCGGAGCGGGAAGGGATGACCATCCGAACCGCCCGGCTACGGGCCCTCTACGTGTGTGTTCTGGCGGGGCTGTGTCTGCTCGCCTTTGGCGCGCCGGCCGGCGCCGATGACGGAACCACGACGCCGCCGCGGGCCGCTCCGCCCGCCCGCGCGATCCCCCGCACCTTCGCTTCGTACGACGCGCTCATCGCGACGGCCAGCGCAGTCGCAGTGGACCAGACCACGCTGTACGCGCAGCTTCTTGCGACGCGCGCCGACGCGGACTTCGCGCAATCGGCCCTGGCGGCCGTCTACGACCCGCGGATCCGTGGCGGTCTCGTCCGCACCGAGACCAACGTGAGCGACGAGACCACGCTCGGGGCGCTCCGAGCCGAGATCGCGTCGACGACGGCTACCGAGACCCGGCTGCTCAACAGCGGCGCGACGGGAGCCGCGCCGGCACCCACGTGGCAGCGGCCGCTCGCCGGCGAGATCAGCCAGCCGTTCGGCCCGACGTACCTCGGTCTCGAGCCAGCGCGCCTCTACAAGGGCGTCTTCTACGGGCACTTCCACGATGGCGTCGACATCCTGGCGCGCGCCGGCACGCCGATCGTCGCGCCGGCGCGCGGGCGCGTCGTGTTCGCCGGCCGCATGGGTGACGGCGCCGAGGTGGTCGTCATCGCCCACGACAACGGCCTCGTCTCGCTCTACGCGCACCTCCAGGACGGGCCGCTCGCGCCGACCATCAAGGCCGGCGACATCGTGCAACCGGGCGACCGGATCGGCGCGGTGGGCCTGACCGGCCTCACGACCGGATACCACCTGCACTGGGCCGTCTACAAGAGCGGAGAGCCCATCGATCCGCTGACCACCCTCGCCGACTAACTGACTGCCGCCCAACTCCTAGCCGCGTAGTAGGAGTTGACGCGCCGCGGGCGTGACTGCGGCGCACGACTCGAGCGCGCTGAGGACCGGCGCTCACCGAACGCGACGCGTGGCAACACGCAGGCGGGCTCGGGGCGGGCTTGCCCGTCCCGAGCCCTACCGGCCCCGCGAACGACGAAGTTCGCGAGCAGGGGTTACGTGGTGCGGAGGGTGCGCCGGCTGCGGGTGGCGATGACAGCGATGGCGAGCGCGAGGAGCGGGATCCAGCCGAACACGAGCATCCAGATCGCGACGTCCGCGAAGCCATGGAGCATCGCGGTCATCGTGGCGAACGCCTGGGCGACCGTCTTGGCCGGGTCCCACGCCGACGTCGTCGTCGGGACCGGGACGATAGACGGGCTGATCGAGACGGTGATCGTCGAGAACTCCGTGCGGGAGGCGATCGAGTTCACCTGCCCCTGCAGCTGCTCGATCTGGGTCCGGACGTTCGAGAGGGCGCCATCGATCTTCAGGATGTCGTCGATCGCCGTCGCGCGGGTCAGCAGCGAGAGGTACCGCTGCTCCTCGCTCTGCTTCGCCGCGAGGCGCGCTTTGAGGTCGACGAACTGGTCGGTCACGTCCTTGCCGTCGACGGTCGAGGACACGACCTCGACGTCGAGCGCGCGGAGCTGGCGGAGCGCGTCGGTGAAGCGGTCCGCGGGCACGCGCAAGGTCAGGCTCGCCACCCGCTGATCCTGGCTGCCGCTCTGGTTCAGCCCGACGACATCGCCACCGAGCCCGGTCGCGACGGCCTGCGCTTTGTCGGCCATCGCCCACGGGTCGGCCGCCTTCATCGCGATGCTCGCCGTGAGGATCACCGAGCGATTGGGATCAAGCGCCTGCGGGACGGGCACGCCGTTCCCGGTCTCGCTGCCCTGCGGAGCGGAACCGTTGACCGCGGCGGGGTTTGGGGCGGCAGCGTCGGTCGTTACGCCGAGCCCGCCGCGGCCCACGCCGCTGGACGCTGTGCCTGCGGACGTCGCGCAGGCCGCCAGGAGGAGGACCGCCGGACCGAGCCACATCAGCCGCTTCATCACTACCTGCCTTCTCCGGGCATGCCCGGCTGGTGGGTAGACGTCGCGGCCCCGGTGCCGGTTCCCGAGCCCTACCAGCGGCCCCCGAAGAGCGCGGCCGCCACCGTCTCGGTCGTGGCGCTGAGCGCCGAAACGTCGCTGCCGCGCTCGGCGGCGATCGCCGCGTACGTCACGGCCACGAAGGCCGGCTCGTTGCGCGTTCCGCGGTGGCCCTCGGGCGAGAGGTACGGAGCGTCCGTCTCGACGAGGAGGGCGTCCGTCGCCCGGGCGGCCTCACGCAGCGCCCGGTTCGCGCGGTACGTCAGCGGGCCGGCGAAGGAGGGCACCAGCCCGAGCGCGCGCCACGCGCTGAGCTCCGCGGGCCCCTCGCTGTAGCAGTGCAGCTGTCCGCGCACGTTCCGTCCGGCAAGCAATGCGCGCACCTCGGGACCGGCGGCGCGGACGTGCACGACGATCGGAAGGCCGAGGTCCATGGCGAGATCCACTTGCGCGAGGAACGCACGCTCCTGCTCCTCCCGGGGCGCGCTCCGCCCGGAGAGATCGACGCCGATCTCGCCGATCGCAACGACGCGCTCGTCCTCGGCGAGCCGGCGCAGGTCGCCGAGGGCCGCCGGATCGAGCGACCCGGCGCGATGCGGATGAACGCCCACGGCGACCCGGACCTGGTCGTACCGGTGCGCGATCGCCAGGCCGGCCCTGCTCGAGGACACGTCCTCGCCACACGTCAGGATCCGGGTGATCCCGGCATCGCGGGCGCGCGCCAGCACCGCGTCGAGATCCGTGGCGAACCGCGCATCAGTGAGATGCGCGTGCGCGTCGATCAGAGTTTGGCAGGCTCCAGGCGCGGGAAGAGCGGTGCGCTGCTGTGCACGCGGCGCCCCGGCTCGAGCAGGCCCCACCGCGCGACGTCGGGCCACGGCGCGGCCGCCGGCGATGGCAGGCCGAGCTGGCGGCAGATCGAATCCGCGACGTTCGGCATGTACGGCCAGAGCGCGTGCGCGACGATCCGGAGGGCCTCGAGGCCGGCGTACAGCGAGGCTGCGACGGCGAGGGCGTTCGCGGGATCCTTCGCGAGCTTCCACGGCTGGGTGAGCTGATAGTGCTTGTTCGCCCCGTCGACGAGCGTGAAGATCGCCGCGAGCGCGTCGGCGAAGTACAGCCTCGCGGCCGCGGCATCGTGTTCTTCGATCGCGCGGCTCGCCGTGGCGTGCAGCGCGATCTCCGATGCCCCGTCACCGCCCGGACGCGGGACCAGACCCTCGCAATACGTCTCGGCCATCTTCAGCGTGCGAGACACGAGGTTCCCAAGCCCGTTCGCAAGGTCCGCGTTGAAGCGCGCGTTGAATTGCTCTGCGCTGATCGGCGAGTCCTTCTCGAACGGGGCCTCGCGGAGGACGAGGTAGCGGATCGCGTCGCTGCCCCACTCCGCGGCTGCGGCGAGCGGATCGATCATGTTCCCGCTCGATCGCGACAGGCGGCCGACGGTGTTCTCGAGGAAGCCGTGGGCGAACACCTGCCGCGGCAGCTCCACACCGGCGGCCATGAGCATCGCCGGCCAGTAGATGCAGTGGAACCGGGTGATGTCCTTGCCGACGACATGGACATCGCACGGCCACCATCTCTCGAATTTCTTCTCGTCGGTCCCGAAGCCCACGCCGGTGACGTAATTGATGAGCGCATCGAACCACACGTACACGACGTGTTCGGGATGATCCGGGAACGGGATGCCCCAG
Organism: Chloroflexi bacterium UBA4730; assembly: GCA_002404155.1. Lineage (GTDB taxonomy): Bacteria > Chloroflexota > Limnocylindria > P2-11E > P2-11E > UBA4735. The sequence goes on along the minus strand of DHJC01000061.1, from coordinate 27,136 downwards.
GTCAGGTTGCGCCGCGAGACGCTGACGTCCTTCAGCCCCCGGTCGAGCCAGCCGAGCACTTCGTTCCGGCGGATCTCCGGGACGCAGAAGTCAGGGCGATCGCGGTACAGGTTCTTCAGCTGCTGCTCGTACTTCGACAGCCGGAAGAAGTAGTTCTCCTCCTTCAGGCGCTGGATGTATTCGGGGTTATCCGGGTGGATGGGACACCGCCCGTCGACGAGTTCGCCCTCCTCCTTGAACGCCTCGCAGCCCAGGCAGTAGAGGCCCTCGTACGTCGCGAGATACACGTCATCGTTCGCGATCCAGCGCCGCACGAACTCCTGCACGCCCTTGACGTGATCGGGATCCGTCGTCCTGATGAATCGGTCGTACGAGATGTCCCACGTATCGGCCATCTGCTTGAACTCGGCGGCGTGTTGGTCGACGAGCGCCCGGGTCGAGATGCCCTGTGCTTTCGCGGCGACCTCATTGCGCGGTGCGTTCTCGTCTGTACCGGTCAGGAAGAAGACGTCGTGGCCGCGCTGGCGGTGGAAGCGGGCCAGGGCGTCCGCACCCGTGCACTCGTAGGCGTGGTGCAGCCCGGGGCGATCGTTGACATACGCGATCGCTGTGGTGACGTAGAACTTTGGGGCCGCCATCTCGGTATTCTAGGTCGGACGTAGTGGTGGAACGCGGAACGGCGACACGCGTGTCGTTGGCCGTGCTGATCCGTCTGATGCTCGTGATCCTCATGTTCGTTCTCATCGTCGTGCGCTCGCAGGTCGCCCTCGTCGCAGCCGGAACGCGGCTGGAGCGCGCCGATCTGCCGACGATCGCGACGCATCTCGCGATGGCCCGCCGGTTCGCCACGTAGACGGTCCTCGAGCTCAACGCGACGAACTAGGCCTTGCGGGCGATGTCCTCGACCTGACGGGCGATGTCGTCGAGCGACGCGGCGCAGCGATCGAGGACGTCCCCGCCGGCGCCGGCATCCGACGCCACCGATTCGACGCCGGCGAGCGCCGTGTACAGGTTGCGGACCAGCCGCTCAGCCTCGGTCCGCGGATGCCCGATCGCGACGAGCGTCTTGTCGACCTGGATGGTGTGCTGCCGCAGGTGCTCCTCGAAGCGATGCATCCGGAACCGCACCGGGTAGCCCTCGCTCTCCCAGAAGAACGACGGCGTGTCGAGCTCCGCGTCGGTGACGCCCGAAAGCTCGCGCAGGACCCGAACGTGACTCTCGAAGAGCGCGTTCAGCGCATCGGCACGCGAGCCTGCCGGATCGGCGATCGGTGCCTCGCGCGCCTCCCAGGCCTCCCGGCTCGCGCGTCCGGACGGCGTCCCGGCGCGCATTCCGTCGAGCGCCAGGCGGATCGCGGTGAGGAACGCGCTCTCCGCGTCGAGGGCGTGCGCGAGCACCTGACGCACCGGCCACTGCCCAACAGTCGGGACGTGATCGAGATCGTCTTCGCTCGTCCCGGCGAGGGCGCCGGTCAGATCGCGATACGCCTCATGGACCTGCGCCAGGATGCGCTGCGCTTCAGTGAACGGCCGGCCGGCGCGAAGCCGAGCCGCGGCGACGGAGGCCGCCGTGTCGCGGAGGATGTGGTGCGCAGTCAAGAGCGCGAAGCGCAGCCCGTCTTCGTCGTAGTCGCGCCACACGTACGTGCGATCTAGGTCCGCATCGTCGAGGTGGACGCTCGCCGTGACGAGCCGCTCGACCGCCTCGGTCGGCGTCACGCCAGCGACACCTCCGGCACGCCCTCGAGCGTCTCCACGGCAAGGTTGTCGACCACCGCATGGAGATGGCCGGTTCGCTCGAACGTGCGGATCTGGCGGTCCGCGCTCGTCCCGTCGCGCGCGATCACCCGTAGGTACTCGACCTCTTTGCGCGACCCGAGCGGGTCGAGCACGTCGTCGACGAACGCGAGGAGCTCCTCGGCGAGGTCGCGCATCGGTACTTCCGTCTCCTTGCCGAAGTCGATGAGGTTCGCGTCCATCCCACCCCGCATCGCGCGCCACTTGTTCTCCTGGATGAGGCCGGGCATGTACCGGCGGAAGCCGAGATTCCGCGCCCGGAGCACGAGCAGCTTCGCGCAGATAGCCTGGATGAGCCCCGCGATGCAGAGGGTCTCGTCGATCTTCGTCGCGGCGTCGCACACGCGGAACTCGATGGTCGGATAGATCGCGTGCGGCCGCAGGTCCCACCAGATCTTCTTCCCGTCGTCGATGCAGTTTGTCCGCACGAGCAGCTCGACGTAGTTCTCGTACTCGTCCCACGACGAGAACTCCGGCGGGATGCCGGTGCGCGGGAAGCGTTGCCACACAATCTGCCGGTACGACTTGAGGCCGGTGTTGCGGGTGACCCAGAACGGGCTCGAGGTCGAGATGGCGAGGAGGTGCGGCAGGAAGTAGCGCGCCTCGTTCATCACCTCGATGCGCTGCTCGCGATCGGGGATCCCGACGTGGACATGCAGCCCGAAGATGAGAAGCTGGCGGATGACGTCCTGCAGCTCCTCCTCGAGGACCTTGTAGCGCTCTTGCTCGGTGACGAGCTGCTCCCGCCAGTGCGAGAACGGGTGCGTCCCCGCGGACACCAGCCGGAGGCCGTCACGCTTCAGGAGCGTCGCCAGCGTCCCGCGGGCGTTCGCGATCTCGCGGCGCGCCTCGCCGACGTCGGCGCAGATGCGCGTCCCGATCTCGACGACGGACTGCATCATCTCCGCCTTCACGCGTTCCTCGAGGTACGGCTGCGCGGCGCCGATGAGCGCCTGGGCGTGGCTCTTCAGCTGGCCATCGCCATCGACGATCTGGAATTCCTCCTCGATGCCGATGGTGAGCCGCTGGACGTCCACGTTCACGAGTCGACGATATAGGTGGGCACCACGCTGCCCGCCCCGGCGGTCACATTCAGCAAGGCGCTCGAGGACAGCCGGGTGAGGCACCCGCTCACGGCGCCCCAGAACAGATAGGGGTCGTGATCGATCGCCAGGTCGAGGTAGTGGATCCGGTCGAGCAGCACCGGGAACGGGTAGCGGGGGACGGAGACCCGCTCCTGGACGACGTACGACGCGGTCAGGCCGGCGAGGACGGTCTGCTCCCATTCGTGCTGCTCGACGGTCCAGCCCAACACGACGCCCTTGCCGCCGTACTCGTCGTTCGGCTTGAGGACGAAGCGGTCCTTCCTGTTGATGACGAGATCGGCGAGATCGACGACCTTGCCGCCATACGTCGTGTGCCCTTCGTGCATCTTCCGGGTCCAGGGGATGTGGATCGCGATGGCCTTGCGCTGCTCGGGGGTGTAGAGCTTCGCGTAGCGGTCGTCGGAGAGCAGCGCGAGGCTCATCTTCTTGTGCAGCAGCTTCGCCCGGAAGCTGTTCACCACCGTCACGGCGCCATCCAGATAGGCGTCCACGAGCGCCTTCGCCAGGTCCGGCTTCGCGAGCAGCTCGCTCGTCAGCACGCGGCGGTAGACGACGTCGATGCGCGCTCCGTTCGCGCGGAGCGCCTTGCGCGCGTACGTGAGGTCCTGCGGCGCGCAGATGATCGCCTTGAGCCCCTGCTCCTCGAAGTAATGGGCGAACATCTCGAACTCGGTGAGGGTCGGGAGCCCGCGCCAGTCGACGATCGCCACGGTCTTGAGCTCGCCGCGCGGGCGCCGCGCCCGCCGGAGCACGCCGAGCTGCTTGCCGCGTACCGGGAATGCCCGAAGGCGGTGACGCTTCTTGAACGCGCGCATGACCGGAAGCGTCGCGAAGACCGCCGCAAGCTCGTCGTTGTACGCCATGCCGGCCGGCGACTCCGCGTTGTACTCGACGAAGCGGATGACCCCATCGTCGCCGACGAACCCGTCGAGGCGCGCGGATGGCGAGGACGCTCTGAATCCGGGGTCGGCGAGGGCAAGCTCGGCCTCCCGCGGGTCGAGGTCGAGCTCGAGGCGCAGGTCGTCGTCATGCAGCAGCGCCTGCTCGAGTCTGTCGAACGCGGCGTACAGCGTCTCGGACGCTTCGGTGATCTCGTCGTACTGCGCGCGCGAGATGAGATTGGGCCGGAGCGCGACGCAGAGCGGCCTGTTGCCGAACACGAGCCGGCGCGCGCGCTGTCCGTCGGACAGCGCCGCGGCGCTCTCCGCCGCGAGCTCGGTGTCCTCGAGCAGCTCGTGGTACTCGATCAGCGGATGTGGTGTGACCACCGATGATCCTTGCGCCAGGGCGGCTCCGCGGCACCGGTCGCGTAGCCGATGACGAGATCGCTCATGTGCTCCAGCACCCACTCGAAGTTCGCGCCCTTGATCGAGAACGAGTCGAAGTCAGGTGCGGGGTTCAGGAAGTCGATCGCGTAGAGGATCCCGTCGCGGATCGCGAACTCGACCGTGTCCATGTCGTAGCCGAGCGCGTCGGTGAGAGCGATGGCGTCGTGGATCGCGCGCTCGCGCACGCGGCCTTCGACGGGCTTGTCGACGACGTAGCGCGCGTGGAACGGCGCCGTCGGGTCGTAGCGGATCGGGTTGATGTGCTTGCGGCCGATGCAGATGCACCTGATGTAGTCGTCCCACTGAATGAACTCCTGCAGGATCATGGTCTTGGGCCGCTGGCCGAAACTCGCGGTGCCGGTCTGGTCGTACGCCCAGAGCAGCTCCTCCATCGTGTCGACCCGGTAGACGTCCTTCCAGCCGCCGCCGGTGTTCGGCTTCATGATCGCGGGCAGGCCCGTGTACTCGACGATGCCCTTCCAGTCGAGCGGGTACTGCAGGTTCCGCAGCGACCCCTCGTTGATGTCCGGGATGTACGACTTGTTCGGCAGGACGACCGTCTTCGGCACGGCCACGCCGAGCTTCCGCGCCAGGGTGCACTCGAAGAACTTCTCGTCCGCCTCCCACCAGAACGGATCATTCACCACGACCGTGCCGAGCACGGCCATGCTCTTGAGGTGCGCCCGGTAGTACGGCACCTCGTGGCTGATGCGGTCGACGATGACCTTGTATTTCGGCTCCTCGAGCTCCTTCGCGCCGCCGAGGATCGCCATCTCTGCGCGGACGCCCTTCGCCTCGCCCTTCCGGTTCACCGTGTCGATGAACGGCTGGGGGAAGGTGTTCTCCCGCCCGATCATCAGACCCACCATCGTCATGTTCATAGGAAGGTGTCCACCATCTCTCTCCAGAACGGCCAGTCGTGGGCCCAGCCGTTCCACAGGTGCAGCGTCGCGGGCACGCCCTTCTCCTGCAGTGTCGCGACGACGTGACGGGATCCGGCGACGTTCGGGTCGTCGACGCCGGTCGCGATCACGAACTCGGTCTCGCGGAGCGGCCGCAGCACCCGTTCGTCGGTGAGGCCCGGGAGGAACGCGAGCGGGTTCGCGAAGTACGCATCCTGCTCGCGGAAGCCATCGAGCCACTTCGCCGCGTCGTACGCGCCCGACAGACCGACGACGCGGCTCGCGATGCCGGGGTGGCGCGTCGCGAGCGCGACGGCATGGAACGCGCCGAACGAGGCACCGAGGAGCTCGAGGAACGGGTCGTCATTCTCCCTCCGAATGGCGGGGACGACCTCGTCGCTCACGTACCGGTCGTACGCGAGGTGGCGCCGGGCGCGCGCATGGCCGTCCACCTGCTTGTTGTAGAACGACTCGCTGTCCACGCTGTCGACGCACCACAGCTGCAGCAGCCCCTCGTCGATGCGCCGCTCGAGGTGCGCGATCATGCCGAAATCCTCCCACTGGTAGAAGCGACCCATCGAGGTCGGGAAGACGACGACCGGCCTGCCGCGCTCGCCGAACACGAGGAGCTCCATGTCGCGGTCGAGCGCCGGGCTCTGCCACTTCCGGTAGTCACGCTTCATCGCCGCTCCTGCCGCCGGCGCGCCGACTCGATCACGCGCCAGGCCGTCTTCTCGTCGTGCCAGCCGCGCACCTCGGTGTCATCCGACTCGAGCGACTTGGAGGTCGCGAAGACCGTCTCGATCTCCTTCCGCCAGTGCGGCGCGAGGTCCTTCAGCGTCCGGATCTCGTCGAACCGCGGATCGCCGGTGGGCACGGCGAGGATCTTCTCGTCCTCGCCCTTCGCGTCGCGCATGGAGAGCGTGCCGATCGGCCGCGCGGGCATGACGCACCCAGGGAAGGTCGGCTCCCCGACGATGACGAGCGCGTCCAGCGGATCGCCGTCGTTCCCGAGCGTGTCCATGACGAATCCGTACTCGGCCGGGTAGCGCATGGAGGAGTGGCGGACGCGGTCCAGCCGGATGTGGCCGCTCTTCTTGTCGAGCTCGACCTTCGCGCGGGAGCCGCGCGGGATCACGACGAAGACATCGACCTGATCAGGCGTCGCTTTCGCCGGCATGCTCTCCCCTTGCGTCACGGTCCGCGGGCGCGATGACCACCGTGACCTCCCCCTTGGGACGCTCGGAAGCATACCGAGCGGCAAGGTCCTTCGCCGTGCCGCGCACGAAGGTCTCGTGCAGCTTCGTGAGCTCGCGCGCGACGACGACGCGGGCGTCGGGGGCGATGGCCGCGAGGTCGGCTAACAGATCACCGGTCCGATAGGGACTCTCGTACACGACGATGGTCCGGCCTTCGGCGAGGAGCGAACCGAGCAGCTTCTGGCGCTGACCGGTCTTCTTCGGCAGGAAGCCGAGGAACGTGAACGCCCGCGTCGGCAGGCCGGATGCGACCAGTGCCGCGATCGCGGCGTTCGGCCCGGGGATCGGGCTGACCGTGTGGCCGGCCGCGACCGCGGCCGCGACGAGCGCCTCACCCGGATCGGAGAGCGCGGGCGTGCCGGCGTCGGACACGAGCGCGACATCCCACCCGCGGTCGAGCTGGCCGATCAGGACGGCGACCTGGCGCTTGTGATTGAACTCCGTGTACGAGGTGAGGTGCTTCGCCCGGATCTCGTAACGGCGCAGGAGGATCTGGCTGTGCCGCGTGTCTTCGCACGCGACCATGTGGACGTCCTGCAGGATCTTCAGGGCTCGCGGCGAGACGTCCTCGAGGTTCCCGATAGGCGTTGCGACCAGATAAAGCGTCCCCACGGCCGCAAGCATGATTCCTGCAGCGTCCGGACGTCATGGACCCGATCAGGGGCGCTGTCGCCGGCGCTATCGGCGGTGCGGCCGGTGCGTACGCCATGGAACGCTTCCAGGAATGGTGGCAAGACATGGAGAGGCGCGCCGCGCCGACGCGACGCGCACACGCCGTCAAGGACGGTGCGACCGACAAGCGGACCGCCGAGCCGGCGACCGTGAAGGCCGCTGAGCGCGTCTCGCGGAAGGTGCTCCACGCCGAGCTCCCCGAGGAGCTGAAGCCCGCGGCCGGCGAAGCCGTCCATTACACGACCGGCGCGACGATCGGGGCGATCTATGGCTTCGTCGCGGAGATCCTCCCGCCCGCGCGGATGTTCAACGGACTGCTGATGGGCACGATCGTCTGGTGGACCGCCGACAACATGGCCGTGCCGGCGCAGAAGCTCGGCAAGAAGCCGGAGCAGATCCCGCCGTCGAGGCACGCGTACGCACTCTCATCGCACCTCCTCTACGGATTCACCACCGAGTTCGTGCGCTCCCTCGTCCGCCTCGTCATCTAGCGACCCGCTGAGGGTCCGCCGCGTCGACCGCGCAACGCACGCCGATCCCTCGGTCATGAACCGTCCTGGGCCGGTGGAGATCGACGACTTGTCCTCGACGCTGAACAGCTCCGACGTTTGGCAGGGTCCTCATCGGATCCGTCGTGGTGCGTCCAGATGGGCTGACCTTCCAGGTCTTGCGCGATGACGGCGACCTGCTGCTGCTTCCCCTTAATCCGGCGACGTTGCGCGGTCGATCGCCGCCCAATTGAGTACTGGCGGGGCTACTCAATTATGGGTATGACCATCTGTAGTGACCAACGAGGGATACGTATAAGCAGCGCGGACATACATAGTTCAGGGCATGCAAACTTCGAAGACACGCGCGATTCTCGCCGTGACCCTGGCCATCGCCGTCGCCGCCGCGGCACAGCTTACGAGCGGCGGGGCCTTCCGGCCGGCAGCGGCTCAGGAGGCCGTCCCGCTGACCAGCCAAGCAGCCGCCGGGACCGCGTCCCCGACCGCGCAGCCCTCCGAAACCTCAGCTGCGGCTGCGGCCGACCCGACGCCGGCGGCCGCTCCGATCCCGGCTACGACCGCCGAGCCGGTCGCCGCGCCAGTTCCGACGGAACAGCCGGTGGCGGCGACGGCACCGGACCAGACAGCACAGGCTGCCCCCGTCCGGCTGGCTGCCGCCGTGCCCACCGCTGCGCCGGCGGCGGCCACCCCCGCGCCGCCAGCTGCGACCGCGGCCCCGACGGCCGCCCCTGCTGCGACGGCGGCTCCGGTCCCGGTGCCCGCAGCCACCCCGGCCGCATGCCCGGCCACGTGGTTCTGCTACCCGCGGCTCGGGATCAGTGGAGCAATCGTTCCCTATACTGACTGCAGCGGGTCGACCGACATCGGCACCAGCATTAGAAGCTTCAGCTGCCTGCCCCCGCTGTACCTGATGGGCCACGCGTACACCCAGTTCGGCCTGATCACGCAGTGGCGGGCCGGGGACGTCGTCTCCGCAGGGGGCCGGCAGTTCACGATCACCGGGGCCTTCACTCAGAGCTCGTGCCAGGCTCCCGCACGGGCGCCGGCTCCGCTCTCGCTCCAGACCAGCCTCGGGTGGGGCGGGTGCGGCAGCGTTCTCGTCGTGCAGGGCAATTAGAGGAAATAAAGGGGACCGAGGCCCCGGGCTGGGAGCGGCAGTCGACCGCTCCAGCCGGGAGCTGCGTCGCGCTCTAGGGGGCTGAGGAAAAAGCGAGTTCAGAGGCACGCTTCATCCCCGCGGCGCTCCTTCCGTCTGGATCGCGATGGTTCTTTTCGCCCTCGCGCGACACCCATGATCCACACCGCCCGCCGTCTTGCCGTCGGGTGATCACGCCGTCACCGCGATGAGCTTGCGCATCCGCACCAGGTCGTAGACGGCAAGGGTGAAGGTGAAGACCCAGCCCACCCGGGGCGTGCCGCGGTGGCGGGTCTTGCGCAACAGGCCCACGGTCTTGCACCAGCCCCAGACCCCCTCGGCGAGGCGGCGCTTGAAGGCGCTCACCTCGTAGCCCCGGTGGCGGGTGGTGCGGCCGTCGATCGCCGAGCGGCGGTGGGTGGTGTTCTGGCTGACGTGCGGGGTGACGCCCGCCGCCCGGGCGTGCGCCACGAAGTCGGCGCTGTCGTAGGCCTTGTCACAGCCGAGCGTGACGTGTGCGGCACGCGGCACCTGCGTGATCAGCGCGAGGGCCGCCTCGCGTTCGGCGGTGCCGCCGGCCTGGGTGAGGATGCCGCCGACGGCCAGGCCGTGGCGGTTCTCCAAGAGCACATGGCCGAGATAGCAGAGCTTTGCCTCCTGCCCCGAGCCCTTGCGGTACAGGCGCGCGTCGGGGTCGGTCGTGCTCTGGTGGGTCTCGTTGCTGCGGCGCTGGCCCTTGAAGTCGCCCGCGCCGCCCGGTGTCCCGTCCTTCCCTGTGGGTGCGTCCTTCGGCGTGAAGCTTTGCTGGCTGGCCCAGGCCTCGATGAGCGTGCCGTCGACCGAGAAGTGCTCGTCGGAGAGCAGGTCCGCCTCGTTGGCCTGGCGCAGCACCGCGGCGAAGAAGCGCTGTGCGACGTCGCCCTTGAGCAGGCGCTCGCGGTTCTTGGTGAAGACGCTCACGTCCCAGATCGGGTCGTCGGCATTGAGACCGACGAACCAGCGGAAGAGCATGTCGTGGTCCAGCTGCTCCATCAGGAGCCGCTCGCTGCGCACCGAGTACAAAAGCTGGAGCACCAGCGCCCGCAGCAGCAGCTCGGGCGGGATCGAGGGCCGGCCGATCGGGCTGTACATCCTGCGGAAGACCGGGTCGAGCTCCGCCAATGCCCGCTCGACCATCGTCCGGATCGCTCGCAGCGGATGCTCCTTGGGCACCCGCGCCTCGGGCGAGATATAGCTCCAATTCGCGCCCTGCTTCGGATCGTCACCACGCATCTGGTACCTCCTCATGCCGAAGTGGCGCTCCCCCACAGCGCATGATACCAAAAGAGGATGCAGCATACAAGCGGCGACAGCGGCTTTTTCCGCATCTCCCTAGGTGAGGTTGTTCCCGATCTCGCTGAAGATGTTCTGGAGCTGGCCGCGCAGGAAGATCATCGCGACGATCACGGCAATGGCGATGACAGCGATGATGAGTGCATATTCGACCAAACCCTGACCTTCGTCTTCGCCGTAGGAAGCGCATCACGTTCCCCTCCCTTCTGTCGATCTCGACCGGCCGCCCGTTCCCCACTGGGTCAGCGTCGGAACAACGCCAGTCCTTCGAATATGACGACTGCCATAGCCGCGATGGCCCACCCATAGAGCGCGACGCGCTCCCACCGGGCGAGCCGCGCGACGATCAGATCGCCGAACAGATCGTAGTGCCGCTCGACGTCCATACGGACGACACAGCGGCTCGAACAGACGTGACCTCGGCGCTGGAGCTCCCGTTCGATCTTGAGAGACGTCGTCGGCCCGTCCGTCGCGGAGCGGAGGCGGCCCGCCGGGCCACCTCCGTCACGCGACGCGTCTTGGTCCTGGTCCAGTGCCACGCGAGGATCGGCGCGCAGCTCGAGCATCCGGTCAGTCTTTGCGCCAGCGACGGAACACGAGCGTGAGCAGGAGGCCCTGGCCGATCAGAACCGCCAGCAGGAAGAGCATCGCGGGCGATGGCGACGTCGGCGGGGCCTCGAGGGTCGAGGTGTTCGGCAGCTTGATCTGGGCGTTGCCGAAGAGCACGGTCGTGCTCGCCGCGCTGATCGTCACCGTCTTCGTTGGCGTGACGCCACCCGGATCGGTGGAGGTCCAGCCGCTCTGGAGCGTTTCGGTCACCGTGTAGGTACCGAAGCCCAGGTTCTGGAAGATCGCGTTGCCGTTGGCGTCGGTCGCGGCGCTGCTTACGGTCGCACCGCTCCCGTCCTTGACCGTGAACGTCCAGCCGGAGAGTGCCGGCTCGTTCGCGTCGCGGGTCTTGTTCGCGTTGAGGTCGTTGTACTTGGCCACCACGAGGGTGCCGGCGCTCGTCGGCGGCAGCGCCACGATCGCGTTGCCGAAGAGCACGGTCGTCGTCTGGCCGGTGTTCACGGTCACTGTCTTGGTGAGCGAGGTACCGGGGTCGGTCGACGTCCAGCCGGTCTGCTGGGTCTCGGTCACGGTGTACGTGCCCGCGGAGAGGGTGACCGAGGCCGCGGTGCCATTCGCGTCGGACGTGAGGGTCGCCACGGTGGTGCCGCCGCTCTTCACGGTGAAGACGAAGCCCTGGAGGCCCGGCTCACCGGCGTCGCGGGCGCCGTTGCGGTTCGTGTCGTTGTACTTCGTGACGAGGATGCCACCGAACAGAGGCGCGGGCGGAGGCGGCGGGCAGGTCACGGTCACGGAGGCGGTCGCCTCGGATGTTCCGTCGTTGCCCGTGCGCACGGTCGCGCTGTTGGTCACGGTGCCGCAGCTCGCGGTGGTCGTGGGCGAGGTGAGGTGGACGTGGGCGCTCGCGCCCGCGGCCAGGTCACCGAAGTTGCAGGTCAGGACGTTCGCTGCGATCGCGCAGCCGGCGGTCGAGCCCGCGGCGTCGATCGACCAGCTCGTGCCGGCCGTCGTCGGAAGAGTGTCAGAGACGGTCGCGCTCGTTGCGGTCCCGGCGCCGTTGTTGGTCGCGGTGATGACGAAGCCGATCGGGTTCCCAGCGGCAACGGTGGCGTTGTCCGCGGTCTTCGTCAGCGAGATCTGACCGCAGTTCACGGTCTGCGTCGCGGTGCTGCTGTCGTTCTCGAGGTTGACGTCGACCGCGGCGCTTACCAGAGCCGTGTTCGTGAGGCCCTCGGGGCAATCCGCTGACGTCGACATGGTGCTCAGCGTGACGGTCCGCGTCGAACCGTTCGTCATCGTGCCGAAGTCGCAGCTGAGGAGGCCCGGCGTGATGGTGCAGGCTTCCGCGTCGGCGCCGGTCACGGACCACGTGCGGCCCGTAGCGAGAGCGTCGGTCAGCATGACCTGCGTCGAGTCACCGGTCCCACCGGCGGTCACGGTGATCGTGAAGCTCGCGGTGCCGCCGGCGCTGATCGCCTGGCCCGCGGTCTTGAGGATCGAGACGTTCGGGCAGTTGACGGTGATCGTGGTCGGGCCGGCGTTGGCATTGCCGTCGTTGCCGGTCGCGACGTGGGCGCTGTTGGTCACGGTGCCGCAGCTCGCGGCGGTCGTCGGCGAGGTGAGGTGGACGTGGGCGCTCGTGCCCGCGGCCAGGTCACCGAAGTTGCAGGTCAGGACGCCCAGTGCGATCGCGCAGCCGGTGGTCGAGCCCGCGGCGTCGATCGACCAGCTGAGGCCGGCGTTGGTCGGCAGGGTGTCGGTGACGGTAACGGCTGTCGCCGTGCCGGCCCCGCTGTTGGTCGCGGTGATGACGTAGCCGATCTGGCTCCCGGCGGTGACCGTGCCGTTGCTGTCAGCGGTCTTGGTCAGGCCGATGTTGCCGCAGTTGACGGTGATCGAGGCGGTCGAGCTGTTGTTGGCCGTGCTCGCATCGACCGCGGCAGAGACCGTTGCGGTGTTGCTGAGGCCATTGCAGTCCGCCGCGGTCGTGGCCCGGCTGAGGGTCACGGTGCGCGTGCTGCCATTGGCCATCGTGCCGAAGCTGCAGGACAGGACGCCCGCGGCGATCGAGCACGAGGATGCGTTCGCGCCGCCGAGGGTCCAGGTGCCGGTCGGCAGGGTGTCCGACACGGTCACGTTGGTCGAGTCACCGGTCCCACCGGCGGTCACGGTGATCGTGAAGGTGGCCGTGCCACCAGCACTCACCGCGGCACTGCCGGTCTTGAGGATCGAGACGTTCGGGCAGTTAACGGTCGTAGAAACGATGTTCGAGTCGACCGCCCCGGGGGTCAGAGTCCCATGGTTGTTGACGGTGCCGCAGGCCGCGAGCGTTGGCGTCACGTTGATCGTGATGGTCGCGGTCACGCCGGCGTTCACCGTGCCGAGGGTGCACGTGACCACCTGAGCGGACACCGAACACGTCCCCAAGGTCGACGTCGGTGTCCCGTTGATCGTCAGGCCGGTCGGAACGGTGTCGCTGACCGACACGCCAGCCTGTGGCCCGGTCCCGGAGTTCGAGACCGTGATCGTGTAGGAGAACGGGGTCCCGAGGGTCGCCGTCGCCGGCCCGCTCTTGGTGATCGAGAGCGTCGCGAAGGGCAGAACCCCTGCGGGCTGGATGCTGCGGTCCTGGTTACCCACGGAGTACGCGGTGTTGACGCCACCGACGGTCTGCGCGCCACTGAGGACCCGCATGTGCACCGGTGCGCCGCTGATGCTGCTGATCCCGCCGTGGCCGTTCGCCGGAATGGCCAACACGCCGCACCAGTAGAGCGTCGCGGACGTATTGCCAGCGGGCGCGAAGCTCACCGTGACCGTCTGGTCGGCATCGGTCGCATTCGGATCAGGCAGTGGGCTCGTCGTGATGGCGACGGAATCGATCGTGCCGTCGGATCCGAGATCCACAGCGAAGTTCCCGATCGACCAGTACCCGTAGTTGCCGGCGCGGAAGTGCTCGTACTGGATGACGACCTGCTCCTGCGTGGCCGCCGCGTCCAGGTTCGTGAGCTGCGCGCGGAAGGGGACGCAGTCGCCCTCCCGGTACGCCGAGTTCTGGGCATTCAGATCGCCGTTGATGTAGGTGTGCGCGGGGTACGTGCTGGTCGGCGGAACGAACTTCGTCGTGCTCTGATCGAGGGAAACCGCCGGCGTCGTCGACGCACTTGCGTTCGACTGTGCGTTGACGCCGACGAACGCGAGCCCGGCGAACGCGCCGTTGTTGACCGCGAGAACGAGCGCCATGACGGCGACCAGAATTCCACGACGACCGCTACCCACCTGATGCCTCCCCGTTATGTCGCAAGCTGAAGCGCCTTCTTTGGCGTGTGGTCAATTTAGGAAGAGCGTCGGTATTGAGAAATCCCGTTTAGTAGGTAGGGCCTGCATTCGTTTGGGCCAAAGTACGTACGTACCTACGCGGCGGCGCGCCTAGTGCGCGTTCGCGAACAGGGTCAGGAAGCGCGGCACGGCTGGGCCCAGGATCACGACGAACAGCGCCGGAAAGATGAGCCCGACCATCGGGAAGAGCATCTTCACCGGCGCCTTGCGGGCGGCCTCCTCGGCGCGCTGCCGGCGGCGGGTGCGCATTTCGACCGCTTGCTCGGTGAGCACCTTCGAGATGGGCACGCCGAGCGAGTCGGCCTGGACTATGGCATTCACGAACCGGGCGACGTCGGCAAGGCCCGTCCGGCGCGCGAGGCCGCGGAGCGCGGTCCGGCGATCGCTGCCCATCCGGAACTCGACCAGGAGACGGCGCAGCTCATCTGAGAGCGGCGTGTGCCAGCGGTCGATCACCTGCGCCACCGCTCCGTCGAACGTGAGGCCCGCGCTTGCTGCCAGCGCCAGCATGTCGAGCGCCGCGGGGAGCGCACGCTGGATCTCGCGCTGTCGTCCCTTGATGGACCGAGCCAGGACGATGCCCGGAAGCGCATAGCCGAGGAAGAGCCCGAACAGCGTCGCGAGCAGCACCAACAGCAGGTCGATCTTGAACAGCGCTGCCACCAGCACGCAGACGATGGCGAAGATGAATCCGGTCGCCACGCGCAGCCCCATGAACTCGGCCGGGCCAAGGTCCAACGGGTCCCCGGCCTGGGCCAGGCGCAGCCGGGTCCCCTCCGAGCTGGGCATGAACCGCTGCAGCGGGCGCGCCAGGCGCTGGAGGAACGGGATGATGACGCGGTCTCGGAACGGCCGCGTCGGCAGCTGGCCGAGCGGCTCGAGGCTTCCGGCCAAGTCCTTCATCCGACGGCGCTCGCGCTCGGCGAGCGACTGCGTGGCCGAGAACACGAGCGCCCAAAGCAGCAGGCAGAGCGCGCTCGCGGCGCCAAGGAGTCCGACGATCGCGGCATCGACGCGGGTCGGCCCGATGACCGGCAGCGCCGGCAGCTCGCGATTCGGCGCCGGCTCGATGGTCGGCACGGCCGGCGCCGTGACGTCATGTCCGGCTGGTACGACGAAGGTCGTTGTCGTCGTCGCGATCACCGCGCCGGCGCGCACCAGCTGCAGCGTGACCTCGAGCGTCGTGCCCGCCGCGACCAACGCGATATCGGACCGGTAGCTGACCACATACTCCGTGGCGAGTTGCTCGCTGAGCCCGGCGTAGATGCCGGCCAGCTGGGCGGACGTCGGCGCGACGTACGCGGCACCCCCGGTGCTGCCATCCGCGAGGGCCTGGAGCACCGGCCGGTCGAGATCGGAGCCCAGACCGATGACGTACACCGCCGCGCCCAACGCGGTCACCTTCGCGGTGGTGGCGGCGAGGGTCGCGCGGCTCGAGTTGTCGATACCGTCTGTCAAGAGCACGATGGCCCGCCGCGTCCTCGCCGACACCGGAGCGATGAGATCGGCCGCGGCGCTGACAGCGTCGAAGATGGCTGTGTCGCCGCCGGCGACCGCGCGGTCGATCGCCGCCGCGAGCGCGGCCTTGTCGGCAGTGAGCTGCTGCGGGACGGAGACCGCAGTATTGAAGGTAACGATCGCCGCTTGATCGTTCGGCCCAAGCGACTGCGCCAACGAGTTCATCGCCGCCTTCGCGTCAGCGAACGGCTTGCCGGCCATGCTGCCCGAGGTGTCGAGCACCAGCGCGAGCGCGACCGGTGCGACGGTATTCGCGAGGTTGACGCCGATCCGCTGCGCCCTCCTTGACTCGCTCACGACGAGGTCGGTCGCCTGCAGTCCCTTCACCGGCTTGCCCTGTGCGTCCACGGCCGACGCGACGATCCGCACGTTCGGGAAATCGGACGGATCGACCTGGGTGAGGTTCAGCTTCACGCCATCGTCGGCGAGCGCGATCGCCGGGCCCACGAGCCCCACGGCGAATACGACGCCGAGCGCGATGGCGAGCAGCCTAGACATCGATACTGGCCATTTTCCGCATCGTGAAGAATCCCATGACGATGAGCACTCCGGCGGCCGCCGCGGCATAGCGCAGCGTGCCCTGGAAGAGCAGCTGGATGTAGTCAGGGCTGATGAGGAACAGCGCGCCGGCCACGGCCACGGGGAGCAACGCGAGGACGTACGCCGAATAGCGCTGTTGGGCCGTCAGCGCGCGGATGTCGCCTTCGATGCGGACCCGTTCGCGCAGCGTCGCACTGATGTCGTCGAGGATGTGCGCGAGCGACCCTCCGATCTGCTGGTGGACATTGATCGAGGCGACGATCATCGACATGTTGTCCGACTCGAACCGCTGGCCGAGGCGCTCGATCGCCTCATCCTGCGAGGCGCCGAGACCGATCTCGCGGACGACCGTCTCGAACGCGGCTCGGGTCGGCTCGAGCGATTCCTTCGCCACCTGCTCGAGGCCCTGCAGCAGGCTGTGGCCGACGCGGACCGTCGACGCGAGCAGCGACACCGTATCCGGCAGCTGCTCGATGAACCGACGCTGGCGGCCGGCGTGCCGGCGCCGGAGCCAAAGCAGGGGTAGCGTGCCGCCGCCCACGCCCGCCATCACCGCGATCACCGGTCCGCCGATGAACCACCCGACGAAGACGCCGGTGAGCGCGAGACCGCCCATCGCGGCGATGACCTCGCCGGCCGTGAGATCCAATGCGGCGCGCTCGATGCGGTCCTCGAGCGCGGCGAGCCAGCGATTCCCACCGTCGCGTTGGATGCGCCTGACCGCACCGCGCTGGCGCCGCGAGCCGGCGAGGTCGGACGCGATGGCTGACGACCCGTCCGCCAGTGCGCTGCTCAGCCGCCGGCGGAGGCTCCGCGTTCGGACGAAGGCCGGGAACCACAGCCCCGCGACCACGACGAGCGTGGCACCGGCGCCGAGGAACGCGACGAGCATCGGCGTGGGGGTCATGGCTACGCCTGGTATCCGAACCAGCTCGTTGGAAGGTCGAGCCCGCGTGCGGCCAGCCGATCGGCGAAGGACGGCCGGATCCCGGTCGGCTTGAGCTCCCCCATCACCTTGCCGTCGCGGAGGCCCTCGTTCACGAAGGTGAAGATGTCCTGCATCGTCACGACCTCACCCTCGAGCCCGCGGACCTCGCTGACTTGGGTGATCTTCCGGGTGCCATCCTGCATGCGCTCCACGTAGCAGACGAGGTCGATCGCCGACACGATCTGCTCGCGGATCGCTCGCAGCGGCAGCTCGGCCCCACCGGTCAGGACCATCGTCTCGATCCGCGACAAAGCGTCACGCGGGCTGTTCGCGTGGACCGTCGTGAGCGAGCCGTCGTGGCCCGTGTTCATGGCCTGGAGCATGTCAAGCGCTTCGGGGCCACGGCACTCGCCGATGATCACGCGGTCAGGGCGCATCCGGAGGGCGTTGCGGAATAGCTCGCGAACGCCGACCTCGCCGCGACCTTCGGCGTTCGGCGGACGCGTCTCGAGCGGGAGCACGTGCTCCTGCTGAAGCTGCAGCTCCGCGGCGTCTTCGATGGTCACGATGCGCTCGCGGCCCGACACGTAGTTGGAGAGCGTGTTCATGAGCGTCGTCTTGCCGGCGCCACTCCCGCCCGCCACGATCATGTTCAGGCGGCCGCGCACGCAGGTCGCGAGGAACTGCAGCGCTTCGGCGGTGACGGTCTGGTTGCGCAGCAGGTCGGTCGAAGCGAATGGCACGCGGCGGAACTTTCGGATCGTGAGCGTCGGTCCGATCAGCGACAGCGGCGGGATGATCGCGTTCACGCGGCTGCCATCCGGCAGCCGAGCATCGACCATCGGGCTCGACTCGTCGCAGCGCCGCCCGAGCGGCGAGACGATCCGCTGGATGACCCGAATGACGTGATCGGCGTCGCTGAACGTGATGTCGGTGCGATACAGCTTTCCGTCCTTCTCGACCCAGACCTGCTTCGGTCCATTCACCATGATCTCGGAGTAGCTGTCGTCCACGAGCAGGTCCTGGAGCGGCCCGTAGCCGACGACCTCGGCAAACACGGCGTCCTGGAGCCGCAGCCGATCGGTCCGATTCAAGACCACCCGCTCTTCATCAAGGGCGGCGGGAAAGGCCTCACCGAGCAGCGCGCGGAGCGACTCCGGAGCGGCCGTGTCGATCGACCGCCCGAGCGTCGCAGCAAGCCGCGCATGGATCCGGCTGACAAGCTGCGTCTCGGCCTCGTCGCGAAGCTTGCTGATCGCGAGCGTCTCGGGCCGCCATTCGTCCGGCAGTGGGGCCATCCGCGGTGCCGGCCCGTGCGGCCGCGGCGTCGCCGGCTCGGAGGTCCGTTTCGTGGTTGTCTTCAGAATGCTCATCGCGGTCTCCTATCTGGTGGCGGGCGCCTGCTGCGCGGCGCGGGACTTTCCCTCGCCCGTCCCGACGACGATGTCGGCGAAGGCGCGGTAATGCTTCGCGATACGGGGATTCACGCGCGAGTCGAAGAACGAGAGCCCCCGGTTGATCGCCTCGGTGATGCCGACGCCCTCGCTCGGGAACGTGGCCACGAAGGGACGGCCGAAGGCCCGGAGGATCTCCTCCGTGGAGAGACTGCCCTTGCCCGGCAGTCGATTGCCCACGAACAGGGCTTTGTCGTCGAGGTGCAGATCGTCACGGGTGGCGGTCACGACGCGGACCAGGTTGCGGAGCGCGGGCAGCTCGGGCGTCGTCACCAGCACGACCTGGTCAGCGGCGCGCATCGTCTGGATCGACAGCTCCTCGAGACTTGACCAAAGATCGCAGATCACGTAGTCGAAGAGCCCGGTGAGCTTCTTGAGAAGCGCGACGGCATCCGCCGCGTCGATCGTCTCGACCACGCTGAGGTTCTCGGGCGCCACGAGCACTTTGACGCCGGACGAGTGCGTGACGAACGTGTCGTTCACGAGCTCCTCGGTGATCTCGGGCTGGGCCAAGAGGTCGGCGATGCTGTTCACGCTCTTGAGGTCGAGCACCGAGCCGACATCGCCGAACTGCAGATCGAGGTCGACGAGCGCGACGGAGTAGCTCTTGGAGGCGAGCGCGACGGCCAGGTTCGTGGCGATCGTCGTGCAGCCGACGCCCCCTTTTGGGCTGTACACCGGGATGAGCTTGCCGCGGCGAGCAGTCGTGTGCTCGGGCCGGGCGCGGCCGAGCGCCCGGGCGCTTTCGTACGCATCGCGCACCGTCGCGACGAGGTCAGCCGGCTGGTACGGCTTCAACAGGAAGCCGCGTGCGCCCGCGCTCACCGCCCGCGAGATGGCGCTCGCCGGAGCGCCGGAGCCGGTGACCACGATGACGGCCTCGGGGCAATGCGCGAGGATCTGACGTACCGCGAGCGCCGGCTCGCCCGAGAACACAGCGACGTCGAGGACGACGGCGTGCGGGCAGGTTCCTTGCGGGCGAGCGAGGATCGCGTCGAGCGAGACGCTCCGCGCGGTGACCGTGATCCCGGCCTCGGCGAGCGCCGCGCGCGCGCTCTCGGCTGCCTGAACGTCGGCGTCGATGTACTCGAGGTCGATGGACAGCGAGCTCAACGCTTGATCCCGTACGTCGAGGTCAGGTAGCCGAGATCGACGCTCGTCGTCTTCACGACCTGCGTCTCGGCGCGGGACCGGATGGCGAGGTCGATGGTCGCTTGAGAGTCACGGAGGTACTTGAGGACGATCGCGACCTGGTGGTCGACCGCGAAGACGAGGGCCGTCGCCCGCTGCGGCTGGTCCTTGGTCGGACCGATGATGTCGAGCACCTCGAGATTCTGCAGGGTGGTCTGGGTGGCCTTCGCGGTGTCGCCGGTGCCGGCGGCGACGGTGGCCAGGATATCGACCTTGTCCCCGACGTTCACGAGGCCATTCGCCGTGAGCGGATCGCTCGTCGGGAACGCCACGAGGACCTTCCCCGCCTCGAGCGTGAGCGACGCACCGTGCTGGCCCTCCGCACTGCTGAACTGGCCGGCGACGATCGCCTGACCGCGGGCGATCGGCACGAGCGTCGTCTGGCCGACCGCCGCGGCGTCACTGGTGATCGCGCCCGCGGGGACGAGATCGGCCGGGAAGTCGCGACGCGCAACGAGATCCGCGCTGAGGACGGTGCGCGCGGCGATGTCGGTCTTCGCGACGAGCACCTGGATGGTGTTCGTGTCCGCCGGAGCGTCCGGCCGGCTCGCGCTCTGTTGGGCCACGCCGTAGAGGGCGACGCCCGTCAGCACCGCGAGCACCAAGCCCGCGGCGAGAAAGAGCCACGCTCGCGCTTCACGAAGACCACTCATCTGTCACACCTGCTTTCGTTCCTGCTCATCGCACGGTATCTACGGTCGAAGAGGCGCAGAAGGTTCGGCTGCCGCCGCCGAAGAATTGCCCGATAAAGAATGTGGCCGCCGACCACGGGTAGGTCACGTCCACCCGGACCGGGATCGTCGTCGGCGCGGGACTGCTCGCCGGCGGCGCTGTCGTGGTAGCTATCGGACAGGCGCTCGACGTCACGCTGTTGTTGTACGTGACGAACACACCGATGCTACCTGGGTCGAGCTGCTGGGCATGGGGCAGAACGGCGCTCGACTTGATGGCCGACGGCGCGGCCGTCGGGTTGAGCGCGGCGTAGCGAGCGCCCTCACGGCTCGCGTTGCTGATCGTGACGTACGCGTTGACGGCGCGCCCGGTGTCGAGGATGCCGACCAGCAGCAGGATCAGCACCGGCATGACGAGCGCGAACTCGACCAGTGCGACGCCGTCGCTGGACGTCATCGCTCGCGGGAGCATCACGACCGCAGGCTCGGATACGTCGCGCACGCTCGGAGGGTGATGGTCTGCGACGGGAAGACCCGGTTCACCAGATAGCCGCTGATGAGCTGCAGCGCGTAGGTGACCTGCACGGCGACGGTCCCGGGTGTCCCCGCTCCATCGCAGCCCGGCCCCCCCGCCGGCACAGCTGTGGTGACGTCATACGCGCAGAGGTTGCCTGCGATCTGACAGTCGGCGAGAGTCACCGCCGTCCCGCAAGCGCCGCTTGGGTCAAAGCCGGTCGCCGCGCAGGCCTTTGCTTTCAGCGTGCTTGAGCTAATAGGTGGCGAGGCCGCCGCGACGTAGGCCGCGCCCTGTCGCGCGGCCGACGCGACCGCGGTCGTGTAGTAGAACGCCCGCCCCAGATCGGCGACCCCGAGAAGGATCAGCAGGAGGAGTGGCAGCGCCAGCGCGACCTCGACGAGGCTCTGGCCGGTATCGCGACCGAAAATGTCACGCGAAGAGTCACGTGTCGGGCTTTCCACCGTCTCCCCATCCATTGGTCGCTACCTAGCAAGGGCGCGCTAGGTACATACCCTGTACAGGATTACGAAGTGTACGGGCGTTATCAGCAATACCGAAGACCCAGCGGTAGATATCTTCCTGACAATCGGCCGGTGCCGCGGTGGCTTAAACCCCGGCGGAGTGGCGGGCGACGGCCACGAGCTGGCTGCGGGTCTTCGTCTTGGAGCGCCGCAGCGCGTTCTGCACGTGCTTGTGGGCGGTCGACTCGCTGATGCGCAGCCTCGCGGCGATCTCGCGATCCGTGGCTCCCTGCGCGATGAGATCGACGATCTGCTGCTGCCGCGGCGTGAGGCTGGTCGGGGCCTCGCTGCGCGGGAGGGGCAGGAAGCTCAGCATCTGGAGAAGCGCGGCGAGCGTCGCCCGCGGGAAGGCGACTTCGCCGTGGGCGACGGCGGTGACCGTGCGGGTCAGCGCCTCCGGGCCGACCTCACGGGCGATAAAGCCGTGAAACCCGATCCGGGCAGCGGTCGTCGCGCCCACCCCGCCCGGGGTAATCGCCACCGCGGGGACCGCGCGGGCGACCCGGAGGAGCTGGGTCTGAAAGCTCGCCTCGTCGAGATCTTCCGGTGCGCAGCCCACGAGCATGACCTCGTACTCATGGAGCAGCGTGAGGTTCACGTGCGCGAGACTGGGCACGAGCGCCATCACATCGAGGGCGCATTCCCCCAAGCGCTCGTACGCCGTGCCCGAGCGCACGGAGTCGATCACACCGACGCGCACGAGCCCGGATCCCGGCCCCACGTCAAACACACGTCCGCATCGTCGTTCGGCCGCCCTCCGCCCTGTCCGCAATGAGCATCCGCGTATGCGCCGTAGTGTCAATGCGCGGTCTTATGCGTCCAGAATTATCATGATTCAGGCGTGGCGCGCATCGAGTGATCATTTTAGGTAGCAGACGACGCTCGCTTGCCTGGCGTATTCTACGTATTGCCGGGTACCGTCCACCGACCTACTCATTCCTATCTATGGCGCAAAACGACAAGGACCGGAGCGAGAGCTCGCCGAGTGGCCTGGTCATTCTCGACCAACGCGGCGACCTGTTCAACCGGGTCCGCCAGATGGACCTGGGGACCGCGATCTGGCGCACGCTCCGAGTGCCGGGCGCGAACGAGATCCTGTCGCAGTCGATCGTCCTGCTGGTCGCCGTCTATGACGAGCCGGATTGGTCGGCGATCTGGGAGATCGCTCGGCGCTTCCCGACCATCGTGGCGGTCCATCCGACGAGCGCGCAGGACGCCCTTCGGTCCCTGCAGGCGGGCGCGTTCGGCTACATCGACCGCGAGCTTCCGGCGGACGCAATGCGGCGTGGTCTGCTCGGCGCACTTCGCGGCGAGTCCATCTACGGCCGGGAGGTCGTCGGCGCCTGGCTGCGGGACGGCCAGGGCGCGGCGCGGAGCAATCCCGAGGGTGCCGGCCGCCTGACGGCCCGCCAGCGCGAGATCGTCGCCCTCATCGCCCGCGGCGCGACCGACAAAGAGATCGGCGCCACACTCGGGATCCGGACGGCGACCGCCCAGAAGCACGTCGCGAACCTCCTGCGCCGACTGGGCGTGCCAAATCGAGCGGCGGCCGTGGGCTTGCTGTGGAAGGACGAGGCTCAATCGCCCGGCTGAGGCACGCGCTCGGCGACCGCGATGAATCGCGGATAGGAGCCGGTCGGGCCCGTTGATGTCTGGAGCGTGAGCCGCTCGGGACCGCTGGGATCGAGCCAGCTCGTGTCCGCCGGATCCACCCGCGCGACGATGCGCGTGACCGCGTAGTCGAAGTGCGTTCCATCGGTCGCCGTGATCCGCACGCGATCACCGAGCTTCACGTTCCACAGCTGCAGGAACATGTCGTTTCGCGCGTGCGCGTAGATGTACGAGTTGCCGCCGGTGCCCGGTACGTTCGTCGTCGGGAAGAGGAGCGCGACGTTCTCCGGTGTCGCGCCCAGCCGAACGTCGCGCTGGACGTCCCCGAGCGCCATGGGCAGGTCGATGCCGAGACGAGGCAGGCTGATCCGTAACTGGTCGACCAGAATGGGCGCGCGCGTCGGGAGCGGAGATCCACCGGCTGCCAGAGGAATGGCGATCGCGGCGGGCGCCGCAGCAGGCGCAGCGAGCGGAGCCGGCGCGGGCACGCTCGCGGCCACGAACAGTGCCATCGCGAGCAGCGCTGCCGCGGCGACCGCGACCGCGACCAGTGCGCGCATCCGATCGACGGTCGCACCCTCCACATGAGTACGCAATACCGACCTTTGCCCGCGCACGGCCCTACTCCTACGTACTGCTCATTATTGCCGGGGTGCGGGCCGGCGCCGCAGCCTTGATCCGGGGAGATCCGGCGGGGCTGGATCATGTGGGTGACCGCGGTGACCGCGATGTGGAGAGCGAGCGTTCTTACCGAATCACGCGCTGAGCCGTTGCTCGAGGCGCTCGAGCCGGCGGCGCTGTTCGCGCTCGTCATGGACACGACCGGCCGGATCACCTTCTCCAACGCCCGGGCGCGAGAGCTCCTTTCGCTCCAAACGAACGGAGAGGTCATTGACCATCTTCGCCATCATCTTGCCGCGCTCGGCGGCGGGACGCCGACCGTCCGGAGCGAGCAGCTCGTCGGGCCGGTGCACACAGGGATCCGCGTGCGCTGGAGCGCCACGCCCTACGCGACGCGACCCGGGCAGCCACGCGGCCTGCTGGCCATCGGCGACGACATCACCGAGGCGCACGAACACGAGCAGCAGCTCATCTCGCGCGCGCTGCACGACCCGCTCACGGCCCTGCCGAACCGCGCGCTCATGGCCGATCGACTGGCGCAGGCGCTCCTTGCGGCGACGCGGGAGTTACTCCCCTGCGCGCTCCTGGTCCTGGACCTCGACCGCTTCAAGTCGCTGAACGACCGGCGCGGGCACGCCGCTGGAGACGAGCTCCTTCGCCAGATCGGCCCGCGTCTCCGCAGCCAGCTTCGCGACTCCGATACCGTCGCCCGGCTCGGCGGCGACGAGTTCGCCATCCTCCTCCCGCCGCCCAGCGATCTCCTGGCAGCGCTCGCGACCGCGCACAAGGTACGGACCGCGCTCGCGACGCCGTTCACGATCGACGGCGAGCCGGAGATCGTAGAAGCGAGCATCGGTATCGGGATCTTCCCCGACCACGCGCACGATGCCGACGGCCTCGGCCGCGCCGCCGACCTGGCGATGTACGCAGCGAAGCGCAGCCGGCGCGACCTCGCGGTCTACGACCCGCAGGACGATCTCGGCAGTCCTGCCATCCTGGAACAGATCGACCGGCTGAAGCGCGCAATCTCCGGCAACGACCTCTCCCTTGAATATCAGGCGTGCCGCGATCTCCGTACCGGCGCTGTCGCGCGGGCCGAAGCGCTCCTTCGCTGGGACCACCCAAGCCGGGGCCTCCTGCTGCCAGGAGCGTTCCTCCCGCTTGCGGAACGCACCGGCCTGACCAAGCCCCTGCTCTCGTGGGTCCTCGCGCAGGCGCTCGAGGCGTGCGCGTCGTGGCGCGCCGCCGGCGGGCCGGCCGGCGTGTCCGTGAATCTGACGCTGCGCGACCTAGTCGATCCTGACCTTCCCGCGATGACCCGGGCCGCGCTCCGCGCCGCCGGTCTCCCCGCCGACAGCCTGACCTTCGAGCTCAATGAGCGCCATCTGGGCAACGAGCCGCGGCGGATCGAGCGCGCCCTGAGCGACCTCGACGGTACCGGAGTGCGGCTCGCACTCGATGACTTCGGCTGTGGCGATCTCTCGATGCGCAGCCTGCGGTCGCTTCCCCTCGACGAGGTGAAGCTCGACCGCCAGCTGGTCGCGAGCCTCTGTTCGGATGCCCGGAGCTGGGCGTTCGTGCGCGGCGGTATCGACCTTGGCCACGACCTCGGGATGCAGGTGGTCGCGAAGGGTATCGAGGACGTCGTCACCCGCGACCTGCTCGTTCGGCTCGGCTGCGACGTCGGGCAGGGCTACTTCTTCGCTCGGCCGCTCGCAGCGGCGGCCGTCGGCGCGAGCCTCGGAGCACCGGCCCTCAGCTGATCTCCGCGGCGTGCTCAATTTGGCCCATTAAGCCCGCGCGGGCCGACGCGCATACCGGAATCGCAAACGGCTGTGGCTCGCCTGCACGCCGCACAATCGACCGGTGCCGTTCGGGAGGTTCGTCCGTTCCTACCCACGCGTCACGCGCGCGCGCGCACGCACGCGACGAGGGCGGCCAGGCACTCGTCATCGTGGGCCTCTCCATCGTGGTGCTGCTGGGCGCGCTCGCCCTCGGCGCGGAGTGGGGCTACGGCGTGACCCAACGGCGGGTCATGCAGAACGCCGCTGACGGTGGGGCGGTCGCTGGAGCCAAGCTGCTCGCCACGAGCGTCACCAGTACGAGCGGCGGCCTTGAGTTCCGCGTGCACCAGGAAGATGTCTATTGCGTTGCGCTTGAGGTCGCGGACGCGAACAACTCGTTCCGGCCGAGCAGCGACCACGAGAAGATCACGGTGTCCGGCTCTGTGGACAAGTCCACCTGGACGCCCTTCGCGAAGCCGGCCGGCGGTTGTCCCGGACCGGGCAATCTCGTCGGAGTCACCCGGCGACGAGGTTCGTGCGCGTGGAATCCGATCTCCAGTACCGCGGTCTGTTCGGCGCCGCGACAGGGCAATCGACGTTGACCGCCGGCGCGTCGGCGATCGCGCGCATCACCGGCGCTGGGGTGCCAGCCGTCGGTTACACGTGGCCGACTATGCGCCATTTCAACGCCAGTGATTTCCAGGAGCAGTGCCAGCCGCTGCCGGTCGGCTGCGACCCGACGCGGTTGCCTCCCGTCACCTTCTGGTCATCATCCGGGTCGCAGCAGGACATCGTGTTCGGCAAGTTCAAAGCGCTGATCGACTTCTCGCGCTATTCGCCGAACATCAACCGCAATGCCGCTCCGGCGGACAAGGACAAGTGCACCAACGTCCCGGACGCCGGCTGCGTACCGCAGCTGATGAAGGGACTGGGACCACTCGAGCAGCGTGGCGCCGTTCAAGGCGAATCTCGCCGGCGGCAGGAGTGCCTGCACGCCGCCGGCACCCGGAGGCAAATGGTTCTCGGGCGGCAATGAGAATGACCAGATCTACGAGAAGGACTGCACCATCCCGAACTCGGCGGCGTACGCGTTCAGCGGCTCGCAGGGCAACGATGTCTTCGGCAACGGCGCCCTCGGCCTGGACACGAACTGGTACAAAAGCATGGCTAGCTGAGCGGCGGGAATCTCCAACCGCTCCAAGAGGCGCCCGACCTGGCCTTCAAGACGAACAGCCGATCGTCGTGCGCAACGCTCGCGGGAAACCCGCTGCTGGCGGTCCTCCCGGCGCCGTCGTGCCCGAATACACCGAGCAACGCTGAGAAGGGCGACTGGATCGAGACCGCGCAGAGCGGCGACCTCGGCACCAATGCCGCGGCGTCGATGGTCGCGTTCATCGACGCGCATCCGCTCTACGACGACTGGCAGCACACACCGTCCGGTCCGGGCGTCGGCGCCCCGGAGTTCGGGCCGCATCAGGTGATCATGGTGTACCTCTGGGATTGCGCTGAAACATTCAGCCCGAGCGCGCCGGCCGGTGCGCAGTGGTCGCTCGTGCTCCCGAACAGCGGCACCGACTGCTCGGACATCCATCAGTCGACCGACGTCGCCCCGTCGACCAGGATCGACCGCGTGCATCTCGTGACCGTGGTCCCGTTCACGTTCTATCGCGGTCTGGTCAGCAGCAACAAGATCCAAGGGTTCTGGGGGGCCAGATCGTGACCGACGCCGGTGTCTGCCAGACGAGCCCGGGCGCGCCGGGATGCGTCGTCAATCCGTTCGGGGAACTCGGTCTTCCTCGTCTCCGACTAACTAGTGTCCCGCGCCGAAAGTAGA
>DHJC01000072.1 GCA_002404155.1 Chloroflexi bacterium UBA4730 | reverse complement strand
TTGAAAGAACTCCCTTGAGGACCACTTTTTCGGACATTGCGCAAACCCCCGGCGTGACGAGCCGGTAGGTCGGCAGGATCTCTTTCCGGCCGTTCACGGGTAGTTCCTCGATCAAAAGCCGGAGGAGCGCCTTCGCCTTCTGCGGATCGGCTTCGGCGACGAACACGCCCCGCATGAAGATATGCGCCTTCGAGCCACCGTTCTTTACAGCCACGCCCGCGTCGGGACCGGAATCCGAGCACACGTCCGGCAGTACCCACACGCCGCCAAGGCGCGAAGGGCCGTGCCCGCGTCGTGTCAGTGACGTGTCAGGCTCGGCCTCCGAGCAAAGGGTTCGAGAGCAGCCCACTTTTTCGGACGTCGCCGAGGCCAGTTGGGCCTACGCGCCCCGCTCGAGCAACTCCTTCAGCTTTTGCTGGTTCCTGGGCATCTCCGTCCGCGCCTGCCGACGGACGACGAGCGGCACGAGCAGCTTGCCGATCCCGTGCGCTTCGAAGTCGAGCGCGATCGTCACCCGCGAACGCTCGCCGTCCCCGAGCGGCTCAATCGTGCCTTTGACGTTCCCCCTGATCGGGCCGTCGATCCCGCGAACGGCCCAGCTGCTCGGAGGATTCAGCTCGGTCAGCTCCGCCGTCATCGCTTGTTCGCGGCGACCGACCCGCCGGGTCACGACGGCTCGCGAGCCCACGGCGAGAGGGGCATCGCCCTCCCGGCGCACGGCCACGACGCTCTCCTGCCACTCGGGAAGATGCGAGGGGTCGGTCACGTACGAGAAGACGTCTTCGGGACGACGGGATATCTCGATGCTCTCCACAATCGCGGCCATCTCTGCCTCCTCGTTACGATCTGCTGCGGATGATCTCATAACCGAGTTGGCGCGCCAGCGCCGAGCAAGCGATCTGGCGTGTGCCGGAGGCAGCACGAGTCCGCTCTTGCCCGTTGCGGGTCAGCTAGCTGCGCCGACCACAGGGCCGACCAACGTCGCGTTACTCGAGGTTCAACCGCTCAGCCTCAACTCTCGCCAGGTTTGCGCAATGTCTGGTTCCACCCACCTTCGGCTCAACCAAGCCGTTCCGAGCCGGTCGATTGAAATGATTTCAGTCGGCCGGCTCTTCCGTCTTCCCGTCGCGACCGCGCTAGCGCTTCCATCGCGCGCTCCAAGTCGCTGAGGTCCAGACATGAGCAAGTACCAGGTCAAGCGGCCGAGGCACTTGGGTGAGATCGAGCGCATCGACGAGCAAACGCGCGTATCCGATCTTCCGGCCGCTGCGGGTGCCCATGAAGCGCCGAAGGTGCTCCTCAGTGGTCCGTCTTTGCTGCGCAGGCTGCTTCTGGAAGGTACGGAACGATTCAAGCTCACCCTGAGCGTCAAGGACCTGTTCCACGAAGCCGTAGCCCTTGCGGCCTGTCCAGCGGAGCGCGTCAAGCTCGCGGATCAGTTCCGCAATCTCGGTCGAGTCGAGAAGGGCCGAAACTTCATGGGCGACCGAACGCCGTGGTACCTTCGAGACGGACATGGAGCGCTAACCTCCGTGGCCCAGACCCGGGGTCGTCTTTTTACCTGATTCGTCGGGGCTACGCCCCTCCTCGCCTGTCCGGCAAAGCTAAAGACTCAGAGCGTCAACGCCGGAGCGGGGAGCAGGCCACGAGCGTCGGGTTCGCCCGCTACGCGGGCTCGATGTTTTGGTTGAGGTGGAAGAGATTGTCCGGGTCATACGTGCGCTTGATCTGTGCGAGTCGGTCGTAGTTCGGGCCGTAGGCTGCGCGAACGGCGTCCGTCTGCTCGTCGTCGCCGAGGTAGTTCATCCAGCGCCCCTCCGCGAGATACGGGCGAAACGTGTCGTACGTCCCTCGCGTCCACGCGATGTTCGCATCGGTGTCCGCGGGATCCATCCAAATGCTCGGGAGGAGCATGCTGTAGCCCGTCTCGCGGTGAGGAACCGCCGTGTCCGTGGCGCCGACCCGCGTCACTGCTCCATGGAGGTGCTCGATGAGGATCGCGTTCATCGGCGACGGCGTCGAGGCGAAGCGGTCGATCGCGGCCTCGATGAACCCGTCGTCGAGCGTCTTCATGAAGCTTGACTTCCAATAGTTGAGCGCCCCCCGCGGATAGCCGGCGTCGAGGATTGTGTTCATGACCGGATACGGGATCGGCCCGAGGGCATCCATCACCGGCGTGCCGAACTCGCGCACGGGTGCGAGATCCTTCTCGGCCTGCTCGGGCGAGCCCGAATGACAGATGGCGAGCGCGGCGAGCTTCATTCCGGATCCGTCCGGCGCATGCGCGAGCACGCAGGAGACGTTCAGTTCGTCGGGGAGCGATTGCGTGAAGTCGCGGTAGAAGCGCAGGACCTCGCCGGCCGCGTCGATTGGGTAGGCGACGAGACCCCCGACGACGTGTGTCAGCGGATGGAGGCGGTACTCGAACGAGGTCGCGACGCCAAAGTTGCCCCCACCTCCGCGGAGCGCCCAGAAGAGGTCGGGATGCGAGTCCGCGTCGACATTCAGCACCTCGCCGTCGGCCGTCACGAGCTCGACCGAGAGAAGATTGTCCGCGGCGAGCCCTTGGCTGCCCATGAGCCAGCCCAGGCCGCCGCCGAGAGTCAAGCCGGCGATTCCGGTCGTCGAGATCTGACCTCCGGTCACGGCGAGCCCGTGCACCGCCGCCTCCCGGTTGAACTCGCCCCAGTTGACGCCACCCTGAGCGCGAATCGTGCGCGCGGTCGGGTCGACGTGGATGCCCTTCATCTCCGCCAGGTCGATCATCAGCCCGCCGTCCGTCACCGCGCGGCCGGCGACGTTGTGACCGCCGCCGCGGATTGAGATCTCGAGGCCCGTCTCGCGCGCCAATGCGATCGCGTCAACGACGTCGGCGGTGCCGCGGCAGCGGGCGATCAGTGCCGGCTGCTTGTCGATCAGGCCGTTGTGGATCCTGCGCGCATGGTCGTAGCCCTCGTCTCCGGTCTGGAGCAACCTCCCCGAGAACGTCGCGGAAAGCGTCGCGATGCGCTCGGAATCGAGCGCGGCCATCGTGGTCATTCCTCACCTCTCGATTCGTGGACCGCTGTGGCAGTCTAGGGTCGGCTGGCCGTCAGCGCCAGTCGGGGTGGCTGCGCCCGCGCCGAGCACGACTGCGCGCTTGAGGAGCTCTCGCCGGACCCCTCCCTAGCATGCGCTCCGAGCGGCTACCGGTGGCGACGCATCGCAACGGATTCGGCTCGTTTCCGCGATTTTGGGCGGGCGATGTCTTCTTGGGGCCAGGTAGGTCCCCGGGCTCGCCGCCCTAGGTGCCCTGGCCGCTCGGGTCGACC
>DHJC01000023.1:73540-184009 GCA_002404155.1 Chloroflexi bacterium UBA4730 | reverse complement strand
CGCAGACGTCAACAACGTCCGTGGTCAGTACACCTAGCGTGCCGCCGGCGTGCGCGTCGCGGGCGGCGCGAGGAGCGACCGCCCGAGCCAGAGCCCCCAGAACGGCTGCAGCAGGAACGCGGTCTCGAGAAGCAGGATGCCGCTGTCGGTCAGGTCGTTGACCGGTCCTTCTGCCGTCGGCGACGGGAGCCCGCCCGCGCCGAAGAGGACGTTCGCGAAGAACCAGAGTGCGCCGATGAGCGCGCCGAACACGAGCGGCGCGCGCCGCAGGTCGGTCTCCATGAGCGCGATCGCCTCGGCCATCAAGAGCCACACGCCGATCCCACCGAGCACCGGGTAGTACGCGACGGTCTCCTGATCGAACGTGAGCCGGCCGGTGGCGGTCGCGATCTCGAGGAACGCCGCGGCGCCGAAGGCGACGACGCCGAACGCGAGCACGGCCGGGCTGACGATCGTGGCGTGCGTGCGCGACGAGCGGTACAAGAGGTATGCGACGGGCACGAAGCTCGCGGCCCAGACGACCCCGGACGCATTGTTCAGGATGCCCATCGCACCATTCGCCTTGGGATCGCCGCCGGAGGTGAGGAGCTGCGCGATCGCGGCCACCGAGTTGGCGTACGCGGCGTACCCGGCCCAGCGGAGATTCATCGGGATCGGCGGCGCACGATCGCGCGTGGCCGCACGGCTGCGCGGGTCATGCCGACCGACTGATACGCGTACTGGACGCCGCGCTTGGTCGTGGCCGCGGCGTGCTCGCCGTTCGCCGCGAGGACGACGATGTTCAGGCGGCTCCCGTGGCCGACGAGCGCGTTCGCGTCGGCGATCGCCTCCTCGGCGACCTCGGCGGCGCTCTCCCCTCGAGCCAGCCGGTCGACGGCCGTCTTCGTGGTGACGTTGCGCATCGCCAGCTCGCCGAAGCCGGTGCACGCCGCACCGCCGTAGCGCGTGTCGGAGTAGTGGCCCGCGCCGATGATCGGCGAGTCGCCGACTCGGCCGGGGTACTTGAACCCCCAGCCGCTCGTGGTCACCGCCGATGCGACGTTGCCGCGCTTGTCGATGGCGATGAAGTTCACGGTGCCGCGCTCCTTCACCATCTCCAGCACCACCGGCCCGAGCGCGTGCGCCGTCGCGATGGACGCGGGCGTGTGCTTCGCCAATCGCAGCCGCTCGATCCAATGCTTCCGAGAGTCCGGCGTGAGCAGGTCGGCCTCCTCGGCGCCGATCTCGCGCGCGAACCGTGCCGCACCCGCGCCGACGAGCATCACGTGCGGCAGCTGCTCCATGACCGCACGCGCGACGGTGATCGGATGCAGGAATCCGGTGAGCGCGGCGACCGAGCCCGCCGTGTGGGTCGTGCCGTCAACGATCGACGCGTCGAGCTCGACGACGCCCAGGACGTTGGGCAGACCGCCCAGGCCCACGGTGTCGTCCTTCGGATCCGCCTCGACGATGCGCGCGCACGCCTCGACCGCCTCCAGCGCGCTGCCGCCCTTCGCGAGGATCCGGACGCCGGCCGGGAGCGCGGCGCGGCCGTTGCCGCTCGAGATGATCGTTGGCGCCGGTTTTCGTAGCGGCTGCGCAGTCGTGGTGGGCACGGCCGTACCGTAGAGGTTCAGGTCGACGCGAGCATCCGCCGCGCGTTGCGTCGTGCGAGGGCCATCACCGTGAGCATCGGATTCACACCCGACGCGTTCGGGAACGCGCTCGCGTCGGCGACATGCAGGCCCCTGACGCCGCGGACGGCACCGTCCGGATCGCTCACGCTGTCGCGGGCGCTACCGATCCCAGCGGTTCCCATCTGATGCGCGCTGAAGATCCCGACGGTGTTCGGCGCGACGCCTCGGAGCGCAACCGCCTCGGCGAACGCCCGCGTGTCGCCGCCAGGCTCGATCGCGAGCGGCCGCGTGTGGAACGTGCGGACCTCGCGCGCGCCCGCAGCGAGATGGACGCGGGTGGTTTCGACGATCGCACGCACGCACATCGCCGCGTCGGCACCGCGCACCGCGTACGAAAGGACGGCGGTCCCATCACGGTCGATGCGTACCTGCCCCGGCTCGCGATCGCGCACGATCGGGATGAACGCGGCGTGGTGATCGAGCGCCCGCATGACCTCGCGGTGCTGCTCCGCCGAGCGCCACGCGATCCCGGCCGCGGCGACGCCAGGCAGGACGGGCGGTACCTCGAGGCGGAAGCCGTACGCGCCATCGAGCCGCGCGAATGCGTCGGACACGACGCTCTGCGGTACGCCCGACCACATGCGGATCGGCTCGGGATACCGGGCGAAGACCGCGGGCACCGGATGGAGGAACAGCCGCCGCCCGGCGTTCGGTCCGCCGAGCCCTGAACGCAGGAGCAGCGCAGGCGTGCCGATGGCGCCGCCGGCCAGGACCACCCGCGCCGCGCGCACGGTGATGCGCCGCTCGCCGACGATCGCAGTCACGCCAGTCACGGCGCCGTTCGCGGTCGTGATGGTGCGGGCCTCGCAGTCGGTGACGACGCGCGCGCCGCGGGCGACCGCATCGCTGAGGAACGTACGGGCGCTCGAGCGCTTCGCGCCGGCCCGGCAGCCGTAGCCGCAATGGCCGCAGTCGCCGCAGCCGCGGGCGTTGCGCGGGATCACCGACCAGGGGATGCCGAGGGCATCGAGCCCGCGCGCGAGCGCGGCATTCTGCGCGTTGCGGATGCTCTCGTCGGTGTTGACGTCGATACGCGCCTCGACCGCGGCGTAGTGCTCGTCGAGCTCGCGGCCCATCCCGTCCGCGCCGAGGGCCTCCCACTCGGCGCGGATGTCGTCCGGAAGACGCAGCGACGTCATCCAGTTCACGACCGTCCCGCCGCCGAGCACGCGTCCGGCGAACAGGACGACGCCGAGGTCCTCGGTCGCGGCGAGGCCGCGATCCCAGAAGAGCCGCGCGCTTCCGTCCGCCTCGCGGGGGACGAGATCCGGCTCGCTCCACGCCGGCCCGCGCTCGAGCACGACGACCGAGTGCCCGGCAGCCGCGGCCTCGAACGCGGCCACGGTGCCGCCGGCGCCCGAGCCGACGACACAGACATCGCAGTCGAGGGCCTCGCGGTCGCGAACGAGCAGCGGCGCGATCGCGAGCGGCCGGTCGGGCAGCGGCAACGGGTCGGGGCGGGTATACCCGGTGTCCGGCAAGAGCGCGGCAGCGCCGGCCTCGGGGCGGGAATACGCGATGAAGAGGGACAGCCGCTTCACGGCCTGGAAGCCGGTGCGGAGGAGCGCGATGCGCGAGTCGGCCCAGCGCCGCAGGTACGCCTCACGCTCGGGCTGGACGAGGTCGCTGAACCGAACGGGGCGCTGCACGAGCGCGAGATTCACCGCGCGTGAGTCGATGAGCCGCAGGAATAGACGGAGGTCGGCGAGGAGCTTCGGCCGGCCAATGGCCGCGAGCTCGGCGACGATCGCGTCGGCGACGGCACCCGGGTCCGCCTCGGGGACGAAGGTGCCGCAGACGGTGACGAGGGTCGCGCGCAGGTACTCGCCGATCACGCCGCAGTCGCGCGCTTCTTCTTGTCCTCCTCCGCGAGCTGGCGCCGCAGGACCTTGCCGATCAGCGTCTTCGGCAACGCCTCGCGGAACTCGATCGCCTTCGGCACCTTGAACGGCGCGAGCTGCTCGCGGCAGAACGCGATGAGGTCGTCGGCCGTCGCCGTCTGGCCGGGCTTGAGGACGACGAACGCCTTCACCTCTTCGCCCTTGATCGGATGCGGCACGCCGATGGCGGCGCCCTCGAGCACCGCGGGGTGCCTCGCCAGCGCCTCCTCGACCTCGCGCGGGTACACGTTGTATCCGGAGACGATGATCATCTCCTTCTTGCGGTCCACGATCGCGACGTATCCGTCGGCGTCGATGGTCGCGATGTCGCCGGTGTACAGCCAGCCGTTGCGGAGCGTCTGCGCCGTCTCCTCGGGCTTGTTGTAGTAGCCGTCCATCAGCTGCGGACCGCGGATGACGAGCTCGCCGGCTTCGCCCGGGGCGACGTCGCGCTCGCCGGTCTCGAGATCGACGACCCGGCTCTCGGTGTCTGGGAACGGCAGACCGATCGTGCCGATGCGGTTCTTCGTCGTGTCGAAGACGGGATTGCAGTGCGTGACCGGCGAGGCCTCGGTGAGCCCGTAGCCCTCGACGAGGTTGCCGCCGGTGAGCTCCTTGAACCGGCGGGCCGTCTCGATCATGAGCGGCGCCGAGCCCGAGATGCACGCGACGACGGATCGGAGGTCGTACTTCTTGGCGAGCGGCGAATTGATGATCGCGTTGTAGATCCGCGGTGCCCCGTGGAAGAGCTTCGGCTTGTGGGCCTGGGTGTCCTTCAGGACGTGCTCGAGATCGAGCTGCGGCTCGAGGATCATCGCGGCGCCGGACAGCACCGCAAAGTTCATGACGGTCGTCAGCCCGTACACGTGGAACAGCGGCATCACCGCCATGACCGCGTCCTCTCCGTCGCGCATCGCGCGGCCGAACCAGGCCTTGCACTGAAGGGTGTTCGCGACGAGCGCACGGTGCGACAGCATCGCGCCCTTCGAGGTCCCCGTCGTGCCGCCGGTGTACTGGAGGAGCGCGACCTCATCGGCGCCCACATCGGCGGCCGAGTCGTCGCCGTTCAGCGTGAGGACCTTGTCGAAGGCGATCGCGCCGGGATCGCCCTCGAATGCCTGGCGGTGCCCTTCCTTCTTCTCTTTCGCGAGCGTGAACAGGGCGCGGAGGACCGGCGGCATCTCGTCCTTGATGTTCGTGACGATGATGTTGCGGATCTTGGTGCCCTCCCGGGCCGCCTTCACGACCGGATAGACGCGCGACAGGACGACGATCGTCTCCGCGCCGGCGTCCGCGAGCTGGAGCCGGAGCTCCGGTGGCGTGTACAGGGGGTTGCACGGCACGACGACGGCACCGATGCGGAGCGCCCCGAAGAACGCGATGAGGAACTGCGGGCAGTTGGGGAGGTCGATCGCGACGCGGTCGCCCTTTTTCACGCCGAGCGCGCGCAGACCGGCGGAGAACCGCTTGGTGTCCTTCAGGAGCGACGCGTACGACCGCTTGGCGTTGAAGAAGATCGTCGCGGTCGAATTCGGATAGCTCTCGGCCGCATCGTCGAGGAGCGCGTGCAGCGGCACGCGCGGGTACTCGAGCGACGACGGCACGTCGGCGTCGTAGTTCGTCGCATACTTCGGCGACAGGGTGCCCGCCTTTGGTCTGACCGCGATCCGCTTCGCCACGCTCCGCCCTCCATTGCGCTGACGGCTCCCGCCTAGGCCTTGAGGAGCTCCTCCGCGATGATCATCCGCTGGACCTCACTGGTGCCTTCATAAATTCGCAAAATGCGCGCGTCCCGATACGCCCGCTCCACCGGCGACTCCTTCATGTAGCCCATCCCGCCGTGGATCTGCATGACCCGATCGACGACCCGCCCGGCCATCTCCGAGGCGAACACTTTCACCATCGCGGCCTCGGTCGACGCGCGCGTCCCGCGGTCCATCTTCGCCGCCGCGTCGTAGACCATGAGCCGCGCAGCGTGTATCTCGACCGCAGAGTCCGCGAGCATCCACTGGATCGCCTGGTTCACGGCGATCGGCTTGCCGAACTGCACGCGCCGCTTGCTGTGCGCGATCGCGAGCTCGAGCAGGTGCTGGCTCGAGCCGACCGCGCCCGCGGCCAGCGAGATGCGTCCGATATCCAGCGCGCCGAGCGCCGTCCGGAAGCCGCTGCCGACCGTGCCGCCCAGGACGTTCTCCTCGGGCACTTCGCAGTCCTCGAACACGAGCTCGCCGGTGTAGCTGCCCCGGAGGCCCATCTTGTCGTCCACCTTGCCGACGCGGAAGCCGGTGTAGCCCTTTTCGACGATGAACGCAGTGATCCCGCCGCGCGCTCCGAGGGTGCGGTCGTTCGCGGCGTAGACCACGACGACATCGGCGATCGGCCCGTTGGTCACCCAGATCTTCGTGCCGTTCAGGATCCAGCGGTCGCCCTGCTTCTTGGCGCTCGTCTGGATCGAGGCCGCGTCCGATCCGCTGGAGGGCTCGGTGAGGGAGAACGCCGCGATCTTCTTGCCGGCCGTGAGGTCCGGCAGGTACTGCTTCTTCTGCGCCTCGGTGCCCCCCAGATAGATGGACATCGAGCCGATGGCGGTATGCGCGCCAATGAGGTTCGAGAACGCCGCCGACGTGCGGCCGAACTCCTCGAGCGCGACGCAGTAACCGAGGTCCCCCGCGCCGACCCCGCCGTATTCCTCGGGGAACGGAAGCCCGAAGAAGCCGAGCGCGCCCATCTCCTTGAGGATCGCGTCGGGGATCTTGTCGTCGTCCTCGACCTGCTTCTCGATGGGCTGCAGGCGACCCTCGACGAACTCACGCACGGTCCGCTTGAGGAGCAGCAGCTCCTCTGGGACATCGAAATCCACGCCCAAAGACTAGACCTCGGCGACGTGGATCGCGGCTATTCCCAAAGTCAGTCGTTCGTAGGAGACGTTCCGGAAACCCGCGTCGCGCAGCATCGCGGCGAGGCGGTCCGCGCTCGGGAACGGACGCAGCGAGCGCGGCAGGTAGCGATACGCCTCGCGATCCCCGCCGAGCAGCGCCGCCACGGCCGGTGCGATGCGATCGAAATAGAGGGAATACAGCAGCGCGAACGCTGTGTTCGGAGGGTGCGAGAGCTCGAGCACGACCGCACGGCCGCCCGGCCGGAGGGCGCGCCTGAACTCGGCGAGCGCCGTACCGAGATCACCGACGTTGCGCACGGTGAAGCCGGTGATGATCCGATCGACGCTCGCGTCGGGTAGCGGGAGACGCTCCGCATTGCCGACCGTCGGCTGGATCCGCTCGCGTTGCGCCTCCGTCGCCCGGCTCGCGAGCACGGCCAGCATCCCCGCCGACAGGTCGATCGCGACGACATGCGCGCCGCGCGAGGCCGCGGCGAACGAGAGGTCGCCCGTCCCTGCACCCACATCGAGGACCGTCATCCCCGAACGGATGTCCGCGCGAGCGAGGGCACGACGCCGCCAGCCGATGTCCGTCCCGAACGACAGGACGCGGTTCAGGAAGTCGTAGCGCGCGGCAATGCGATCGAACATCATCGCGATCTCGCGGTCGTGCGCGTCGCTCATCAGCCGCGAACGCTAACCTGTCCTCATCAGCACGGTCCTCTTCGTCTACGCGCATCCCGACGACGAATCGTTCGTCTCCGGCACGCCCATGAAGCTCGCGGCGGCCGGACACACGATCGCGCTGCTGACGCTCACCCGCGGCGATGCCGGCCTGTGGATGGGCAAGGACCTCGGCTCGTGGTCGAAGCTCGAGCTCGGCGCGGAGCGCGCCACGGAATGGGCCGCGGCCGTCGAGTGTGTCGGCTTCCACTGGTCGCGCCTGCTGCGCTGGCCCGACGGTGGGTTGAAGGACGCGCCGGCCGACGTCATCACCGCGGACATCGTGCAAGCGATCCGCGAGGTCAAGCCGGAGGTCGTGTGCACCTTTGGGCCCGAGGGCGCCGGAAGCGAGCATGACGACCACCGGTCCACGTCGTACTTCGCCGCGCGCGCGTTCGCCCGCGCCGCCCTCGCGGAGCAGTACCCCGAGCGCGGCGACCCGCACCTTGCCCGGCGCCTCTTCTTCAGCGCCACGCCGTACGTGGCGGAGGCACCCGCGGCGTTCGGCGCGGTAACGCCGACGCACGTGATCGACGTCTCCGAGTTCGAGAAGCGGAAGGCCGCGGCCTTCGAGTACCACAAGACCCAGCACAAGGACCGCGAATTCTTCTACGACTTCTTGAAGCGGCGCCAGGGCAAGGAGTACTTCCACCTCGCGATCGACCGGACCGGCGCCATGCAGCGCTCCGACGACTTGCTCACCTAGATGGCGCTCGCGACGCTTCCGCTCGTCCTCTGCGTGCTCATGGTCGAGCTCGCGATCGGCGGAGCGTTCCTGATGTGGTACATCGACCGTACCGAGGCCGCCCCGTCCGGCTTCCTGAAGCTGACCGCGTTCGTCGATGCCGGCGCGATCGCGTTCGCGGGCGTCCTGCTGCCGGCGCTGCCGCGCGGCGACCTCGTCAGCCGCGCGGGCCTCGACGGCGGCGCGCTCGCGGCGTTCGCGCAGGTGCTCGTCGTGGTCATCGTGCTCGTGATCGCGCAGCTCGTCGCCGCGTTCACGCCGTGGAAGGCGGTGCGCGAAGCGGTCGGGATCATCGCGATCCTCGCCGGCGTCTTCGACCTCGTTCTCGTGGCGGTCGCGCGGCCCTCGACGTCACCGTTCGACGTGTTCGCGCTCGTCGCACTGCCGCTCGGCGCGCTCGCGCTCGGCGGCGCGGACGCGGCGATGCTCCTCGGCCACTGGTATCTCGTTACGCCGAAGCTGTCGTCCGGCCCGCTGCAGCGCGCGGCGCTCGTGCTCGTGGGCGCGGTCGTGCTGCAGATCGTGCTCGTCGCGGTCGCGGTCGCCCGCGGCGAGATCTCGCTCAACATGGAGATGGCCCTCGTCGTCGCGACCGGGCTTCGGGTGGGGGTCGGCTTGTTCATGACCCTCGCGGTCGCGCTCGCGGCGTGGTGGACGGCACGCATGAATACCCAGGCGTCGACCGGGCTGCTCTTCGTCGGGTTGGGCTGCGTCCTCGCCGGTGAGGTCAGCGCGCGGGTCCTCTTCTTCCTGACCGGAGCTGCGGTGTAGCTAGCTGGCGCGCCGCCGCTTCTGATGGCGGCGCGGCTCGTATTCCTCTTCCTCGAGCACCTCCCACTCGCGGCTGGAGTAGAGAGTCGCCGCGATCACGCCATCGACGAGCAAGACGATGAGGCCGGCGAGCGCTGACACGAACGCGCCGGGTGACGACGCGGCGGCGCCGGAGTCGACGTAGCGGAGCGCGGATGAGGCAGCGTACAGGAGGAACACCACGAGCGCGGCGAGCAGATCGAGACGCGCGAGCCCGCGATCCTCCTTCGCGGCGTCGCTCGCTTCCGCGAACGCGGTCAACGCTGCCAGCAGGGCGATCACGGCGGTCGCCACCGCGACCCAGCTCGCGGCGATGACGACGCCGAAGGTGTCGCGCGCACCCCAGCCGAACCACGACATGAGGTCCAGGAGGGTGACCGCGATGCCGAGGCCGAGAGCGATGTGGCCGAGCTGCGGGCGCAACGCGAAGCCGAAGCGTCGGCCTTCGAGGAGCTCCTTCATTCGGGCCGATGGTAACGGGGCTGCGCGTCAGGCGGACGACCGTCCGCCGGTGCCGCGCGTCAGCAACCGGGCTCGCCCGGCCGGCCGCAGCAATCGTGCGGCGGCGTCGTGAAGCGGCGCATGACGTTGCCGGCCGCCACGACGAGGCGACGATGGAGCGGCAGATCGCTCGTCCAGAACAGGCGCCATGCCGTGACCGGATCGCGGTGCTCCGCCTGACTTGGGCTCATCGGGTTCAATAGTGCGCGTGACCGACGAGCTCTCGGACGAACACATCAGCGCGGGGCTGCCTGGCACCGCTGACCTCATGGTCCTCGTTGGGAACTCGTGGTGGCACTGCGCGTATGCCGCACGCGGCGGCAACTGGCCCCTCGCTGCGTTCTATGCACGCCGGGTGCGATCGCTGCAACGGCGCCTGGGGGTGATCCGGCCGAAATACAAGGAGCGGCTCGCGACGTACGAGAGCACGATGCTCGGTCCGCTCTTCGCCGCGCTCGAAACGCAGGACCGCGCGGCATTCGACCGTGCGTTCGCGGCCGCGACCGACGATGCGAACACGCAGCACGTCGAGACCGGATATGGATACATCAGGTGGCAGCTGCCCGATGAGGCGCCGAAGGACCTGGACCTTGGCCCGGGCCGCTAGCCCTTCACGAGCGGCGCGGCATCCAGCCAGCCGTACGCGACCTCATGGAGCTCATACCCTTCGAAGGGCTCGCGCTTCTCGCCGATGACGGCGCCGCCGAGCGACTCGTAGAAGCCGCGTGACGCCGGATTGTCGAACAGCGTCCAGATGACGATCGGCACGAGGCCGCGCTCGACGAGCCCTTCGGCCGCCGCCTTCAGGAGCGCGCGCCCGATTCCCTCGCCCTGGTGCTCCGGGCGCACATACAGCGCGTAGACCTCGCCGACGTAGCCGGGCGGCGCGTTGGCGCGGGCCCGCCCACCGCCCGCGAACCCGACGATCCGGCCATCGATCTCGGCGACATGCACGACGCGCGTGGGATCCATCGACTCGAAGCCGCGACGCCAGCCATTCTCCCAGCGGTCGTCCTTCAGACCGTCGAGAAGCGCGTCGGGCACCAGTCCGCGATACGAGATGCGCCACGTGTCCGTGTGCGCACGTGAGGCTTCCTTCGCGTCATCGATCACTCCCCGTCTGATCCGGAGATCAGGGGTGGGCATCGAACCAGTCGGCGATGCGGCGCGCGTGGTCGATCCGGTTCTTCGGCTTGCCGCCACGGGTGAGCTCATGCGTGTCGTCTTGGAACCGCACGAACACCGCTTCCTTCCCGAGCACCTTCAGTGCCACGAAGAACTGCTCCGCCTGCTCGATCGGGCAGCGGAAGTCCTTCTCGGCGTGGAGGATGAGCAGTGGCGTCTTGACGTTCGTCACGTACGTCATCGGGGAGCGCTCGACGAGCTTGTGCGCATCGCGCCACGGCGTCGCATCGCCCATCTCGTGGCCCCAGAAGTGCCACCCGATGTCGCTCGTGCCAAACGCGCTGATGTTGTTGCTGATGCTTCGTTGCGTGACGGCGGCCCGGAAGCGGTCCGTGTGGCCCACGATCCAGTTCGTCATGAACCCGCCGTAGCTGCCCCCGGTCACGTAGAGCCGTTCGCGATCGACCCATCCGAGGCCGAGGGCGTCGTCGACGCCGGCCATGAGGTCCTCGTAATCCTTGCCGCCCCAATCGCCCACGCACGCGCGCACGAACGTGTCACCGTAGCCGTGGCTCCCGCGCGGATTCGTGTACAGCACCGCGTACCCACGCCCCGCGAGGACCTGGAACTCGTGGAAGAAGGAGTAGCCGTACGCACCGTGCGGGCCGCCATGGATCTCGAGGACGAGCGGCCACCGCTTCGCGGGATCGAAGTCGCGCGGCTTGAGGAGCCAGCCCTCGATGGCCCAACCGTCCGGGCCGGTGAACTCCATACGCTCGGGCTCGGCGATGTATCGCGCGCTCAGCACCTCGCGATTCAAGCTCGTGATCGCGCGAATCCCGTCGCCGGGCTGGCCGGTCACGACTTCGCCCGGCGACGTCGCCGTCGCGAGCACGCCGGCGAAGCAGCGGACCTCGCGATCGACGGTGGCGCTGACGAGCTGATGCGCGCCGAGCGTCTCCGCGCGAACGTCGCCGCCCTGTTGATCGACGGAGTACAGGTTCGCGCTCCCCTGGTCCGAGCCGATGAAGAGGATCCGGCCGTCCCGTGTCCAGACGGGCGGTAGCGGGACCGCCTCGCCACGGATGTCGCCTATCACCCGCGAGCCGGTCGTTCGATCCCAGTCGCCGAGCAGATCGGTACCGGCCCCGCCCGCGCGCCCGAAGCGCCAGACGCGCGTGTTGCGCGCGCCCGCGCCGACCGCGTCGACCGTCCCAAGGCAGGTGATCCACCCGCCGTCCGGCGACCACGACGCGTTCCCGTACTGGCCCTGCTCGGTCGTGACGCGAGCGGGCGCGCCGCCGCGGAACGGGACGATCCAGATGTCGCTCAGCGTGTTGCGGTCGCGGTCCGCGCTGCGATTCGAGGTGAACGCGACCCAGGCGCCGTCTGGTGACACGGCGGGCTGGGTATCGTCCCAGTCCCCATCGGTCAGCTTGTGCGGCTCCCCCCGCAGCGGCACCAGCCACAGATGCTTGCGGCGCATGTCGAGCATGCCGGCGTCGTCGGACTTGTAGCGCAGGCGGTCATAGACCATGGGCGCGTCTTCGGGTTGCGGCGGTGCTGCGTCCTTGAGCGTAACGATGACCCCGGATCCGTCGGGCAGCCACGCCAGGTCACCGCAGTCGTCGGCGAAGCTGGCCAGCTGACGCGGCTGCGCGCCCGGCGCGTCGACGATGAAGACGTTCTTCGGAGCCCGCTTCTTGCCTTCCGGGGCCGCCCCGCGGTCGCTCACGAACGCGATGCGCGTACCGTCCGGCGACCAGCGCGGGGTCGCGTCCTCGGAGGCGCCGTCGGTCCAGCGCGCCGCCTCTCCGGAGCCGTCGACGGCGCGCACAACGATCGCGGCGCGGTAGCGGTTCGCCGGCACGTCCATCCGCCGGACGGCGTAGGCCACGCGGTCACCCGCAGGAGAGATCACCGCCTCGTTGACGAAGGCGAACGCCGCGAGATCTTCCGCGGTCAGCGGATCGAGTGACACGGCGGCGTATCGTCCCATACATGAGGCCGGAGCGCTCCCGGTGAAGCTGGGGCTCGACCATCGGGCGCGGACCGGGGCGCTCGTCGGCGCGCTCTCAATGTTCTTCGCCCTCGACATCGCGTTCCTGGTCAGCCTGGCAGGGTTCGCCTTCGCGCCGGACGCGCTGGGCCAAGCCCTCATCGAGGTGACGCCCGGGTTCATCGTCGTACCGCTCATCGGGCTCCTGCAGTTCTGGGCGAAGCGCCTGCTCGTCGCGGGCGTGGTCGCGCTGTTCCTCGCGTGCGGCGGCGTCACTGGCGCGCTGGCGGTGGGTCCGAGGCGCCGCGACCGCACGGTGCTGATCGTCGGTGCGTTGCCCTGGGTCGCGACGGTCGTGCTCGGGCAGGTCTTCGCGCCGGGGGTCGTTGACCTGTCGTCAGTGCTGCTGACGAGCGCCGTCGGCGCGATCACGTTCTTCACCGCGCTGCAGATGCTCACCGGGGTCGCGACCTATCAACCCGCACGTTCGGCGACGGAACGATCGCCGTCGCGGCGGCGCGTCCTCTATGGCGCCGCGGCGGTCTCCGCGGTCATCGCGCTCGGCAGCCTCGGCGGCGGAGCTGCGGTCCGCGCGCTCGCGAAGCGCGCAGAAGGCATCCCGTTCATCGCGCGCCGCCTACGCACGAAGGCCGCGCCGCCCGCCGCGCTCCAGACGTTCGAGTCGCTGCAGGCGCTCACGCCCCGCATCACCGACAACGCCGACCACTACGTCGTCGACACGACGCTCATCAAGCCGTCGGTCGACGTGACGAAGTGGACGCTCGACATCGGCGGGGCCGTGGAGAGCCCGTTCTCGCTGACCTACGACCAACTCCTCGACCTCGAAGCGGTCGAGCAGCTGAAGACGCTCGAATGCATCAGTAATGAGATCGGCGGCGAGCTCATGTCGACCGCGCTCTGGACGGGTGTGCCGCTCCGCGATCTGCTGGCGCGAGCGCAGCCGAAGGCCGAGACGTATGACGTGAAGCTGACCTCCGTCGACGGCTACACCGACTCGATCCGGATCGAGAAAGCCATGGAGCCGGACACGATCGTCGCGTACCTCATGAATGGCGTCACCATCCCGCAGGACCACGGATACCCGGCACGGCTTCTCGTGCCAAACATCTACGGCATGAAGAACGTCAAGTGGCTCACGTCGATCGAGTGCGTGACGTTCGACTATCTCGGCTACTGGATGGAGCGCGGATGGTCCGACATCGCCGTCATCAACACGAACACGCGGATCGACACGCCGGTGCGTGCCGCGAAGTGGGATGGCAGCGCGTCGATCCCGGTCGCCGGCGTCGCGTTCGCGGGTGCGCGGGGCATCTCGAGGGTCGAGGTGTCAACGGACGGGGGGAAGAGCTTCGGCGCCGCCGAGCTCGAGCCGGCACTCGGGTCGCTCACGTGGGTGCGCTGGAAGGTCGACTGGACGCCGCCGGCCGCGGGCCGGTTCACGATCGTCGCGCGCTCGACCGACAAGACCGGCGCGCTCGAGACCGAGATCAAGCGCGATCCGTTCCCGAACGGTGCGACCGGCTGGGACAGCGTCGACGTCATCGTCACGCGTGGCTGAGCGCTAGGCTCCACGCGTGGCGAAACGCCGCTTCTCGATCACCGTACCGCTGCCCGCCTACGCGCGGCCGCGCAACGAATGGCGGCGACGCGTGCACGGCGCGGTCCTGGACGTGCAGACGCGGCGTGGGGTCGGATATCGGGAGAGCGACCAGCTCGAGGTGCGGATCTCACTGCCGCTGGGCGATCGGCCGCTGGATATCCATGAGATCGACGAGCGGGTGAAGGACGTTATCGACGCGCTCGAAGGGCGCATCGCGGGGCCGCGCAGCCGCCGACGCATCGCGCCGATCGTGCCGTCCGCGGATCAGGTCCGGCGGATCGTGCTCGAGAAGGAGCCGCGCCGGACGCCGCGGCGCGCGCTGGGGGAGCTCGCGATCTCCCGCTTCCACGCGCGCCGCCGGGCCTCGAGCTAGGCGGCGATCGCCTCGGCCTTCAGGG
Source organism: Chloroflexi bacterium UBA4730 (assembly GCA_002404155.1). GTDB lineage: Bacteria > Chloroflexota > Limnocylindria > P2-11E > P2-11E > UBA4735. Next base: position 169,653 of record DHJC01000023.1, on the reverse strand, counting down.
TCGCCGCGATGTTCGCCTCGATCGCGATCTTCTGGCTGACGAGCACCCCGCTCGGGATCGGCATGTTCCACGTGAGCCCCCACTGGGTGCGGTCGAAGCTGAACTTGGCGTCGAAACCTGCGCGCTGACCGGCACGCGGGTCCGCCGCGACGCCGAGGAGCTCGACGTTGACCGACACCGGCTTGGTGGTGCCGCGGATCGTCAGGTCGCCGTCGACGACGAACTCGTCGGCGTGGCCCTTCGGCGTGATCTTCGTGCTCTTGAACACGATCTCGGGGTGGTTCTCGGCGTCGAGGAAGTCGGCGGAGCGAAGGTGCCCGTCACGCTTCTCGTCACCGGTGTTCACGGACGCCGTGGGGATCCGGAGCTCGATGGCGCCGGCCTCCGGCCTCGCCGGGTCGAAATCGATGACCCCGCTCGTTCCGCTGAATGCGCCGCGGACGGTCGTGAGCATCATGTGCTTCACCGCCGCCGTCACGCTCGAATGGCTCGTGTCGATCTGCCACTGCATAAATGTGTCCTCCGGGGACCGAAGTGCTTGCCCGGCCGACCGCCGGACGCTATCCTTCTTGTTGTGCGAGAACAAATTGTTCAGTCAACATATTCCCCGAAGCGCCGCAGGGCCTCCGGCCCGGAGCTGGGCGCCTGGCGAGCCTTCCTGCGCGCCGGGACGACCTCGGCGCTCGCCCTCGAGGCGGCCCTGGCGGACACCGGCGTCTCCCACTCCGAATACGACGTCCTGGTGAACGTGGCCACCGGTCCGCGCGACGGCCTGCGGCCGACCGAGCTCGCCGAACGCGTCCTCATCACCAAGAGCGGGCTCACTCGGCTGCTGGATCGCCTGGTCGAACGCGGGTACATCGAGCGGCGCGCCTGCGCGAGCGACCGGCGTGGCCAGCTCATCGTGCTCACGTCGGACGGCCGGCGCGCGTTCCGCCGAGCGGCCCCGAACGTGGTCCGCGCGATCGGGACGATCTTCGGCGAGGGCTTCACCGAACGCGATGTCATGGCGTTGCGTGTCGCGTGCGAGCGCATCGCGACGGCCGCGGAGTCGATGACCGCCTAGGCTCGGAGGGGTGAGCACGCGGCCTTCCACCGGTCGTCTTTCCGCTGGAAGCCTCGTCTGGGCCGGATTCGACGGGCCGGCCGTCCCCGGACCGTTGCTCGACGCGATCGAGCGCGGACGCATCGGCGGACTGCTCCTCTTCGCGTACCGCGGCAACATCCGCTCGCGCGAACAGGTCCGCGGCATGCTGCGGGAGGCGGTCACCGCGGCGCGGCGCGGTGGCCTGCCGCCGGTCCCAGTGGGCGTCGATCAGGAAGGCGGCAGCGTCATCCGCATCGGCTACGGCGCGGTCTTCCCGAGCGCCATGGCCATCGCGGCAACCGGCGACCCCGCCAATGCCGAGCGGGCCGCGCGGATTGTCGCCCTCGGGCTGCTCGCGGACGGCATCGCGATGAACCACGCACCGGTCTGCGACGTGAACGTCGAGCCGCGGAACCCGGTCATTGGAACTCGCTCGTTCGGCGATGACGCGGCTGCGGTCGCGCGGTACGGCGCGAGCTGGGTGAAGGGCTCGGAGGGGGCTGGCGTCGCGACCTCACCCAAGCATTTCCCGGGACACGGAGCGACGGCCTACGACACCCACCACACGACCGTCGACGTGTCCGCGGATCGCGCCACCCTCGAAGCGCGCGAGCTCGCGCCGTTCCGCGCGGCGTTCGATGCCGGCGCCTCCGCGGTCATGACATCGCACGTCCGCTATCCGGCACTCGACGGCGACAACATCGCGACCTTGTCGCCTCGCATCCTCGGCGACCTCCTGCGCAACGGGCTCCGCTTCCGTGGCCTCGCGATCACGGACTCGCTCGACATGTCGGGACTCACGCAGGTGGAGAGCGCGGAGCGAGTGACCGCACGCGCCATGAACGCCGGCATCGATGCCGTGATGGTGACGAGCGGGATCGAGAAGCAGCTGGATGCGGCGGAGCATCTCGCCCTGGGTGTGCCGCCATCGCGGCTGCGGGAAGCGATCGCCCGCGCCGCCGCGTTCCGCGATCGCTTCGGCGTCGACGTGCCCGACGCGCCGTTCGACGACGAGCCCGGGCGGGCGCTTGCGCTCGAGATCGCCGCCGCGTCCATCACGCACGTCGGCGGGCCGCTCCCTGCGCTCGGCGGCCCAATCCGGGTCGCGCTGTTCCCGCCGCAGCGGCGCTCGCCGGTGGAGGAACTGGCGCAGCTCGAGTCCCATTTCGAGCGTGCCCTCCGCGAGCGGCTCGGGTCCCACCTCGCGTTCTCCGCCGACGGCTCCGGGCCGGCCGGTCCGGGACCGCTCGTCGTGTGCACGTCGAGCGCGTTCTTCGATGCCACGCAGGCGGAGGCCGCGCGGAGGCTCCTGGCCGGCGGCGGGATCCTGTGCGCGCTGCGCAGCCCGTACGACGCCACGCTCGTGCCCGGCATGCCGGCGCTGCTCACCTATGGCGACGTGCCGGTCTCGCTCCAGGCACTCGCCGACGTCCTCGCGGGACGCGCCCGGCCACGGGGTACGGCTCCGGTCCGCATCGCGTGAACCGCCGCCGATTCCTTGCGGCGGCCGCGGCCACGACCGCGCTGGCCGCGTGCGATCCGATCGCCGGCCCCGCACCGACCGCGCCGGCAGCGCGCGTCGATCGGCTCATCACCGGCATGTCCGCCGCGGAGCGCGCCGGACAGCTCATGAGCGTGGCCTTCCACGGCACGGCGATCACGCCGGCGCTCGAGGCCATGATCGCGCGGCGCCACGTCGGTGGGGTGATCCTCTACAGCGAGAACTTCGACGACGCCGCGAGCCTGAAGCGCCTGACGACGGATCTGCAGAAGATCGCGAGCGACGCGAAGACGCTACCGCTGTTCCTCTCCATCGACCAGGAGGGTGGCGCGGTCGTCCGGATCGCGCACGGCGCCACGATCCTTCCGGGGAACATGGCGCTCGCCGCGACGCCCGACCCGAACGACAGCGTGCGCACGGCCGTCGCGATCACCGCGCGCGACCTACGGGCGGTCGGCGTGAACTTCGAGCTCGCGCCGGACGCCGACGTCAACAACGAGCCGCGCAATCCGATCATCCTCAACCGCTCATTTGGCTCGGATCCGCAGCGCGTGGCCGGGCTGGTGACGGTCGCGGCGCAGGCGTTCGCCGAGGCGAGCTTCCTGTGCTGCGCGAAGCACTTTCCCGGTCACGGTGAGACGACCACCGATTCGCACACCGGCCTCCCGCTCCTCGACGTCGATCGCGCCCACTTGGACGCGATCGAGCTCGTCCCGTTCCGCGCGGCCATCGCGGCCAACGTCCCCGCGATCATGAGCGCGCACATCCGGATCCCCGTCCTCGATCCGACACCGGATCTGCCCGTGACGCTGTCGTCTCGAGTCATGACGGATCTGGTGCGCACGCAGCTCGGGTTCGGCGGCCTGCTCATCACGGATGATCTGGAGATGGGCGCGCTCACCCAGACGCGGAGCGAGTCGCAGGCTGGGTACGACGCGTTCGCCGCGGGTGCGGACTTCCTCCTGCTGCGCTTCGACGAGAGTGCCCAGACGGACGCGCACGACCGGCTGACACGCGCTATGACGAGCGGCACGCTGGCCGCGCCACGGGTGGAGGCATCGCTGCGCCGCATCCTCTCGGTGAAAGCGCGCTACGGGATCCTCGACGGGTCCCCTCCGACCGGGACCGCCGGCAGCGATGCGGATCGCGCGACGGCCGACGAGCTCGCGCGCGCGAGCATCACCGTCCTGCGGAGCGGCGGCCTCCCGCTTCGCGGCAAGATCTTCGTCGTCTCACCGGTCAACCCGGACATCGCGCTCGTGACAGACCAGTCCTCGCTCGGTCAGATACTGGCCCAGCGCCTGCCGAACGTGACCACCCAAACCATCACGCTCTCGCCGATCCAGGCGGACATCGATCACGCCGTCGGGTCCGCGCGCGCCGCGGACGTCGTGGTCATGGGGTCGGCCGACCTCTTCTCGTACCCGCAGCAGGCAGCACTGGCCAAGGCGTTGCAGGTGGTCAAGCCGACGGTGCTGGTCTCACTGCGATCGCCGTACGACATCCTGAGCGCGCCGGCCGTCGCGGGCTACGTGTGCGCGTACACCGGCCGCGAGCCGACGCTCCGCGCGCTCGCCGACGTCCTTTCGGGCACGCGCGCACCGACGGGCACGCTGCCGGTCGATATCCCCGGTGTCTACCGTATCGGCGACGGGATGAAGAAGCTCTGAGCATCGAACGCGTCGCCGCGGTCGTCGACGCGTCCGCCGGCACGCTATTCACCGCGTGCGTCGTGCGCGTCGAGCGCAAAGGCCACGTGGAGTCGCACGCGGCCGGGACGCTCTGCCCCGACCCGAGCGCGCCGCCGGACGCACCGTGCACCGTCGATGCGATCTTCGACCTCGCCTCGCTCACGAAGCTCGCTACGACCGCACTGCTCCTGTCGTTCATCCGGGAGCACGCGCTGTCGCTCGACACCCCATTGCGTGAGCTCGTGCCCGACTTCCGTGGCGGACGGAAGGACGAGGTCACGGTCGCACACATTCTCACCCACACCGCCGGTCTGAAGTGGTGGCTGCCGCTCTGGGAAGAGGTCCATTCGATCGACGAGGCGGTGTGGCGCGTGGCGCAGGAGCCGCTCGCGCAGGACCTTGGCACGTTCACGTACAGCGACCTCGGCTACATCATGCTCACCGGCGGCCTCGCGAACGCAGGCGGCGCGGCGTTCCCGGACCTCATCGCCGAACGCGTGAGCGGACCGATCGAAGCGCGGACCCTGGCCTACGGCCCGCGGGAACGGGCGGAATGCGCCGCGACGGAGTCCGATGCCTCGCTCGGGCGCGGCCGGATCCGCGGGACCGTGCACGACGAGAACGCAGCTGCGATGGGCGGCATCGGCGGACACGCGGGGCTGTTCGGGACCACCGCAGACGTCGCGGGACTCGCGCGCGTGTTCCGCGACGGCGCGGTGATCGGCAACGACCTCGCGAGGCAGGCTCGGACCGAGCACGCGAAGGCGGAGAACGTGCGCCGCGGTCTCGGGCTCGCGCTGCGCGCGCCAAAGGGTCCGATGACCAGCGAGCGGTGGAGCATGGACAGCTACGGCCATACCGGCTTCACCGGAACGTCGCTCTGGATCGATCCGGTGATGGATCTCACGGTCGTGCTGCTCACCAACCGCGTGTACTTCGGCCGGGCGAACGACGACGCGATGTACAAGTTCCGCATCGCGGTCCACCAGGCGGCCGCGGCATGATCGCCCGATGATCGCGGTGGGCATCATGTCCGGCACGTCGGCAGACGGGATGGACGCCGCAGCCGTCGAGATCGGCGACGAGCGCCCGCGCCCGACGATCCGGTTCCTCGCGCACGTGGCGCGCGATCACCCGGACAGCCTCCGGTACCGGATCCTCGCCGCCGGATCCGGCGCACCGCTGGCCGCGCACGACATCGCCATCCTGCACGCGGAGCTCGGCGACGCGTACGCGTCGATCGGGCGCGAGATCGTGGCCGCCCTCGGCCGGGAGCCGGCGTGCATCGCGCTGCACGGGCAGACCATCGCGCACTTCCCGGCCGAGCACGCGACGCTGCAGATCGGCGACGCCTCGCGCGTCGCGGTCGAGCTCGCCGCGCCGGTCATCGACGACTTCCGCAGTGCCGACGTCGCCCTCGGCGGACAGGGCGCGCCGCTCGTGCCCTTCGCCGACCACCTGTTGTTCGCCGACGGGATCCCGCGCGCGGTGCTGAACATCGGCGGCATCGCGAACGTCACGCTCCTCCCGACGCGCCAGCCGGGCGACGTGACCGCCTTCGACACCGGGCCGGGGAACATGGTCATCGATCAGCTCGCGCGAAAAGGCGGCAACGAGCTGGATCGCGATGGCGCGGCCGCGGCACGGGGACGGATCATCGAGCCCGCGCTCGCGAAGGCGCTCGGGCACCCGTACTTCGCGCGCTCGGCCCCGAAGTCCACGGGGCGGGAGGAGTTCGGCGCGCCGTTCGCGCAGCAGCTCCTGGCCGACGCGAAAGCGGCCGGCGGCTCCCTTGACGATGCGATCGCGACCGCGACCGCCCTCACCGTCGAATCGATCGGGCGCGCGGTCGACGGCGGACCGTGGCGTGAGCTCATCGTCGCCGGCGGCGGCGCGCGTAACGCGACCCTGATCGAACGGCTTCGCGTGCGGACGAAGCTGCGCATCCTTCTCAGCGACGAGTTGGGCATCCCCGCCGAGGCGCGCGAGGCGGTCGCGTTCGCGATCCTCGGCGCGTACCGCCTGGGCGGGGAGCCGAATACCCTGCCGCGCTGCACGGGCGCATCGCGTGCCGTGTCGGCCGGCGCGATCCAGCGCCCCTAGCCCTCCATACTCCCGCTCATGCAGGACCTCGTCGTGGGGATGGACGCCGGCGGGACGAAAACCCGGGCGTTCGCGGTCACGCGCGCCGGCGAGATCGTCGGCCGCGGCGCCGGCGGCGGCGCCAACCTGCTCTCCTCGCCCGACCCGCAGGGCTCCATCGCCGCGGCGCTCCGCGAAGCCCTCGGGGGTCGCGTGCCCGCGGCGATCGTGCTCTCGTGCGCCGGCGGCGAGCGCGACGCCGATCGCGCGAAGGGCCGCGCGATCCTCGCATCGCTGGTCGGACCCGATGTCGCCGTCGAGGTGACCCACGACGCGAAGGCGGCGCTGTACGCCGGCAATCCCGCGGGCTGCGGCGTCGTGCTCATCAGCGGCACGGGCTCGATCGCATACGGTCGGAACGACCAGGGCGCCGAGGAGCGCTGCGGTGGCTGGGGCTATCTCGTCGGCGACGAGGGCTCGGCTGTGTGGGTCGGCCAGGAAGGCCTGCGCGCGGCCTCGTACGATCACGACGGCCGAGGCTCGCCGACGCGGATCACGCGCCACCTCTTCGAGGACCTCGGCGTGACCGACTTCAACGGCGTGCTCCCGCTCCTGTACGGCAAGCCACATCCGCCTCCCGCGATCCTCGCGTCGACGCGCGCGGTCGCGCGGGCCTTCGCCGAGGGAGACGCGATCGCGGTCCACATCGTCCAGCGCGGCGCGCGCTTGCTCGCCGGGATGGCCGCCACCGTCGCGCACCGCCTGCTGCTCGACGGTGGCCCGGTGTACCTGGCCGGCGGCGCTTTCGAGAACGTGCGGCCGCTCGAGAAGGCCGTGCGACTCGAGCTCCTGAGCGCGCTGCCGCGAGCCGCGGTCGAGCCTGTTCGCGAAGAGCCCGCGATGGGCGCCGCCCGGCTCGCTGCCACACTGGCCTGGGGCACGAGGTGACCGATCTTCCCGGCACCGAGCGGCGGAACCCGAAGGCCGCAGGGCTCGCGTCGATGTCGACCAGCGCGATCGTCGGGCTCATGGCCGATGAGGACGCGACGCTGCCGGATGCGATCCGATCCGCGCTCCCCGACATCGCACGCGCGGCCGACGCGATCGCCGCCGCGTTCGGGGCCGGCGGGCGGCTGCGGTACGTCGGCGCGGGCACGAGCGGACGTCTCGGCGTCCTGGACGCGAGCGAGGCGCCACCGACCTTTGGCGTCGAGCCCGATCTCGTCCACGGCGTCATCGCCGGGGGCGACGCGGCGCTGCGGCGCTCGATCGAGGGCGCGGAAGATGATCCGGCCGCGGGCGAGCGCGACATCGCGCAGGTCGCGCGCAGGGGTGACGTCGTCGTCGGTCTCTCCGCCAGCGGCTCGGCCCGCTACGTCATCGCCGCGGTGAACGCGGCGCGGACCTTCGGTGCGCGCACGGCGTGCGTCACATGCGTCTCCGGATCCGCGCTCGCAACGGCCGTGGACATCCCGATCGTCGTCGATGTCGGTGCCGAGATCCTGGCCGGCTCGAGCCGGCTGAAGGCCGGGACGGCCACGAAGCTCGTGCTGAACATGCTGTCGACCGCGGCGATGATCCGGAGCGGTCGCACGAAAGGCGATCTCATGATCGATCTGCGACCGACGAACGCGAAGCTGCGCGCCCGCGCCATCCGGATGGTGAGTGACGAGCTCGGGATCGGCGAGGACGCGGCGCGGGCAAAGCTCGAGGCAAGTGACTGGAGCGTGCGTCGGGCGATCGACGGCCGATGAAGCGGCTGATCGTCAACGCGGATGACTTCGGGCGCGCTCGCGGCGTGAACGCGGGCATCCTGCGGGCCCACCGCGACGGGATCGTCACCGCGACGACGCTCATGGTGAGCGCGCCCGCGGCGGACGCTGCGGCACGCGCCGCCCGGGCGACCCCATCACTCGATGTCGGCGTGCATCTGACCCTCACGTACGGGCGGCCGATCTCCGATCCCGGGGCGGTCCCGTCGCTCGTGGAGCGCGACGGATCGTTCCCGCGGGTGCGGGCCGCGTTCCTCGGAACGGGCCGCGCGGATCGCGATGAGGCATTGACCGAGTACCGCGCGCAATTCGCGCGGGCCCGCGAGCTCCTCGGGCGCGCGCCTACGCACCTCGACTCCCACCATTGGCTGCACGACGAGCCCGCGCTCGAGTGGGCCGTCATCGCGCTTGCGAGCGAGACGGGCACCGCCGTGCGACCGCACGACGACGTGCAACGCGATCGGCTTCGCGCGGCCGGCGTACCGACCGTCGATCGCTACCGCCGCGACTTCCAGCACGACGACCACGTGGATATCCCGACGCTCGAGCGGATCCTCGCCGAGATCGACGCTGGGGTGACCGAGCTCGGCTGCCATCCCGGTGAGCCCGACGCGGAGCTCGCGCGCACGTCGACCTACGCCGCGCTTCGGGTCGCCGAGCTCGCGACCCTCACCGATCCGCGCATCAAGACCGCGATCGCGCGGAACGGCATCACGCTCTCGACCTACACCGCCGTCCGATGATCTTCGCAAGCGCCCGCGGCTCATTTCAAAAGGCGCTGTGGGTCGTGCGCGACCGGATCACGACGACGCGCGGGATCGACGACCTCCTTGCGGACAGCGTCGGCTGGAACATCCGCGACCTCGTCGTCCAGGTGCGGGGCCGCGGCGATGCGTACTACGCGAGCGCGCTCGAACCGCGGGCCGAGGCGCTCGAGGACCCGGCCCTCGATCCACTCGCGCATCTCGTGCGCGGGGGCGCTGCCGTCGGCGTGCGCATCCACGCCTGGGCGAACGGGACCTTTGTCTGGTCGAGCCCGGGTGACAGCCTTCCTCGGTCGCCGGCCCACCTCGTGAACGCCCATCCGGACTGGCTCCTTCGGCCCGACGGCGTGCGGTACCTCGATCCGGTCGGCGGGAGCGACTGGGAGGGAACCTACATCGATCCCACGAACGCGGCGGCACGCTCGCACACGGTGGAGGTCTTCACGGACATCGTGCGGCGGTACGCGGTCGAGGGCTTCCACCACGACTACATCCGCTACCCGCAGGCGACGTATGCGAGGTCACCCGATGACCACCGGGCGATCACCGCGCTCGTGCGCGAGACATCCGCACGGCTCCGTGCGGCGCGGCCGGAGATCGTCATCTCCGCCGCCGTCTTCCCGGATCCGGCGGTCGCGCGCGAGCGCGTCCTGCAGCGATGGCCCGAGTGGGCCGCGGAGAAGCTGATCGACCTCGTCTGCCCGATGGCGTACCGGACCGATACCGCGGAGGTACGCCGGCTGCTCGGCGCGGCGCGCGGCGCCGCTCCGTCAACACCCATGTGGGGTGGGCTGATGGCGTACGACGGGGAACGTGCACTCATGCGCGATCACGTGCGCGCTGCGCGCGATGCCGGGTGCGACGGCGCGATCCTGTTCGCATACGACACGGAGAAGCGCGACGTGATCGACGCCTTCGCGGCGGAAGCGGAACGGTAACGACTCTTATCGACAGTACGTTCGTCCTATGTACGGACGCACCGGACCGCCCGATACCATCTACGGGTGCGGGAGACACTGAAGGACACGACCCTTGCGGCAGCGCAGCAGCTGCCGCCCGATCCGCTCGCGAGCGCGGTCGCGCGCTCCGTGAGCGACCTTCGCCACTCGGCCGGACTGTCGGAGCGGGCCGCCGCGCGCAAGCTCGGGACCTCGCAGACGCAGCTCCGGCGCATGGAAGACCCACGCTATCTGCCGTCGCTCCGGTCGCTCGCGCGACTCGCGACGGTGTACGGCTACGAGCTGACCGTCGACTTCTCTCTCAAAGGCGCAGCTGCTCCAAAGGGCGCAGCCGCTCCAAAGGGCGCAGCCGCTCCAAAGGGCGCAGCCGCTCCAAAGGGCGCAAGCACGCAGAAGTCCGCGCCGGCGCAGAAGGCCACCGTTAAGGCCGGTGCGGCGCCCCGATCCGAGACCGTCCGGAAGCCCGCCCCGCGGAAACGCGCTAGCGGGTCCGGGTCACCTTCGAAAGGCCGCGCGGGCGCTCCACGTCGCGCCCGAGCCGGCGTGCGAGGCAGAGCGCGACGAGCTGCGCCACGACGGCGAAGCTGATCGGCGTGAGCGCCTCTGAGAGCGGCGCGCGCAGGAGCACGGCGTCGTCGGCGAGCTCGGCCATCCCCGGATCGTTCGTCACCGCGTAGACCCGCGCGCCCTTCGACCGCAACGTGCGCGAGAGCGCCCGGGCCTCTGACTGCGCCGCGCCGCGCGCGCCAAAGAGCAGGACTGGAACGCCCGTCTCGAGGAGCGCGATCGGGCCGTGGGCGAAGTCCGCGCTCGAGTACGGCTCGGCCCAGACGCGCGCAAGCTCCTTGATCTTGAGTGCCGCCTCAAGGGCCGTCGCGTACTCGTAGCCCCGGCCAAGCACCACGATCGCGCGCGCTTTCCCGATCTTGCGCGCCACGCGATCGGCATCGCGCTCCGTGCCCTCGGCCTCAGCGACGCTCTCGACGAGACCGGCGAGCGACAGCGCGCTGCGGCCGCGCGACTCCGCGGCGTTCGCCGCGAGCAGCGCGAGCGCGACGCAGGTCGCGGTGTACGTCTTCGTCGCGGCGACCGAACGCTCGGGGCCACACCGGAGGAGGAACGTCTCCTGGGCCGTGCGGGCCAATAGGGAGGAGGCGCGGTTCGTGATGGCCACCGTGGGCGCCCGGACCGCACGGGCCTCGGCGAGCACGGCGGCGACGTCGGGCGCGGCGCCGGACTGGGAGATCCCGATGACGGCGCCGCGCGCGAAGTTCGGCGGGGTCCGGTAGCGGGTCACCAGCGACGGGGCGGCGAGGGCGGTGACCAGGCCGGCGAGGCTCTCGAACAGGTATTTCCCGTAGGTGGCGGCGTTGTCCGACGAGCCTCGGCCGGCGATGGTCAGGTGCTCGCCGGCCGCCAAGGGTCGGGCGAGGGTGCGGGCCTCGGGCCAGCCGACTTCGAGGAGCCGCCGGACGGCCACGGGCTGCTCGGCGATCTCGGATCGGAGTGACATCCGGTCGAGGCTAACCGGACCTCTAGTACGACTCTCCTACTTGTCCCCTCGCGGGCGGGGGGCGAGCATCGAGTCCTCACCAGCGGGCGGCGACATAAGGGAGTGACTCCGTGGCGATCCTTGCTTCCAGGGCGACACGGCCGGTGCGTTGGCGGCGCAATCTGCGCGCCGCGTGTTTCTGGCTGGCTCTCGCGCTCGGCACCGCGGCCGTGGCGAAGGAGCTTGCCGGTCCGCTCTTCTACGCGCTCATACTCCCGCCGCTCGTCCTCTCCGTGCGCGAGTGCATCCGCGCACTCGGTGCCCGCGACGGCGGCAGGCTCGCGGAGCGCGTCGCCGACAAGCTGACGACGGCGCTCGGCCCGCAGTACGTCGTGCTCACCGAATACCCGCCGCGTGACGGCGGTCCGGTCGTGCCGGTCGTGGTCGTCGGGCCGTCGGGCATCTTCGCCATCGAGCCGCTGGGTGAGGACGCGGTCTTCGGTTGCTACAACGACGGCTGGCATCGCGTCGAGGCGCAGGGCCTCCACCACCTCGCCGACTCGCCGTCGCGTCGCGCGCGGGACAACGCGACGCGCGTGCGGACCGATATCTCCGGCGGCGGTCACATTCGCACGAATGTCGACGCGTACGTCCTCCTCGAGCGCGGGACCGGCGATGATTGCGCGAGCTCGCCCGTCCCGGTCGTCTGCGGCATCGAGGCCCTTGCCGAGCGCATGCGCTCGCGGGCCACGCGATCGGAAACCTCGGCGCGTCAGGTCCAAGCGGTGGCCGACGCGCTCACCCACCCGCTGGCGGTCGCCGTCTAGCACCGCCCTAGCATTCGAGGCGTGAGCGGCACGCGTGTCGTGGTCATCGAGGACGACCCATCGGTGGCCGAGCTCGTGACCCTGTACCTCAAGAACGCCGGCTTCGTCGTCGAGCACTGTGCGACCGGAGCGGAGGCCCGCGAGGCGTTCACCCGCGGGGCACCGGCGTGCGTCGTGCTCGATCTCGGCCTTCCCGACGCCGACGGCCTCGAGCTCTTCGCCGAGTTTCGGCGGAAGCACGACGCTCCCGTCGTGGCCCTGACCGCACGGGCGGAAGATGTGCAAACGATCGCGGGGCTCGACGCAGGTCTCGACGATTACCTGACGAAGCCGTTCAACCCGCGCGAGCTCGTCGCGCGCGTGAACGCCGTGATCCGTCGCGCGACGGGCAGCGGCGGGACGCGGCCGCTCGAGATCGGAAACCTCACGCTCGATCCAGCGAAACACGAAGTGACGGTCGACGGGCAGCAGGTGTCGCTGCGCGCGAAGGAGTTCGAGCTCCTCGAGGCGTTCTGCCGGCAACCAGGCATTGTCCTCACCCGGGACAAGCTCCTCGAGAACGTGTGGGGCTTCGCATATCCCGGCGAGACGCGGACGGTGGACGTCCACGTGAAGCAGCTGCGCGACAAGCTGAACGGCGCGAAGGCGAAGATCGAGACCGTCTGGGGCGTCGGGTACAAGCTCGTCCCGCCGGCGTGATGGATCCGCTGCGCAGCATCGCCGGACGGTTGTTCCTCTCATATCTCGCGGTCGTCGCGGTCGGTCTGCTCGTCGCCGGTCTCGCGATCGGCGGTCTCCTATTGAAGTACGAGAACGACGTCACGCGCATCCGCCTGCAGGAGCTGGCCGCGCCGTTCCAGACCGCGATCCAGACCGCCGTCCGCAACGGCGTGCAGCCGCGCGACGCGATCGCGAGCCTGGAAGAGCAGGTGCAGGCCGCGAACGCGCGCGTGCTCATCGTGAGCCCGGGCAACAACCCCACCCCGAACAACGCGCAGCGGCGCGTGCTCCTCGATAGCGGTGCCACGATGCTCAACGCGCGCCTCCCGGTCGTCGATGCGACCGGTATCGGTCAATTCACCGACCAGGACGGCGAGGTCTGGATCTTCGTGCAGCAGCAGCTACGCACTGCCGCCCTCGGCGCCGGCGGCCAGGGGTTCATCGTCGTCGCGCGACCGCGCGCCGTGTTCGCCGACGTGATCCGGGCGCTGCTCCCCTCGCTCGTGATCGCGGGGATCATCGCGGCGGGCTTCGCGCTCGTCGTCGCCGGTCTCCTCGCGCGCACGATCACCAGCCCGCTGCGCCGGCTCGTCGGCGGCGTGCGCGCGTTCGCCTCGGATCAGACCGCGCGGGTCCCGCTCGCGGGACCGACGGAAGTGCAGGCGCTGGGTGGCGCGTTCAACGAGATGGCCGGCGAGATCGAACGCGCCCGTGCCAGCGAGCAGGCGTTCCTCGCGGACATCTCGCACGAGCTCCGCACGCCGCTCACGTCGATCCACGGATTCGCGCAGGCGATCGCCGAAGGCGAGGCCCGCGGTGACGGCGTGCCGCGCGCCGCCGAGGTCATCCAGCGTGAGGCCCGGCGGCTGGTGCGGATGGTCGAGGGACTGTTGCAGGTCGCGAAGCTGGAGGCGGGCGTTCAGCGTCTCGCCCACGAGCAGGTCGCCGCCACGGATCTGCTGCGCGGCGCGGTCGCGGCGCTCGACGTCCAGGCACGTGAGGCCGGCGTGTCGTTCGACGTCCAGGCCGGCGTGCTCCCGGTCGTGGGCGATCCCGATCGGCTGTCGCAGCTATTCATCAACGTGCTCGACAACGCGGTGAAGCATTCGCCCCGCGGCGCGATCGTCCACGTGAACGGAGAGCGCCTCGCCGGCGAGATCGTCGTCCGCGTGCGCGATCAGGGCACCGGCCTGCCGCCCGGCACCGAGCGCAAGTTGTTCGCGCGCTTCTGGCGTGGGGATAACGCGGCTGCGCGCGCGGGCGCGGGCCTCGGACTGGCGATCGCGCAGGCCATCGCCCAAGCGCACGGTGGATCGATCGACGCGCGGAACGCGCCCGGCGGCGGCGCGGAGTTCGCGATCCACCTTCCCGCCGCGACGTAGTTCCTACACTCCACGCCATGTTCGGTGGGACGGTGCGCGGCAGGAAAACGACGCTGCGCGTGCCGGCGGATGCGGATCTCGAGGCGCACAAGCGCTGGGCGGCCGACATGCGCATCCGGCGGGCCGGGCCGGTCGGCCGCTGGCACGAGCCCGCGGCCACCGCGACCTGGAAGGAACGGTGGACGGAGCAGGCGAAGGACAAGTCGAGCGTGCTCTGGTCCATTGCTGCCGCCGATCAGCTCGTGGGCTACGCGCGGATCCACTTCGACGGCGCGCCGCACGCCGACGGCATCTCGATCGACCAGTTCGTCATCGATCCCGAGCACGCGCGCAAGGGATACGGCTGGGACGCGGCACTCACGCTCCACCGGTGGGCGTTCGACTTCATGAACCTGCGGCTCGCGGCCATCGACCGAGTCGCCGCGGACGACGTCGGACGGCAGCGCATCCTGGAACGGCTCGGCTACGTGCGCTTCGGCCACGGGCACGGCGTGTATTACCGCGACGGCGCCTACGTCGATCAGTACCTGTATCAAATGGAGCGCGACACCTGGAACGAACGCTGGCCGGACGAACGCGAGTACCCGCCGCTGGGCGAAGACAGCGAGCGTTAGATGTTCGGACCGCGCCTCGACGGCAAGAACGGCGTGACGCTCCGGGCGCCGACGCTCGACGACGCCAAGATCTTCGTTCGGTGGATGCTGGAGCCCGAGACGACGCGCTTCTGGGGTGGTCGCACCGCCGACTTCCGTGACGAAGCCTTCGCGGAGCGACACAAGAAGAACGCGGACGATCCGACGCGCGTCATCTGGTCGATCGCGTACGAGGACGAGACCGTCGGCTTCGCCGGGCTCTTCGACATCGACTGGGTCGCGCGCGATTGCGAGAGCGGGATCTTCATCGGCCGGGCCGATCTGTATGGCCGCGGCATCGCAACGGAGGCGGTACGGCTCCGGACCGAATTCGCCTGGCGGGAAATGCGGCTGCATCGCGTCCACAACTGGATCTCGCTGCGGAATCGCGGCAGCCGCCGGGCGAACGAGAAGTCGGGCTACCGGCAAATGGGCCTGCTGAAGCGTTACGGATTCCGCAGCGGCCAGTGGTACGACGATTGGCTGGGCGAGGTCTTCCCCCCGGGCAGCCCCGCTGGTACATTCGTGCCGCCCTCCAAAGGGGGGTAGCGGCGACAAGAGCTATCAACGCGAGCGTCGAGTGAGGCAGTCCTCCCGAGACCGAGCGCGGCTCGAGAAGCCAGCAAACAAAAAGGGAGGAAGCTTCACCGTGAGCTTCTCTGACAAGACCCTGACCTGCAAGGACTGCGGTCAGGAATTTATCTGGACCGCGGGAGAGCAGGAGTTCTACCAGTCCCGTGGTCTCGTGAACGAGCCGGGCCGGTGCCCGTCGTGCCGCGCGGCGCGCCGGTCGACCGGTGGCGGCGCGGGTGGCGGCATGTACGGCGGTGGTCGGGGTATGGGTGGCCCGCGCGAGTTCTTCACCGCGACCTGCAGCAACTGCGGCGGTGAGGCACGCGTTCCGTTCCAGCCTCGCGGCGACAAGCCGGTCTACTGCAGCTCCTGCTTCGAGCAGGTGCGGCCGTCGGCATCGCGCGGAGCTCGCTACTAGCAGCGTTCGGCTGGTCTAGTGAAGGACCCCCGATCGCAAGACCGGGGGTCCCTTCATTTCCTCGCGCGGCGATCTGCGTACATCTCGCGGATGAATGCCGGAGCCCACTCCAGGTAGCGCTCCTGCGTGGCCTCGGGAAGCGAAAGAAGTCGCCGAGGACATCGTGCCTTCCGCGCCGTCGATCGCACGTGCAGCGCATGACCCAGACCGCGCCGTCGATGTAAGCATTGAGCCGGTAGTCGATCGTGATCTCCTCGTGCAGAGCGATCGGACGCAATGCGTAGACCGCAACGTCCGTGCTGACCGCGTTGGGATCGCACGCGTGATTGAGGTAACAACGCGGTTCCGGCAAGACACGCCAAAGACCGATGCCGATCTCGGAAAGATGTTCACGCTCCCACGGGCCAAGGTGAGTCAACCCGTCACGATCGACGATCGGTCCCTGCTCGAAGGCCAGGATCACGTCAGGTTTGGCGAACGGTCGCGAAGCGAAGACGCCCTTCCCCTTGCCCAGGGCGTCGCGCACGACGATGTCTACCTGAACATGTCCTTGTCGTGCGGTCGCACGTACGTGCGCGCGGTCTCGCTGCCTTCGGGGCGCGTGAGTCCCCGCACGATCGCCGCGGGCCGGCGATCGAGCTTCCCCATCACGAGCTCGGTCGCGGCCGCGATCTCGTCGGCGATCGCGATCTCGGTCACGCGCAGCTCATAGCCATCCGGGTCGAACTCGCCGATGTACCGGCGGAGCGCGGGGAGGCCGCTGATGCCGATCGCGATATTCATGTGGCCTTCGCGCCAGGCCCGGCCGAACGTGTCGGTGATCACCACGGGGACGTCGACCCCGGTCGCCTTCCTGATGCCCTCGCGGATGCGCCCGGCCGAGGCGTCCGGGTCGACCGGCAGGAGGATGAGCGTGTCCGGCGCGCCGGCGTTGGAGTGGTCCACGCCGGCGTTCGCGCAGACGAAGCCATGCTTCGTCTCGACGATGAGCACGCCGCGCTGCCACCGGACGATGCGCGCGGTCTCGTCGAGCACGACCTGCAAATTCTTCGGGTCCTTCCCGGACTCGTCGGCCATACGCAGGGCCTCCGCGCCAGGCACGACGTCCGCGAGCTTGCGGATGCGCCCTTCGGATTTCGACACGACTTTCTGGGCGAGCGCGAGCACATCGCCGACCTCGAACGAACGGCCGCTGGCCCGAAGCGCGCGGATGAGCATCGCGGCGAGGTCGTCGCCCGGCTTGATCTCTGGAAGGCCGTCGATGGGGATGAGCGTGACGTCGGACACCGCCTCAGAGTTTCGCTGATAGCGTGAAGGCGTGCTCACCCTCGGTTGGAAAGCATCGGCCGAACAGTTCGGCCCGCACGAGCTGCTCGACTACGGGATCGCCGCCGAGAAGCACGGGTTCGACAGCATCGTGGTCAGCGACCACTTCCATCCGTGGAAGGACACCGACGGCCATGCGCCGTTCTCGTTCGCCTGGCTGGGCGCGATGGGCGCACGCACGACCCGGGCTCGCCTCGGGACGAGCGTCGTCACGCCAACGTTCCGCTATCACCCGGCGATCGTCGCGCAAGCCTTCGCGACGCTCGGCGTGCTATTCCCCGGCCGCGTGTTCCTCGGCGTCGGGAGCGGCGAATCGATGAACGAGACACCGGTCACCGGTCGCGAATGGCCGCCGCCCGGCGAGCGGCTCCGCCGGCTCGGTGAGGCTGTCGAGCTAATCAAGGAGCTCTGGTCCGACGACTACGTCACCTGGAAGGGCAGGCACTACCGCACCGAGGCGGCAAAGATCTTCGACAAGCCGAAGGAGCCGGTGCCGATCTTCATCGCGGCCGCCGGCCCGAAGGCCGCGGAGCAGGTCGGGAAGCTGGGCGACGGATTCATCTGCACGAGCGGGAAGGGCATCGAGCTCTACCGCGACGTCCTGCTCCCGAATCTCGAGAAGGGCGCGCGAGAGGCCGGGCGAGACGCCGCGACGATCGAAAAGATGATCGAGATCAAGGTGAGCTACGACGCCGACCGCGACCGCGCGCTCGCCGACACTCGCGAGTGGGCCGCGCTCGCGCTGCCCGCCGAGGACAAGGCCGGCGTCGAGGACCCTCGCGAGATGGAGCGCCGTGCGGCGGGCGCCGCGGACAACGCGCACTCGCGGTTCATCGTCACGAACGATCCCGACGAGTGCGTCGCCGAGATCGAGCCGTACCTGGCGCTCGGCTTCACCCACCTCGTCTTCCACTTCCCGGGAAAGGACCAGGAGCGGGCAATGGCCCACTACGCGGCCGAGGTCCTGCCGCTCCTGCGGAAGCACCCCTGAAAGAGGATCTGCTCGCCACCGCGCGCCTCGGCCACCTCGCTACGGCGAGCGGCGATGGTCGCCCGCACGTGGTCCCGGTGTGCTTCGCCTGGCTACCGCCGTACATCTACACCGCGATCGACGGCAAGCCGAAGCGCACGATGCTCCTCCGGCGCGTGCGGAACATCACTGAGACCGGCCGGGCCTCACTCGTCGTCGATCGATGGAGCGAGGACTGGAAGAACCTCTCGTACGTACTCGTCGAGGGTCCGGCCGAGATGCTCGAGGACGGACGGGAACGCGACGAGGCGCTCATCCTCCTCACCGCGAAATACCCGCAGTACGACGACCTCCCGCTCGCAGGAAACCTCGTGATCAAGCTCACCGCCGAACGCACGGTGGAGTGGCACGCGTAACTAGACTCGGCGCCCTATGGAATTCGGCTTCACCCTCAAGCCCGACCATCCGCTCGAGCGCGTCGTTTCGCTGACGAAGCTCGCCGAGCAGTGCGGCTTCACCCACGGCTGGGTCTTCGACAGCCACGTTCTTTGGAAGGAGCCGTACGTGCTCCTCACGCTCATGGCCCAGAACAGCACGAGGCTGCGGCTCGGCACGTGCGTCACTAACCCGGCAACGCGCGAGCCGTCGGTCACGGCGAGCACCCTCGCGGTGCTCCAGATCCTGTCAAAAGGCCGCATGGACCTTGGCATCGGGCGCGGCGACTCCGCGCGCCGCGTGCTCGGCAAGAAGCCGACCACCCTCGACGACCTCGAGGCGGCCACGGTCGCGATCCGCGATCTCTGCGAAGGTCGCGCGGTGACGTACGACGGCACTGACCTCAAGCTCGACTGGGCCGAGCCGTACGACCTGCCGGTGTGGATCGCCGGCTACGGACCGAAGGCCCTCGCGATCAGCGGCCGCATCGCGGACGGCGCGGTCATCCAGATCGCCGACCCGAGCCTCGTGCGGTGGTGCGTCGGTCTACTGCGCGAGGGCACCCGCGCCGCGAAGCGCGACGCGAGCGAGGTGAAAGTGATGGTCGCGGCGCCCGCGCACGTGGGCCGCAAGGCGGATGTGCGCGAGCGGGTGCGCTGGTTCCCCGCCCTCGTGAGCAACCACGTCGTCGATCTGGTGCGCCGCTACGGCGAGCAGGGCCTGCCGGCGGACCTCACGAGCTACGTGCGTAACCGGCCGGGATACGACTACAAGCACCATGCGGAGTCAGGCTCGTCGAACGCCGGCTTCGTCGACGACGAATCAGTGGACCGCTTCTGCGTCACCGGTGAGGTCGCCGAGCAGGTCGAGAAGCTGCACGCACTCGCAGAAGCCGGGATGTCGCAGTTCAACCTCTACCTCATGAGCGGTGACGAGGAGCGGCAGCTCGAGGCATACGGCACGGACATCATCCCGAAGCTGCGCGGATTGCTCGCAGGCACGACGGTCTAGCGGAGGACGAAGCCCTCGCGGAGCGGATCGTCGGGCGCGATCCAGAGCTCCGAGCGACCGACGGTCCACGCGGAGCCCGCGACCTCCGGCACCACGGCGGCATATGGACCCACCGTCGCTGCCCGCAACGCGCGACCACGGAAGCGGGTGCCGATGATGCTCTCGACGGTGAAGCTCGCGCCGTCGCGCAGCCGCCCGCGCGCATGCTCGATCGCCACACGGGCGCTCACGCCGGTCCCGGTGGGCGACCGGTCGACCTCTCCCTCCGCGAACACGCAGACGTTCCGCGAGTCCGCGCCGGGTTGGTGGGGCCGCCCGGTAAGGATCGTCCCGTACAAGAAGGAGAGGTCCGCGGAATCAGGCGACTCGGGGTGCCGCACCGGTGTGCTTGCCATGACCGCGCGCTTGATGCGCATCCCGACGTCGATGCACTGCCGAAAGCCGCTTTCGTCGAGCGGCACGCCGAGGGCATCGGCGTCGACGAACGCGTAGAACGCACCGCCGAACGCGAGGTCGTACCGGACCTCGCCAAGCCCCTCGACATCCACCGTCTCGTCGAGCGCGACGGCGAACGACGGCACGTTCTCGAACGCGACCTCGCGCACGCGTGTCCCATCGCGGGTCGCTCGCGCGGTCACCCGGCCGGGCGGCGCGTCGTATCTAACGACATCGCCGGAGCGCTCCCCGGTCTCGAGGAGCGCGGTGGTCAGGGCGATGATCCCGTGGCCGCACATCGTGCTCCAGCCCTCGTTGTGCATGAAGAGGACGCCGAGGTCGCCGTCGGCCGTCACCGGCTCGGTGGGGATCGCGCCGTACATGTCGGCATGGCCGCGCGGTTCGAACACGATCGCGCGCCGCAGTCCGTCCAGGTGCTCGCGCGCGTAGCGCCGCTTCTCGAGGATCGTCCGGCCCGGGATCGGATCGACCCCACCGGTGACGATGCGGAGCGGCTCGCCCGCAGCGTGCGAATCGAGGGTCGTGATGCGCCGCCAGCCCTCGGGCGGACGCCAGCGCTGCACTAGCTCCGCTTGTGGACCGCGCCGTCCTTCATGACGAACGCGACGCAGCTCTGATCCTTGAACAGCGCGATGTTCGCGAGCGGATCGCCCCGCACGCCCACGAGGTCCGCGCGCTTGCCGGGCTCGATCGTTCCGACCAGCGTGTCGACGCGCGCGCACTCGGCTGCCGTCCTGGTCGTCGCGACGATCGCTTGCATCGGCGTCATGCCGTTCTCGACCATGACCGCGATCTCCTCGGCGTTCGTCCCGTGTGGGCCGACGCCGGTGTCGGTGCCCATCGCGATCTTCAGGCCCTTCTCGACGGCCATCCGGAACGAGCGGCGGTGGGCCTCGACGACCTCCTTCGCCTTCCGCAGCGCGTACGGCGGGATGGCCGAGGGATCCTTCTCGGCGCGGCGGAGCACCCAGAGCGGCGCGATGAGCGTGGCGACGAGGTACGTCCCGCGCTTCTTCATCTCCGCGCAGGTCTCCTCGTCGAGGTAGATGCCGTGCTCGATCGATTCGACGCCTGCGAGCACGGCGTTCTTGATGCCCTGCGTCGCCTGCGCGTGCGACATCACGGTCTTGCCCGAGGCGTGAGCCTCGTACACGACGGCGGCGATCTCCTCCGGCGAGAACCCGGTCGCGCCGGGCTCGTCGTTCGGGGACAACACGCCGCCCGAGGTCATGATCTTGATCTGGTCGGCGCCCGCTCGCAGCACCTCGCGGCTCGCGCGACGGACGCCCTCGATCCCGTCGACGACACCGTTCGGCCGCTCCGGATCGCCAGGCCACATGTTCACGCCGGACGGCGTCATCGAATCCCCGTGCCCGCCGGTCTGCGAGAGCGGCGAGACCGCGATGCGCATCCGCGGGCCAGCGAAGAGCCCACGCTCGACGGCCATCTTCACGCCGCGGGTGGTGAAGCCGGCGTCGCGCACGGTGGTGAAGCCGGCATCGAGCGTCTCGCGCGCGTGCACGAGCGCCATCGCGGTATTGAGGCTCAGGGGCGTGAGGAGCCGCTGCTGGATGTTCTCCTGTCCGAGCGCGAGGTGCACATGACAGTCGATGAGGCCGGGAAGGATGGTGAGCTCGCCGGCGTCGATGACCTCCGCGCCCTTCGGCGCGGCCTTCGCGATGCGCTGGATGACCCCGTCCTCGATGACCACGAAGCGTCCGCGGACCGGATCGGCGCCGGTGCCGTCGATGAGCGTGGCCGCGCGAACCGCGACGGTCATGCGATCGCCTCTTCGACCTTCGGCCGCACCTCAGTGGCGATGCGTTCGATCGTCTCGTAATCGAACGGCGCCATGAAGTACAGGATGAATCCTCGTGCGCCGGCCTGCCAGAGCGCGGCGCAGCGGTCCACCAGCGCATCGACGGTGTGGATCGGGTTCACCGGCAGCGGGTCGGCGCGCTTCGACCGTGCACGCACGCGCTCGAGCTGCGCCTCGACGTCGCGGACGTTGTCGCGGAGGACAAGGTCCGGCCGGATGGTCGTGAGCGGCGTGATCTCCGCGATGTCACGGCCCACGGCTTCGCAATGGGCCGCGAGGACCTCGAGCTTGTGCTTGATGACCTCGGGCGTCCCGTGGCCGTGCCAGTAGTCCGCGTACTTCGCGACCGTCCGGAGCGTCTTCTGCTCACCGCCGCCTCCGATGAGGATGGGCAGCCGTTTCTGT
Source organism: Chloroflexi bacterium UBA4730 (assembly GCA_002404155.1). Lineage (GTDB taxonomy): Bacteria > Chloroflexota > Limnocylindria > P2-11E > P2-11E > UBA4735. Next base: position 147,331 of record DHJC01000023.1, on the reverse strand, counting down.
ACGGGCTTCGGCTCGGCGATCGCGTCCTTGAGCTGGTAATACTTGCCCTCGAAGCTGGCGACCGGGTCGTCGAGCAAGAGGCGCAGCACCCGCGCAGCCTCGTCCATCCGGGCGAGGCGCTCGCCGGTGGATGGGAACCGCAGTCCGTACATCGCGTGCTCGCCCTCGTGCCACGCCGCGCCGAGCCCGAGGATGGCGCGCCCGTTGGTCACGTGGTCGAGGGTCGTGACCATCTTCGCGAGCACTGGCGGGTGGCGATACGTGTTGCCGGTGACGAGCGTCCCGAGCCGCACCCGCGAGGTGAGCGCGCCCCACGCCGCGAGCAGCTCCCAGGCCTCGAACATCGGACCCTTCGGATCGCCGTCGAGCGGGACGAAGTGATCCCAGGTGAACAGCGAGTCGAAGCCAAGCCGGTCGACGAGCGCGGCGGTGTCGCGCAGCTCCGGCCACGTCGTGTGCTGTGCCGGGAGGTTGATGCCCCAGTGCGGGCGAGGACGCTGGGCTATGCGAGCTTGCCGGTCGCCGCGAAGCGATCCGCGACCTCGAGCGCCTCGTCGATCGCCTTGACACCGATGCGCAGCTCTTCCTCGTCGACGATGAGCGGCGGGGCGACGAACAACATGTTCCAGCGGCAGAACACGTACACGTTCCGCTTCATGAGCTCGCCCTTGAGGGCGTTGGCGAGCGCGCTCGACGGCCCGTTCCACTGCTCGAGCATCTCCTTCGTGCCGCGGTCCTTCACGAGCTCGATGCCCCAGAAGAGGCCACGGCCGCGGACGTCGCCGATGGACGGGTGCTTTGCCGCGAGCGCGTTCAGCTGGCGCCCGAGCAGCTCACCCATCCGTGCGGAGTTGCCGATGAGGTCTTCGCTCTCGTACGCCTCGATCGTCGCCACGCCGGCCGCGCAGGCAAGGGCGTGGCCGCTATACGTGAGGCCGCCCCAGTACACGTTGTCGTCGAAGTGCTTCGCGATCTTCTCGTTCACGATCGCGCCGCCGAGCGGGACATAGCCGGAGTTCACGCCCTTCGCGAAGGTCATGATGTCGGGCACGGTGTTCCAGTGCTCGGACGCGAACCACTTCCCGGTTCGCCCGAAGCCGGTCATGACCTCGTCGAACACGAGGACGATGCCGTACGTGTCGCAGAGGGTCCGCAGGCCTTGCAGGAATCCGTCGGGCGGGACGAGCAGCCCCGACGTGCCGACGATCGGCTCGAGCAGGATCGCCGCGATGTACTGCGGCCCCTCGTACCAGATGACCTCTTCGACGTGGGCGAGCGCCTTGCGGGCATCGCTGCCGAAGACCGAGCGATACGGATCGGGATTGAGGAAGTGCACGACACCGGTGATGCCCGGCTCGTTCGCCCAGCGGCGGTTATCCCCACCGAGGGTCATCGCGCCCTGGGTCTGCCCGTGGAAGCTCCGCCACTGGGTGAGGATCTTGTGGCGGCCGGTGTACAGGCGCGCGAGCTTGATCGCGTTCTCGTTGGCCTCGGTGCCGCCGGTCGTGAAGATCGTCTTCGTCAGGTCCCCCGGTGCGACGTCCGCGAGCTTCCGGGCGAGCGTCGCCTGGGCCTCGGTGGTGAAGGCGGGAGTCACGTAGTTGAGGATCGCGGCCTGCTCCTGGATCGCGCGTACCACGCGCGGATGGCCGTGGCCGAGGTTCGAATTCACGAGCTCGGAGCTGAAGTCGAGGATCCGGCGATCACCGGAATGGAGCCAGACGCCGTCCGCCCCAGTGATCACGAGGGGCGAAATATTCCCCTGCGCGGACCAGTTGACAAGGACGTGCTTCTGCGTGTCCGCGAGGACTTTCGCGACGTCGGTGCGATCCTGGGTGAGCGCCATCGGCGTTCGGACTATACGCTCGGAGGCGGGCAATGACCTTCTTCGGCCTGCAGCTGCACCCGCAGTACACGACCTGGGATGAGATGCGCGAGGCCGCGCTTCTTGCCGAGCAGGCAGGCTGGGATGTCCTCATGACCTGGGATCACTTCGTCCCGCTCATGGGCGACGTCACCGGACCGAACCTCGAGGGCTGGCAGGTGCTCGCGGCCTTCGGCGCGATCACGAAGAGGCCGCTGATCGGGATGCTGGTCACGGGAAACACCTACCGCCACCCCGCCGTGCTCGCGAACATGGCCGCCACGCTCGACAACATCACGAACGGTCGCGCGGTCCTCGGGATCGGTGCCGCGTGGAACGAGCACGAGCACAAGATGTACGGCATCGCCTTCGACACGCCGGCGATCCGGCTCGCGAAGCTGCGCGAGGCGACGCGCATCATCCGCGGCCTGCTCGACACCGGAAAAGTGACGTACCAGGGCAAGTACTACCAGCTGGAGCGCGCGACGCTCGGCACCCGCCCGATCCAGAAGCGCCTGCCGGTCCTGATCGGCGGCGGCGGTGAGCAGGTGACGCTCAAGATCACGGCGCACTACGCGGACTGGTGGCACGGCTTCGGGACCGCGGACGTGATCAAGCACAAGCTCGGCGTCCTGAAGAGGCATTGCGACGACGTCGGCCGTAACTACAACGAGATCGCGCCGACGGCCGGCGGGTCGGTCCTGGTGCGCGACGACCTGAACACGGTCGACAAACGGATGCGCGAGATCGCCGCGCGGAACAAGGTCGAGGCGCCGAACCGGCCGGGGCTGCTCGGGAAGCCCGACGACATCGCGAAAAAGCTCGTCGAATACCACAAGGTCGGAGTGAAGGGGTTCCTGTTCGGGATGTCGCCGCCGTTCGACCGCGAGACGATCGAGCGGACGATGACCGAGGTGAAGCCACGCTTCCTGGAGCTCGTCGGGGGCCTCAGCTAGGCCGCCTTCCCCGCGACGCGGCGATCCCTCCGGTGATGCCGCTTGACGCCGGGCGGCACTATTCAGCCGACGTGGACGCCACGGCGATCGCCGATTTCCTCGCGGAGAGCCCGCTCTTCGCCTGCCTGAGCGCCGACGACCGGCTCGCTCTCGCCTCGAAGATGCGTCCGCGTCAGTTCGCTCGCGACGAAGTCGTCTTCCACCGTGACGATGCGGCAGGCCAGGTGTTCCTGATCGCTTCCGGCACGGTGAAGGTATCCGTGCCCGACGAGCAGGGCCACGAAGTAGTGATCGCGCTCGAGCGCGGTGGCGACGTCTTCGGCGAACTTGCGCTCTTCGACGAAGGTCCGCGGTCGGCCACGGTCACGGCGCTCACCGAGACCCACACCCTCGCGCTCGCGCGCCAGGAGTTCCTCACCACGCTCGAACGCAACCCCGATGCGATGCGCCGGATGCTCGCCCTCTTGGTGAAGACGGTCCGTCACAGCACCGGGCACGTCGAGGACCTCGTGTTCCTCGACCTGCCGGGTCGGGTGGCGAAGTGCCTCCTCGATCTCGCGGAGGCCTCGGGGGGCAACCAGGTCGACCTGACGCAGGAGGATCTCGCGAGCTTCGTCGGGGCCACGCGGGTCTCGGTGAATCGGGTGCTCGCGGACCTGGAGAACCGCGGCGGGATCAAGATCGGCCGGCGCCACATCCAGCTGAAGGACCGCGCGCTCCTCCAGAGCGAGATCCGGTACTAGACGCGGAAAGCGGCCCCGGTCGGGGGCCGCTTCCGTGGACGTAGAGGGTGCGCTGACCTGCTAGCTGGGGTGGCCGCCGCCGACGTTGCCGAGAGCGTTGCCGTGGTCGTCGCCTGGATCGAGCAGCTCGCGCTGCACGTCCGCCGAGTCGCTCGGGACGAAGCCGTGCGAGCTGTCGGTGCCCGGGTCGAGGCGGGCGTCGCCGCCGAGGAACTCGCCGCCGCTCGATGCGGCCGCGTTGACGTTGCCCTCGAACGGTGCGACGTCGTGGATCGCGCGGACCGCGTCGGCCGTGCCTGCGTCGGCCATGCGGCTGGCGAGGGTCCCACCGTCGTTAGCCGCCGCGTACTCCGGTGAGTTCGGGTCCTCGATCGCCGAGGATCCAGTTGTGCCGAACGGAGCTACGTCGTGGATGGCCCGGGCGCTGCCGTCGGACATGTCGCCGGTGAGCGATCCGCCGCGGCCGGCGTTCGCCGCTGCCATGTTGTCGTTGATCGCGGCGTTGCCAGCGAACGGCTCGCTGTCGTTGACCGCGCGGGTGCCGGAGAAGCCGCCGGTGCTCGCCGCTGAACGGAGATCAGCCGGCTCGCTGTCATGGATCGCACGGGTGCCGCTTGTGGTCGGGTCGGCGAAGCTAGCCCGGCCGCCATCGAACGGCGCCGAGTCGTTGACCGCGCGGGTGCCGCCGACGTTTCCGGTCGTGATCGCTTCGCGCGATCCGGAGGTCGGGTCGCCGACGATGCCTTCGCGGGCGCCGGCTGTCGGGTCGTTCGCGATCGTGCTCGCCGTGGCGCCGCCGCTCAGGTCGGAGACCGACGTGCGTGCCGCGCCGCCGCCGATCCCGCCACCGAGTGAGAACGCCTTGCTCATCCGCTGGTCGACACCGAGCGACATGAGCTTGCTCGAGTCACCGCTGCGGATCGCAGCGACCTCGTCCGCCGTGAGGTTGAAGCCGCGGAGCGCCGCGGCAGGGTCGGACTGAAGCTGGCGACGGAACGCCCCGTCGCTGATCGCTCGCTGGATCACTGCCCCTAGGTTCTTGCTTGCCATCGCCTTGCTCCTTCTTTCTTTCCTTGTGGAATTGCGTGAAATGTGCGCCGAACGCGGACCCCGCTCGATACACGCCGGCACGCCTGATACGTGATCTACCTAACCTTCAGACCGTCCCGGGCGTCGCCTCCCCTATTCCAGCTCGGGCATATCCACCGGCTCGCTCCTGGGCCGGCAGACCCCGCAATGGATCGCGTCTTCCACGACGAGGGCGCGCAGCGAACGATGCTTTTCGCCGCGATACACGTCTAGAACGAACGGGTGGCTCTTCGCGTGCTCCCGGCACGCCCCCCGACCGCAGAACCGGCACGCGGCGAGCGCCGGCCGCTCGCAGATCCAGCAGTCCACTCACGCTCCCCCAACGGCCCCACCGAGGCCGGCACCGACATAATGGCCCGTCCGCGCGCGGAAATCACGCATCGATTCACCTGACGCCGCGACCAGCGCCGCGAAGTCCGGCCGGCCGAGGACCCCGACGGCGAGCGGGCCCTTGGCCGTTACGGTCGCGGTCCGGGGCACGCCGAAGATGAGGGCCAGCTCGCCGAAGCCGTCCCCCGGTCCGAGGGTCCGGACGTAGCGGCCATCAGGAAGGGTGACGTCGGCGGTGCCCTCGCGGATAAGGTAGTAGCCGCCACCGGTCTCGCCCGCCTGGATGACGACCTCGCCACCTTCGTACCGGCGGGTCTGCACCCGGGCGGCGATCCGGTCGAGCTCGCGGCCCTCGAGGTCGCGGAAGAATGGCAACGTCGCGAGCGCCTGACGCTGCCCCTGATCGGCGCGGATCCGCGCTGCGATCTCGAAGCGGTCGCGGACCCAGCGCTGGAAATGCGAGCTGTCGAGCGACCAAAGCTCGGCCGCCTCGAGCGCGTGGACCGTCGCGGTGCGCGGCGTCCGGTCGATGAGCGCGAGCTCGCCGAAGCCTTCGCCGGGGGCGATCTCGCCGAGGACGGCGCCGTCGGGCGCGACCGCCTGGAGCCGTCCGGACCGCACGAGATAAAAGCGATCGCCGACGCTGCCGGCCGTGATGACGGTGTGGCCCGCGTCGACCCGCTCGACGCGCAGGTGTGACGCGAGCGCGGCGAGTGTCGGGCCCGGGAGGCCGGCGAGGAATCGGACCCGCCCGAGCATCGCCGTGCGCGCCCCCTGTTCGCGCGCGGTCGCAGCGCGGCTGCGCGCCGTCGCAAGCGTGACGCTCGTTCTCACGATGCCGATGAGCCGCGCGATCACCGCGACCGCGAGCGGTCCAACGAACACGAGGACGAGGAGGGCGAGCACGGCGAGACCGGCCGGACCGCCCGCGAGGAGCTCGCGCCCCGCTCTGGCGATGCGCGACTGCCACAGCAGGATCGACATGACGAGCGTCAGCAGGGACGTGACGATCGCGGCCACGCCGAACAGCGCGAGCCCGGCCTCCTCACGCGTCCACCGGGCGCGCGCACGCAGCTTCCGGAGCGCGGCGCTGCGCACGAACCACATCGCGCGCTGCCGGAGGAATGGCGCATCGACCGCGTCGACGAGCACGTGGTACCCGTCGAGCTCGAGGATCGGGAGCAGGTTGAAGATGAACTGGAAGACGAACAGGCTCGCGGCCTTGAACGCGAGCTCGCCGGCGAGCGTACCGGGCAGGGCCGCGGCCGCCACCGCACAGGCGGCCGCGGTAGTGAGGCCCGCGAACGGCCCGGCGAGCGAGACGACGATGCGCTGCCCACGTGAGCCAAGGGTCATGTCGGTCGAGTCGACGTAGAAGCACGGGAAGAGGTAGTACATCGCGACGCCGAACCGCCGGACGTGGCGCTTGTAGTGGCGGATCGCGAGCGCGTGACCCGCTTCGTGCACCGAGATCGAGATCACCTGCAGGACGATGAGGGCCAGGATCCCGCGCGCGTACGAGCCGTCGATCGTGACCAGCTGCAGCTTCGGATCACGGACCTCTTGGAACCACAGCCATAGCCCGTAAAGACCGAAGCCGACCAGGAGCGACGCGCCGATGCGCGTGAACGCGAGCCAACCGCCGAGGCGGTACACGCGATCGACGACGCGGTCCGCGTTCGACCACCGTGCGATGTCCCAGAGGACGAGCCGGCGGAGGAACAGCGATGCGCGCACGATCGGATCGCGCATCGCCTTGCGCGCGGCCAGCTTCTCGTACAGGACCGGCGGCTCCTCACCGAAGAAGCCATTGGCCCGGAGCGCGGCAGTGAGCCGCGCCAGCCGATCGAGCGCGAACACGCCGGTGCGCTCGAGCTGCGCCACGAGGATCTCCTGGATCGAGCGCCGGCCATCCATGAGCTCGAACAGCTCGACGTCGGCGGGGTCCAGACGCAGGTAGCGACCCGCGCCGCGGTCGCCGGTCGGGTTCTTCAGCATCGTGTACGGATTGCCGTCGCGGCGGCGCAGATCGGCGCGCTCGACGTCCGAGACGGGCGTCGGAACGAACGATGCGTAGTCCAGCCGGTCACGCAGGGTCTGCCAGATGTCCATCCACCCTCCCGGGGCGTTCAGGGTAGGAGCGTTGGCGAGCGTTGCGAAGAGCACCCGCGCCAGGTGTCCCAGGTAACGGACGGCCCTAGCCCAGGGGCCGAGGACCCGCCGATACTGCGCAGGGTGAGGGCGGGAGCAAAGGAGAAGACGGTACGGGCGGCGCCGAAAAAGGCTGCCGCGCCGAAGCGCACTGCGGCGCCGGGCCCTGCCGCGGGCGCGGCCGATCACCTCGCCGTCGTCAGCCAGGTCATGCGATCCCTCGCCGATCCCGCGGTCGGCCTCGATCAGGTCGCCGACATGATCGTGAAGGCTTCCAAGAGGCTGGCTGGCGCGGACAATGGCAGCTTCATCCGCCGCGAGGCGGACGCGTGGGTCGTCGGCGCGACGTACGGCTCGACCGGCCTCGAACGCGGCATGCGGATGGAGGCGGAGCCCGGATCGCTGTGGGGCCGGGCGGCCCTCAGCGGTCAGCGCTTCCACTACGCCGACACGAAGTTCGCGGAGCCCAAGCTTCCGGATGCCGAGAAGCGCCGGACCCGGCTGTCGGTGCCGATCCTCCGAGACGGTGAGTCCATCGGCGTGCTCACGATGTCGCGCGACGATCCCGGCGGCTTCGACAAGCCGACGATCGCGCTCATGGAGACCTTCGTCGACCAGCTCGCGGTCGCGATGGAGAACGCCCGTCTCTTCACCGAGACAACGGAGGCGCTGGAGCGGCAGACGGCCATCAGCGAGATCCTGCGGGTGATCTCAAGCTCACCGACCGACGTCCAACCGGTCCTCGAGACGATCGCCAAGAGCGCCGCCGACTTCACCGCAGTGGAGGATGCGGGCGTTGCCCTCATCAAGGACGGATCGGTCAGCCTCATCGCGCACCATGGGCCGATCGAGTGGGCGTACCGCGCGTACTCGATCGAATCGCTCTCGGTGACGACCCGGGCGATCAGGGAGGCGCGGACGTTCAACATCGCGGACATGGAGTCGCTCAACGATGACCAGTTCCGCGAGGGCAAGGAGATCGCCCGGCGACAGGGCTACCGCGGTTTCCTCGCCGCCCCGCTGATCAAGAACGGGGCAGCCATCGGCGCCATCCAGCTCCGGCGACGCCAGGCCGGCGCGTTCACTCCCCAGCAGGTGGAGCTGGTCGAGACGTTCGCGTCCCAAGCGGTCATCGCCATCGAGAACGTGCGTCTGTTCAACGAGACGAAGGAGGCGCTCGAGCGGCAGACCGCCACCGCCGAGATCCTCCGCGCGATCTCGGAGTCGCCGACGGACGTGCAGCCGGTGCTCGACGCGATCGCAACGAATGCGGTCCGCTACTGCGGTGCCGAGGATGCCGCGCTCCATCTGTTCCACGAAGGCCGGATCTCCGCGTGGGCGCACGTTGGTCCGATCGACGAGACCGAGTTTGATGCCAAGGTGACGCGTGACCGAGTCCAGGGCCGGGCCGTCCTCGACCGGGTCACGATCCACCTCCCCGATCTGCAAGACCCTGCCACCATCGCGGACTTCCCTGATGGGCTCGGGCAAGGTCGGGCCGCAACGCTGCCGTTTAGGGCGGCGATCGTCACCCCGTTGCGGCGGCGGGAGGAAGTGATCGGAACGATCCAGCTGCGGCGCAAGGCGCCGGGCCCATTCACCGCCCAGCAGATCGCGCTTGTCGAGACGTTCGCGAACCAGGCGGTCATCGCGATCGAGAACGTTCGCCTGTTCAATGAGACGAAGGAGGCGCTCGAGCGGCAGACTGCGACCGCCGAAATCCTTAATGTGATCAGCCGTTCGGGCCAGGACCTCCAACCGGTGCTCGATACCGTCCTCGAGTACGCCGCGCGGCTGTGCGAGGCCGAGCGCGGATCGATCCACCGCTGGGATGGATCGGCGTACCGCACGGCGGCGTTCTACGGGCCGAAGAACGAAGAGTACGAGCACGTCGCGTACGACACGCCGCGCGTCGCCGGGCGCACGACGCTCATCGGGCGGGTCGCGATCGAACGCGAGACGGTCCAAGAGTACGAGGCAAAGGACCTCCAGCGACTGGGTGGATACCGGACGATGCTCGGCGTCCCACTGATGCGGGACGGCTTCCCCATCGGCGTCTTCGTCCTGACCCGCAACGAGGTGCGTCCTTTCTCGCTGCGGCAGATCGAGCTTGTGCAGACATTCGCCGATCAAGCCGTGATCGCAATCGAGAACGTCCGGCTATTCAACGAGACGACGGATTCCCTCGAGCGTCAGACCGCGACCAGCGAGGTCATGAAGGCGATCAGCGGGACCGCCTTCGATCTCGCCGGCGTGCTCCACACCGTCATCGCGTACGCCAGCCAGCTCACTGAGGCTGAGAACGGCTTCGTGTACCAGGTCGACGGCGATCTCCTTGCGATGCGCGCTTCGTTCGGTGAGCGAGCCGATGTCATGCGCGAGTGGCAACGCGAGCATCCGATCAGGACGGACCACACCGGATCGGCTACCGGACGGGCGTTCGCCGAGCGGCGCACGATCCATATCCCCGACGTCGACGCCGATCCGACGTACACCTACGCGGACGCCAAACGCCTCGGCGGCTTCCGCGTGCTACTCGCGGTCCCGCTCATCAGCAGCAACCGCGCGATCGGCGTGATCGCGTTGTGGCGAACAGCACTGCGTCCGTTCTCGCAGGAGCAGATCAGGCTCGTCGAGAGCTTTGCCGATCAAGCCGTCATCGCCATCGAGAACGCTCGGTTGTTCAACGAGACAACGGAATCGCTGGAGCGGCAGACCGCGGTGAGCGACATCCTGAAGGTGATCTCCGCGTCCCCGACCGACATCCAGCCGGTCCTCGACGCGATCGCCTCCAGCGCGGCGCGTTTCGCCAACGCCGAGGATGCCTCAGTGCTGCTCGTTCGCGGCGACCAGGCGGTCCCGTCAGCCCACCATGGTCCGGTCTCGATGGCGAGCGCGTCGCCGCTTGACCGCGCGTCGGTGACGGGCCGCGCGATCCTGGATCGGCGGACGATTGTCTCGACGGACGTCACGGCCGACGACGAGTTCCCACAGAGCAAGGCGTTCGCGCTGGCTGACGGCGGGAGCGGGCAGCGCGCCCTGCTTGCGGCGCCGCTGCTCGTCAAGGAGCGGGCCCTCGGTGCCGTGGTCCTCCGGCGCCGCGAAGCCGTGCCTTTCACGGACCGCCAGGTCGAGCTCGTCCAGACCTTCGCGGATCAAGCCGCGATCGCGATCGAGAACGTGCGTCTGTTCAACGAGACGAAGGAGTCGCTCGAGCGGCAGACGGCGATCAGCGAGATCCTGCGAGTGATCTCCGCGTCACCCACCGACGTCCGGCCGGTCCTCGAAGCGATCGTCGAGAACGCGCTGCGGTTCTGCGCCGCCGAGAACGCGATCGTCATGCTTCCGGCCGGCGACCACCTGGGGCTGGCCGCGCAAAGCGGACCGTTGCCTCTCCCGAGCGACCTGCGCTACCCGAACGACGGGACCTCTATGAGCTCCCGTGCCTTCCTCGGGGCGCGGACCATCGCGGTGCAGGATCTGCAAACGGAGGCCGAGTTCCCGCGCGGCGCTGAGAACGCGCGGGCCGGCGGCTACCACGCCGTCGTGGTCGCGCCGCTCCTCCGCGATGGGGTGGCCATCGGCACGATCGCGCTTCGGCGCTCCGACGCCCGGCCATTCAACGAGCGCGAGATCGGTGCGCTGGAGACGTTCGCGGCCCAGGCCGTCATCGCGATCGAAAACGTCCGGCTGTTCACCGAGACGAAGGAGGCGCTCGAGCGGCAGACGGCGACGTCTTCGGTGCTCCGCGTGATCAGCGGCTCGGCGTTCGACATCGATCCTGTCCTGCAGGCCATCGTCGACTCGGCGATCGATATCTGTCATGCGAATCACGCCGGCGTCTATGCCCGGGAGGGCTCGAGCTCTGATTACGTGCTGCGCGCGGTCTCCGCAGATTGGCCTTCGCTTCCCCTCGGATCAGTCGTCGACATCGAGGATGAGAGTGAGCATCCCATGATCTCCCGGGCGGTGAAGAGCCGACGCTCGGTTCACGTCCCCGACGTGCTGGAGGATCCGATCATGCGCGCCGTCGCGTCCGCCCACGCGAGCCGCAGCCGCCTGGCCGTTCCGATCATGAAGGACGGCGAACCGATCGGCGTGATCCGACTGGGCCGTCGCGAGCCAACGCCGTTCTCGCAACGCGAGATCGAGGTCGTCGAGTCCTTCGCGACCCAGGCGGCGATCGCGATGGAGAACGTCCGGCTCTTCAACAAGACGCAGGAGGCGCTCGAGCGGCAGACCGCGACGAGCGAGCTTCTGGCGGCGATGAGCGAGAGCGCGTTCGATCTCAAGCGCGTGTTCGAGATGGTCCTCGAGAAATCGCTCGCGTTGTGCAAAGCCGAGTATGGCTGGATCCGTCAGATCGATGCCGATGGCACCGGCCGCATCGTCGCGTCCAAGCGGCCTGAGGCCGCAGGCTCCCCGTTGGCTCCGTTGTCTCCGACCGCTCGGATCGGAGAGGCCGCGTCGGTCATGGGACGCGCATACCGCGAACGTCGAACTGTCCATGTGAATGACATCAGGGCCGATCCGACCGTCGCCGACTCGAAGGGCATGATCGACATCGGGGCGCGTACCGGTCTCGGCGTGCCGCTGCTGCGCGGCAATGTGGCGCTCGGGGTCATCATCCTCGTCCGGATCGACGTCCGACCGTTCGAGGAGCGCGAGATCGAACTCGTCGAGTCGTTCGCTCGGCAGGCCGCGATCGCGATCGAGAACGTCCGGCTGTTCAAGGAGATCCAGGAGAAGTCGGCGCAGCTCGAGGTCGCGAACCGCCACAAGACCGAGTTCCTGGCGAACATGTCGCACGAGCTGCGTACGCCGCTGAACGCGATCATCGGCTTCTCCGAGGTCCTCCTGCAGCGGATGTTCGGCGAGCTGAACGAGCAGCAGGCCGACTACCTCGAAGACGTCAAGAGCTCGGGGCAACATCTGCTCACGCTGATCAACGACATCCTCGACCTGTCCAAGATCGAAGCCGGCCGGATGGAGCTCGAGGCCGCGCCGTTCTCGCTCGTCGCCGCGCTGAACAACGCCGTGACGCTCGTGCGGGAGCGCGCGCAGAGCCACGGGATCAAACTCGCGCTCGAGGTCGCCCCGGAGCTCGACACGGTGGTCGCGGACGAGCGCAAGCTGAAGCAGGTCGTCGTGAACCTCCTCGCGAACGCCGTGAAGTTCACGCCGGACGGCGGCACCGTGACCCTGCGCGCCGCGCGCGAGAACGGCGAGGTCCGCCTGGCCGTGCACGACACCGGCATCGGGATCGCGCCGGAGGACCAGGAGCGGATCTTCCAGGAATTCCAGCAGGCGACGCACCAAGGCGAGCGGTCTCGCGAGGGCACCGGGCTCGGGCTGACGCTGTCGAAACGGATGGTCGAGCTGCACGGCGGAACGATCAGCGTCGATAGCGCACCGGGCAAAGGCAGTACTTTCACGGTCACGCTGCCCCTATTGAAGGAGACGTGATGGCGAACGAGCTGATCCTCATCGTGGAAGACAACGAGAAGAACCTGAAGCTCGCCCGCGACGTGCTGCGGTTCCACGGCTACCGCACGGTCGAGGCGACCGACGGCGAATCTGCGATCACGATGAGCCTGGAGCATCTGCCGGCGCTGATCCTGATGGACATCCAGCTGCCCGGGATCGACGGCATCGTCGCGATGAAGCGCATCCGCGCAGACGCGCGGACGAAGCACATCCCGACCGTCGCGCTCACCGCGTCGGTGATGTCCGGCGATCGCGAGCGGTTCAACGAGGCCGGCTTCGACGGCTTCATCGCGAAACCGATCGAGGTGAAGAACTTCCCCGGCCAAGTGCGGGCGTATCTGGACGCGAAACAATGACCAAAATCCTCGCGGTCGACGACGTCCCGCAGAACCTGCGGCTGATGGAAGCGGTGCTGGCGCCGAACGGCTTCGAGGTCGTCACGGCGGGAACGGGCGAGGACGCGCTGCTCCAGGTCCTGAAGGAGAAGCCGGACCTCGTCCTCCTGGACATCATGCTGCCGGGCATCGATGGCTACGAAGTCTGCCGCCGGCTGCGCGCGGATCCAAAGACGAGCTTCCTGCCGGTCGTGATGGTCACCGCGAGCGGCCTCCCCGAGAAGGTCAGGGCCATCGAGGCCGGCGCCGACGACTTCATCGCGAAGCCCTTCGACCAGCCTGAGCTGCTCGCCCGCGTGCGTTCGCTCCTGCGGGTGAAGACGTATCACGACGAGATCGAGCGGCAGAAGACCGAGCTCGCGGACTGGAACCGGACGCTCGAGGATCGCGTGCGGGATCAGGTCGACGAGCTCGGACGGCTCGGCCGGCTGCGCCGGTTCCTCTCCCCGCAGATCGCCGACGTCGTCGTCTCGCAGGGGGCCGACGACTTCCTGGCGGGCCACCGCCGCGAGATCACCGTCGTCTTCGCGGACCTGCGCGGCTTCACGTCGTTCTCGGAGACCGCGGAGCCCGAGGAGGCGCTCGGGGTGCTGCGCGCGTATCACGCGGCGATGGGCGAGCTCATCTTCCATCACGAGGGCACGGTCGAGCACTTCGCTGGCGACGGGATCATGGTGTTCTTCAACGATCCGATGCCGATCCCCGAGCCGCATCTCCAGGCGACGCGCATGGCGCTCGCGATGCAGACGCGCTTCGCCGAGTTGCAGGCAGGATGGAAGAAGCGCGGGTACGACCTCGGGCTCGGCATCGGGATCGCGGTCGGCTACGCGACGCTCGGCCGCATCGGCTTCGAGGGCCGGTTCGATTACGGCGCGGTCGGGATGGTGGTCATCCAGGCGTCGCGGCTGTCGGCAGCCGCGAAGGCCGGCGAGATCCTCGTCAGCAGCCGCGTACATGCGGCCATCGAGGGCGCTGTCGACGCGAGGTCGATCGGCGAGATCGAGCTGAAGGGATTCCATCAGCCGGTGCCCGCGTTCGCGGTGACCACGACGAAAGAGGCACCCGCCTAGCTGATTTTCCCCAGCTCGTGCCCCCAATGGAACGCGGAGTAGTGGGGCGGCTCGATGCCGTTCGCGCCGAAGATCGAGCCCAGCTGGGCTCGGTGCTCGTTCCCGTGATGCAGGAACTGCGCGATCAGGATCCCCATCGGCATGCGCTGCGTTGTGCCATCGGCCCCGCGACGCTCGATGACCCGATCGAGGTCGAGGTCGCCCTTCGCGAAGCCGGCGAACCACTCGCTCAGCTTCTTCGCCCGAGCGACGACCTGGCCGAGGTCCTTCGTCGTCGTCTCGCGGACGGCATCGTCCGGCGGGGCCGTCCCTTGGAGGGCCGCCGCGTAGCGCTCCTTCGCGCCGACGAGGTGGATGAGCGTCGCCTCGATCGTGCCCATCGTCCCGGGGGTCGTGAGCGCGCGCTGTTCGGGCGAGAGCGCGGCACAGAACTGCGCGAGCTTCTCGGTCGCCCAGTTGTCGTATTCGATCGGGACGGCGAGATCGCTCATTCCTCTGCCTCCGAGATGCCGACTGCGCGGCCGTAGCCCCAGGCGCTCAGCGGTGGCGGCTCGATGCCGTTCGCGCCGAGGATCGTAGTCGCCTGGGCCCGGTGCTCGTTCCCGTGATGGATCAGCTGCGCGAGGATGACGCCGACCGTGGACTGCCGGCCTTCGTTCATCTCGATCCGCCGGGTCACGTCATCGATGGCCGCCACGGAGAGCGCGCGCGCGCCGATCGCCTTCGCGGTGGCGATGAGGTCGTCGAGGGAGTGCCGTTGGTCTTTGCGGATACGCGGACGTCCGAGGAGCTCGCCGGTGAGGGGCAGGACGTAGGCCTGCTCCGCGCCGACGAGATGCTGGAGCGTGCCGTAGAGCTCGCCGTACGTGCCGACGGCCTGCGCTTCGAGCATCGCCGGGTCGAGGGCCCGGCAGAACTCCAGGAGAGCGATCGTGGCCCAGCTGTTGTGACGCAGCACGTGGTCGAGCGGACCGCGCACCGCGGGCTCGCTCACCTCTGCAGGATCGGACGGCCGCGCTTGAGGAACTTCCCGCGGCCCGTCTTCCCAAGGAACTTCCCATCCGCCACGATGACCTCGCCGCGGGAGAGCACGGTCGTCGCCCTGCCCTTCACCTTGCGGCCCTCGTACGGGTTGTAGTCCACGCGCATGTGGTGCGTCTTCGCGGAGAGCGTCTGGGTGGCCTTCGGATCCCACAGCACGATGTCCGCGTCGCTACCCACCGCGAGGGTCCCCTTCCGGGGAAACAGACCCATGATCTTGGCCGGCGTCGTGGCGGTCAGCTCGACCCAGCGGCTCGCGGTGATGCGGCCCTGGGCCACGCCGCCGTCGAAGAGGAGGGCCATGCGCGTCTCGACGCCCGGGGCGCCATTCGGGATCTTCGAGAAGTCGCCCCTGCCGAGCTCCTTCTGCTTCGGCAAACCCCTGAAGCCTTCCTTCATGCAGAACGGGCAGTGGTCCGTCGACACGACCTGCAGGTCGTTGCGCTGAAGTCCCTTCCAGAGCTCGTCCTGATGCCACTTCTCGCGGAGCGGCGGAGACATGACGTACTTCGCGCCGTCGAAGCCGGGCTCCTCATAGTTGTCGTAGCTCAAGAACAGGTACTGCGGACAGGTCTCCGCGTACGCGGGAAGGCCGCGATCGCGGAAGAGGCGCACCTGCTCGAGCGCCTGCGCGGCGGAGAGATGGACGATGTACAGCGGCACGCCGCCGGCCATCTCCGCGAGCGCGAACGCACGTCCGGTCGCTTCACCCTCGGCCTCGGGTGGCCGGGTGAGCGCGTGCCACTTCGGCTCGGTGTGCTTCGCGGCGAGCGCCTTCTTCACGAGCACGTCGATGACGCCGCCGTTCTCGGCGTGCATGCAGATGAGGCCGCCGATCTCCGCGCTCCGGACGAGCGCCTTGAAGATCGCGGCGTCGTCGACCATGAACACGCCGGGGTACGCCATGAACAGCTTGAAGCTCGAGATCCCGTCGCCGACCATCGTCTCCATCTCGCGGAGGACCTGGTCCGAGACGTCACGCACGATCATGTGCAGCCCGTAATCGACCACGGCCTTGCCGCGGGCCTTCTTCAGCCACAGGTCACGGGCCGTCTCCAGCGGCTCGCCGAAGCCTTGGACCGCGAAGTCGACGATCGTCGTCGTGCCGCCGAACGCGGCGGCGGTCGTGCCGGTCTCGAAATCGTCGGAGGCCATCGTGCCGCCGAACGGCAGCTCCATGTGCGTGTGGACGTCGATGCCGCCGGGGATGACGTACATGCGGCTCGCGTCGATCCGCTTCGCGCCGGCAACCTTGAGGCCGGTGCCGATGGCGGCGATCTTCTCCCCATCGATGAGCACGTCGGCCTTGTACATGTCGGCAGCTGTAACGATCGTGCCGCCGGTGATGAGCGTCTTCGGCATCGCCCTCCCCTTGGTCGCGGCGGCGATGCTAGCGCGAACGTATCGCGGTTGAACGTATCGCGGTTGATGGTCCCGTGCGCGGCCGCGGGTAGGCTCCGTGGCATGGACGTACCGGGCTACCGCATCGACCGCATCGACCCCGCCGATCTTCCCGAGGCGGAGCAAGAGGCCATCGCACGCCTCCTCCAGGTCATGAGCACGGAGCTCGTTCCGGTGGAGCCGGAGCGTCCGCTGCCGGCGATCCTCGCGCGGCTGCGTTCGAAGCCGGCGAACCAGTGGAGGGCGCGCGTCCGCGCGCGCGACGCGAAGGGCAACGTGGTCGGCTGGATCAGCGGCGGCCGCAGCCTCAACGAGCCGGAGAACGCGCACATCATGTGGTGCGAGGTGCAGGTCCATCCCCAGCAGCGACGCAAAGGCCTCGGGACCGCAATGTTCCGCGAGTTCGTCCTCGCGTGCGAGGGCCAGCACCCGGAGCTCGTGTTCATGGGGATGTCGAACGATCGCGCGCCGGGCGGGGAGGCGTTCCTCCGCGCGGCGGGCGCGCAGCCCGGCCTCCCGATGAAGACGAACCAGCTGGACATCCCGTCGGTCGACCGCGCGAAGGTCGCCGAGTGGGCGAAGCTCGACCCGCCGGGGTACCGCCTCGAGCGCGCGGACGGAGCGGTGCCCGAGCAGCTCATGCGCGCGTTCATCGACTCCTCCAACGGGATGAATGACGCCCCGAGGGGCGACCTGAAGATGGCGGACTGGACGCTCACCGAGGAGCAGGTCCACGACCGTGAGGACTGGTTCAAGCAGGTCGGCGTCGACTGGTGGCTGCTCCTCGCCGTGCACGGGGCGACCGGCCAGGGCGCCGGCTTCACCGAGGTGACGTACGACCCGAAGCAGCCCTGGGTCATCTGGCAAGAGGGCACCGCGGTCATCGATCCGCACCGCGGGCACAAGCTCGGCCTCTGGATGAAGGCCGCGATGCTCGACCGGATCGTCCGCGAGCGGCCGGAGGCCAAGCTCATCCGCACCGGCAACGCGAACACGAACGCGCAGATGCTGGGCATCAACACCCAGCTCGGGTTCAAGCAGGCGTGGGCATCCACGATCTGGCAGCTGCCCGCCGCGGATGCGCGCAAGGCCGTCGGCTTGACGGAGGCCACCACCGCGTCTCGCTAGGCGAGAACGCGACCGCCGCGTTGACCTGCTAACTTTTCGCCGTCAGATGAAGGTCGGAGTGCCGCGAGAGACCGTGCCCGGCGAACGACGGGTCGCGCTCGTGCCGGAAGCGGTCGGCAAGCTCACCAAAGCCGGGACCGAGGTCGTCGTCGAATCGGGCGCGGGCGCCGGTAGCGGTCACGACGACGAGTCGTATCGCAAGGCCGGCGCGGCGGTCGCCGACCGCAATGCGGTCTTCGGTGCGGATCTCGTGGTGAAGGTGCAGAAGCCGTCGGCCGACGAGATCGCGCTGCTTCGCGATGGCGCCGCGCTTATCGCCACGATCCAGCCGCTCACCAACACGGATGCCGTGCGCGCGCTCGCGGGCAAACGTACGACCGCGTTCAGCATGGATGCGATCCCGCGGGTGACGCGGGCCCAGTCGATGGACTCCCTCTCGTCGCAGAGCAACATCGCCGGCTACAAGGCCGTGGTCGTCGCCGCGAACTCGCTCCCGAAGTTTTTCCCGATGCTGACCACGGCGGCCGGTACCGTGACGCCGGCGCGCGTCCTGGTGCTCGGCGCGGGCGTGGCGGGTCTCCAAGCGATCGCGACGGCCCGCCGTCTCGGCGCGGTCGTCGAGGCGTTCGACACGCGCCCGGTCGTGAAGGAGCAAGTCCAGAGCCTCGGCGCCAAGTTCCTCGAGATCGAGCTCGGCGAGCAGGGCGAGGGCACCGGTGGCTACGCGAAGGAGCTCTCCGAGGAAGCGCACCGCAAGGAACAGGAGCTCGTGGGCACGCACGTGAAGGATGCGGACGTGGTCATCACGACGGCACTCGTGCCGGGCCGCCGGGCGCCGATCCTCGTGACCGCGGACATGGTCCGTGGAATGCGGCCCGGATCGGTGATCGTCGACCTCGCCGCCGAGATGGGCGGCAACTGCGAGCTCACCTCGCCCGGCGAGACCGTCGTGCGAGAGCGCGTCACGATCCACGGCGAAGTGAATCTCCCGAGCACCGTCGCGTTCCACGCGAGCCAGCTGTACGCGCGCAACGTCTCCGCACTCATCGGCCTCCTGGTGAAGGATGGTGCGCTCGCAATCGACCTCGAGGACGAGATCATCAAGGGCGCGCTCATCACGCATCAGGGCGAGGTCGTGCACGCGGCCACCAAGGCCGCGCTGGAGAAGGCATGAGCACCGAAGCGATCGTCGGCCTCTACGTGTTCGTCCTCGCCATCTTCGTCGGCTTCGAGGTCATCTCGAAGGTCCCGTCGACGCTGCACACCCCGCTCATGTCCGGCGCGAACGCGATCCACGGGATCATCGTCATCGGTGCGATGCTCGTGTCCGCGGCCGTCGGGGGTCCGCTCGGGCTGCTCCTCGGGTTCTTCGCGGTGGTGCTCGGCACGGCGAACGTCGTCGGCGGGTTCGTGGTCACCGACCGGATGCTCGCGATGTTCAAGCAGAAGCCCGGGCAACGGAAGTAGTGGACCTCCGCTCGCTCATCCCGCTCACCTACCTCATTGCCGCGGTCACGTTCGTCCTCGGCTTGAAGGGCCTGTCCGGTCCGAAGACGGCCGTGAACGGCAACCGCATCGCCGCGGCGGGCATGCTCCTCGCCGTCGGTGCGACGTTCTTCGACGTCGAGTTCCAGAGCTACGGCACCACCGGCCTCCTCGTCACCGCCGCCGGCCTCGTCGTCGGCGGCGCCGCCGGCTTCGTCGGCGCTCGGCTGGTGAAGATGACCGCGATGCCGCAGATGGTCGCCCTGTTCAACGGCGCGGGCGGCGGCGCGGCCGCGCTCGTGTCGATCCTCGAGTTGATGCGCGGGCTCGGCGGCGCGGGCGTGACCCCGGGCGAGACGATCACCTCGATGCTCGGCCTGATCATCGGCGCGGTCTCGTTCTCCGGCAGCGCCATCGCGTTCGGCAAGCTGCAGGGCCTCATCACCCCCCGAGCCTTCAAGTACGGTGGCCAGCAGATCGTCACCAGCGTGCTGTTCGGCGGGATGATCGTCCTCTCGCTGCTGCTCACCGCGTCGGTCGCCAGCACGGTCGGCGTGCCCCAGCTCGCGGTCATGACGGGGGTCGCGCTGCTGGCCCTCCTGTTCGGTGTCGCGCTCGTCATGCCGATCGGCGGTGCGGACATGCCGGTGGTGATCTCGCTCCTGAACGCGTTCACCGGCCTCGCGGTGGCGGCAGCCGGATTCGTGCTTGGCAACCAGCTCCTCATCGTCGCCGGAACGCTCGTGGGCGCCTCCGGCACGATCCTCACCCGCCTCATGTCCAAGGCGATGAACCGGTCCATCGCGAACGTCCTGTTCGGCGCGTTCGGCGCGGCGCCCGCCGGCGGCGGCGAGGTCGGCGGGCCGATGCGCGCCGACGACGGACGGACCGTGCGCGAGACGACGGCAGAGGATGCCGCGACGCTGCTCGCGTACGCGCGCAACGTCATCATCGTCCCCGGCTACGGCCTGGCCGTCGCGCAGGCGCAGCACAACGTGCGCGAGCTCGCGGACCTGCTCGAGTCGCGTGGCGTGAACGTGGTGTACGCGATCCACCCGGTCGCCGGCCGCATGCCGGGCCACATGAACGTGCTGCTCGCGGAGGCGAACATCCCGTACGAAAAGCTGATGGACATGGACGCGGTGAACCCGGAGTTCCCGCGCGCCGACGTCGCGCTCGTCATCGGGGCGAACGACGTCACCAACCCGGCCGCGCGCAGCACGAAGGGCAGCCCGATCTACGGGATGCCGATCCTCGACGTGGACAAGGCCCAGCAGATCATCGTGATCAAGCGGAGCATGAAGCCCGGATTTGCCGGGATCGACAATGACCTCTACCTCGACCCGAAGACCCAGATGCTGTTCGGTGACGCGAAGGAGGCGGTCGCGAAGCTCGTCGCCGGAGTGAAGGCCTCCTAGCCGACCCGCATCTCGCGGCGATCTTCTACGCCGCGACGAGCACGCGGGCCCCGAGCTCGCGGATGACGTCGGCAATGAGGTCGACGTCGGCCTCGGTGGTACGCCAGTTCACGATGGCCGGTCGGAACGCGACGCGGCCGCCGTATCGGGTGGTGCCGACGTACACCCGGCCATCCTCGAGGAGCGCCTTGCCGATGCGGGTGTTGAGCGCGTCGAGGTCGGCCTCGGCGACGCCAGTCGGGCGGAAGCGGAAGCACACGATGTTCAATCGCGCGTCGGCCAGGCGCTCCAGATCGGGAGCGTCGTCGACACGTATCGCGAGCCGGCGCGCGAGCCCGAGGTGCCGCTCGACCATGGACCGATAGCCCTCGCGTCCGTAGGCACGCAGGGTCGCCCACACAGCGAGGCCCCGCGCGCGGCGCGACGCCTCCGGACCGAGGTAGCCAAAGCTCGCGTGCTCGCCGGGTACGGGGAGGTAGGCGCCGCTCAACGCGAAGGCTCCGGCGAGGAGGCGCGGGTCGCGAACGAACGCGAAGCCGGAGTCGTACGGCACGTTCAACCACTTGTGACCGTCGGAGATGACGGAGTCGGCGCGCTCGATCCCGTCACCCGGCTCGACGGCCGCCGGCGTGATCCGCACGAAGAGGCCGAACGCGCCGTCGACATGGAGCCACGCGCCGTACGTCGCCGCGAGATCGGCCATCGCGTCGATCGGATCGAAGTCGCCGGCGTTCACCTCGCCGGCGTTCGCAACGAGGATCGCCGGCGCGCCGCGCAGCTCGCGCAGCGCCGCCTCGAGCGCCGCCAGATCGAGCCGGCCAACGGCGTCCTGGGCGAACCGCCGCACCGAGTCGCGGCCGACGCCAAGCATCGCCAGCGCCTTCGTCGCCGACGCGTGGATGCACCCGCTCGAGAAGACCGGGACCGGTGGCAGCCCGCTGAAGCCGTGGGAGTCGACATCGACGCCGTGACGCTCCGCCCACCAGCGGCGCCCCGCCGCGAGACCGGTGAAGTTCGCCATCGTCGCGCCCGTCGTGAGAACGCCACCCCATGCCGGCGGAAGGGCGAAGAGGTCCTTGAGCCAGTCGATCGCGATCTCCTCGAGCCGAGTGCCGAGCGGCGACGACTCCCAGGCGAACGCGTTCTGGTCGTACGTCGATGCCAGCCAGTCGGCCGCGAGCGCGGCCGGCGTGCCGCCGCCGACGACCCAGTGGAAGAATCGCGGCCCCGACGAGCGCAGCGCCGCCGGATGGGCGGCGGCAAGCTCGCGGATCGCGGCGAGGGCGCCAACGCCGTGCTCCGGTAGGGCGCCGCCCATCGCCTCGGCCGTCCGGAAGGTGCTCGTACCGGCGACGCGATCCGTGTCGATGGTCGCGAGGTACGCCTCGGCTTCGCGTAGCGCGAGACGCAACGCCTCCACGACCAGCCCACGCTCATCGCGCGGGTCGCTAGTACCCGACGTAGACCACCTTTTGCTCGCTGAAGAAGTCGAACGCCGCAGCCCCGCACTCGCGGTCGCCGAACCCGGAGTCCTTCACCCCGCCGAACGGCACGTGCGCTTCGCCACCCAAGGTCGGCAGGTTGATGTGGAGCATTCCGGCCTCCGAAGCGTCCGCGTAGCGGAACGCGGAGTGGAGATCGCGGGTGTAGATCGATGACGACAACCCGTAGCCCACGGCGTTCGCCTTCGCGAGCGCCGACTCGAGGTCGTCCGCCGGGATCACGCTGACGACCGGACCGAAGATCTCTTCCTGCGCGATGCTCATCCGCGGATCGACCTCGGTGAAGATCGTCGGCGCGACGAAGTAGCCGCCCTCGATGCCGACGTTCGTCCCATCCCGCACGAGCGTCGCGCCCTCGCGCTTCCCGTCGGCGATCTTCGCCTGCACCTTCTTCAGCTGCGACGCGTCGACCAACGGTCCCATCTTCACGCCGTCGGCCAGGCCATCGCCGGGCTTCCACGACTCGGCCTTCGATCCGAGGAGCTTCACGAAGTCGGCGAGGAGCGGCTTCGCGACGACGGCCCGGCTCGTCGCGGTGCAGCGCTGTCCGGTCGCGCCGAACGCGCCCGACGCGACGCTCTCCGCGGCCTTCTCGAGATCCGCGTCGGCGAGGACGATCACCGCGTTCTTTCCGCCCATCTCGAGCTGCACCTTGCAGAGGCGCTGCGCCGCGCGCGCGTACAGCGTGCGGCCGACGGCGGACGA
This sequence comes from Chloroflexi bacterium UBA4730, assembly GCA_002404155.1. Taxonomy (GTDB): domain Bacteria; phylum Chloroflexota; class Limnocylindria; order P2-11E; family P2-11E; genus UBA4735. The sequence goes on along the minus strand of DHJC01000023.1, from coordinate 124,566 downwards.
GCCGGTGAACGAGATCGCCTTGATCCGTCCGTCGTCGATGAGCGCGCTCGAGAGCGCCTCGCCGGAGCCGAGCACGAGGTTGAGCACCCCGTCGGGTAGCCCTGCGTCGAGGAAGCACTGCACGACCTCGGTCGCGCACAGCGGCGTGAGCGACGCGGGCTTGAAGACGACCGCGTTTCCGGCGACGAGCGCGGGCGCGATCTTCCATGCCGGGATGGCGATCGGGAAGTTCCACGGGGTGACGCACACGACGACGCCGAGCGGCTCACGGGTGGTGTAGATGAAGGTGCCGCGCTGCGCGGACGGGATCGTCTCGCCGACCAGGCGCGTCCCCTGGGCGCCGGAGAAGCGTACGTTCGCGATCGCGCGGTCGACCTCGACGAAGGATTCGGCGAGGACTTTGCCCTCCTCCTGCGTCAGCAGGCGCGCAAGCTGATCGCGGCGGCGCTCCATGAGATCCGCCGCCTTGCGCACGATGTCGCCGCGTTGCGGCGCCGGCGTCGCACGCCACTCCGGGAACGCCTTCTCCGCGGCGTCGATCGCGTTGCGGACGTCGGCCGGGGTCGACGCGGTCGCGTTCGCGAGGACCCGATCGGTATGGGCGGGGTCGCGATCCTCGACGGTCGCATGCGACGACGACTCGACCCAGGCCCCGCCGATGTGATTCAGCGCGGGGCGCACCGCCACTACGGCGCGGTCACGTCGGCGTACATGTCGGGCCGGCGGTCGCGGTAGAACTGCCAGGTGTCGCGCACCTCGCGGACGAGGTCCATGTCGAGATCCGCGACGAGCAGTTGCTCTTCCTTGTCGGAGGCCTGTGCGACGATCTTGCCGCGCGGATCGGCGAAGTACGAGGAGCCGTAGTACTCGTTCTTCCCGTACTCGGCCTCGACGCCGACGCGGTTGATCGTGCCGACCCAGTAGCCGTTCGCGATGGCGTGCGCGGTCTGCTCGATGAACCAGAGGTGCATCGACAGGCCGCGGGAGGTCGCGGACGGGATGAACACGAGCTCGGCGCCATGCAGGCCGAGCATCCGCGCGCCCTCCGGGAAGTGGCGGTCGTAGCAGATGTACACACCGACCTTGCCGACGGCGGTGTCGAAAACCGGGTAGCCCATGTTGCCGGGGCGGAAGTAGAACTTCTCCCAGAAGCCCGGCAGGTGCGGGATGTGCGTCTTGCGGTACTTGCCGAGGTATTTGCCGTCCGCGTCGATGACCGCGGCGGTGTTGTAGTAGAGCCCCGGCTGATCCTCCTCGTACATCGGGGCGATGATCACCATCGAGTGCTTCTTCGCCCGCTCTTGAAGGAGCTTGGTGGTGGGTCCGTCGGGGATGCGCTCGGTGTAGGCGTAGCCCTTCTTGTCCTCGACCTGGCAGAAGTACGGACCATAGAAGAGCTCCTGGAGGCAGATCACCTGCGCGCCCTGCTTCGCCGCATCATCGATGTGCTTGAGGTGACAGGCGACCATCGAGTCCTTGTCGCCGGTCCACGCGGTTTGGACGAGCGCGGCCTTCACCTTCGCCATTCGGTAGTCCCCTCCATCAACGGTGCGGACATTAGCGCAGCTGCTCCGCGAGACCGATCAGCTCGTCGGCGGAGAACGCGCCGCCCACCTGGTACTGCATCCCGTCCGCGACCCACGCGATCGCTTTCGGCTGGCTCGCCGCGACCGTATCGAAGAACGCGCCGGTCACGCCGCGGACCGGTACCGTGACGCGCTGCTCCGGCGCGAGCAGCGCGTCGCCCGCCGGATCGGGGTACTCGATGACGATCGCCAGGCGACCATCCGCGAGGCGATACGTGTCGCGGAACCCTTCGCTCATGGCCATGCTGGTCAGCCCCGTGATGCCCGAGAACTGCAGCCGCGTCTCGAGGGTCGCGAAGTTCCGGGGCAGCTCGATCGCCTTGATCCCCGTCGCCGGCGGCGCGGAGTCGAGCACGCTCACGCGGGCCGGCGTGAAGCGCAGGAAGCTCGTCGCGAGCACGACGGCCAGCAGGAGCCCGCCTACGACCGGCAGCAGCCATCGCGCCGGCCACGAAGGACGCGGCTCGGTGACACCGTCAAGGTCTTCGATCAATCGGCCACTCCACGAACGATGGTATGGCGCGGCACAATCCGACCGTCCATGCGCAGATCCGCGCTCGAGTGGCTGCTCGGCTTCTCCGATCCGGAGCTCGGGATCGGGTGGAACCCGCGCGCGAGCCGGGCGGCGCGCTGGCGGCTCGGCCGGATGCGCGCCCTGCTGCGGTCAGCGGGCGAGCCGGACCGGCAGCTGCGGGTCGTGCTGATCGCCGGAACGAAGGGCAAGGGCTCGACCGCGGCGTTCCTCGCCGCGATGCTGCACACGGCGGGCGTCCGCGCCGGCCTGTTCACCTCGCCGCACCTCCAGACCTATCGCGAGCGCGTCCGCATCGACGGTGCGATGCTCGGCGAGGCGGACTTCGCGCGAGCCATCGAACAGCTTCGCCCCCTCGTCTCGCGGCTTCGCCGCGAGCATCCCGCCGCAGGCGAGCCCACGACGTTCGAGCTCACGCTCCTGCTCGCGTTGCGCGCGTTCGCCGAGCGCGACTGCGCGGTCGCCATCGTCGAGGTGGGGCTCGGTGGCGGGCTGGACGCGACGAACGCGCTCGATGCGGAGGTCTCGGTCATCACCTCGATCAGTTACGACCACACCGCGGTCCTCGGACGGACGCTTGGAGCCATCGCGACCGAGAAGGCGGGCATCGTCCGGCGCGGGCGCCCCGCGATCGTCGCGGTGCAACGGCCGGCGGCCGCGCGGGCGATCGAGCGGATCTGTCGCGAGAACGCCGCAATATGCCGCCTCGTGCGGCCGCTCGGCGTGCATGCCGATCTCGCGCTGCCGGGCGATCACCAGCGACAGAACGCGGCGCTCGCGATCGCGGCGGCGCGCGCGCTCGGCATCGACGAGCCCGCGATCGCGAATGGGCTGCGCACGACGACGTGGCCCGCGCGATTCGAGCGCGTGCGCGGCCATCCGCCGATCGTGCTCGACGGGGCGCACAACGGCGCGTCCGCCGAGGCCCTCGCGCGCACGCTCCGTCAGGAACGCGGCGGCAGACGGTTGGTCCTCGTCATTGGGATCAACCGGGACAAGGACGCCCGCGCCGTGATCAAGCCGCTGGCCCGTGTGTCCGCGGCGGTGATCGTCACTCGCTCTTCGAGCCCACGCGCCGCGGACCCGATCGACGTCGCGCGCGTCGCGGCGCGCGTTGCGCGCATTCCCGTTACGACCGCAGCGGATCCTCCGGCGGCGCTTGGCGCCGCCCGCCGAACGGCGGGGCCGGATGGCCTGGTCTGCGTCGCCGGATCGCTCGCCCTCGCCGCCGACGCACGCACGACCCTCGGTCTCGTACCGTCGGAGCGATGGTGGTGATCCGGGCGCTCGTCTTCGACTTCGACGGCCTGATCTTGGAAACGGAAACGCCCGCGTATCAGGCCTGGGTCGAGATCTATCGCGAGTTCGGGCACGAGCTGCCGAAGGAACTGTGGCTCGACTACATCGGGCGCGAGGGCAACTGGTTCGACGCGCTGGCGTACCTCGAAGGGCTGGTCGGGCCGCGCGACGATCGCGACGCGATCCAGCAGCGCCGGGACGCGCGCAAGACGGAGCTCGTGATGGCGGTCGCGGAGACCGCCGGCCTGCGCCGCCTGCTCACGGACGCAACGTCCCGCTGGCTCCGCCTCGCGGTGTGCTCGAGCTCGACGCCGAAATGGGTCCTGGGCCATCTCGAGCGCCTGGACCTGCGCGCGTTCTTCGATCACGTCCAGTGCCGCGATCGACCGGAGCTGCGGGCGAAGCCGGCGCCGGATCTGTATCTGGCGGCGTGCGCGGGCCTGGGTGTGCGCCCGGCGGAGGCGATCGCGTTCGAGGACTCGCGTAACGGCATGCTCGCGGCCCAGGCCGCGGGGATGCGCTGCGTCGTGGTGCCGAACGAGCTCACCGTGGCGATGGACCTCACCGGCGCCGACCACCGGTTCGATTCACTTGCCACGGTCTCGCTCGAAATGCTGCTGGACGGGTCCCGGCGCCAGCGGCCGTCCTAAGATGCGCGCGTGACCACGACGCCCGCCGACGCGAGGATGGTCGCGCAGCAGCTCCCGGCCACACCGCGCGCGAGCCGCGCCCGCCACATCCTCGGGTATTGGCGCCATCCGGTCGCGCAGGCCGTGCTGAAGGCCTTCCTCACCGTGTTCGTCACGACGACCATCACGTTCTTCCTCATCCGGCTCATGCCTGGCAATCCGATCGATATCAAGATCGACGAGCTCACCAAGGACGGCCTCATGACGTATCAGGAGGCCCGCGCGCAGGCGGCCAGCCTCTTCAGCATCGATCTCGACAAGCCCGTCCTCGAGCAGTACGTCTCGTTCATCGGCAATCTCGCACACGGCAACCTCGGCTATTCCTTCGTGTCGCAGGGCACGCCGGTCACCGCGATCGTGCTCGCGGTGCTGCCGTGGACGCTCTTCTCGGTCGGCACGGGGCTGCTGTTGAGCTTCAGCGTGGGCGTGTTCCTTGGACTCTTCGCTGCGTACAACCGGAACACGCGGGCGGATCACATCCTCTCGCTCGGCGGCTCGATCATCAGCGCTGTCCCGAACTACTTCATCGCGTTGCTGATCGTGATCGTGCTCGGGGTCGAGCTACGGTGGGTCCCGATCACCCAGATGCGCGGCGCGACGAGCTCCGGCATCCAGCCCGGGTTCACCTTCTCGTTCATCGGCGACGTGCTGTTCCACGCGATACTGCCGGTCTCGGTGTACTTCCTTGCGAGCGTCGGCCACTGGATCCTCGGCATGAAGAGCGCGACGATCAACGCGCTCGAAGAGGACTACGTGAGCGCAGCGCGGGCTCGCGGTCTCTCGGACGGCCGGATCATGACCGCATATGTCGGCCGCAACGCCGTGCTTCCGCTGGTGACCCAGCTCGCGATCACCGCCGGACTCGCCATCGGCGGCTCGATCATCATCGAGAGCTACTTCGTCTACCAGGGCGTCGGCCTGAGGCTCCAGGCCGCGGTCACGCAGCGCGACTACCCGGTGATGCAGGGGATCCTGCTGATGGTGACGCTCTCGGTGGTCATCTTGAACCTCGCCGCCGATCTTCTCTACAGCCGGCTCGACCCACGGATCGGCCGTGCGGGCGGGGCGACGGGCACATGACCGCCGCCGCGATCCCGCGCCGCGGTGACCGGACCCTTCCCGGCCCGATCGAGGGTGGGCTCGAGTTCCTCCGGCTGCTCTCGCGGCGGCCCAGCGGGCTCGTCGGCTTCGCCGGCATCGTGTTCTTCCTCGTGCTCGCGTTCGTCGCGCCGATCTTCGTCCCGAATCAGGAGAGCGGCGACGTGAACGCCATCTATCAGACGCCGTCCGCCCAGCATTTCCTCGGCACCGACAACACCGGCCGGGATGTCTTGAACCAGATCGTCCAGGGTGGCAAGGAGATCATCGGCGTCGCACTCATCACCGCGTTCCTCACGACGCTCGTCGCGACGGTGCTCGGATCGGTCTCAGCGCTCGTGGGCGGGCGCTTCGATGCCGCGCTCGTCGGCCTCGCGGACATCCTCCTCACGGTACCGCCGCTCATCGTGCTCATCGTCATCTCCGCGTTGGCCCGGCCGACGAACTTCCTGGCACTCGCGCTCGTGCTTTCGCTCCTCGGCTGGGCTGGACTCATGCGCCAGGTCCGGGCGCAGGTCCTCACCCTGAAGGAGCGCGATTACGTGGAGGCCGCGAAATCGTTGGATCTCGGCCTCACGCACATCGTGTTCCGCGAGATCCTGCCCAACATGCGGAGCTACATCGTCATCCACTTCGTACTGGCGATGACCGGGGCGATCTACGCGCAGGTCGCGCTCATCATCCTCGGGCTCGTGCCGTTCTCCGGAAAGAACTGGGCCCTCATGCTCTATTTCGCGCAGACCCAGGGGGCATTCTACTTCCGCGACGCGTTCTGGTTCGTGTTCAGTCCGATCTTCGCCATCATCCTGCTGCAGCTGTCCCTCGTCCTGTTCGTCAACGCCATGGAGGACATCTTCAACCCGCGCCTCCGCTCGTCATGACGCCGATCCTCTCCGTTCGCGACCTGTCGATCGACTACCGCACCCGGCGCGGACCGGTGCACGCGGTACGCGACGTGTCGTTCGACATCGAGAAGGGCGAGACCGTCGCGATCATCGGCGAGAGCGGCTCGGGCAAGACGACCCTGGCGGTCAGCTTCATCCGCCTGTCGCCGCGATCGGCGCGCATCACGAAGGGTCAGATCCTGTACACGAACGATCGCGAGACCGTCGACATCCAGACGTTGCCCGACGACGAGCTCCGCCAGTATCGCTGGAGCGAATGCGCGATGGTCTTCCAGGCCGCGCTCAACTCCTTCAATCCGGTCATCAACATCTGGGAGCAGTTCGCCGACACCGCGCGGGCCCACGGCATGAAGGACAGCGCGAAGATCCACGCCCGGGCCCAGGAGCTGCTCGATCTCGTGCACCTCGATCCCGACCGCATCCTCAAGGCGTATCCGCACGAGCTGTCCGGCGGGATGAAGCAACGGGTGCTCATCGCGCTCAGCCTGCTGCTCGAGCCGCAGCTGATCATCCTCGACGAGCCGACCACCGCGCTCGACATCCTCACCCAGCGCTCGATCATCGATCTCCTCGGGCAGCTGCGGAAGAAGCTCGGCTTCTCGCTGATCTTCATCTCGCACGACCTCTCGATCGCGGCCGAGCTCGCGGATCGCATGATCACGATGTACGCCGGCACCATCGTCGAGCGTGCGTCGGTGACCGACCTCTTCTATCGGCCTCGCCATCCGTACTCGGTCGGACTGCTCCGCGCGGTGCCGCGGGTCTCGGGCGCGATGGGCTCGGTCGCCTCGATCCCCGGATCGCCTCCCGACCTCATCCGGCTGCCATCAGGCTGCACGTATGTCCCCCGCTGTCCGCTCGCGATCGCGGCGTGTGCCGAGCGGGAGCCCGATCTCGTGCCGGTGGACACGCCGAACCACGAGGCGCGCTGTATCCGGTGGAAGACGGTCGCCGAGCAGGTCGGCACGGCTGAGGTCGCCGTCGCCGAGAAGATCGCCACGGCATGAGCGTCGCCGACAGCACCGTCGCGGGGCGTGCGGTCATCGAGCTCGACCACGTGAGCCGCGCGTTCAAGGTGCCGGGCGGCACGATCACCGCGGTCGACGGCGTGTCGCTGGCGATCGGCGCCGGAGAGGCCCTGTGCATCGTGGGCGAGAGCGGCTGCGGCAAGACGACCACCGGACGGATGCTCGCGGGCATCCTGCATCCGACGAGCGGCCGGCTCCTCTACGAAGGCGAGGACGTGTGGCGCAAGAAGGGCAACGAGCTGTCCACGTTCCGTCGCGCGGTGCAGCTCGTGCACCAGGACCCGTATGCGTCGCTCAATCCGACGCGCACGATCTTCCAGACCCTGTCCGCACCGCTCTATCGCCACAAGAAGGCCAAGGGCAACCGCGACGCGACGAACCGCGTCCGCCATCTGCTCGACGTCGTCGGGCTCACGCCGCCGGACGACTTCCTCGGGAAGTACCCGCATCAGCTCTCCGGCGGCCAGCGGCAGCGCGTCGCGATCGCACGCGCGCTCACGGTCGACCCGCGGGTGATCGTGGCCGACGAGGCCGTGTCGATGGTCGACGTCTCGATCCGCATCTCATTGCTCAACCTGCTGCTCGGCCTCCGGAGCGAGATGGGCGTCAGCATCGTGCTCATCACGCACGACCTCGCGGTCGCGCGCTACTTCGCGCGCGAGGGACGGATCGGGGTGATGTACCTCGGACGAATGGTCGAGCTGGGGCACAGCGAAGCGCTCGTCTCGGACCCGGCGCATCCGTACTCCGCCGCCCTCATCGCGGCGATCCCGGAAGCCGACCCGCGGATCACCCGCTCCAAGGAGCGCGTCGCGCTGAAGACTGCCGAGGTGCCGAGCCTGCTCGCCCTTCCCCCTGGCTGCACGTTCCATCCGCGCTGCCCGCTCGCGGAGCCTGGCCTGTGCGACGTGCAGATCCCCGAGCTCCTGCCGTTGCCCGCCGACACGCCGCGGGAAGTTGCGTGCCACGTGGCCATCCGCGAGCGCCGACCCGCCGCGGAACTGCTCGCCTAACGTGGACCCGCAGATCCTCCGTGCGGGCTTCCGGGTCGCCGTGCTCGTAGCGGGCGTCGCGCTGCTGCTGTTGATCTTCGAGCCGCGCGACTCGGCGGAATTCGTCGTGAGCGCGATGGCCCTCGTGATCGGTCTGATCTTCATGTCACTCGTGGCTGTACTGGTCTGGTATTCGACACCCCGGATGCCCAAAGCGCACAATGCCTCGGTCCAGCGAAGGAGGAAGCAACAATGAGCGACCCGCGATATCGCGTTGACCGGCGCCGGTTCCTGCGTGATTCCGCGCTCGTCAGCCTCGGCATCGTCGCCGCGGCCTGCGCGCCCGGCACTACGACCACGGGCGGCGGCACGGCAAAGAAGGGTGGCGAATTCCACGCCGCATGGCCGTGGGATCTCCCGCCGAAGGGCCACTACAACTACCTCTCCGCCGGCACGATCCTCTCGGGCAGCTACCTGACCGACTTCTTCATCCCCTCGCTGGCGGTCTACCGCTGGGCCGAGGGCAAATGGGAAAACTGGCTCATGGAGTCGGCCACCCAGAACGGCGAGAACTACGAGATCAAGCTGAAGACGGGGCTCAAGTGGGACGACGGCAAGGAGTTCACCTCGGCCGACGTCGCGACCACGTATTGGGTGGGCCGCTCGCAGGGCTTCGGGATCTGGACCTACGCGGACAAGCTCGAGACCCCGGACAAGAGCACGGTGCGGTTCCACATCAGCCGCCCGTCGGCGCTTGTGCCGCGCCTGGTGCTGCGCAACAACATCCGTCCGGACTCGCAGTTCGGCACGTTCGCGAAGCAGCTCCAGGATCTCTACAACGCCGGCAAGACCACGGCGTCCGACGAGGTGAAGGCGATCGCCAAGCAGGTCGCCGACTTCCGTCCGGACAATCCGCCGTCCGTCGGCCCCTACAAGATCGACAAGGCGAGCGTCACGGCCGCGCAGCTCACCATGGTCAAGAACCCGGGTGGCCTGTTCGCGGACCAGGTGAATTTCGACAAGCTCATCGTCTACCAGGGTGAGACCGACGCGGTGACCCCGCTCGTGCTCGCCGGCGACGTCGACTACGCGACCCACGGCTTCCCGCTCGCGACGGACAAGGCCTTCGGTGACAACGGCCTCCGCGTCGTCCGCGGTCCGCTGTACACCGGCCCGGGGATCTTCTTCCACTGGACGGCCGCACCCGAGTTCCAGGACAAGCGGCTTCGTCAGGCCGTCGCGATGGCGATCAACAAGTCCGAGTCGGCGACGATCACCTACGGCCAGTCGGCCAAGGCCCAGAAGTTCATGGCCGGAGTCAGCGACAACATCGTGCCGCTCTGGCTCAGCACGGCGGACCAGGCGAAGCTGAAGTCGTACGACTACGACCTCGCCGCGGCCGCGAAGCTCATGACCGACGCGGGCTACGCGAAGGGCAGCGACGGCATCTACGCGAAGGGCGGCAAGGCCCTCGCGTACGAGCTCTACTTCCCGAGCGACTTCGCGGACTGGACGAGCGCCGCGAACCATGCGAGCGACTCGCTCAACAAGTTCGGCATCAAGATCACGCCGCGCGGCGCTATCCGCTCGACCCAGCTCGCCGACGTGAACGCGGGCAAGTTCCAGATCGCGATCATGGGCTGGGGCGCGGCGAACCCGCACCCGCAGGGCAGCTTCGTGCAGGACCTGCAGGTCCACAACACCATCCCCGCGGGCGGCGGCATGGCCTACCCGCTCACCCAGGGCAGCACGGACTTCAACGCGCTCATCAACACGATGGGCGACGGCTTCGACACCGAGAAGCAGAAGCCCTTGGTGACGCAGGCGATCCTCGCGTACAACGACCTGCTGCCGAACATCCCGCTCTGGGAGCGCTACGGCAACAACCCGGTGAACGAGAAGAAGCGCGTCGCACCGTGGCCGGCCGACAGCGACCCGGTGTACAAGAACGGCAGCGGCGACCTCTTCACGTCGATCCTCATCTACAACGGGACGCTCCACAGCATCTAGTCGACGGCATGGCTCGTCGCACGACGCGCCCCGAAACGGGGCGCCTCGTGTTTTTCTGTAGGTTTACGCGATGGAAGTCGCGGACGCGCCGGAGCTCGCGGTCGTCCTCGGTGGCGGCGTCGCGCCCGACGGTACTGCACTCCCCTCCACGCAGGCTCGCGCGCATCGCGCCGCGCAGCTCGCCCGCGAGCGTCCGGAGCTCGTGCTCATCTGCTCGGGCGACCGGCAGCTCGAGGCCGCGGACGGGACCCCGAGCGAGGCGGCCCTCATGCGCGACCTCATCACGGCCTGGGGCGTCGCGCCCGAGCGGATCGCGGTCGAGAACGAATCGCGCGACACGATCGGGAACGCCGTGCTCACCGCGGTCCGCTATCTGAAGGACATCGAACCGCGTCCGCTGTCGGTGATCACCTCACCGTTCCACCTCGAGCGCGCGACCGAGACGTTCCGCCACGTCCTCGGGTACCGCTGGCAGATCCAGGCGGTCGCGTCCGACGAGACCGACGACGATGTCGAGCGCGCCGCGCGCGAGACCCGCTTCCTGCAGGAGACGTCCGCGTTCTTCGCCGGGATCGAGCCAGGCGACCTGCGCGCGATCGCGAAGCGCTTGCGCGAGCGGTCGCCCGAATACGCGGACAACACGAGGCTGCTGGGGCTTGGAACGGAGCCGCCGCGCGGCAGCGGCCGACCTGCGCGTTGATCTTGAGCACGTTGTCGTGCCGATCTCGAGGCGCGACCGCCGCTCGCGGATACCGCTCACCGTCAGCAGCTGGGTCGCAGGCTGTAGCGCCATGCTCTCCCCCGCTGAACGGGCCGGATGCTGCCGAACGGCTCATATCTCTGGGGCCGAATCGCACGCCGATCTCGGGCCACCGCGGGGTCTCCGGTCCCGCGTTTCCGGGCCGAACGGCCCTGTCGGCGAGACCATCGTGACCGCATCGTCAACATCAGCAAGTTTGAAAAGGAGGTAACGACATGGGCCTCGCAGTGTTCGCAGCCATCGTGGTTGTCTCGCTGCTCGCCGGCGTCGCCGTGCAGGTCCTCGGAGCCAAGAAGTCCCCCTACGACTTTCTCATCGTGGGCGTGACCGCTATCTTCGGGGCGTACTTCGCCAGCGAAACGTTCCCGGGCAGCACCGTCTTCGCGGCGATCACGAACTTCGGCCCGACGATCGACGGTTTCTACCTCGTCCCGGGCATCGCCTTCGCCGTCATCATCGCGACCGTCTCGTACGTCGGCACCCGCGACACGTACGCCACATCGACCATCACGGCGTAGCGCATCACGAAGAAAGGAGACACCAACGTGAAGACAGCGATCATCCACAAGGACACCGTCGTCAAGGACCCGCCGCTCGCAAAGCTCTTGTTCTCCGACACGCGGATGGCGCCGGTGTGGTTCATCATCCGGATGTACGTCGGATTCAGCTGGCTCGACGCGGGCTGGCACAAGGTCATCGATACCGGCGCGAAGACGAACTACATCATCGACGGCGCCGGCCTGTACGCCTTCTGGCAGCGCATCGCGGCCGACCCGGTCGCACCGGCCAAGTCGGTCATCACCTACGACTGGTACAACGGCTTCATCACGTTCATGGTCAACAACCACTGGGAGGGCGTCTTCGGCAAGCTCATCGCCTTCGGTGAGACCGCCGTCGGGCTCGGCCTGATCTTCGGTGCCTTCGTCGGCATCGCGGCCGTCGGTGGCGCGTTCATGAACCTCAACTTCATGCTCGCCGGCAGCGCCAGCACCAACCCGGTGCTGCTCCTCCTGGGCTTCCTCCTCGTCCTCGCGTGGAAGACCGCCGGCTTCATCGGTATCGACCGCTATCTGCTCCCGATCCTCGGCACGCCGTGGCGGGGCAGGATGCTCTCGTCACCGGCTCCAAAGCGACCCGTCGCGACCCCCCTCACCACTTGAGCGCGCCTGTACTGAACCGTGCGACAAGAGGAGCGGAGTGATCCGCTCCTCTCCCGCGTCCGGCGCAAGGCCAGTCCGATACCCGAGGCGATCATGCTGGGGAGGATCGCCATGCCCAACGCCGTCGTCCTCGCCATCCACGCGGACCACGCCGACGCCATCCTTGACGGCACCGCTCGCTTCGAGCACCGCACCGTCCCACCGAAACGGCTCCCCGCGCGCGCGTACTTGGCCGTCGTGGAGGAACGTGCGATCGTCGGCGAGTGTGACCTCGGTGCGCCGACGCGTAGATCTGCACAGGGCTGGGCCCTCCCGATCACGAAGCCACGGCGCTATCGAGTGCCGCGGGCGCTGAGCGAGTTCGGCCTCGCGAAGGTCCCGCGCTCATTCCGCTACGTCGAGGGCTAGTGAGTATGGAGCGGCCGGCGCCTGCGTAGCCTCGTGGATTGACCGCGCTGGCGCCCGGAGATTGCCACATACGGAGGACACCGGCCGTGCAAACCAGTATCGCGCCGATCACGTACGTCGGCCTCGACGTTCACCAGGACAGCATCAGCGTCGCGCTCCTGCGCCCCGACGGGCCGAGCCTCGACGAAGACCAGATCGCGAACACCCCCGAGGCGGTGCGCAAGCTTGTCCGTCGCTGGAAGGACCCGGCGGCGGTGCGGGTTTGCTATGAGGCCGGGCCGACCGGCTATGGGCTGCAGCGGACCTTCGCCACCCTCGGCGTCGACTGCGCGGTCATCGCCCCGGCCTAAGTGGTCCGGAGGCACCGGGGAACGGGCGAGCGCATCCTGCGGAGGGATCCTCGATCGAACTATGCGGCCGGCGGAACGCGCCGGATCCGCGCGTCTAGTGAGAGGCGGCCTCCGGCGCACCACCCGCATGCGGGACAGATCCGCGAATATCAGAGTGGCCAGACGCCGCTGCCACCTGCCCGCCTTCCCCCGTGCCACCGGACCGCCGACGACGGCTCGCCCGTTGACAGGCCGCTCCATATCAGTTCGCCGGCCGCCAGGCGAATGAGACGTGCACGATGCGATCGCCCTCCGTCTCGAACGTCCAGGTGGTGAAATTCGCGAAGTGACCCGGCGATCGGGTAAGGCCGCGAAGGATGACCGTGTTGCCCTGCACGTCCTCCTCGCGGACCCGGCGGATGAATGGCGGCGCCATCCGGATCAGGCGCTTCGTCGCATCCTTGCCCTGCAGCTCGGTCTCGCCGCCGGGGAGGACGACGGTCACATCGTCGCTGCACACCGACGCGGCCTTGTCGGCGTCCCCGGCCTCGAGCCCGGCCATGAACGTCTTGGCGGCTTCGAGCGGTGTCACGCTGTCATTCTCGCGCCGCCGCCGCACGCGCACCGAGCTCCACCCATTCCGGACGCATCCGCACCCCGAACGCCGCGATGGCCAGGCCGGTGACGATCCCGGTCGCGGCGAGCTCGGGATCGTCGCCCGTACCGAGGGCCAGCTCTCCGTACCGCTCGTCACCGACGGCGAGGTCCAACGTCGAGCCCGACCGTCTCGCGACGAAGTCCCGCCCACCGAGGACGTACGGCAGCGCGCGGGCGCCCATCGCCCGCGCCGCGGCGCTCACATCCCGCGGTGCGATGACGAACGGCCGGCGCTCCGGTGCGTCCGCGATCGCCGCCGCGAGCTGCTCGTCCGAGGCTCGCGCCACGGCGATCACGTCAGGCGTCGCACCGTGAAGCGGCGCGCGCGGATCGAGCGTGTCGTCGACGAGCAAGAGCACCCGCCGGCTCGCCTCGGCGTGCGCAACGAACGCGAGCAGCGTCTCGGCTTCGCGGCGCGAGAGCTCGCCGAGCTCGGGATGGGTCGACGCGAGCTGATACCCCATGGTCGCGACGGACGTGCCGGCGATCGCGACGAGGGGATCGTCGAGGGGGTCGTCCGCCGCGGCAACGCCCGCACCTGCTGCCTCCAGCACGCCGCGGGCGTAGCGCGCCACGGTCCCGGCGCCCTCGCCCCGAACGATGCCGACCAGATATCGGACGTCCGGCCGGCCGATGGCTTCGAGGTACGCGCGCATGCGCGCGACCGTACCCTCGTCAGGCAGGCGGTCGGGGAGGGTGCGCAGGAACTCACGGACCAGTGACGCATCCATGCGAAGCGGAGTATTGCGATATGCGACGGTCGCTGGCGCCATATGCGATCACGGCCACGCTCGTGGTCGTGGTCTCGATCGCGGTGCTCGCGGGCGCCCTTGCGACGGGCGGCCTGCTCGAGGAGCGCGTCGTCGCGGACGCGTCCCCCGCCCCGACGGCCACCCGCGCCCCCGTCGAGCTCTCGCGCGCGGGCCGCATCACGTACTGGCGCACGGATCCGAGCGGCGGCAACCAGCTCTGGGTCGCGAACATCGACGGCAGCCAGCGGCGGGCGATCGCGAAGACCGATGCGCTGAGTGGCGTCACGGCCACACGCTGGTCGCCCGACGGCGAGTCCATCGGGTACCTTGACCATGGCGGACAATCCGTCGCGGTCCAGCGGCTCGACGGCTCGCACGTCGACCTGCCGCTGCCACCGGCGCTGGTGACGGCGGGCTCACGGTTCATCGACTTCGACTGGTCGACCGACAGCCGGTCCCTCGCCGCGACCCAACGCGATGCGGGAAGCCAGAACACCGACGTGTACGTCGCGCTCGCAGGCGGCGGCGCGTGGCGGAACGTGACGCTGCTGCGCAACGCCTTCCTCTCGCAATGGATCTCCGCGGACGAGCTCCTCGTGCACACCCAGAACGGGCTCATCGCCGTGCAGCGCGTGGACGGCTCGCGGCTCCGGCCGCTCACCGCGCAGGTCGCGACATCGCCGTTCCTCGGTGACGACGGGCGGGTCTACTACTTCGCCGGGCAGGTCTCCTCGGCCGTGCGAGACGCGACCGTGCCGGTGATCAACGCCGGTCAGGCTCGCGTCTGGAGCCTCACGCTCGACGGTGGCGACATCCGGCAGGAGACCACGCAGCTCTACGACGACGTCCGCCTCGTCGCGCGATGGCCGAACGGGCGGTTCGTCGTGCATCAAGGCGCGAGCACCGCGCTCGCGTTCCTCGCCAACGGTCAGCCGCCGATCGACACGACGGTCGGCGTCGTCGACCGCGTCGTGTTCTCGCCTGACCGCCGCACCGCGATCGGCGTCACCAGCTCGCGCATCTTCCGCTACGACACGGCCCAGCCCGACCAGCCGGTGGTGCTCCTCAGCGACGTGACCCAGCCCGACGCGTGGTACCCGGAGACCGTCACGATCGCACGCTCCTCGGCCGCGCCGTCCGCACCGCCTCGGCCGGCGGCCCGATACGCATTCGCGCTCGCCGGGCTGATCTGGGCGACGGACGCCACGGGCGAGGTACGCCTGCTTCAACAGCTGCAGTCGAACGATCTCGATACGCGTCGGCTGAGCGGCGTCGCGATCCCGCAGTGGTCGCCGCGCGGCGACCGGATCCTCTACTTCGACGTGCTCGCGAGCTCGTTCGCCGGTGCGGTGTTCGTCACCGACGTGACCGGCACCGGCGGCCGGCTGAGCGATCAGGACGCCGCCGGACCGTTCCCAACGTGGTCGCCCGACGGCAACGTCGCGTACACGGACCTCATCAGCTCGTTCGACTCCGCGGGATTCGGCGCCGACGGCGAGGTGCGGATCGTCACGCCTACGAACGGCGCTCGCCTTACGGCGTACGGGGCGCGCGAGATCGCGTTCGGCGGCGGCAGGACGTACCTCATCGACAACGGGAAGCTGAACCAGCAACTGCAGACGCGCACCGACCAGGCGGTCGTCGAATCCGTCAGTACCACGTCCAACCGGACCGTCACGACGACGGCGCAGCTCGCGGCGGATCCGCTGCTCGGCGTCTTCGCTGCTCGCCCGTTGCAGCTCTCAGCGCTGGGCGCTTCCGCCGACGGAGGCACGCTGTCGGTACGCGTAAGTCCCGCAGCGGGATCGGTCGGATTCTTCTATGTATTCGTGCGATCGGCGGATGGCAAGCCGACGCTCGTGCTGGCGGGACAGACGGTCGGCGACGTCCGGTGGTCGCCCCAGGGCCACTTGGTCGGCATGACCGTCGGCCGGCCACTCGTTCGTGATGCCGAGACGGGCGTCATCGTCGCCGCGGACACCGACGGGAGATTCGCCGGGTGGTCGCCGGACGGAAGCTGGTTCTACGTCGCGCGGGAGACCGGCCTCTACGCGATCCCGCTCATTGGCGGTGATCCGGTGCGGATCAGTGCGCTCGGTGTGCCCGTGTCCACTACGCCCTGAGGCGGTCGAGGAACCGGCGGTAGGCCGCGAGGTGCTCGTCCGGCGAGCGGAACCCCGCGCGCATCGTGTTGCATTCGAAGTCCGTCGCGCCCATCGCCCGGAACCGCTCGGCCGCGCGCGCGAGCTCGTCGTCGGGCATCTTCGCGCCCATCCGGCATTCCAGCCCGACGTCCTTCGGATCGCGCCCCGCCTCGCGCACCCATTCCCAGAACGTCGCGGCTTGCTTCGCGCCGTCGTCGGTCGGGGCGAAATGCGCGAAGAAGCCGTCGGCGAGGCGCGCGACGCGGCGGATGGCCGGCTCGCTGTCCGCGCCCATCCAGAGCGGGATCGGCCGCTGCACCGGGAGCGGATTGATGCCGGCGCGATCGACGTGATGCCACGTGCCATCGAACGTGACCGAGGGCTCGGTCCACAGGCGGCGCAGCAGCGCGATCTGCTCCTCGATGCGTTTGCCGCGGTCCGTGAAGCTCATGCCGAGAGCGGCGAACTCGACCCAGTTCCAGCCCACCCCGACGCCGAGGCGCAGCCGACCGCCGGACAGCACGTCGAGGGCGGCGGCCTGCTTCGCAACGAGCGCGGTCTGCCGCTGCGGCAGGATCAGCACACCCGTCGAGAGCTCGAGCTTCGTAGTGATCGCGGCGGCGTACGCGAAGAGGACCATGACCTCATGGAACGTCGACTCGATGGTGTATGGGCCGGACCAGCCAGGCCGCGCGGGGTCGGCCCCAAGCACGTGGTCGTACGCCACCAGTCCGTCGAAGCCCATCGCCTCGACCTCGCGGACGAACCGTCCGATGACCGCCGGGTCGCTTCCGATCTCGGTCTGCGGGAAGACGGCATGCAGGCGCATCGCCGGTGAGTATCGACCAACGCCTGCGGGCCGAAGCGGACGACGTGTACGGGTGGTCGAACGAGCCGGACGACCGCTACGCGCGACACGTGCACGCGTACACGAAGATCCTGTACTGCGTCTCCGGCTCGATCGACTTCACGCTCGACGACCAGGTCATCCATCTCGTGGTCGGTGACCGCATGGTCGTGCCCGCGGGCATGCCGCACGCGGCGATCGTGGGTCCGAGCGGCTGCGCGTGCATCGAAGGCAAGGCCCGCCGTCGCGCCCTTCCGGACAGCGAAAGCTGATCGTGACGCGGGTCTAGACTGCCGCCGGATGACCCGACCGCTCGCTCCGCGCATGTCTCGCCTCGGCACCGAGACCGCGTTCGAGGTGCTCGCGAAGGCACGCGCACTCGAGGCGCAGGGCCGCGACATCATCCACCTGGAGATCGGCGAACCCGACTTCGACACGCCCCCGTCCATCGTGCGCGCCGGGCTGTCGGCGCTCCAGCGGGGCGAGACGCACTACACGCCATCGGCCGGGGTCCCCGAGCTGCGCCAGGCGATCGCGGATCACCTCAACAAGACGCGCCACCTCAGCGTCGACCCCGGGCAGGTGATCGTCACCCCGGGCGCAAAGCCGATCATGTTCTTCGCGATGCTCGCGCTCCTGGACGCGGGCGACGAAGCGATCTACCCGGACCCGGGCTTCCCGATCTACTCGTCAATGATCGACTTCGCCGGGGCGAAGGGCGTCCCGTTGAAGCTCCGCGAGAAGGACGATTTCAATCCCGACCTCGACGAGCTGAAGACGCTCGTCACCGACCGCACGAAGCTCATCGTGCTGAACAGCCCGGAGAATCCGACCGGCGGGGTCCTGTCGCAGAGCGTGCTCAAGGAGATCGCACACATCGCGCGCGCGCGGGATCTCTGGGTGCTCGCGGACGAGATCTACGCCGAGATCATGTACGAAGGCAGCCATCATTCGATCCTCCGCGAGGACGGGATGGCCGAGCGGACGATCCTGCTCGACGGCTTCAGCAAGACCTTCGCGATGACCGGATGGCGGCTCGGCTACGGGGTGTTCCCGTGGCCCCTCGTCGAGCCGGTCACGAAGCTCGTGACGAACTCGGTGTCCTGTACCGCGACATTCACGCAACGGGCCGGCACGGCGGCGCTGACGTCACGCCCGCCGGAGGTCGCGGACATGGTGAAGGCGTTCCGCGAGCGGCGCGACGTCGTCGTCACCGGCCTGAACAAGATCGACGGCATCAGCTGCCGTGAGCCGAAGGGCGCGTTCTACGTCTTCCCGAACATCACCGGCCTCGGCCTCGGTGACTCCGCGACCGTCCAGGAGCGGATCCTCCACGAGGCCGGGATCGCGACGCTCGCCGGCACGAACTTCGGGGCCGGCGGTGAGGGCTACCTCCGGTTGTCCTACGCGAACTCGCTGAAGAACCTGCAGTCCGCGGTGACGCGCATCGGCGAGTGGGCCCACGCCGCCCGGCAGGGCCGGGTCACGGCCGCGGCGGGCAGCATCACCTCCGCCGACCGCTGACCCCGATCCCGTCGACGACGAGGTCGACGATGTCCGCGGCGAGCTGATCCGCGTTCCGGCCGCCCGGCCTCGCCTCACGCGCGGTCCACGGATCGATGAGGTTCAGCAGGGCCTGCGCCGTGAACGCGCTGTCCATCGAGCGGAGCTCGCCGGCCCGGACCCCGTCGTCGAGGATCTGCTGCAGCGGCGAGAAGAAGTGTCGGAAGAAGGCGCTCCGGGTCTGGCTGAGCTGATCGATCGTCAACGGCACGCCCCCTTCGCGAAGGAGCCGCGGACCACTGCAGCGCGCGCGGATCAGGTATGCGATCGCGGCGACGAGCCGCTCGCGCGCCGATGAGGCCGCCCGGCTCGCGGTGCGAAGCCCGCCGCCGTGCTGCTCGAGGACGCTGCATACCATCTCGGTGAACAGGACACTCTTGTCGGCGAAGTAGTAGTAGAGGGTCGGCTTCGTCACCGCCGCGTCGCGTGCGATGTCCTCGAGCGACGCACCGTGGACGCCGCGCTCGCTCCAGAGGCGGTCGGCGGCCTGGAGCAGCCGCTCGCGCGTGGAGCTGCCGGATGGCCGTGAACGGGGCCGCGGGTGCCATTTTCCGGCCTGATCCGACACGTCCGGTCAAGTCTACTGACCGGTAGGTAGGGACCCAAACCGGCTGCACCGGACGGCGAGGAAACGGCTGGGATCGATACCGCAAATGGGATCACCACCCACACGGTCAGCCGTGCGCTGAGGAGGGCCCCTTCGGGGGGCCCTCCTTCTTTGGCTGGGCCGCGACGGTGATGGCGGGTCCCGCCTAGCCCACACTTAGCCCGTGAGAGACGCGGTCCAGTTCGGCCAGGAGCGGCGCCTAGTCACGGTGCTGTTCGCGGACTTCGTCGGGTTCACGACCCTGGCGGAGGAGCTCGACGCCGAGGTCCTCCAGGAGCTCGTCTCCGGGATCTTCGAGGACCTCGCTGAGCAGGCCGTCACGTACGACGGGACCATCGAGAAGTTCATCGGGGACGCGATCTTCGTGATCTTCGGTGCGCCCATCGCCCACGAGGACGACCCCCGGCGCGCGCTGCGCACGGCGCTCGCGATGCACCAGGTGTTCGCCGAGCACGCCGCGCGCGCGAAGAACGAGCGGGGCATCGAGCTCGGTCTTCGGATCGGCGTCCACACCGGGATGGTGGTGGCCGGAAACGTCCGCTCGGTCGCGGAGTACGGGGTCATGGGCGACACCGTGAACACCGCCTCGCGGCTCCAGGAGTCGGCGCCGCCGGGCGAGACCTACGTCACGCAGGCCACCTTCCGGCTCACGAACCGCGAGTTCACGTTCCGCGAGGTCGGCCCGATCGAGATGAAGGGCAAAGAGAAGCCGGTCCTCGCATACGCCCTCACCGGCGAACGGTCGGACATCCGGGTCGCGATCGAGCTGAACGCGCCGCTGGTCGGCCGCTGGATGGAGCTCTCCCGCCTCGACCTCGCATATCAGTCGGCGCGGATCGGACGCACCGAGGTCGTCCTCATCGCAGGAGAACCCGGCATCGGCAAGAGCCGGCTCGTCTCGGAGTTCATCGGCCTCGTGACCGCGGACGACGGCGCCGCGGGCAACGCTGCGCCGCGCGTCCTCCGCTGGACGTTCTCGCGAGTCAACCAGCGCAGCTACGCCGGGTTCATCGAGCCGCTCCTCGTCGAGCTCACGATCGACCCGACGGCGGCCGACGCGCGCGACCGGCTGACCGCGAAGCTCTCGGAGCTCGGATTCGCGAACGCGGCGGTGACGAGCCCGATCCTCGCGCAGTTCCTGCATCTGCCGGGTGCGGAGGAAGCGACGAGCGAGTCGGACGAGTGGAAGCGCCGGATGTTTCTCATCATCTTCGACCTCCTCGGGGCGCTCGCCCGGACGCGGCCACTGTTGTACGTGCTCGAGGACCTGCACTACGCGGACTCGGCCTCGCTCGACCTCCTCTGGTTCCTCGCGTCACGCGGGGCGCGTGTGCCGCTCCTGATCCTCCTCGCGCAGCGGATCGGCGCGGGCGGCCAGCCGAGGCCGTCGCGTACGAACTTCACGCAGATGGTCTTGGAGCCGCTCACCGACGAAGAGGCCGCGCGCATCGTCGAGTCGACGCTCGAATGGGCGCCCGCCGAGCTGCGCGATCGCATCGTCGCCCGCGCCGGCGGAAACCCGTTCTTCATCGAGGAATCGATCCGCGCCCTGGTGGACTCCGGTGCGATCGCGCGCGACGAGAAGGGCGATTGGGTCCTCCGCGAGCGCGCCGCCGCGCTGGACGTGCCAGCGACGCTGCACGCGGTCGTCGCGGCACGCATCGACCGGCTCCCGCCGCTCGCGAAGGAGTGCATCCAGCTCGCGTCGGTCATCGGCCAGCGCTTCGGCGATGGCGTCCTGCGCGCCGCCGGTGGGGAGCGTCTCGCCGACGCTGTCGACATCCTCATCGCCGCCGACCTCGTGGTCGAGGCCGCCCCGGGCGAGCGCCGCGAGGGCCGCTTCCGGTTCAAGCACGCGGTGACCCAGGAGGTCGCGTACAACACGCTTCTCGTCCGCCGCCGGACGGAGCTGCATCGCCGCGTCGCGTTGTCGATGGAGAACGTCCTGGCGAACGAGATCCGCGACTTCTACCCGGCGCTCGCGCACCACTACCTGCTCGGCGAGGTGCCGGACAAGGCCGCGGCGTATTCGTGGAAGGCCGCGCAGCGGGCCATGAACATCCACGCCCATGTCGAGGCGCTCCGCTTCGCGGAGCAGGCCGTCGAGCTGTACGAGAAGCTGGGCGAGATCGACCACGCCGTCGACGCGCTGTACCTCGTCGGCCGCGTCCGCCGCTATCACGGTGAGGGTGACGCGGCTCTCGCGGCGTACGAACGGGCGCGGATCCTGGTCGAGTCGAAGCCCGAGCGCGATCAATTCCAGATCGCGACGGTGTACGCGCACATGGCCGAGCTCGCGACCCGCTGGGATGCGAAGCACCCGGACCTCGAGGGCCTCATCGCCCGCGGACTCGCGCTCGTCGGCGACGAGCCGTCTCCCGAGCGGGTGCGGCTCCTCGCGGCGCGCGCGTTCGCGCCGCGCAAGCTGGCGCGCGCGACCGAAGGCGACTGGCAGGTGGCCCTGCGGACGGCAGAAGAGGCGCTCGAGATCGCGGAGGAGCTTGGGCTGCTGCGCGAGGTCTCGCTCTGCCTCGATGCCATCGGGTATGCCTACCGCGCGCTCGGCAGATTCCGCGACGCCTATGCCGCGAACCAGCGGCGGATCCCGATCGCGCAATCGCTCCAGGACAGCGATGAGCTCATCGACGCGCACAACATGGTCAGCGCGAGTGCGGTCGTGCTCGGCAACCTCGACGAGGCCATCGAGCACGCACGGCTTGCGAGCGAGATCGCGCAGTCCACGGAGAAGCCACGCCTGGGGGGCTACGCGCTGGTCCTCGCGGCAGGCGCGCGGCTGCTCGCCGGCGACTTCGACGGCGCGGTCGCGACCGTGAACGGGTCGCCGGCGCTCGATCTCACGCACGTCGACCCCAACTGGAAGGCCCTGCTCGGGCTCGGTATGGGCGCCGCCGCCGCGATCGGGAGCCCGACGGACGAGCAGCGCTTCCGCGACCGGCTCGCCGAGAGCGAGCCAAGCCCGGCGGAGGTCGCCACGGCCGAGCTCTTGGCCGCCATCTACGGCTGGCGCGAGAGCGAGAGCGCGTACCAGGCCGCGCGGAGCGCGGGCGCCCCGAGCGGGATCGTCGACCGGACCATCTGGGGCCCGGTCATGGCCGTGGCTGCGGCGCGCTGGGGCATCGATGACGACCTGAACGAAGAGCGCATCGGATCGCTCGTGGAGCGCACGGAGTACGCCCGCGGCCGCGCACTGCTGACGCAGGCCCAGGGGCTCCGCGCGCTACGCCGCGGCGAGCACGTGAAGGCGGAGACGCTGCTCTTCGACGCGATGCAGGCGTTCGCGACGCTGAACCTCGAGTACGAGCGCATGGTCGCGATGGCCGATCACGCACGGGCGCTGGCCGCGCACCGCCGGCTCGACGAGGCCGCGGCCGAGCGCGCCGAGGTGCGGGCGTACGCGGAGCGCGCGAACGCCAAAGCCTTGCTCGGGACGCTGGAGCCGATGCCCGCCGCGGTGTGACGGCCTAGTCGGCCAGGTACCGGTCCATCAGCGGGGTCAGGTATTTCGTCAGCCAGTCCGCGGTCCGCTGAAGCGCATCGACGCGGTTCGCGACGCGCGAGAACCCGTGGCCCTCGTTCGCGTACTCGTGGTACTGATGGGGCGCGCCGTTCGTCTTGAGCGCCTCGACGATCTGCAGCGCCTCGCCCTTCGGCACGCGCGGGTCGTTGGCGCCCTGCAGCACGAGCAGCGCCGCGCGGATGTTCTTCGCGTGGGTGATCGGCGAGCGGTCGAGGTAGAGCTGGGGATCCTTCGTTGCATCGCCCAGCTCGCGGATGAGGTACTCGCGGAGGTCCCCGCGGGTCGTGTCGAACAGCGTCTTCCACGACACGACACCGACGCTCGAGACGCCCGCGGCGAACCGATCAGGATGACGCGCGAGTGCGTACAGCGTCATGTAGCCGCCATAGCTGCCGCCGGTGATGCCGATGCGCTTCGGATCGGCGATGCCGTCCTTCACGAGCCAATCGACGCCGGCCATGACGTCGGCGAGGTCGCCGCCGCCCCAATCGCGGCGGTTGAGCTCCTGCCACGCGCGGCCGTAGCCCGTCGAGCCGCGCACATTCGGCGCGAGGACGACGAAGCCGCGGTTCGCGAGGAGCTGCGGCGTCGGATCCCACCACCGGAAGTGCTGGCCGGTCGGCCCGCCGTGGACGTACATGACCGCGCCCGGGGTGCCGCCGCGCACCGCCTCGGCATGCGGCATGTAGAGCAGCGCCGGGACCTCGCGGCCGTCGGCGGTCGGGTAGCGCACGTGCGCGGGCTCGACGAGGACCCTCGGGTCGATCTTGCCGCCCAGCGAATCGGTGAGCTGCCGGAGCGTGACCTGATCGCCTTCGCGCACCCACACATCCGTCGGCCGGCGCGCCGACGTGAACGTCATCGCGACGGTCTCGCTGTCCGGACCGACGCGCGGCCATTCGTACATCCCCGGGAGGTCGGCCACCGGCGTCGCCGCGCGTGACGCGGAGAAGGCCCGATGGACCGCGCGGCTCGCGTCCTTGTCCTGCAGGTACACGACGCCGCGCGCGTCGGGACGCCACACCGGGTTCTGCTCGTCGAAAGGGTTATCGGTGAGGTACCGGAGGCGCGCGCCTTTCATCCCCTCGAGATCGATCAATGCGATCTCCCGCCGGCCACGCGCGCTCGAGGTGAACGCGATCGTCCGTCCATCCGGCGACCAGCTGGCGAATTGCGAGTCGCCGCTCTTTCCCTCGCGCGTGTCGAGCCGGACGGCGTCGCCGCCGTCTGACGGCATGACGTACAGGTCCGCCTCGATCCGCGCGCCCGTCCGCCACGATTCGAACAGGATCCATTTGCCGTCCGGCGAGAACCGCGGCCGGGCATCCTCGTACGCGCCGTCGGTGCGCTCGGTGCGCGCGCCGGTCGCGCTATCGATCAGCTGGATGCTGAAGCGCCTGCCGCCGATGTTCGCGACGCACGCGAGGGACCGGCCGTCGGGCGACCACGCGATGTCGCGATGCATCGCGGCGTCGTCGGAGGTGAGCTTCCGCTCGTGCTCTCCGTCGCGGTCCACAAGCCAGATGGACATGCGTTCGGTACCCGCGTCGTCACGGGTGAACGCGATCTGCGATCCGTCGGGCGACCAGCGCGGCGACACGCTGCGGGTGTCCGATTCGGTGAGCTGGATGATCTTGTCGCCGGCGATCGGCGCGGAGTACAGCTCGTACGCGCCGGTACGGTTCCACGAGAACGCGACCTCGGACCCATCGGGTGAGAGGTCGATGCCGCCCCAGAAGAAGTCGACGCTCGGCAGCCCTCCGACGAGCTGCGCGTCGAGTCGCTGGAAGCCGTCGCCGAGCGGCACCGGGCGGAAGCGCACCGGAGCCGCGACCAGGTCGGCCGGCGGATTCGCGACGGTGGTCGCGGGCGAGACCGTGCTCTCAGCCGCCCAGTCCTCCGCGAAGCTGCGCGGTCGGGTGCTGGTCCGTTTCTCACCGCGGCCTCCGGCCGCGTCCGCTCTGGGCTCCGCGGCGGCCGCACCCCCGCGCACCGGACGCGGCGCGGCTTCGGTGCGCGCGCGCACCTGCTGAGCGACGACCAGCGTCTCGGTACCCATTGCGGCCTCGCGCGCCGCCGTCTCGTCCGACGGGACGATGAGCGGGTTCGGCTTCATTTGGTCCTCGAGGCGGCCCTTGTACGCCCGATCCCAGGGCGCCTGTAGGAGGATGCCGAAGCGCTTCTTCGGCTGCGGAAGCTCGCGCTGCAGGAACAGAAGCGTGTCGCGTCCGGCGTTCCACATCGGGGGCCGCCGGGCCGACAGGACCGCGGAGAACTGCAGCTTGGTGAGCCCGCGCGCCGCGTCGCTGCCGAGGTCGAGATCGCCGCAGAAGAGCACCCCCCCGGCCTTGCGACCGAGCATGACCGTTGCCCCGTCGCCGTCGTCGCCGACGCGGATGACGCGGGCATCGGGGCGCACGAGCTCCTCGGTCTTCAGGACGAGGTCCGCGCCGCCGGGGATGTAGCTTGCGTCATCTTCGTGCGCCGCGATCTGGACGCCCAGCGCGTCGCGGTACCGCGCGGCATCACCGCCGCGCGCGCCATTCGTGATAAGCAGGACCGAGGCCGGACCGGTCCCGCGGATGAGCCGCAGCGCCCGCTCGCTGAACGGTGGCGCATCGACGAGCAGGTTGCCGCGGACGCTATCGAAGACGATGTACTGCCGCTCGTCCTCGAGGGGCTCATACAGCTCGAAGATCCACGAGCGAAGCTGGTGAATGTCCATTACGGACGGCCATCGTAAAGCGCCGAGAGGACGAGCGACCCGTTCACGCGGACGAGCTTCTTGGCGGCCTCGGCCCGTGCGACCGCGCGATGTGCGACGGCCTCGTCCCAATCGAACAACCGCAGCAGCTGCTTCTCCGTCACCGCCCCGGCGAGCTCGAGCGTGCGCGTGAGGAGCCTGGCCGTCGCGTCCGCGGACGACAGCCGCTCGGCCGCCTTCACGGTCTCGGGGTAGCGGCGAAGGAACAGGTCGTAGGTGTAGTTGTAGTCCTCGCGTCCCTCACCGACGGCACGCACCCGTGCGACGTACATGAGCCGTTGCACCTCGTCGATGGCCTTTCCGTACGCCGCGCGCCCCTCCTTCGACGTGATGCCAAGCTCGGCGCGCATCCGCTTGGTCTGGGTCTCGCCCTTCTGCGACAGGAAGTCGATGATCCGCCGCCCTACGTCCGAGAGACGCCCAGCCCGCACGTCGTCCAGGTGATCGTCCGGCTCGCCGGCGCGGCCGAACGTCGCGTAGAAGGTCGGCAGCAGCTTCATCGAGACGAACGTGGGCTTCCGAGCGAGCAGTGTCCCGTAGTAGAGTTTCTTCTCCTCGGCCAGCTCGTCCTTCCAGCCCCACATCCAGCCCCACTTGCGACCCTCGTCGCTGGTGGAAAGGTGATCGAAGCAGGCGGGGATCGGCGCGTCGCCCGTACGCAGCGTGAACGCGAACGCGAAGCCGAGCGCCTCGACAAGCTCCACGAGCTGACCGGCGTTCCGCACCCGATGGGCCTTCAGGACCTTCTCCCGGTGCGCGGCGATAGCCTTCTCGATGGCGACCATCAAGAGAGAAAGAGCGCGACAAGGCCGCTGAAGACGACGACGCGCG
Source organism: Chloroflexi bacterium UBA4730 (assembly GCA_002404155.1). Taxonomy (GTDB): domain Bacteria; phylum Chloroflexota; class Limnocylindria; order P2-11E; family P2-11E; genus UBA4735. The sequence goes on along the minus strand of DHJC01000023.1, from coordinate 98,067 downwards.
TCGCGCGCGACGCGGACCGCGCGAGCTTCGCGTACTCCCGGCGGGCAGCGCTGTGCGGCGGAAGATCGTCGAAGTCGGGCGTCTGCGTTCGGAACGCGCGGGCCACGGACGAGGCCCACGCGCTCGCATACAGCGTGGCAATTGCGAGAACGGCGAGCGCGACCCACCGCGCGACCAGGCGCGGCCCCACGTCGGCGTCCTCGAACGCGATGAGCTTGAGGACGCTCGTGAGGACCAGGACGAGGAGTGCCAGACCGGCGAGCTGGTCGTAGCGGCGCGACGGTGCACCGAGCACGATCGCCCCGCCGACGAGGATGGCCAGGGCGAGGTGATAGAGGAACTGCAGGATGTCGAAATAGAGCGTTTCCACGGGGTTTCCAGCGTACGCGAGGAATTTCCGACTCGCACCATCGGTTATCCTGATGACAAATGCCGAACTCGTATCGCGACTACTTCTCCGAGCTGAAGAAGCGCGTCAGAGAAGCCACGCCGCAGGAGGTCCAAGAGCTCCTGAAGAAGGGCGACGTCCAGCTCGGCGACGTGCGCGAGAAGAACGAGTGGGACGAGGGCCACCTCCCGGGCGCGGCCTTCGTGCCGAAGAGCTACGTCGAGCAATGGGCCGAGGACCGGCTTCCGAGCAAGGACAAGCCCACGGTCCTGTACTGCGCCGCTGGTGTCCGTTCGGTCATCGCGGCGGACACGCTGCAGACGCTCGGGTACACGAACGTCGTCTCGATGTCCGGCGGCTTCAACCGGTGGAAGGACTCCGGGCTCCCCTGGACGAAGCCCGAGACGCTCGCACCCGAACAGGCGCAGCGGTACTCACGCCACCTGCTCATCCCCGAGATTGGCGAGCGCGGCCAGCTGAAGCTCCTGCGGAGCAAGGTGCTCCTCATCGGCGCGGGCGGCCTCGGGTCACCGGCGGCGCTCTACCTCGCGGCCGCGGGCGTCGGTACGATCGGCATCGTCGATTCCGACGTCGTCGACGCGACGAACCTCCAGCGCCAGATCATCCACAACACCGAGCGGATCGGACGGTCGAAGGTCGAGTCCGCGCGAGAGACGATCAACGCGCTCAACCCCGACGTGAAGGTGATCGGCTACGAGGAGCGTCTCACCGCCGCCAACATCGACCGGATCATCGCCGGCTATGACGTGATCGTGGATGGCGCGGATAACTTCCCGACCCGCTACCTGGTGAATGACGCGTCGGTGAAGCACCGGATCCCGGTGGTCCACGGGAGCATCTACCGCTTCGAGGGTCAGGTCACAGTGTTCAAGCCCTTCCCGCCGGTCGGCGGAGCCGACCGGTTCGAGCAAGGCCCCTGCTACCGCTGCCTGTTCCACCAGCCGCCGCCGCCGGAGCTCGCGCCGTCGTGCGCGGAGGCCGGCGTGCTCGGCGTGCTACCGGGGATCGTCGGGTCAATCCAGGCCAATGAAGCGATCAAGCTGCTCCTCGGCATCGGCGAACCCCTCATCGGGCGGTACCTGCTGTTCGACGCGCTCGATGAGACCTTCCGCGAGGTCAAGCTGCGTCGCGATCCGGCGTGCCCGATCTGTGGAGAACATCCGACGATCACCGAGTACGTCGACTACGAGGGCTTCTGCGCCTCGCCCTCCGAGTGGCAGGCCGAGCACGTGCTGTCGCTCAAGGGGACCGAACCAGCAGCTCGCTGAGTCAGTATCCTCAGCGTGATGCGCCGCACCCTCGCCATCCTCGCGGTCCTCGCGATCGCTCTCTTCGGCTGTACGCCCGCCGCCACGACCGGCGCGCCCGCGACACCGCAAAAGACCGGCGACTTCAAGCAGGCCAAGCTCGACATCTCCTACTCGTTCATGTCGGACGCGTCGGTGCACAACCCGACGTCGAAGCAGCTCCTGACCGGCGCGCTCGACGCCATGAAGAAAGAGGCGAAGAGCAGCGGCGGCTCCGACGATGTCGCGACGCCGGACTTCTCCACCGACACCGAGACGAACCTGGGCGACTTCAAGAAGTTCGCCGCCGCCGCGGGCGCGCTCGCGGCGAAGAACTCGCAGCTGTCGGCCGACCGCCTGGCCGAGATCGGCATTGTCGGGATGATCCAGGCGGACCCGGACTGCCACACCTATTACCTCGACGGCAAGGGCGGCGTGAAGCAGTCCCGGCCCGAGGCGCTCACGGGCTCAGCACCGCAAGTTCCGAGCGGCGGCACGTTCCTGCAGCAGCAGCCCGATGAGGCCGGCCTGCAGGCGAAGATGCTCGACGGCGGCATCGCCTACCTCACCTGGCACGCGTTCGAGGTCACCGGCACGTATCGGATCACCGACGCCGTGAAGGCGGTGCTGGACAAGGCGATCGCGGCGGGCGCGAAGGCCTGGCTCTTCGATCTGCGGGCCAACGTCGGCGGCGACCCCCCCGACGTCATGTCGGGCTGGTTCCTCAACGGCGAGAGCACCCTCAAGGTCGCGGTGAAGAACGGCAACGCCGGCACGCAGAGCGCCAACAAAGACCTGCGCCTTGGCCCCGCGTACCAGCTGCCGATCGCGATCATCCTCAACGACCGCGGCGGCTCGTCGCCGGAGGTGCTCGCCGCCGGGCTCAAGGAGAACAAGCGCGCGACGATCGTCGGCTCCAAGTCGGCCGGCTGCCTCGGCGCGACGAGCAGCTCGCCGCTCGGCAGCGACGGCTCCCAGCTCTACGTCGTGCAACAGGAGTTCGTCGGCGCGATCACCGGCACGAAGTACAACAACGCCGGCATCGAGCCGGACGTGCCCGCCAGTGACGCCTCGGCGATCGCGACCGCGACCAAGGTCCTCCTCGACAAGATCGCGGGCAAGTGACCCAGGGCCTCCGCCGGGCGGCCATCGCGCTGGCTCTCGCGCTCGCCGCGTGCACCTCCTCGACCGCACCCACGCCATCGGGCCCCGAGAAGGTCGCGATCACCGACAAGACCGCCGCCGAGCTCGTGGCGGTGATGAACGCCTGGGAGACGGCGATCGGCAAGAAGGACCTCACGGGCTTCCAGGCGACGATCGACCTCACCCGCGCAGCGTTCCGCCGGTGCCAGTCCGAAACCTTTGACATCGCGTCCCGTCAGGGGTTCACGCCGTTCGAGGTGAAGATCGCGAAGGTCGAGCCCTACCTCGACACGTACGCCCGCGCGTACGTGGGCGACGATGTGAACGGCTACTCGCGGCTGTACTTCCGGCGCGAGGGCGGCAAATGGATCCGCAGCGAGCCGCTCGACACCGAGCTCGGTGGAGATCAGACCAAGGCGATCGACGGCCTGCAGCTCAGCTACTACGGCATCGACAACGACGTGATCGACACATACGCGGCGGCCGGGAATGCGGCGCGGGCGTTCCTGCTTACGCAGGCCGAAGGGCATACGTCGACGGATCAGGCGTTCGGGCTGCGGATCTTCCCGACGCGCGGCGCGGCGGGACCGAACGTCGCCTGCGGCGTCGCGGGCTTCCACCTGGACAACGTCCCGAGCGATCCGTTTATCCGGCTGTTCAGCAACGCGCTCTCGTTCAAGGCGGGCCTGGCGACCGTGACGGAGACGACGGCCAGCGTCATGCGCCACGAGGGGCTGCACTGGCTGCAGGACCAGTTCATCCCCGGTATCTCCGCGCGCCTGCCCTTCTGGCTCGTCGAGGGCTGGCCGGACTTCGTCGGTCAATCGCGGAGCGTCGCGACGAAGAAGAACGTGGTCTGCAACACGCCGACGCCGACCTACAAGCAGCTCGAGGACGGGGTGCTGCAGACGCCGGAGACGCCGCCCGAGCTGCCGGGGCAGTACTACTCGTTCGCGAATACGATGGTCGAGTACGTGTACAAGATCGGCGGCGGTGCGAACGCGTATTGGGATCTCATGACCGCGTACAAGGCCGGCGTCGACGCGAAAGTGAATCTCCCGAAGGTGCTCGGGGTCACTCCGGAGGCCTTCTACTCGGGCTGGGTCGGCTGGGCGAAGCAGACCTACTGCTGAAAATGGACAGCGGCCAAGGAAGCCCTAGGGTACCCATCGTACGGAACGCGGTACAGGTACCCCATTCGCTGACCCAGATTTGGTACCTCTAGGCGGTTGTCGGTGCGTCTACCCGCTGGGTATGGTCCTCCCAGCACTCAGTGGGAAACGGGAAGGGGACGCACCACGTGAGCCTGAGCGTCGCACGCGTCGAGGCCCTCACGATCGCGCCGACGATCGCATTGGATGCGTTCGGCCCAGTTCCAGACGTCATCGACCGTGCACGGAACGGTGACCGGGCGGCGTTCGCGGAGCTCTACGACACCAACGTGGACAGCGTGTACCGCTACCTCCTGTACCGCGTCCGCGAGCCCAGCGACGCCGAGGACCTCTGCAGCGAGGTGTTCACACGCGCGTTCGCGAACATCCACCGGTACCGCTGGCAGGGCAAGTCGTTCCTCGCCTGGCTGTACACCATCGCCCGCAACGCGGTCACCGACCGCCGCCGCCGCGAGCGGCCGACCGTCGAGATCGACAACGCCTTCGGGCTCGCCGAGGACGGACCGACGGCGCACGAGCGCGCGGTCCACGGCGAGGCTGTCGACGCCCTGCGCGGTGCGGTGCACCATCTCACGACGGAGCAGCAGGAGGTCCTCGTCCTCCGGTTCGTCGAGAACCGCTCGAGCCGCGAGGTCGCGAAGATCCTGGGCAAGAACGAAGGCGCGATCCGCGCACTCCAATTCCGCGCCCTGGGCCGACTGCGCAAGCTCATGCGCGAGGACCCGGCTAACTAAGACGCGGCTAAGAGCCGGCGTCCGCACGCCACTCCCACTCGTACACTCGGAACAGCGATGATCCGTTTCCGCCCGGTCCTCGTGCTCGTCGCCGCGCTCGTGGTGTCGTCGTGCGCCGCCATCCAGGAGCTCCCGATCCCCGCCGCCTCGACGAACTTCGCGACCGCGGAAGCGGCGTTCAACATCCTCATCGAGCGGCACGTCGACAAGCCGAGCTCCACGCAGCTGCTGAACGCCGCGCTCGACGCGGTGCAGACGCTCCTGGTGAAGATGAACGACCCGTCGCAGACGGTCACGAAACCCACGTTCACCGGCAGTCCCCAGTCCGACTTCGCCAAGTTCGCCACGACGCTCAATGACGTCGTCGCGGCGAACCCGAAAGAGGACCCGAAGCTCGTCGAGGAACAAGCGACCGACGGCATGGCCCGCTCGATGAACGAATGCCACACGTATTACCTCGATCCGAACCGCGCGAAGGGCTTCAATGCCCCACCGCAGGAGTACTCGGGCATCGGCGCGACGATCACCTCGCCGGGTCCGAACGACCTCGTCGAGATCGCGCAGGTCTTCCCGGACAGCCCGGCCGAGAAGGCCGGCGTGAAGAAGGGCGACAAGATCAAGACCGTGAACGGCGAAGACATGGCCGGATCGACGTCGGACGTCGTCGCCAACAAGATCAAGGGACCCGAGGGCACGACGGTGAACATCGTGTTCGTCCGCAACGGCGTGGACACGCCGATCGCCATCGTGCGCGGCAAGGTCACGCCGCCGCGGGTCATCGACCAGACCGACGAGGGCAACGTGGGCTACATCTCGGTGTCCCAGCTGAACGGCGACGTGTCGACGCAGGTGGCCCAGGCGGTGAAACGGCAGAACGACGCCGGCGTCGTCGGCCGGGTCCTGGACCTGCGCGACGACCCGGGTGGCGATCTTTCGGCGGCGGTGGACATCGCGAGCATCTTCGTCAAGAACGCGACGATCGTGTACCAGGTCGGCCGCGACGGGAACCGCACGCCGCTCCGCACGAACGACCGGATGTACATCGACAGCCCGAAACCACTCGTCGTGCTCGTGAACAAGAACTCCGCCTCGGGCGCCGAGATCATCGCCGCCGGCGTGCGCGCGAATGGCGTCGGCACCGTCATGGGCGAGCAGACCGCAGGCTGCGTCGGCATCGGCCAGCCGCGCGAGCTCCCCGACGGCGGCCTCCTCCTCGTGACCATCGCGCGGATGGAGGACGCGAAGACCGGCGAGCCGCTCAACGGGCCCGGCAAGGGCATCGTGCCCGACAAGCCCGTCGCGACCGACCAGAGCGGCACCGACAACCAGCGGCTCGCTGCGGATGCGTTCGTCCGCACCGGTGGGCGCAGCTAGGAGCCGGTGACCCCGAGCGCGACGAGTCCCGCGAGCAGCACGAGCACTCCGACGTATTGGTTCGGCGCGAGCCGTTCGCCGAGCACCGTGATGGCGAGCAGCGCGGGGATGATCGGGTAGACCCCGCTCCCGGTCGCGACGATCGACGCGTAGCCGCCCTGGACGCCGACGACGTAAAAGACGTTCGCGACCGTGTCGAAGATCCCGGTGGCCAGCACGATCGCGATGGTCCGCGGGCCCAGGCGGGCAGTCAGCGGGCGACGGAGCGCGAGGAGCATCGCGAGCGTGATCGGGACGCTCACGATCCGCTGCATCAGGATCATGGCCAAGCCGTCGTGCTCGCGGGTCGCGTAGGCCATGAGCGCGGCCCAGCCACCGAAACCGATCATCGCCAGGATCGCGAGCCACACGCCCGGCTTCGGGCGGCTCAAGGCCGCGGCGAGGCTGCGGCCGTCGGTCCCGGTCATGACGATGCCGATCATCGTCACGCTGATCGCGACCGTCTGGCCGGCGGTGAGCCGCTCGCCGAGGAACACGACGACAAGGAGCACGGTCACTGCGACGTACGCGGCGCCGATGGGGCTCACGATCGCGATCGGCCCGAGCGCGAGGGCCTTGTAGAAGAGGATCAGGCCGGCCAGGCCGAGCGCCGCGAGCGCGAGCGCCAGCGGGAGTTGATCGAGCGAGAGCGCCGGGAACCGGCCCACGGCGATGAGCGCCGCGGCATAGAGGATGGTCCCGGTGGTCTGCATGCCGAGCATCGCTTGGAACACGCCGAGCCTGCGCGTCGAGAGGGCGCCCGCGTAGTCCGCGAGCCCCCAGCCGATCGCGGCGCCGACGCCGTAGAGGAGCGGGGTCAGATGACGAGCTGGCGCGGCGCGCGCGTCAGGTTCCGCGATCCGTCGGCCGTGATGACGAGCATGTCCTCGAGCCGCACGCCACCGATGGCCGGGTCGTAGATCCCCGGCTCCACCGTGACGACATCGCCGGCGGCGAGCGGCGCCGTGCCGCCTCGGCCGATGCTCGGCGCCTCGTGGATCTCGAGGCCGACGCCATGGCCGGTGCCGTGGATGAAGCCGCGCGTGACCGGATCATCCACGTTGTGCTTCTGACCGGCCCGCAACGTGTCGTAGCCGGCGGCGAAGATGATGTCCTCGACGAGCTCGTGCACCTCGCGACCGGTGATACCCGGGCGGAGCGCCTTGATCCCCGCATCTTGGGCTCGCCTCACGATCTCGTACAGCTTGACGATCTCCGGAGACGGCATGCCCTTCGAGACCGTGCGGGTCATGTCCGCGAAGTAGCGGCTCTCCTTGTGCTGCGGAAAGATGTCCATGACGACGGGCTCGCCCGCGCGGATGGGCCCGCTGCCGATCATGTGCGGATCGGCGGCCTGCCGGCCCGGTGCGATGATCGTCGACTCGGCCATGCAGCCGCGCTCGAGCAACGCGCCTTCGACGATGGCGCGCACCCGCTCGGCGGTCAGCGTCGCACCGTCGAGCATGAGCGTGCCATCCGGGCGCGCGTCGGCGCGTGCGATCGCGTCCACCCCAAGCTGCCAGGCCGCTTCGGTCGCCCGCTGCGTCACCTCGAGGGCCTCGACCTCGTCCTCGCGCTTGGCACGCCGTCGAAGCTCCAGGCCGTCCGCCACGGTGAGCTCCAGGCCCTTCGCGCGCAGCGCGTCGGCGAGCCCGACCGGGAAGTACGACGGCACGGTGACGGACCGGAGGCCGCGCGATCCGAGGAAGCGCTCGATGATCGTCGCCGTCGCCTCGAGCGGCTTCATGCCTCCCGACAGCAGCTCGCGCGAACCGAACTCGTCGACGTTGTGGATCTTCGTCGCGCGCGACTGCTTCTCGGCCCGCCCCTGCTCGAGCGAGTTGGTCAGCATCACGATCTCGCGATCGTGCTCGAGGACGATCTGCGGATCGGGCGCGAGGAACCGGATCGTGTGATAGATGTCCGGGTAGCGGTACGAGTCGCCGTAGAACAGGAGCGGCCCGCCGTTCTTCACGCGAAAACGCTACCCGATATGCCCCGTTCGGGTGCCGTGCGCTCCCGTGCCCGGTCCACCGTTGTGCGGATCCGACGGGTATTGGTCGGCATCCTGGGGCTGGCGCTCGGGCTCGGCATCGGTGCCGCGAGCTTCGCGCTCGCGCCCGCGCTCGATGGGCGCTGGCAGACGGTAGACCCGGTACGCGGCGCGACCATCGTCGATCGAGTGACCAGAAACGAGCGCACGCCACTCCTGTTCGTGCCGGATTCGGTGACGCGCGATCCCGCGACGGCCGCGACGCTCGTCGTCGTCCTCCCCGGCCTGGGCGGCATCGGCCGCGATCTCGCGCAAGAGTTCGTCGCCGCCGCGGAAGCCGACCGCTGGCTCCTGCTCGCTCCGAGTCCCGACTACGACCCGAAGGACGCGAACGAGAGCCTGCAGGCCGCGGACCTGCGCGTCGACAACCTGATCGTCGCGCTCGTCGATCAGGTCATGGAGCGGCCGCCATTGCACGTCCCGCCAGCGATCGACATCATCGGGTTATCCCGCGGCGCGCAGAGCGCGCACCGGTCCGCCCTTCGGCACCCCGATCGCGTCGGCGCGCTCGCGAGCTTCGCCGCGGGCACGTACACGATGCCGACCAGCCTGCAACCGTATCCGCTCGGCATCGGCAACTTCGACGTGTGGAACCACCCGCACCCCTTCGACGCGGCGGCGCTCCAACACGTCCGCGTGCTCGTCGGTGTCGGGACCGCGGACGCGAACCCGGCCGATGTCGTGCGCGCGTGGGACAGCGTGGGCGGCACCATACGGCTCGAGCGTGCTTCGCGCTTCGCGGAGGCGCTCCAGCAGCTGAAGGTCCCGTCGCGTTTCCAGACCTATCCCGGCGTCGGCCATGCGTTCACGCCGGCGATGCGCGCTGACACGATCGCCTGGTTCCTGGACGACTAGCTCAGCCGCCCCGCGCCGGCGGATCATCTTGTAGCGTCTCGCGCGTGCGTTCCCGCTGGTATCCACTGCTCGTAGAACGCCTCGCCCATCGCGAGGAGCGGGTCGCCTTCGGGCTCGTGGCGCTCTATGCGGTGCTCTTCGGAGCGCTCTCGCTCATCCGGCATTGGTCGTTCCATTCGACCGGCCTCGACCTCGGGGTCTTCGACCAGGTCGTCTGGAACACGTCGCAGGGCCGCTTCATGGAATCGACACTCAGCCTCGACCGCTGCGTGCCCCACTCGTTCTTCGGCGATCACTTCTCGCCGATCCTCATCGCGCTCGTCCCGCTCTATTGGCTGTTTCCCCACCCCGAGACGCTCCTCGTCGTGCAGACGGTCGCGCTCGCGCTCGGCGCGCTGCCGATCTACCTGATCGCGAGACGACTGCTTCCGCGCGGCATCGAGCGGCTCATCTGGATCCTGGCGTACGTCGTGGGCGCTCCGCTCGCGTTCATCACGCTCTACGACTTCCATGAGGTCGCGCTCGCGGTGCTGCCACTCGGCCTCGCGATGTACTTCCTCGTGACGCGGCGGACGCTACCGCTGATCCTCGCGCTGCTCGTCGCGTTCACGGTCAAGGAGGAGATCGCCCTTATCGGCATCGGCTTCGGCATCGCGCTCGCCTTCCAGCGGCGGTGGCTGAGCGCTGCCGCCGTCGCCGTCGGCAGCGCGGCGGTGTTCGTCGTGACCCTCGCGCTGATCATCCCCGCGTTCGCGGGCGCTCCGTACCAGTACATCGGCCGGTACGCGAGTCTCGGCGGCAGCGAGCTCGAGATCGCGCGCACGCTGCTCCTTGATCCGCTGCGTGCGCTCTCCGTGCTCGGCTCAGGCGAGGTCGGATCGAAGATCGTCTTCGTCCTGAGCCTGTTCGGACCGGGCCTGTTGCTCGCGCTGCGTTCGCGCTGGGCGATCGTCCCATCGATCGTGCCACTCGGCTACCTACTGCTCTCCGACTACGGCGGCGAGCACACGCTCCACAACCAGTACGGCGCGCCGATCATCCCGCTCGCGCTCGGCGCATCGATCGTCGGGTTCGCGAAGACGAGCCCGCGCTGGCGGCCGCGCCTGACCGTGGCGGTGGTCGTCGCCTCGATGTTCTTCTGCGTGAACTTCGGCGGGTGGCCGATCTCGCGTGACTTTCAGGCGGCATATCTGCGTGGCGACCCGGACCGCGCAGCCTCGGGCACACCGATGGTCGTGCGCGAGCCGCGATATGACGCGCTGCTCGCTGCGGTACGCGCGATCCCGGCGAACGTGCCGATCGCGTCGACCGATTTCTGGGTCACTCAGGTCGGCGAGCGACGCTTCAACTACCACCTCGCCACCCTCGCGACGTGCGACGCGCAGTACGTGATCCTCGACTACGCCGACCCGAGCATGAATCGCGACCCGCAGCGCTTCAGCGAGGCTCGCGACGCCTTTCGATCGGCGGGCTTCGACGAGATCGCGAGCGGCGAGGGCCTCTCGCTGCTCCGACACCGCTGAGCAACGGCCGCCAGGCGAGAATGACGCGATGCGACGGATAGGCCACCGCGGTGCGATGGGCCACGCGCCGGAGAACACCGCGGCGGCGTTCGAGAAGGCGATCGCGCTCGGCTGCGACGAGGTGGAGACGGACGTCTGGCTCGCTTCGGACGGGCGGCTCGTCATCTCGCACGACCGGCCGGCCGGCGGCGCGGACCTGACGCTGGACGAGGTCCTCGATCTCTGCCGCGGTCGCGTCGGGGTGAACGTCGAGTTGAAATGCGAAGGTGACGAGTCGCGCGCCGCGGACACCGGAGCGCGCGTGGCCCGTCGGGTCGCCGAGCGCTCCGACCCGGACGTGTACGTATCGAGCTTCTGGTGGTCGGCGCTCGCGGCGGCGCGCGCCGCGGCACCTACGGTGCGTCGTGCGTTCGTGTTCTCCGATTCCCCCGACCGCGCTGCACTCATCGCGAGCGCGACATTCCTCGGCCTCTGGGCGCTCCATCCGAATCGGGCCTACGTCACCGGGGAGCTGGTCGCCGCCGCCCACGCCGCCGGGCTACGCGTGAACGCCTGGACCGTGAATGATCAGGACGAGATCGCCGCATTCGCGGCGCTCGGGGTGGACGGGATCATGTCGAACTGGCCGGAGCGGATCCCGAAGGGCTAGCCCAGCTGCGCGACCGGTCCACGGCCCGTAGCCACCCCGCGTAGCGCAGGTCGCGTTCATCGGCGCTCATCGTGGGCGCATAGCGTGCGGCGACATCGCGGCGCGCGGCCAGCTCAGCGGTGGTCTTCCAGATCCCCACGCCAAGGCCCGCGAGCAAGGCCGCGCCGAGCGCCGTCGTCTCGCGGATGGCGGCGACCTCGACCGGGACACCAAGGAGATCCGCCTGCAGCTGCATGAGGAACGCGTTCGCCGTACCGCCTCCGTCGGCGCGAAGGACCTCGATGGGCTGGCCGGCGGCGCGCATGGCCTCGACGAGATCGCGCGTCTGGAACGCGATGCTCTCGAGCGTCGCGCGCGCGAGGTGGGCCCGGGTCGTGCCGCGCTCGATGCCGATGAGCAGGCCGCGGGCGTACATGTCCCAGTGCGGCGCGCCCAGACCGGTGAACGCGGGCACGAGATAGAGGCCGTCGCCGGATGGCACCGATCGCGCGAGCGCTTCCGTCTCGGCCGCGTCGCGGATGATCCCCAGGCCGTCGCGGAGCCACTGCACGGCGGCGCCGGTCACGAACGCGCTGCCCTCCATGGCGTACCGAAGGCCGGCGCCGATGTCCCAAGCGATCGTCGCGAGGAGCCCGCCGTCGCTGATCCGCGGGCGCTCGCCGGTGTTGGCCAGCAGGAAGCAGCCGGTCCCGTACGTGTTCTTCGCCTCGCCGGCGGCGAAGCAGGTCTGCCCGAACAGCGCGGCCTGCTGGTCGCCGGCGAGGCCGGCGATGGGGATCGCCGCGCCGAAGTGCGCGGCCTCGGTCTCGGCGACGACGCCACTGCACCGCACCGGCGACGGGAAGAGCGAGCGTGGCAGCTCGAGGGCGGCGAGCAGCTCGTCGTCCCACGCCGCGCGGTGGATGTCGAAGACCATCGTCCGCGAGGCGTTCGACACGTCGGTCACGTGGACCTGTCCGCCGGTCAGCCTCCAGACGAGCCAGCTCTCGACGGTGCCGCACAGGAGGTCCCCGGCCACGGCGCGCGCCTGTGCCCCGGGCACCTGATCGAGGATCCAGCGCACCTTTGGTCCAGAGAAATACGCGTCGATGAGCAGGCCGGTGCGCTGCCGCACCGTCGCCTCCCATCCCGCCGCGCGCAGCCGCTCGCAGATGGCCGCGCTCGCGCGGCTCTGCCACACGACCGCACGGTGGATCGGCCTGCCGGTCGTGCGCTCCCACACCACCGTCGTCTCGCGTTGGTTGGTGATCCCGATGGCCACGACGTCGCGCGCGGCGACCCCTGCGGCCGCGAGCGCCTCGCGTCCGACGGCGACCGTCGTCGCGAAGATCTCCTCGGGGTCGTGCTCCACGTGTCCGGACGCCGGGTAGTGCTGGACGATCTCGCGGTCGGCCGACCCGCGGACCCGCCTCTCCTCGTCGAACACGACCGCCGTCGACCCGGTGGTGCCCTGGTCCAGCGCGAGGATCGCGCTCATGTCGTGGAGAAGCGGCGCATAGGCGCGATCTCACGCTGATACGCCGCGACCTCGGCCGCACGGCGCGCCGGATCCCACCCGAGGAGCCCGCCCACGAGGTCCGCGATCGTATCGAGGCGGTCGAGTCCCTGGCACGCGGCCAGGCCGATCGCGGTCCGCCGCAACAGCACGTCGGCGAGGGTCATCGCCCACTCCGCGCGCACGGCCTGCACGATCTCCTCCCGGGTCGTCGCGGCGTGAAGGCAGAGCGGGTCGGCGGTCGCGGGCGCGGCACGCGCCGCGCCGGGCAGCACGAGCTCGCTCGTCCGGCAGCGGGCCTTCGAACCGAGGCGGCGGGCGACCAGGTCCGTGACCTCCTCGGCGATCAAGCGGTACGCGGTGATCTTCCCGCCGATGACCGACAGCACGCCGTCGATGCCATCGCGCCGCCGGTGGTCGTACAGCTTGTGCTTCCGGGAGACCTCACCTTCGGCGACGCCCTCCTCGCGCACCAGGGCCCGCACGCCGGCCCACGTGAAGTGGATGCGATCGAAGGGTGCGTGGGGGAACGCGCGACTCGCTTCGGTCCGGAGGTACTCGACGTCCTCGCTGGACGCCTCGGCGGCCGCGGGGTCGCCCTCGTAGTCGGTGTCCGTCGTACCCACCATCGTGTAGCCGTTCCAGGGGAGCACGAAGAAGAGCCGCCCGTCCCGCTTGGCGAACAGCACGTGTGCGTGCTCCGTGGCCCGCGAAACGACGAGGTGGGTCCCCTTGGTGAGCCGCAGCAGCGGCCGCGGGTCCGGACGCAGCGGCGCAAGCGTCCCGTCGAGCCACGGACCGGTCGCGTTGACGGTGAACCGGGCGTGCACCTCGAGGATCGACCCAGCGATGCGATCCTCGACCGATGCGCCAACGACGGATGAGCCGTCGCGGAGATACCCCGTCGCGCGGGCGTGATTGAGGATCAGCGCCCCATGCGCCGCGGCATCGGCGGCGTTCTCGACGACGAGCCGCTCGACGAACGGCACCTGCGCGTCGTAGAAGCGCCAGGCGCCGCCGAGGCCGTCCGGGTCCAGGTTCGGCTCCGCCGCGAGGGTCTCTGACCGGCCGAGACGCTTGCGCTTGGGGAGGCTCTTGTCCAGAGACAGGAGGTCGTAAAGCAGCATCCCGACGCGCAGCTTCAGCCGGTAGAACGGGCCGCGGCGATAGAGCGGCATGAGGAAGGCGAGCGGGAACACCAGGTGCGGCGCGATGCGCAGGAGCGTCTCGCGCTCGCGCATATCGCTGCGCACGAGTCCGAAGTCGAAGAGCTCGAGGTACCGGAGCCCACCGTGGATGAGACGGGTCGGTCGGGAGCTGGTGCCCGACCCAAGGTCGTGCTGCTCGACGAGGGCGACGGAGAGGCCGCGAAGCGCGGCGTCGCGCGCGATGCCGGCCCCCACGATCCCGCCGCCGATGACGAGGAGATCGACGGTGCGGCCGCCGAGCGACCGAACCGTCTCCTCCCGCGTCGTCGCTATTTGTTCGCCTTGTTGTACTTGTCGATCTGGTCGTTCATGTCGGCGACGGCCGCATCGAGCGCTGCCTGGGTCGTCGCCTGGCCGAGGAAGACCGACTCGATCATCTTCTGGGTACGCGCGCGGGCCTGCGGCATGACGCCGAGGACCGCCCCGTTCGTCGACCGGTTCTGCGGCGAGTTACGGATCTCGTTGATCGCGGTGAGGAACTGCGGGTACTTGGTCGACCAGTCCTTGCTCGGCCCCTCGTCGTAGGCCTTCTTTACGATCGGGTAGTACCCCGTGTCCGACTGCCATTGGGCCTGCACGGCCGGGGACATCGCGTACTTCACGAACTCCCAGGCGGCCTCCTGCTCCTCGGCAGGCCGGCTCTTCATGATGTAGAGCGAGGCACCGCCGATGATGTTTCCGCCGGTGGTCGGCTTGCTGTCCGGACGCGGGTAGAGCCCGGTGCCGACCTGGAACTTGCCGGCGGTGGCGTTGATGGACCCGCGGAGCGAAGCGGAGCTCTCGATGTACATCGCCGTCTTGCCGGCGTTGAACGCGTTCGTGGCCCCCGCGTTGTCGATGCCCGGGTTGAGGAAGTAACCGCCGTCGACGCCGGCTTTCCACCAGTCAAGGATCGCCTTGCCGGCGGCGCTGTTGTAGACGACCTTCGTCGCGCGGTTGTCTCGGCCATTGCCGTTGTCGGCGTAGGGCGCGCCGGACGTGGCCATGAGCTGCTCGAAGAGCCAGCCGTAGATCGACGGGCCGAAGCCGTACTGGGTCGTCTGACCGCTCGCGTCCTTCTTCGTCAGCTTCTTCGCGGCGTCCGTGACCTCACTGAACGTGAGCGGCGGCTTCTCGGGATCTAACCCGGCCGCTCTGAAGGCGTCCTTGTTGTAGAGAAGGATCGCCGAGGACGCGTTGAACGGCATGCTCTGCAGCTGGTCCTGGTACTTGTAGTAGTTGATGACCGCCGGCTCGAAGTCCGAGGTGTCGAACTTGTCGCGGTCGATGAAGGCCTGCATCGGCACGACCGCACTGGAGTCGCGCATGTAGGCCTGCCCGATGTCGTAGACCTGTACGAGCGCGGGCGCCGCGTTCGAGCTGAGCGCCGTGTTCAGCTTGGACAGCAGGTCGTCGTACGTCCCTTGGAAGACAGCTTCCACTTTGATGTTGCTCTGGCTCTTGTTGAAGCCGTCGACGATCTTGTTCAGCGCGTCACCGTTCACGCCGGTCATCGCGTGCCACCAGGTGATCTTCGCTGCGGGTTTCACGTCCTTACCCGGAGCCTGGGCCGAAAGGTCCGACGTCGTTCCGCCGGTGGTCGAGCCACCGCACGCCGCGGCGACGAACGAGATGACGAGCGCGAGTGCTGCGAACCTACGCATGTATCCCTCCTACGCGAGCTACCCCTTCACCGCCCCGGCGGTCAGACCCCGGATGAGCTGTCGCTGTCCAGCCACTAGCAGGGCGAGCGTCGGTACGGCGATCATGATGACACCCGCCATAATGACACCCCAGCGAGCCGACTCCTCGAACCGTAGCTGCGCGACCCCGACCTGCGTCGTCCGCATGAGCGTCTGGTTCGTGATCAGCAGCGGCCAGAAGTATTGGTTATACGTCGACAGGAAGCCGTAGATCGCCACGGTGGCGAGCGCGGGACGCGACAGCGGGATCACCATCGTGCGCAGGAAGTGGAACGAGCTCGCCCCGTCGATCCGCGCCGAGTCCCACAGCTCCCGAGGGATCTGCATGAAACCCTGTCGCAGGAGGAACGTGCCGAAGGCGGTCGCCATGAACGGGACGGCAAGGCCCTGGTACGTGTCGATCCAGCCGAGCTGCACCATGGTCATGTAGTTCGGGATGATCGTGGCCTCCCACGGGATCATGAGCGTGCTGAGGAACACGAAGAACAGCAGCGACCGCCCCCGGAAGGCCAGGAACGAGAACGCGTACGCGGCCAGGCTCGCGGTGATTAGCTGCCCGATCACGACGGCCGTCGAGACGATGAAGCTGTTCAGCAGGTATCGCCCGATCGGGATCGAGTCGAGCACTGTCCGGTAGTTGCCCAGCGTCGGGTTGGCCGGCAGGACCGGAGGTGGGAACGTCGCGATCTCCGACTCGCTCATGAACGAGTACGAGAGGGCTAGCAGTAGGGGGAACGCGACAATGATCGCCGCGACCGCGAGCAGCACGTAGGCGCCGACCCGGCCAGGACGGAGCGGCCGCCTGCGCATTGCGATGATCGCGGTCATTGGTAGTGCACCCGCCGCTCGATCACCAGGAACTGGACGAGGGTCAGCACGAGCACCAGTGCGAACAGCACCGCGGCCTGGGCGCTCGCGTAGCCGAACTGGAAGTTCTGGAACGCGTCGAGGTAGATGCTGTACACGAGCGCTCGCGTCGCGTCGACCGGACCGCCGCGGGTGAGCAGGTGGATCTGGGTGAATGCCTGCAGCACGGCGATCGTGTCGACGACCACGAGGAAGAACAGTGATGGCGAGACCATCGGGATCGTGATGCGGGTGAAGAGCGTCGCGCCGTGCGCGCCGTCAAGGTGTGCCGCCTCGTAGATCTCCTCGGGCACCCCCTGCAGGCCGGCAAGCAGAACGATGATGTTCGTGCCGAGCGTCAGCCAGATCGTCGTGATCGACACGGCGACGATCGCCACGTTCGGCTGGATGAGCCACTGCGGGCCGGCGATGCCCGCGAGCGACAGCACGTAGTTCAGCAGGCCAAGGCTCGGATTGAAGAGGAGGAGCCAGATGAGCGACCCGACCGCGGCGGAGATCGCGATCGTGCTCGACATCATCGTGCGGAAGACATTGATGCCGCGCAGGCGCTGATTCAGGAGGACCGCGAGGACCAGCCCGAGCCCGATGCCGAGTGGCACCGTGTACAGCACGAAGAGCGCGGTGGCCAGCAAACCGGCGTGGAACTCAGCTGACGTGACGAGCTCGAGGTAGTGATCGAGCCCGGCGAACGTCGTGATCGCGCCGGTGGATCTGGTGTTGAAGAAGCTGAGGTAGAAGGTGCGGCCGAGCGGAATGAATACGAAGGCGGCGAACAGCACGAACGACGGGGCGAGGTAGGCAAGGCCCGTCGCGAGCGAGCGCAAATCCCGCGCGGTCCAGCGCATCACGTTCGCGGCATCGTAGCGGCGGCACGCATCGTAACTCTTGGGGTCCACCCCTTCGGCACAGGCAGGACGCCCCGCACCTTCCTGAAGCCGGCTTTCTTGAACAGGGCCTCGGTGCCGTAGAACGCCCACACGTCGTGGACCACCCGCTTGCCACCGGCGCGCGGGTACGCCTCGACCGCAGGCGCGCCGCGCGAGGTCGCGTACGCCACCGCCGCGCGGATGAGCGCCGTCGCGACGCTCTGGCCGCGCGCTTCCTTGCGCACCGCGAGGCACGGGATCACCCAGACCCGCAGCTCGTCCACGGCTGGTGTCGCCTTCGACTGCGCCAGGCGGTGGTAGTCCAGCCGGGGCCCGATCGACACCCAGCCGACGGCCTCGCGC
The DNA here is from genome assembly GCA_002404155.1 of Chloroflexi bacterium UBA4730. Lineage (GTDB taxonomy): Bacteria > Chloroflexota > Limnocylindria > P2-11E > P2-11E > UBA4735. The sequence goes on along the minus strand of DHJC01000023.1, from coordinate 80,349 downwards.
CCGCGGTACGCGAGCAGGCCGGGCGCATGACGGCGCTTCGCGAGCGTGGTGAGCTTCGCGCGACGCTGGTCGGTCGAACGATCGAGGCCGTCGGCACGCTGCTCCGTGCCGCTCAGGCGCGGCCACAGGTCCCAGCATCCGCTCCCGCCGAATAGCGAACCAGTTGCGAGACGGCCGGACCCGCTCGACCCCAGGACGTGCGCGAAGTCGTCGATGCGCGACGGGGTCAGCGGCTTGAATACGAGCTCGTCCGTAGGATGCGGATTGTGAGGTCCCCGCCATCGTCGCGTGCGCTCGCCCGCGCGTGGTTCGACATCGGCACGCAGTCCGTGGGTGGCGGCACGAGCACCCTGTTCATGATCCGGCGCATCGTTGTCGAGCGGATGGGCTGGATCACGCTGCGCGAGTTCACCGAGGCCTGGGCCTTGTCGCAGCTCAGCCCGGGCATCCACCTGGTGGCGCTCGCCGGTCTGCTCGGCCGCCAGATGGCCGGGCTGCGCGGCGTGATCGTGTCCGTCGGGGCGATGATGGTGCCTGCGGCGGTGATCACCGCCGTCGCGACCGCCCTCCTCGGCGAGATCGCGCAGCACCCGCTCACGATCGCGGCGCTTGCGGGCATCGGCCCGGTCGCGGGCGGCATGACGATCGGCCTCGCACTCACGATGGCCCAGCCGGTCCTGCAGCGCGGGCGTTACGCCGTCCTCGACGTCGCGGTGATCGCGGCCGCGTTCGGCATCCTCCTCGGAGGACTCGCCCAGACGATCGCCGTCATCTTCGCCGCCGGCGCGTTCGGCGCCGTGTTCCTCCGGCGCGAGCGGCCGACCTCGAGCAACGCGCCGATGAGCTGATGCTCGAGCAGCTCCAGCTCTTCCTCATCTTCCTGCAGTCCTCGGCACTCGCCATCGGCGGCCTCGCGTCGCTCCCGCTGCTGCGCGCGGACCTGGTGCCGCAGTACGTGACCGACGCCGGCATCGTGCAGGCGCTCGCGGTCGGCCGCCTCGCGCCGGGCCCAAACGGGTTGTACATCGTGAGCCTCGGCTACCTCGTGGCCGGCTGGACCGGTGCGCTGTACGCCCTCGTCGGCGCGAGCCTCGCGCCACTCGTGATGCTCCCGGCCACGGCTCTCGCGCGGCGCTGGCTGATGTCCGCGTGGTTCGGCGGGCTGGTGCGGGGGGTCTCGCTCGCGACGGTCGGGCTGCTTCTTGCGACGGGCGTGACGATCGTGAACGCCGGCGGGACGCAGCTCTGGCAGCTCGCGCTCGTCGTCCTGACCGTGGCAGTCACGGTCCACGGAAAGCTGCATCCGGCGGCGATGATCGTGGTCGGCGGTGCCGTCGGGCTCGCACTGGGCCGCTAGGAGACCGCGAACTCCACGGTCACCGGGCGCGCCGCGAGGGTGGCGGCCGCCGCGAGCGGCGAGGCGTCGCAGGTGCGCCATTGGTGGCCCTCGTGCGCGTCGAGCGACTTGTCGGGACACCACGCAAGCCCGCCGTCCTTCGGCTGGACCTGCCCGGCGTCGGCCGTGGCCCGCTGGTGGTCGGCGCGGACGCAGACGAAAGAGACCAGGTCGTTCACGAGGCGACGCAAAGCAACCGCAGTGCCAGCGCGGCAGGACGAACGGGACCCGGCGGGGGGACGCCGACGGGATGTAACGAAGGGGGCTACTGTGGCGGGACAACGTGGGCCCAAGTAAGAACGGAGTCGAAAGTGAACGGCACCATCAAGACCCTCACCGATCGCGGGTATGGCTTCATCGCGCAGGCGGACGGCACGGACCTCTTCTTCCACCGCTCCCAGGTGGCAGGCGGCGGATTCGACCGGCTGCAGGTCGGCCAGGCGGTCACCTACGAAAAGGGCGTGAGCTCGCGCAACAACAAGGAAGAGGCGCAGAACGTCACACCGGCCTAGCCCGCGCTGCTAACGCAGCAGTCCTTGGTAGATCCCGGGCGATGAGCCCGGGATCTCCAGTACCGGGACGACGCCCTCGTAGAACGCTTTCGGGCCGACCCCGCCGATGATCGCGTAGCCGTAGCCGTACGCGCGCATCGCGTGGAGGCACTGGAGCAGGAGCGCGGCTCCGACGCCCTTCCGGCGCCACGCATCCGCGACGCCCTCGGGACCGAAGAACCCGCGCGCGGTCGCGTCCCAGCAGGCGAACCCGATGAGCACGCCATTTGAATGGGGCTCGCCCGGGTCCGGCGAAGCCGGGCCCGGGCGCACGACTCTCGCGATCGCGATGTGACAGCCGATCGGATGCCCGGAGAACGCGACGGAGCCCTCGCTCGCCCAGCGCGGCCCGAACATGGTGCCGACCCACGCCCCGACGGCGTGCTTTTCAGGCGGGAGGGCCCGCCGGACATCGACGCCGACGACGGCGCGCTCGGGCGGCAGCCCGTACAGCTTCACCAGGAGGTCGGCCATCCCTCGCACGCTATCGCTCTTCTGTAAAGTTCCCGCGATGCGGTGTCGATCCCGGGCGCGTCCGAGCGTCGTATCGGTGAGAACGCGCCACGAGCGCACCATCGGAGGATCCGCGTGAAGTACATGCTCATGTTCATCAGCGACGACTCGAACTGGGACCCGAGCAAGCCGGAGACCCAGGAGGCCTACAAGCGCGTCGGCGAATGGTTCGGCGAGCACACGCAGAGCGGCAAGATCACCGGCGGCGAGGAGCTCAAGGGCACGAACACCGCGACGACGGTCCGCCAGCGCAACGGGAAGATCACCGTGACCGACGGCCCGTTCACCGAGGCCAAGGAGGCGATCGGCGGCTACGCGCTCGTGGACGTGAAGGACCTCGACGAGGCGATCGCAATGGCGAAGGCGTGGCCGGTCCTCAGCACCATCGAGATCCGGCCGCTCGTCGAGCACCCGGAGTAAGGGCGGAAGCGCTCGAGCGCGTCTTTCGCGAGGAGGCCGGGCGGCTCACGGCCGCCTTGGTCCGCTCGCTCGGGGACTGGGACCTCGCCGAGGAGCTCGTGCAGGACGCGCTCGTCGCGGCGCTCGAGCACTGGCCGCGGGACGGCATCCCTGACAACCCGGGAGCCTGGCTCATGACGACGGCGCGGCGGAAGGGCATCGACCGGCTCCGCCGCGAGGCGGGCTATCGGGAGAAGCTCGCGTTGTTGCAGGAGGAGCCGATGCCCACGGCCGCGACGCACCAGGACGAGCGCCTGGAGCTCATCTTCGCGTGTTGCCACCCGGCGTTGCCGCGCGAATCGCAGATCGCCCTGACGTTGCGCAGCGTGCTCGGCCTCACGACGGCGGAGATCGCGCGCGCCTTCGTGACCCCCGAGGCGACGATCGCACAGCGGCTCGTCCGCGCGAAGCGGAAGATCGCCGACGCCGGGATCCCGATGCGCGTTCCCACGGCCCTGGAGCTGCCTGACCGGCTGGCCGAGATCCTGGGCGTCCTCTACCTCATGTTCAACGAGGGCTACGTCGGGAGCGCATCACCCGAGCGCCGCGATCTCGCCGAGGACGCCCGCTGGCTCGCTCAGCTCATCGTGCAGTTGATGCCCGACGAGCCGGAGGCCGTCGGCCTGCTCGCGCTCATGACGCTGCAGCTCGCGCGGGCCGCCGCGCGATTCTCGGCCGACGGCCGGCTCGTGCTCCTTCAGGACCAGGATCGCTCGCGCTGGGACTCGCGGGCGATACGAGAGGCCATCGGGCTCGTCGAGCGCGCCGGGCAGATGCGGCGACCGGGTCCATATCAGCTCCAGGCCGCGATCGCGGCATGTCACGCCGAGGCGCGCACGTGGAACGAGACGGATTGGACCCAGATCTTCATGCTGTACGAAGGGCTCGCCCGGATGACGGGATCATCCGTCGTGCGCTTGAATCGGGCGATCGCGCTCTCGCACGTCGGCGGACCGGCCCGTGCGCTCGCGGAGGTGGACGAGATGGCGGATGAGCTCGATCGCTATCACCTATACCACGCGACGCGGGCGGCGCTGCTCCGCGAGCTCGGCCACGCCGATGACGCCCGCGAGAGCGATCGACGCGCGCTCGCGCTCACCGAGAATCCGGCCGAGCGCGCGCTCCTGATGGAGCGCATCGGCGAATGAGCGTGGCCTGTATCTTTTGCCGGATCGGCGCGGGCGCGCTGCCCGGCAACATCATCCACCGTGACGAGCGCGTCATCGCGTTCCTCGACCGTAGCCCACTCTTCCTCGGACACACGCTCGTCGTCCCGCGCGTCCACGTCGACACGCTGGACGACCTGTCGCCTGACATCATCGGCCCGCTGTTCGAGGTCGCGCGGCGAATGTCGATCGCGGTGCAGCGGGCCCTCAACGCGGATGGCTCGTTCGTCGCGGTGAACACCCGGGTGAGCCAGACCGTCCCGCACGTCCACGTGCACGTCGTGCCGCGGACCGAGGGCGACGGCTTCTTCTCGCCCCGGCCGCTCTGGAAGCGCCGAGCCTATGCCGACGAGGCCGATGCCGAGGGCTACGCGGCGAGGATCCGGACCGCCTACGGGGCCGCGTCTCGGTAGCGGCCGGGTGTCGGAGCCGCATTTCACAGGCTCTTTACGACCTGACCGGGCGATACCGCAACTTGGGGCCGGTGCGATGCGATAGCACATACGAGATGGACGAACAGGCCGCCGCGCCGACCGGCACCGCGACGGTCAAGAAGCCGGCCGGCCGCGTCAGCCGCCGCACGGTGGTCCTCGCCGCCGGCGCCGCCGCCGGTGGCCTCGCGGTGTCGCGAGTCCTCGGCCTGCACAAGCTCGGACCCGACCCGCTCGCCTTTCTCGATCCCACGTCAGCACCGGTCGTGAATACGAAGGACTGGGTCAGTCCGCTGGACAAGCCGGAGGCCCAGGTCGCGCAGCTCCTCCGCCGCGCGACGTTCGGCATGACGAAGGCGCAGTACGACACGGCGGTGAAAGACGGCTTCGCGAAGACCGTCGACAAGCTCATCGAGACGCCGCCCGCGACGCCCAAGGATCTCGCCGGCGCCGAGGCCGCGTCGCAGGACAAGCCGATCAACGTGACCGCCCTGCAGTCGTGGTGGCTCGACCAGATGCTGTCGACCCCAACACCGTTCGCCGAGCGGATGACCTACTTCTGGCACGGCCACTTCACCAGTGATTTCCGCAAGGTCACGACGCAGACGCCGTACATCTACTGGCAGAACCTGACCTGGCGGAAGATCGCGCTCGGCACGTTCCGCGACATGCTGTACCAGGTCACCGTCGACCCGGGCATGCTGCGCTACCTCGATCTTGGCCAGAGCACCGGCAAGGCTCCGAATGAGAACTACTCCCGTGAGCTGATGGAGCTCTTCACGATGGGCGTCGGCACGTTCACCGAGGACGACGTCCGCGCAGGCGCCAAGGCCCTCGCCGGATGGCGCGAGCCGCTGACCCAGGCGATGATCGATTACCAGATCGCGCGGGCGCAACAGCAGGGTCGCACCGCGCCGAGGAACCTCGTGGCCGACACGGTCAAATCCGGGATCTTCGAGCCGGCGCGCGCGTACAAGGGCAGCGTCACGTACCTCGGCGTCACCAAGCAGTGGGACACGAGCGCAGTCCTCGACCGGATCATGCAGCAGGCCTCGGTCGCGCCGTACATCGCGGACACGGTGATCCGCGAGTTCGTCATGCCCGACCCGCCGGACGTGTACGTCGCCCGGATCGCGGCCGACTGGAAGAAGAGCGGGTACGACGTCAAGACGCTCATGCGCGACGTCTTCATGAGCCCGGAATTCCTCCAACCAGTGGCGTACCGGTCGCTCGTGAAGTCGCCCACCGAGGTCATGGTCCATCTGGCCCGGGCCCTCGAGGCGCCGCAGCTCTCGCGGGCCATCGCGCAATCCGGTGCGGGCATGGGCCAGGCGCTCTTCGATCCGCCGGAGGTCGGCGGATGGCCCAGCAACGCATCGTGGGTCTCGAGCAATAACGTGCTCACCCGCGTGAACTTCGTCGTTACGACGCTCGGCGGCATGCAGAAGCTGCCGGCATTCGGCAACGCGCACCAGACGCACATCGACGGCATCGTCAGCGAACAGACCGCGCAGCTACTGAACTCGGCGACCGATGACCAGACCCGCTGGCTCATCCTCCTCGCCTCGCCTGAGTTCCAGCTGAAGTAGGAGATCGAGATGAGCATGCAGAACATCGGCATCGACAAGATCTCGCGGCGGGACTTCTTGCAGAAGGGGCTCGTCTTCGGCGCGGGCGCGCGCGGGCTGGCCGCCGGATACGCCGCGGTGCCGGACGTGTTTGCGAAGGCCGTCTACAGCGCGAAGGGGGCGGGCGTCACCAACGACCGGGTCCTCGTGATGATCCAGCTCGGCGGCGGCAACGACGGGCTGCAGACGGTCATCCCGATCGGCGACCCGAAGTACCGCGACCTCCGTCCGACGCTGGGCAAGGAGGCCGATGCGGCGCTCCCGATCGACAAAGATCACGCGCTGCACCAGAACCTCAAGGGCATCAAGTCGCTCTACGACCAGGGCAAGGTCGCGATCGTCCAGGGCGTCGGCTACCCAGCACCGAGCTTCTCGCACTTCGACTCGATCCGGGTATGGGAGACCGGCGATCCGTCGCGGCGGCAGCAGGACGGCTGGCTCGGCAAGACCATCGAGAAGAACTACGACTCGGCCGGCCACCCGCTCGTCGGCTGCGCCACCGGGACGACGTCGACGCCGGGCATGCTCCGGGACCTCCAGGCGACCCTGACGGTCATTAACGACCAGGCGTCGTTCAAGTTCCAGGGCAACAGCGCCAACGTCGACACGGTCATGGGCACGCTCTACACGAGCACGCCCGGGATCTACGGCGCGCTCTTCGACAC
>DHJC01000023.1:14292-73378 GCA_002404155.1 Chloroflexi bacterium UBA4730 | reverse complement strand
CAGAAGCTCGTCTTCAGCTCGAAGAACCAGCTCGCCGCCGCGCTACAGCTCGCGTCCGAGCTCATCGTCACCGGCACGGGGGTGAAGGTCCTGCACGTGACCCTCGGTGGCTTCGACACGCACTACACCGAGCAGACGCGGCACGCCGACCTCATGACGTACCTCGACGCCGCGGTCACGGCGTTCCACCAGGACCTCACGGCGTACGGGATGGCCGACCGCGTCCTCATCGCGACGTGGTCCGAGTTCGGCCGCCGTCCGCAGGAGAACGCGAGCGGCGGCACCGACCACGGCACGGCCGCGCCGGTCTTCCTCATCGGCGACCCGGTCCAGGGCGGCCTCTACGGGCAGGCGCCGAACCTCGCGAAGCTCGACACGCAGCAGAACGTCAGCTTCAACGTCGACTTCCGGTCCGTCTACCAGGAGATCCTCGGCTCGCACCTGGGCGTCGACGGAACGGACGTGCTCGGTTCGAGCTTCGACCGCATCCCGTTCATCCGGGCCGCGGCGGTCTGACATGCCCTCCTGGGCGCTGAAGCTCTCGGCGGTCTTCATCACGCTCTTCACGCTCGCCGGATCGTTCGGCTACGCGAGCGCGCACCTGAAGAACCCGAACGCGCCGCTGCAGCCGCCGGTGGCCGGCCGGCCGGCGGCATCCGGTTCGCCGACCGCGAGCCCCGCGCCGACGATCGGGCCGCTGCTCACGCCACGACCCGGCCAGCGGCAGCCGTCCACAACGCCGGGGCCGCGACTGACCCTCGCGCCGGGCGTGCAGAACGCGAGCCTTCCTCCGCTCACCTTCACGCACACTTCCTAGCCGTGGACCCACAGCTCGTCGTCTGGATCGTGGCGCGGGCCACGGGGGTTGCGGCGTACATCGCACTCTGTCTATCGATCCTCTCGGGGATCGCGCTGCGGACATCCGTTCTCGACTTCCTCGCGACGAACCGCGCGCTGCGATCGCTGCACGACTTCATGATCTGGGTCTGGATCCCGTTGGGCGTCGCCCATGCGGCGACGCTGCTCCTGGACAAGACCGCGCAGATCGCGCCGAGCGATCTGATCGTCCCGTTCCGGGTGAGCTACGCGCCGGTCGCCATCGGCCTCGGCACGCTGTCGCTCGACATCGTCGTGCTCGTCACGGTGACGAGCTGGTTGCGCCGGCGGATGGACGACCGGCTGTGGCGCTGGGTCCACCGCTCGAGCTACGTGGCGTTCGTGACCCTGTTCTTCCACGCGCTGCTGTCGGGCACGGACTTCAGCTCGCCGCTCATCTCAGCTATCTCGTGGTCCACGGCCCTGGGGATCGGGCTCCTCGCGACGTCGCGGATCGTGTTCGGCCGGCTGCCGGAATGACTAGACCGTCTCGCCCCGGAGCTCGCCCATGGTGACGCCACCGGTCGGCTGCCAATCGTGGTCGCCCACGCGGATGTCGAACGGGCAGTAGGCCCAGAGGCCCTCGACGACGGTCAGTGTGTCGCTTCGTAGCGTCGCGGGGCGCGCGTGGGCGGGGTTCGTACACCGGAAGTGCACGAGGGTCCTTTTGGCGCCGGTCCGCTCCATGCGCGCCGTCCTTTCTCCGCCCGTTCGCCTGGAAGAGTGGACCCTTTGAGGCAACCCGTATGCCGTAGGTCCGTCGTTCTGTGGACAAGCAAGTAGAGTCACAAAAGGTCGCTGCGATCCGTCATCGAGCTGTCACATTCGGCGGCCCGGCGGTGCTTGAACCGATGTACGCATGGACGCTGACGCGGTGGCCCTGATCGAGCGACCCTGGGCGCGGGCGACCGCCGTCCCGGCCGCGTTCGAGCAGCTGTTCCGCGCCGAGTACGCACGGGTCGTGCGCGTCGCCTACCGGGTGGTCGGGGACCGGGGCGAGGCGGAGGACGTGGCCCAGGAGGTCTTCGTCGCGTTCTACCGGGCGCATCCGGCGGATGCGGCGTACGCCGCCCCATGGCTCCACCGCGCGGCGGCCCACACCGCGCTGAACGTCGTGCGGTCGCGATCCAGGCGCGCGGCACGTGACGAGCGCGACGCCGCGGGCCGCGAGCCCGCCGCGGACCCCGAGGGCACGGCCCTCGAGCGCGAGCGGGCGCGCGAGGTGCGCGCGGCGCTCGCCCGGATGCCCCGTGGCGCCGCGGAGCTGCTGGCGCTGCGGTACAGCGGACTCAGCTACAGCGAGGTCGCCGTGGCGACCGGAACGAACATCGATCAGGTCGGCACGCGCCTGCGGCGCGCGCACGACGCATTCCGCAAGGAGGTCTCACGTGGACAACATCGATAGGAACGAGAAGCTCTTGGCGATGCCGCCGCTCGCGGTGGACACCGAGCGAGGGCTCACGCGATTCGCCGCGTCGGCGCAGGCCGTCGGGGCACGTCCGGCACGACGCGCCGCGCCGGCGTTCATGTTCGCGACACCGGCGAAATGGCTCGCGGCCGTGGCGGCCGTCGTGATCGTCGCGACGACGCTCACGATGACCGGCGTCGCCGACTCCATCCTCCAGATCTTCGAGACGAAGCAGTTCACGGCCGTCACCGTGACACCGACGGACCTCCAGACCCTCGGACAGCTGGAGCAGTTCGGCACCCTGACCTGGTCCGCGCAGCCGAACCCGCATCAGGTACCGAGCCTTGCCGCGGCGAGCGCGGAGACCGGTCTGCCCGCGATCACCGTGACGGTGCCCGCGTCCATCACCGCGACCGCGCAGTACGGCGCGATGCCGCGGACCACCGCGACGTTCGTCTTCGACGCCACCAAGGCGCGCGCGAGCGCGGGGGCGATCGGCCGCACCGCGCCGCCGATGCCGGCGAAGCTCGACGGCAGCACCCTCGTGTTCACCGGTGGCCCGGCGATCCTCGTGACCTATGGGACCGAGGGGCAAGCTGCGAACGGCGGCTTGTTCGTGGGCGTGGCGATGGCCGCGACCGTCGGATCGGACGGGGCGTCGGTCTCCGAGATCCAGGCCTACCTGCTCTCGCAGCCGAGCGTGTCGCCGGCGCTCGCGGCGCAGATCCGCGCGATCGGCGACCCGGCCTCGACCCTGCCGGTCCCGATCCCGTTCGGGCAGGCCGCGGCCAACACCGTGAACGTGCATGGCACGAGCGGACTGTTCATCGGTGACTCGACCGGGCTCGGCAGCGGGGTCCTCTGGCAGCAGAACGGGCTCGTGTACATCGTCGGTGGCACGCTCACCGAGGCGGAGACCCTCGCTGTAGCGAACAGCCTCCGGTGAGCGACGCAGCTCCGGCCATTCGGACCGAAGAGCTCGCGAAGCGGTACGGGAAGATCACGGCGCTCGCGGGATTGACGATGTCGATCCCCGCGGGCGACGTGTTCGGCTTCCTCGGCCCAAATGGCGCGGGCAAGACCACCGCGGTGAAGCTGCTCCTCGGTCTCGCCAAACCGACGTCCGGCGAAGGCTGGGTCCTCGGGGCGCCGCTCTCCGACCGCGCCGCGCATCGGCGTGCGCGGGCGGATGTCGGCTACCTCCCCGAGCTGTTCCGGTATCAGCCCTGGCTCTCCGCGCGCGAGGTCCTGCGGGTGCACTGCGAGCTCATCGGCCTCGATCGCGCGCGCTGGGACGCCGAGATCAAGGACGCCCTCGGGATCGTCGGGCTCGCGGAGCGCGCCGACGACCGCGTCGGCGGCTACTCCAAGGGCATGCAGCAGCGGCTCGGCCTCGGGGTCGCGCTGCTCGGCCGGCCCGCCCTCGTCCTCCTGGATGAGCCGACGAGCGCGCTCGATCCGGTCGGGCGCCACGACGTGCGCGAGGTGATCCGCGCGCTCAAGGCCCGCGGCACGACCGTGTTCCTCAACTCGCATCTCCTCACCGAGGTCGAGCAGGTCTGCGATCGCGTCGCAATCGTCGATAAAGGCCGGGTCATCCAGGTCGGGACGCTCGACGAGCTCCTTCGCGCCGACGCCGTGCGCGTGCGCGCGACGGGGATCGCGAACGGCGGGTACGACGGTCTCCGGTCGTTCGGCGAGCTGCAGCACGAGGGCGAATGGCTCGTCATCCGCGGGATCGCCCAGGATCGGGTGCCGGATCTCGTGCGGGCGATCGTCGAGCGCGGCGGACGCGTGTACGCCGTCGAGCCGCGCCACGAGTCGCTGGAGGATCGCTTCCTCAGCCTCCTGGAGAAGCCACGCCCATGAGGGGCCTCGTGATCGCCCGACTCGTCATCCGTGAGGCCGCGCGCCGACGGCTGCTGCTCGCGCTGCTCATCCTGACGCTCATCGTTGTCACGCTCACCGGCTGGGGCTTCTCCCGCATCCCGACGATCACCCAGCGCGGGGCGCCGCTCCCCGACGTCCAGATCAAGGTCATCGCGTCGCAGTTCCTCATCCTCACGATGTTCATGTTCAGTTTCGTCCTCGCGATGGCCGCGGTGTTCGTGGCCGCGCCGCAGATCAGCGGCGACGTCGAGTCGGGCACGGCCCTCGCGATCCTCTCCCGCCCCATCGGCCGCGCGGAGTACGTGACGGGCAAGTGGGCCGGCCTCGCGGCGCTGGTCGCGATCTACGCGGGCGGAGCGGCCGCGATCGAGCTCGGCGTCGTGAACGCGGTGATCGGCTACGTGCCGCCGGAGCCGCTGGCGTTCATCGCGTTCGTCATCGCCGAAGGACTCGTGATCATGACGCTCGCGCTGCTGCTGTCGACGCGCCTGTCCGGGATGGTCGGCGGCGTCATCGCTCTCGTGCTGTTCGGCATCGCCTGGATCGGCGGGATCGTCGGCGGCATCGGAGCGGCCTTCGACAACGCCGGCATCACCCACGTCGGCACGGCGACCAAGCTCATCCTGCCGACCGATGGTCTCTGGCGGGGCGCCGTGTACGCCCTCGAGCCGCAGTCGTTTATCGCAGCCGGGTCACAGGCCGGACCGGCATCGGCGGCCAACCCGTTCTACGCCTCGAGCGCCGCTCCGCTCTCGTTCGAGCTGTACGTCGCCGGGTGGGTCGCGCTCGTCTTCGGTCTCGCGGTCCTCTCGTTCCGCGCTCGCGAGCCCTGAGCAGGCTCAGTCGGCGGGGCGATCGTCCGCGACGATGAACGTCTTGCCCGCACCGAGGATCGCGAGATGGGTCATGTCCATGCCCGGCTTCGCTCCGTGCCAGTGGCGCTCACCGGCGGGAATGTACGCGACGTCCCCGGCCCGCACCGCTCGTTCTTCGTGCTCGGTCGCGACGATGCCCTCGCCGGCGGTCACGATGAGGATCTGGTCCGTGGTGTGGGTGTGGAGCTTGTTGCGGGCGCCGTCGCGGAACGTGTGCTCGATGAGACGGAGGTCGCGCGCCTCGTCCCCGATGATCGGCTGCGAGTCCACCGCGCCCACGAACACCTCATCCGTGTTCCGCTGGCGCTTGTCGGGGGACGGCCGTTCGATCCGCACGCCAGCAAACTAACAAACGCCGCCCGGCATCTCGACCGAGGGCCGAGAGCCGGGCGGCGGCAAAGCTGACCCGGGGGGCCGATTAGGCGACGATCGCCTGCAGCAGGTCCAGGAAGGACTTCGTGTTCGTCGGGGTGTTGAAGATCTTCGGGCCGGCGTACACGATCAGCACGAGGACGATGAGGATGAGCAGGATGATCCCGATGATCATGCCCGCGCCGAAGCCACCATCGCCGGACGTGCCGGGGCCAGGGGCGTTGACGTTCGTCTGTCCCATGAGCGATTGTTCTCCTCTCCGCAAGGTGGACGCGCTACGGGCGTATTCCGTGCGCTCGCGGAGGAGACAAGCAGGCTATGTGCCAAACGGCAGGTCGGGCGCGGGGGTTTGACTAGAAGGGGCCTGCCAATTCCGGTGGCGCGAAGAGGTCCGCCGGAGACTGCCACCACTGGTCGACCAAGCGACCGCCTGCTCGGGAGAGCAGCGCGGCGAGCGTGTCGGCCGGCTGCCCCCCGGCCGCCGCGACGATGACGACGCTCCCGTCGGCGAGCTCGGACCGGTAGCGATCGCGGACGGCCTTCGGCAGGCGGTGCAGGACCCGGTGGAGCATCCTGGCGGCGCCACGCTCGTCCTTCCCCGGGTACCACGCGTGCCCGCCGGCGATCCGGGCCGCGCGTACGCCGTCGCGGGCGATGACCGAGATCTCCGGTGGCCGGACGTCGGAGTCCGCGAGGATCGCGAGGGCCTTCTCGGCCGACGCGTCGTCGGCGAAGCACGCCGCCGCGACCATGCCGCCTGCGACGTCGGGAAGATACGAGGAAGCGGCCACTACGCGCGCCAGAGTAGGACAGGGATGCGCATTTCGTCGGGCGTCATCCCGCCGTGCGAGCCGCGATGCTGCACGACCTGGCCGTCCACGCGGACGACGGACGCTCCCCGATCGTCTCCGATCATCGCCAGCACCTCGCCGACGCGCCTGCGCGCGAGCGACGGATCGCCGCGGCCGAACAGCCCGGCCGCGATGGCCTCCTCACGATCGATGAGGAAGAACGTGCCGGGGTACGTGTGCTCAAGATACGCCTTCACCTCGGCCGCGCGATCGGTGTGGAGGAAGACGACCCGCGGCTCGCCGGCGATGGGGTTGCGCAGGAGCGCGCGAAGCTCGGCGTCGGCCTCGAGGTCGACGAGTCGCGACGGATCGACGCTCGCGTGGCCGTGGTCGGCGGTGAGGATCACGAGGGTGTCCCCCGCCTGGCGACCGCCGAGGGCCCGCTCGAGGTCGCGATCGAAGAGCGCCACTTCCGCCGCGTGCTCGGGACCTCGCGGCCCATACCAGTGCGCGACGGTGTCGACGCCGGCCCAGTACGCGTAGATGTACAGGGGCGAATCGTCCTCGGCCCGCTCATCGAGGAGCTGCGCGATGCGTACGCCCATCGTCGACGGCAGCAGATAGCCCACGTAATTCGCCTCGGCCGCGTGCATCCGGGTCATCGCCTCGTTGCGGAAGATCTCAGGCTCGACGATGTACGAACGACCACCGTGGTCGCGGATCGCCTTGTGGATGGATGGCACCTTCACGAACGCCCGCGGGTCGAGGGCGCGGTCGTCGAAGAACGAGCCCCGGCGCTGCGCGCCGGGTCCCCACCGCAGCATCTGCGCGACCGTCGCGAACTCCTCGAGCCAGAGGAAGTACGCGATGTTGCCGTGCTCCTGCGGCGTGCGCGCGGTCTGGATCGTGGTGATCGCCGCGGCGGTCGTCGACGGGAAGATCGTGGTCGCGTCGATGAGCTGCGCGGCGTCGCCCCGCGCCGCACGGTCGAGCACGCTGGAAAGGAACGGTGTATCGCCGGCCTTCGCCACACGCCGCAGCTGGTCGCTGCCGAGGCCGTCGCACAGGATCGCGAGGATGTTTCGGACGCCTTCCAGAAGGCTCGGCTCGATGCCGCGGAGCGGCGGCGGATCGGCCGGCCCGCGTGCGCCGCACAGGTCCAGGATCGTCGCGGCGACGTTGACGAGTCCGCCGCCGTCGTAGTCGGGCGGCAGGTAGCCGTGCGCGCGAAGCCGCTCGCGGAGAGCGTCAGGCATCGGCGCACGATACGGCTCGTGCCTAGGTTGCGGGGAAGCGGCGTCGCACGCGTGCCAGCTCTCCGGACAGGTCGGCCGGCGCCGCGATCGGCGCGGAGCACGTCGTGCCGACGCAGACGTACGCCGAGACGCGATCGGGCGGATACCCGCGTTCGGCGAGGCTGTCGTCGTCCCGGCCGGGCACCAGCCACTGGCGCGCGCCCGCCGGATCGTCGCTCTGCGATGCGATCTGCCACAGAGCCGTCGCGACAGGATCGTCGGCCGGACCGACCACGACCACAAGCCGGGGCTCGCTGAGCGCACGGGCGACCGCCGATCCGAACGCGGCGGCAAACTGCCCCGATTGCCGGTACTCGCCGACGAAGCCGCGCAGGGCGCGCGTCGCGCTCTCGCGCCACCGATCGTCACCGGTCAGCGCGGCGAGACGCAGGAGCACGTCGGCCGCGGCGGCCCCGTCTTCGATCGGCTTCTCGCGCACCGCGAGGCGCCCAGGCGCATCGCGCTCCGGCGCGTCCCAGAATCCGCCGGCCGCGGGATCCTCGAGCTGCGCGCGCATCGATGCCGCGAGCGAGGCGGCGGCCGCGAGCGCGCGCGGGCGCTCCCCCGTCTCGTACTCGTCGAGGATCGCTGCCACGACCGCGACGTAGTCGGTCAGCAGGCCGCGGACCGGTCCGATCAATGGAGGCGCAGCGGCCCCAACGTGCGCAAGCGTGCTGCCGTCCCACGCCCGCTCGGCGATGGAGTTCATCACCGCGACGGCTCGCGCGCGCGGCGCGGCCTCCCCGAGCGCGTTCGCGGCCGCGATGTACGCCGTGGCCGCGAGCGCGTTCCAGCTCGTGTACAGGCGGCGATCGACGAACGGTGCCCCATGCGCCGCGCGACCGGCCGCGTCCAGGGTGTAGTAGCGCTCGTCGGCATCCTGCGATCCCGAGAACGCCCGCCCATCCTCGCGCCACAGCACGGCGTCCATCCAGCGCATAACGTCGCGCGCGACACGGTCGTAGCCGGCCGAGGGAAACGTCCGATGGGCCTCGCTGTAGATCCACAGGAGCTCGGCGTTGTCCTCGAGCATCTTCTCGAAGTGCGGGACGCCCCATTCGCGCGTCGTCGAGTAGCGGAAGAAGCCGCCCTCGAGCGGGTCATACATGCCGCCTGAGGCCATCGCGCCGAGCGTCTTGTGGAGCATCCGCGCGACGTCGTCGCTCATCGAGCGCCGATACTCCTCGATGAGAAAGCGCAACAGCTTCGGCTGTGGGAATTTCGGCTCGCGGCCGAAGCCGCCGTACTCGGGGTCGTATTGGCCGCGGATGAGGGCGCCGATCGCGCCGGCGATCTCCGGCGCGAGGTCGCCGGGCCGCTGCTCGTGGGCGCTGGTCTCGTGCTCCCTCAGCTCGCGAATGCGCGGCTCGAGCTCGGCGCTCTTGTCGCGCCAGATGTCGGCGACCTCGGTGACGTAGTGGCGCATCGCGTCGGGCGCGATGTACGTCGCCCCGTTGAGGATCTCGCCGTTCGGGGTGAGGAACGCGGTCGTCGGCCAGCCGCCCAGGTTGTAGCGACGGTTCACGTCCGGCCGCTCGTCGTTGTCGACCCGGATCGGGATATAGCGCTCGTTGACGCCGCTGATGACTTCGGGATCGCTGTACGAGGTCTCGTCCATGACGTGACACCAGTGGCACCACACCGCACTGATCGCGAGCAGCACCGGCTTGTCGGCGGTCCGCGCTTCGCGGAACGCGTCGTCGCCCCACATGCGCCAGGCGATCTCGTGCGCACGATTCGAGCGAGGCGAGAAGTGGAAGTCGCTCAGTCGCTTGTCTCCGTCTGATCGAGCTCGATCTTGTTGCCGAACGGGTCGAAGACGTAGCAGCGTATCCAGCCCGTGATCAGGGACGCGTCTTCGGAAGGCACCCCCTGGGCCTCGAGCTCGCGGCGCATCCGCGTGACGTCGTCGACCCGCAACGCGAAGTGCCGGCGCGGGTGCAGGTGCAGGTCGCTCTCCGTCGACAGGTGGACCTGTCCGCCGCCGGGCGCCTCGAACCAGCAGCCGCCGTTCTCCCGGAGCGACGCGGGCTTCGGCAGCTCGCGCAGGCCGAGCAGGCCGACGTAGAACCGCCGGGCTTGCGCTTCCCCGCCCGGCGGGCAGAAGACTTGGGCGTGATGGAGTCCTAAAACAGGCATAAACCGAGTGTATTGACGTTCGGAAAGCGTCCGGAGCCTCTGGAATCAGAGGCGCAGGCCTCTAGAATGACCGTCGGAACACCCGCAGGAGGACCATCTTGGCGATCGACACCAACCCGCAGGAGACCGGCACCAGCGACGCGGTCGTGAGCCTCACGGCCAAGGCGTCTGAAAAGCTCAAAGAGATCATCGCGAAGCAGGGTCGGGCTGACCTCGCGCTTCGCGTATACGTCACCCCGGGAGGCTGCTCGGGCTTCTCGTACGGGATGACCTTCGCCGACGGGGCGGAGGAGGGCGACGCGATCATCGACCACGACGGCGTGAAGGTCGTCGTGGACCCGATGAGCGCGATGTACGTGAAGGGCAGCGAGATCGACTTCGTCGACGCCCTCATGGGTGGAGGCTTCGCGCTCCGCAACCCGAACGCCGTGTCGAGCTGCGGCTGCGGTCAGTCGTTCAAGACTGCGGGCGACACCGGCACCGCGAAGGCCTGCGCGCACTAGACCAGTTCGCGGGAAATCCGGAAATCCGGGATATCCGGGTTATCAAAGAGGGCGGCGAAGCCGCCCTCTTTTCATTTCAGCGCCGTCGATCCCGATCAGACGATTTCCGCCTCGCGCCGCCGAACGAACCGGCGAGCCTTGACCTCGAAGCGGGGCAGGCTCCGGTGCGCCGCGATGGCCATCTCCGCGCGGACACCGATATCGCGATGGATGGCCTCACCGACGGCACGGGCCAGGCCGTCGGCGTCGACGCCGGGCCGTGGCTCGATGGTGCAGCGCAGCTCGTCCATGCCGCGCTCGGTGTAGGCCTCGATGCGGAACTCGATGACGTCCTCGAATCGGTGGACGATGCCCTCGAGCGCGCTCGGGAAGACGTTCACCCCACGCACGATGACCATGTCATCGACCCGGCCCAGGATCCCGCCCTCGAGCTTTACGAGCGTCCGTCCGCAGGAGCACGGCCCGCGGCTCGCGCGCACGCGATCGCCGGTCCGGTAGCGGATCGCGGGCCAGCCCCACCGCCCGAGGTTCGTGAGCACGAGCTCACCGTCGCCCTCGTCCGCGACGCTGCCATGTGCTGAACGGATCTCGACGAGGAACTCACGCTCGATGAGATGCACCCCGTCGCGGGCCGGGCAGCTGAAGCCGGTCGCGCCGACCTCCGTCGCGCCGGTGTGATCGAACGCGCTCACCCCGAACGCGTCCTCGATCCGCGCGCGCGTGGCGGGGATCGACGCGCCGGGCTCGCCCGCGTGGACCGAGACCCGCAGCGTCGACGCCGAGAGGTCCACGCCCTCGTCGCGCGCGACCTCACCGAGCCGCAACGCGTACGTTGGCGTGGACACGAGCACTGTCGCTCCGGTGGCAATGATCGCCGCGACGCGCTCGCTCGACGACATCGCGCCCCCCGAGATGGCGAGCGCCCCGAGGTGCTCGGCGCCCGCGAACGCCGACCAGAATCCGATGAACGGGCCGAACGAGAAGCAGAAGAACACCCGGTCGGCCGCGGTCACGCCGGCGGCGCGGTAGATGAAGCGCCACGACTCCTTCCACCACTCCCAGGACTCGGCCGTGTCGAGGATCAGTAGCGGCGTGCCGGTGGTGCCGCTCGTCTGGTGCAGCCGGGTGTAGCGGTGCATGGGGTACGTGAGGTTCGAGCCGAACGGCGGGTGGCCGGCCTGATCGTCCGAGAGCTCGCGCTTCGTCGTGAACGGCACGCTGGACCACGCGTCGGCCGTCGCCGACCCGAGCTTCGGGCGATAGAAGGCGTTCGAGCGCGCGATCTCCGGCAGCATCCGCGCGAGCCGCTCGCGCTGCGCGGCCTTCCGCGCGGCGTCGGTCCAGGTCTCGCTCGCGTCGAGGTCGGCCACGCACCGATGATGCGCTGCGGCGGATCTCCAACGGATGTCGGCCGGCGTATTATCCGCAGGACGTCGTATGAGGGAGAGTACGTACCGGGTCGTCCCGGCGGTCGACAAGGCGGCGCGGCTCCTTGCGGAGCTCCGCGAGGGCGAGGGCCTCGGCATCTCCGAGCTCGCGCGTCGGATCGGCGCCTCGAAGGGAACGGTCCGCGACATTCTGCTGACGCTCGTGTCGCATGACCTCATCACGCGGGACCCCGATGGACGCTTCCGCCGTGGCGGTCAGCGCTTCGACCTCACCCATCTCGCCCGGCCACACCTCGAGGCCTTGCTCGACGCGTTCGGCGAGACCGCGCTGCTCGGCATCGCCACCGACGGCGGCATCGAGATCGCGGCGCGCGCGGAGCCAAGCACGGATCTGCACATGAGCGCGCCCATCGGCCGGCGGCTGCCGGCGAACGTCGGTGCGCACGCGAAGGTCCTGACGGGCGGCGCGGAGATCGGCTACGACGACGAGGAATACCTCGCGGGCGTGCGCGCGGTCGCGGCGCCGATCGTCGACGCGCGCGGCAGACGCATCGCGGTGCTCATCGTCGTCGGATTCAAGGAGCGGCTCGACCTGCGCACCCTGAAGCGGATCGGCAAAGCGTGCGCGCGCGAGGCCGCCAGCCTGTCGACACAGCTGGGCCGGCACGAGGCGGTCGCATGACCAAGGAGCTCCTGCAGCTGCGCGTGAACGGTGAGTCGCACACGGTCGCCGCCGAGCCGCACCACACGCTGCTCGAGGTGCTGCGGGAGGAGCTGCAGCTCACCGGGACCAAGCACGGCTGCGAGCTCGGCGAGTGCGGGGCCTGCACCGTGCTGGTCGACGGCGTCCCGGTCCTGTCCTGCCTGACCTTGCCGGCGCAGCTCGACGACCGCGCTGAAGTAACGACCGTCGAAGGGCTCGCCAGAGCGGGGGAAGGGGCCCCCGGGAGCGACGCGACGATGCTGCATCCGCTGCAGACGGCCTTCGCCGAAGAGGGCGCGGCGCAGTGCGGCTACTGCACACCGGGCATGCTCATGGCCGCGAAGGCCCTCCTCGATACGAACCCGCGGCCCTCGCGCGACGAGATCGCCCATGCCATCTCCGGCAACCTCTGTCGCTGCACCGGCTACACCGCGATCTACGAGGCGATCGAGAAGGCCGCGCAGGCGCGATGAACCGAACCCATCACGTGGAAGTGGCCGGCCTCAGCCGCGATCTGCCGATCATCACCGTGCCGAGCGGCGTGCGGCTCGCCGTCTTCAACATCCTGGGCGACATCGAGATGACCAAGGCGGCGGGCAAAGAGCTCGCCCGGCGACTGCGGGCCAAGCAGCCCGAGGTCATCGTGACGACCGAGACGAAGAGCGTGCCGCTGGCTTACGAGATCGCATCGTTGCTCGCGCTCCCCTACGTCGTGCTGCGCAAGACCTACGTCTCGTACATGGGCGAGGCCCTCGAGACGAAGGTGCAGTCGATCACGACCGGGCATCCGCGGACGATCTTCCTCGACGCGAAGGACCGCGCGCTCTGCGCTGGGAAGCGCGTGGCGATCGTCGACGACGTCGTCTCGACCGGCAGCACCCTGTCGGCGATGCGGGACCTCATGGGGCGCGCCGGGGCGCGCATCGTGGCCGAGGCCGCCGTGTTCACCGAGGGCGAGGCCGAGAAGTGGAAGGACGTCGTCGCCCTCGGTCATCTGCCGCTCATCGAGCAGTCCAAATGAACGAGCTCTCGATCCTCGGACGGCGGCTGCCGAAGGTGAACTCGTGGGCCCATCTCACCGGTCAGGCCAAGTACGCCGACGACATCATGTTGCCGCGGATGCTCTACGGCCGGCTCCTGCACTCGACGCAAGCGCACGCCCGCATCAAGAAGCTCGATGTCTCCCGCGCCCTCGCGTATCCCGGCGTCGTCGCGATCGTCACGGGCGCGGACATGCCCGAGAAGATGGGCATCATGCCGTCGACCCAGGACGAAACGGCGCTGGCGGTCGACAAGGTCCGTTACGTCGGCGAGCCCATCGCGGCCGTCGCCGCGCTCGACGAGGACACGGCCTTCGAAGCCCTCTCGCTCATCACGGTCGACTACGAGCCGCTCGAGGCCATTCTGTCGATCGAGGAGGCGCTCGCGCGCGAGGACGTGAAGATCCACGACGACAGCACGCGGGGCAACGTCTTCAAGGAGGTCCACCTGAGCTTCGGCGACCTCGAGGCGGGCTTCGCGAAGGCCGATCACACCCGCGACGACTGGTTCTTCTTCGAGGGGAACACCCACGCCCCGATCGAGTCGCACAGCTGCGTCGCGAATGGCGAGGCGAACGGCAACGTGACGCTCTGGACGTGCACGCAGGTGCCGCACTACCTGCACCGCGAGCTCGAGAAGGTCCTCGGCGTGCCGCGCGCGCGGATCCGGGTGATCGCGACGCCGAATGGCGGGGCGTTCGGCGGAAAGAGCGATCCGTTCGCGCACGAGTTCGCGGCCTGCCTCCTTGCGCTCCGCACGAAACGCCCGGTGAAGTTCACCCTCGATCGCGAAGAGGTCTTCTACGCCCATCGGGGCCGGCATCCGGTGAAGATGCGCCTCCGGACGGGCGTGACGAAGGACGGCGAGATCACGGCGGTCCACTTCCAGAGCTGGCTCGACGGCGGGGCATACGCCTCGTACGGGATCGCCACCACCTACTACACCGGCGCGCTGCTGACGGTCACCTACCGCGTGCCCGCGTACAAGTTCGACGGCGTGCGTGTGTATACGAACAAGCCGCCGTGCGGTCCGAAGCGCGGCCACGGCACGACGCAGCCGCGGTTCGCCTTCGAAGCGCAGCTCGACAAGATCGCGACGGATCTCGGGCTCGACCCGCTCGCGTACCGCCTGCGGATCCTGCAGCCGCCGAACTCGCGCACGGTGAACGACCTGCGCATCACGACGATGGGCCTCGGCGAATGCTTGGAGCGCGCGGGACGGGCCACCGACTTCAGCGCCCGACACCGCCAGCTGCCGCCCGGCAAGGGCATCGGCATCGCCGGCAGCGCGTACATCTCTGGAGCCGGGCTCCCGATCTACTGGAACGAGATGCCCCACTCCGGCGCGACGGTGAAGATCGACCGTGGCGGCGGCGTGACCGTGTACTGCGGCACCGCGGAGATCGGGCAAGGCTCGGACAACATGCTCGCGAGCATCACCGCCGAGACGCTGGGCGTGCTGCCCGAGGACGTGCACGTGGTGTCCGGCGACACCTCGCTCGCGCCGGTGGACCTCGGCTCGTACTCCTCGCGGGTCACGTTCATGGCCGGAAACGCCACGAAGGACGCGGCGATGAAGCTGCGCGAGCAGCTGGGCACCGTCGCCGCGGAGCAGCTCGGCGTCCCGGTCGAGCAGATCCGCAGCGCGTACCGCCGGTTCTACGACCATGAGCATCCCGACGCGTTCATGAGCTTCACCGACGTCGCGGTCGCGGCCGAGGCGCGCTTCGGCACGCTCTCCGCGGCGGGCTGGTACAAGCCGCCAACGGGCATCGGCGGCACGTTCAAGGGCGCCGGCGTCGGCCCCTCGCCCGCGTACTCCTATCAGGCGTGCGTCGCCGAGGTCACCGTCGACCGCGAGACCGGCGTCCTGACCGTGGATCGCATCGTCACCGCGCACGACTGCGGTCGTGCGCTCAACCCGGCGAACGTCGAGGGCCAGATCGAGGGCTCGGCGTACATGGGCTACGGGGAGATCATCGGCGAGGAGCAGGTGTTCCGCGGCGGCCTGCACAAGAAGCCCTCGCTGCTCGACTACAAGATCCCGACCTCGCTCGACACGCCGAAGCTCGAGGCGATCATCGTCGAGACCATCGACGCCGAAGGTCCGTACGGCGCCAAGGAGTCCGGTGAGGGCCCGCTCAACCCGGTCATCCCGGCGATCGCGAACGCGGTGTACGACGCGATCGGCGTGCGGTTCGACGAGACGCCGATCACCCCCGATAAGATCCTCGACGCGCTCGCGAAGAAAAAGGACCGCGTCGGACCTACTGGCCTCGATGGGGGACGCGACCCGAAGGCCGCGCTGCGGCGCCTCACCGCGTCGACCGATGCGCGGGAGCGCAAGCGCGATGCTTAGGCTTCCTCGCTTCCAGCTGCACACGCCGGCAACGGTCGAGGACGCCGCGCTCCTCCTGCGCGAGCACCATGCGGCCGAGCAGGATGGCGCGAAGACCGGAACGCCCGGGATCACCGTGATGCTCGTCGCCGGCGGCACCGACCTCTACCCGAACATGAAGCGCCGCCAGTTCACGCCGAGCACGCTCATCGCGCTCGGCAGAGCGTTGCCCCGGGGCATCCAGAACGGTGGCCTTCGGCCAGCGGGGCCCCTACCGCTGGGCGTCACCATCGGCGCGGGCGCGACCCTGGCCGCGGTCGCGAGCGACACGCGCGTGCTCAGCGGCTATCGCGCGCTCGCGGAGAGCGCGATCGCGATCTCGACCCCACAGCTGCGGAACATGGGCACCATCGGCGGTAATCTCTGCCTCGACACCCGCTGCAACTGGTACGACCAGTCCTTGTTCTGGCGGATGGCCGAGGGGATGTGCATGAAGACCGACCCGTCGGTCGTGTGCCGCGTCGCGCCGTCCAGCCCACGTTGTCTCGCCGTCGCGAGCGCGGATATGGTCCCCGCGCTCCTCGCGCTCGGTGCGAGCGCACGCGTCGTCAACTCGGAGGGTGAGCGGGTCATCGCGCTGGCGGACATGTACCGCGACGATGGCATCAGCCACCTCACGATCGGGCGCGACGACATCGTGACCGAGGTCATCCTGCCGCCCGCCGACGGGTGGCGGAGCACGTACCTGAAGCTCCGCGACCGCGGCTCGTTCGACTTCCCGATCGTCGGCGTGGCCGCGGCCGTCCGGCTGGATGGCGGCATCGTCCGCGAGGCGCGCCTCGCGATGACCGCGGTCGGCTCACGGCCGATGCTCGTCGCTGCGGCGGCCGCAGCGCTCATCGGATCAAGACTCGAGGATGACGCGATCGCCGCCGCGGCCGCGGCGGCGCACAAGATCGCGCGGCCGATGGACAACACCTCGGGCACGATCGCGCAGCGCAAGAAGACGGTGCCGGTGTTCGCGACCCGAGCGCTCGCCTCGCTGCGCGAGAACTAGGTGCGCAGCGTCGCGGTGGTCCCCGCCGCGGGCAGCGCCGAGCGGTTCGGGGGCAAGAAGCTCCTGACCCCGATCGATGGCGAGCCGCTCCTCGACCGCACGATCTCGGTGCTGCTGAACGGCGGCGTCGATCAGATCGTCGTGGTCGTCGGGCCGGATGCCGACGAGCTCATGCGCGACGTGAACGCGTTCAGCGATCCGCGGGTGTGGCCGGTCGTCAACCCGGATCCGTCGCGCGGGATGTTCTCGTCGCTCCAGGCGGGGATGGCGGAGGCCGAGGGCGACGCGCTCGTCGTGCTCCCCGCGGACATGCCGTTCGTGCAGAGCGGCACGGTCGCGATCCTCCTCGACGTGTTCGCATCACGGCCGGCGATCGTGTCGCCGCGGTACCAGGGGAAGCGCGGGCATCCGGTCGTCCTCCCGCCGGCGTTGCGTGACGAGATCCGCGCGGCAGAGGCGACGATCACGCTGCACGACATCCTCAAGCGGCACCCCGACCAGCGCGTCGACGTGGACGTGCAGGACCGCGGCGTGGTGCGGGACGTCGACCGGGTGGCAGACTTACACCAATGAGAGAGCTGTACGCGCGCATGGCGGAGCTCGAGCGCGAGGACCGGCCGTTCGCGGTCGCGACCGTCGTGCGCACCGTTGGCAGCACCCCACAGGTGGTCGGCGCGAAGATGCTCGTGGACGACCTCGGCCGCACGTACGGAACGCTCGGCGGCGGCTGCGTCGAGGGCGACGCGTTCGCGGAGGCGAAGCGCATCCTCGACGAGGGCGGCTCGTCGTCGCTCCGCGAGTACGAGCTCACCGAGGAGCTCGCCTGGGACACCGGCCTCGTGTGCGGAGGAACCATGTGGATCCACATCGAGCCCGGTGCGGGTGCGCTCACCGTGGGCGGCCGCGAGCTGCTCGCCGACGTGCTCGCGGCGTCATCGACCGGGACGCCGATCGCCCTTGCCACGCTGCTCCTCAAGAGAGGCCGCGACGTGGTCCCCGCGGGCCGGCTGTACGTCGAGCAGAGCGGCGCGTCGGGCGGCACGCTCGGCGACGCGACGCTTGACGAACGCGCCCGGACGATCGCGGCCGAGACGCTGCGGGCCGGGACCGCGCGAACCGCGCCGCTCGATGATGAGCGGGAGCTGCTGGTGGAGCCGATCGTCGCGAAGCCGCATCTCGTCGTCGTCGGCGCGGGTCATGTCGGGCTCGCGCTCGCGAAGCTCGCGCACGGGCTCGACTACCAGGTCACGGTGATCGACGACCGGCCGGAGTTCGCGTCGCAGGAGCGCTTCCCCGAGCGCGTCGAGGTCGTGCGCGCGGACATGGTCGAGGCCCTCGGCAGCCTCTCGATCGGCTGGAACGCGTTCATCGTGGTCGCGACGCGCGGGCACAAGCTCGACGCGCAGTGCCTGCGCGCGGCGATCCAGACCCGCGCGCGCTACATCGGCCTTCTGGGCAGCAAGCGCAAGACCATCTTGATCGAGCGGATGCTCCGCGAGGAAGGGCTTCCCGAGGACCGCATCCGCTCCGTGCACGCCCCCGTGGGCCTCGACCTCGGTGGACGGACACCCGCGGAGATCGCTCTCTCGGTTCTCGCCGAGCTCTCGATGGAGCGGTACGGCGGATCGGGGCGGCCCCTGCGCCTCGGCGACGACCTGTACGAGCGGGCCGTCTCACGTCCGAGGTAGGTCCAGCGTTCCATCTACGAGCGTGGATACCGATGCACTGACCTTTGGCCAGCTCCTCGAGCGCCACGAGCGCGAGTTGTTCGCGTACGCCCTTCGGCTGTCCGGCCAGCGCGCCGATGCGGAGGATCTCTACCAGGACACGTTCCTCGCGGCGTTCCGAGCGTGGCCTCCGCCGCGGCAGGGCAACGAGCGCGCGTGGCTGTACAAGATCGCCACGAACCGCGCGATCGATCGCGAGCGGCGCGCGAAGCGGATCGTCGCGAACGTCGACGACCTCGCCATCGCGGCGCCCGAGCGCGACGACGTCACGCTCGCGGATCTCGCGGGAGCGATCGAGACGCTGCCCGCGGGGCAGCGGGCCGCGTTCGTGCTGCGCAAGGTTCAAGGGCTCCCGTACCTGGAGATCGCGGCGGCGCTCGACTGCAGCGAGGAGGCCGCCCGCGCGCGAGTGAGCGAAGCGTTGAAGAAACTGAAAGCGGCGGTGGCCTAGAGATGACGATGGACATGGTGATCGGCGAAGCCCGCGAGCGGCTGCTCGCGCGAGCGAAGCGCGAAGGGCTCGCGACGGTCGGGTACGACGTGCTCGAGTCGCCGCTCGGACCGCTGTGGGTCGCGATCGGACCGAAGGGCGTGACGACCATCCACTACGGCGACGAGCCGTCCGACCGCGAGCTGCGGCGCCTCGTGCGCGTATACGGGCCCGGCGTCGTGCCGGACCACCGCCGGTCGAGCGTCCTCGCGCGGGAGCTCGACCAGTACTTCAACGGCAAGCGGCGCGAGTTCGACGTCGATGTCGACCTCTCGGGCCTCACGCCCTTCCAGACGAAGGTCCTTGCGGCAACGGCGAAGATCCCATTCGGCGCGGTGAGCACGTACGGCGCCGTCGCGAAGCGCGCGGGCAACGCGAAGGCCTCGCGCGCGGCCGGCGGAGCGCTGAATCAGAACCCGATCCCGATCGTCGTGCCGTGCCACCGGGTCGTCGGCTCGAATGGATCGCTCGTCGGCTACGCCGGTGGGCTCGACGTGAAGCGCCGGCTGCTCGCGATCGAAGGCGCCGACCTGTTTCGACCTCGGCGGCACTAGCCGAGCGCGAGCGCGATGACGCCCCCCACCATCAGGGTCGCCGCGATCGATCTCCTTCCGATGTCGGCCTCGGCGAGCGTGCGCGCGCCGATGAGCACGCCGAAGAGGATCCCGATCTCCCGCGCCGGGGCGACGTAGCTGACCGGGCTGATCGCGAGCGCGGTGAGCACGAGCATGTACGCGAGCGGTGAGAGCGACGCCACGACGAGCGCCGCGATCTTGTTCGCGGCCCACTCGGCCTGCACCTCGGGCCACCGGGGCAGCGCGAGCGGCGCGAGGATGAGCGACCGCCCGATGTTCGAGCCCCACTCGTAGAGGACCGGCGGGATGAGCAGGGCGCTCACGCCGCGCTTGTCCCAGAGCGTGTACATCGCGATCGTCACGCCCGTGAGGAGCGCGTATCCGACCGCGGCGCCGACGCCGCGCTGCCGGAGCTTGCGCGGGTCGCCGGTGAGCACAAACACGCCGATCGCGATCGAGACGGCGCCGGCCATCGCGAGCGGCGTCGGCCGCTCACCGAAGATGAGGATCGCCGCGATCGTGGCGAGCACCGGGCCGGTGCCGCGAGCGAGCGGGTAGACGATCGAGAGATCGCCCGCGCGATAGCCGCGCTGCAGGAAGATGAAGTACGCCACGTTCAGCGCGGCGCTCACGAACATCCAGAGGATCTCAAGGGGACCGATCCGCGCGCCGCTGATGATCAGGACGGCGATCGCGATCGGCGCGTAGAGCGGGATCCCGAGCGTGAGCGCAAGCCAGAGGAACGGCACGCCGCCGCCCGCGCGCTTCGCGAAGAGATTCCACGTCGCGTGCGCGACCGCCGACGCGAGGACGAGCGCGAGGGCGAACGCGGTCACCGCTGGGCTGTGAGCGCCGTGCGGAGCGCCGCCTTGAACGGAGCGGGCCGCGCTTCCGTCACCGTCACGTCGTCGCAGCCGACCCAGCGCGCCGCCTCGACGAGCGCGCGGGCGATCTGCTTCGCGGCGGCGGGCTCGCCGCTCACGCGCTTCGCGACGAGCGTCGTCCCGGTCCGGCCCGGATCGACGCGGCCGACGAGCTTGCCGCCCGCCAGCACGGGCATCACGAAGTAGCCGTGCACGCGATCGGGCGCGGGGACGTACGCCTCGAACTTGTGCGTGAACTCGAAGATGCGCGCGGTGCGCTGCCGGTCCCAGATCAGCGAATCGAAGGGCGACAGCAGCGTCGTCCGGTTCGCTCCGCGTACCGCGCCGTTGGATAGCGCCCTCAGGGCACGCCGGGAGGCCCACGCCTTGCCTTCCCACCCCACGACCCGGACGGGTGTGAGACCAGCACGTTCGATCGCGGCTTGGGCCTCGGGCAGGCTCATCCCGCCGAAGTAGCCGCGCAGATCCGCGAGCGTCCCGACGCCGAGCCGGTCGGCCGCGAGGCCGACGAGCGTGGCGTGACACGTGGCGTCGTCCTCGTTCCTCTCGCGCAGCCGCGCGGGCACCGCGCGCTCGGTGAGGTCGTATACCCGCTTCCACGCCCGGCGGTCGACGCACACGACCGTGCCGATCGCCAGAAGCCGCTCGAGTGCGATCTTCTCCGCCGACCAGTGCCACCACACGTTCTCCGGTCGCGGGGCCTTGCTTCGCGAGCCACCGAGGTCCGTCGCGGTGAGCGGGCCGCGGGCCTCCAGCTCGGCGAGCACTTCCCGCATCGCGCGGTCCTCCGGCGGCCGGCGCGGATGGACCCCGCGGGCGCTCCGCCGGCGGCGGGCGGCGAAGTGCGGCCAGAGCTCGATGGGGAGGATGCACATCGCATGGGCGAGTGCCTCGAACGCGCGCGCCGGCCGGCCCCAGTAGGTCTCCTCGATCGCGGCCCGTCCGATTGGGCCGAGGCGCGCGTAGGCGACGAGCTCGTGCGAGCGCGCGAGCACGGAGATCGTGTCGAGCTGCACCGCGCCGACGCGCTGCAGCATCGCGCGCACGTCGTCGTCCGGCGCGCCGACGAAGCCCTGGGCGTGGAGCGCGAGCATGCGGGCCTCGGTGCCGGAGAGCTCGTTCACGTGGTGAACACGCGCAGCGGCCCCAGGTCGCGGAACCCCACCGCGCGCAGGTTGCGTGCGGAGCGGCCGCCGGGCTCGGCGAGCGAGAAACAGGCGCGCGAGCCGCGCGCGATGGCGATGCGGACTCGCTCGGCGATGAGCGCGCGTTGGATGCCGTGGCCGCGATGCGCCGGGAGCACGCTGCCCGACCACAGGCTCGCCGCGCCCGACGTCACGATGACGATCCCGCTCCCGGCCGGCTCGCGGTCGCGCGTCGCTCGCACGGCGACGGCCGTGCGAGGATGATCGCGGAGCATCGCGACGCGCGTGCGGGTGAAGTACTCCACGATCGGACCGCCTCCGCCGAAACCCGACTGCGCCAGGAACGCGAGCGGCGCCGACTCACGTGCGGCGACGCGCTCGATCGCGACGTGCGGCTCGAGGATCACGCGCGGCGCCGCGCGGCCAGGGCGCACGAACACGTGGTGCTGCGGCTCGGCTTCGCGTAGGCCCGCGTCGCGCAGCCGCCGCGCCGCCGCACGCGACGCGAGGCGGCCGAGCAGCGCGATGCGAGGCGTCAGCTGCAGCTCCGCGTACCGCGCGAGGACCACGTCGAGCACGCCGCGCGTCGGCGGTCGACGCACACCGAACCCGACGGCGAGATCACCGAACGGCTCCGGGAACGACGCGGCGCTGAAGCAGACCACCCCGCGACGTGTCGCGTTGGCGAGACCGTAGCGCCGCGCGAGGATGGGGTCGCTCTGCGTCCAGAGACGCTGGGCAACGACGAAGTTCTCGGTCACGGCACGTGCGATGGCGGTCACGCCGGGCGGGTGAACCAGGTCGCGCGGTAGAGCGGGCGAAAGCCGAGGTCGTGCAGGTTGTGGCCGCTCGCCGAATCTGGATCGGTCTGCGAGATGAAGACGCGCCTGCCCCGGGCGAGGCCTTCTCCGACCCGAGCCGCGATCAGCGCCTTCTGGATGCCCCGGCCGCGGAACTTCTCGAGCACGCTGCCGGAATAGCAGCCGGCGACGCGAGTGGTGAGGACGAGCTGGCCGCTGCCCGCATCCTCACCGTCGGCCGAGGCGATGAACGCCGCGCCGTCGCCGCCGAGGTGCGTGAGCGACGCGACGGTCAGATCGACGAAGAACGGTCCGAGCACGCCATCACCGCTCATGTCGAACCCGTCGCGGACCAGCTCGCCGAAGTGCGTGCGCTCGGCGGGCGCGACGTTGCGGACGGCGATGCCTGGGAGCGCGAGGTCGATCGCGCGATCGGTCTCGAGCACGTGCGACTCGAACCCGTGACCGGAGTCGGTGAAGCCCGCGCGGCCGAGCGCGGAAAGAAGCTCCGGAGACGTGATCCCGGGGTAGACCTCGACGCACGGCGCGCGGCCCTTCGCCGTGAAGTGACGGACGACGGCGTCGATCCCGCGCTCGTCGAGCGGCCGGAGGACCCCCGCGCCGATGACTCGGTTGAACAGCGGGTAGTCCCAGGCCGCGCACGTGGGGGTCGCGAGCCCGGCGACCGTGTCGAAGGCGGTGCCGTATCGCGCCGAGATCTCCGGGCCAGCCGCGACGAACGCCCGGCCGCCGGCGATCTGATTGTCGAGCTCGAGCCGGACGAGCTCCGGGTCGCGATTCATGCCAGTCGGCGCAGCGTTCGGCGCACGAGCTCGCGAGCGAGGGGGACCTTGTAGCCGTTGTCCTTCAGCGGCTCCGCGCGCTCGAGCGCGGCGTCCGCGGCAGCCTGGCACGCCGCGTCGTCGAGTACCTGGCCCTCGAGCAGCTTCTCCGCGTCGCGCGCGCGCCACGGCACCGGTGCAACGCCGCCGAGCACGATGCGCGCATCCCGGACGACGCCGCCGATCAGCTTGGCCGAGACCGCGACCGAGACGAGCGCGAAGCTCCACGTTTTGCGCTCCATCGCTTTCTCGAAGGCGCCGCGGCGGGTGAGCGCGTTCTCCGGGACGCGGACCTCGATGATCAGCTCGTCGGACGTGATGGCGTGCTCGCGCCGCACCCGGCCGTGCGGTGTCACGAACAGGTCAACGAGCGGCATGGTCCGCGTGCCGCGCGATCCGGTCAGCGACACCGTCGCGTCGTAGGCGATGAGGGCGGGCGCGAGATCCGACGGCGCGACCGCGACGCATTCCTCGGCGCCGACGATCGCGTGAAGGCGGTTGTCCCCTTCGATGGCGAAACAGCGCACGCCACCCTTGAGCCAGCAGGGGTACGCCTCGTCGCGGAAATACCAGCAACGGTTCCGCTGGAGCAGATTGCCGCCGACCGTTCCCATCGTGCGGAGCTGCGCCGTTGCGGCCGGCCGCAGGGCCTCGCCGATGATCGGCATCGTCCTCGCGAGCTCCGCGGACGTCTCAAGGTCGACGAGCGAGACCAGCGCTCCGATCCGGAGCCCCTTGCCCTTCGCGCGAGCCCAGCCGCGCAGCGGCTCGAGCGAGCGGATGTCGACGATCCGCTCCGGCGCGGCGATCCCGTCCTTCATGAGGCCGAGCAGGTCCGTACCGCCGGCCATCACCGTCGCTCCGCCGCGCGCAAGCTTGAGCGCCTCGGTCACCGCACGAGGACGCGCATACGCGAACGGCTTCATGGGCGTAGCTCGAGTGCTTCGAGCACGCGCTGACGGGTGATCGGCGCGGTCCGCACGCGCACGCCGATGGCGTTGGCGACCGCGTTCGCGATCGCGGCTGGCAGCGGGATGATCGGCGGCTCGCCGAGGCCCTTCGCGCCGATATTGTTGGCCTTCGTATCCGGATCGTCGATGAACCGCACGGTGATCTTCGGCACATCGCGGATGGTCGGCACTTTGTACCCCTCGAGATTGCCGTTCAGCACCCGGCCAGTCGGCCGGTCCACGACACGCTCCTCGCTCAGCACGAAGCCGAGGCCCTGGATGACGCCGCCCTCGACCTGCGATGCCGCGGTCAGCGGGTTGATCACCCGGCCGATGTCGTGCACCGCGACGATGTGCTCCACGAAGACCTCGCCGGTGCGCACGTCGACCTCGACCTGCGCGAAGTGCGCGCCGAAGGTCTTGAGCGAGATGTCCTCGGGATTCGGGAACCGCGAGCCCTTGCCGATGACGGTGTAGTTCTCGATCTGGCCGAGCACCTCGCCGATCTGGGTCCGCCGACCCGTGCTGACGATCGCGCCGCGTTCGACGCGCAGCTCGGTCGCCCCGACCTCGAGCAGGCCGGATGCCGCGTCGAGGAGCTGCATCCGCGCGTCCTTCGCCGCAAGGCGCACGGCGGGCCCGACCGACGAGACCGTGAGCGAGCCGGCCGAGATCGGCGCGTACTGGCTGCTCGTGTCGCCGAGCTCGACGCGCACGTCGCCGAGTGCGAGCCCGAGCTCCTCGGCGACGAGCTGCGCGAGCACGGTGCGCGTGCCGGTGCCGATGTCTTGCGTCCCGCAGCGCAGCACCGCGGTCCCATCGGGATTCAAATGCACCGTCGCGTAGGCCGGCGGAAATCCACTGCCGCCCCAGAGCTGTGACGCCATCCCGTAGCCGCGACGGCGATGCGGTGCGCTACCGCGGGTCCCCTCCGGCTTGCGGTGCTGCCAGCCGATCTCCTTGGCGCCGATGTCGTAGCAGGCGAGGAGCCGCTTCAGCGAGTAGCGCATGCCGGTCACCGGATCGGTCTGCAGAGCGGCGTGCCGCCGACGCAGCGCGAGGGGGTCCTCGCCGATGCGGTCGGCGAGCTCGTCGATGGCCTGATCAAGGGCGAACGTGCCCTCGACGTAGCCCGGCGCGCGGAACGCGCTGAGCGCGCCGAGGCTTGTGACCACCTTGTAGGAGCGCGTGCGCACGTGCGGAATGTCATACAGCCCGTTCGTCGGGCCGGTGGGGTCCGCGACCCAGCGGCCCTGACCCGAGTTCGACCAGGAGAGGTGCTCGATCGCGTGGATGCGCTTGCCCTTGGCCGCGATCTTCACCGTCTGGTACGTCGCGGAGCGGTTCCCGGCGGCGAGGTTCTCCTCGTCGCGCGTGAGGAAGCACCGCACCGGCTTGCCGAGCTGGCGCGCGAAGATCGAGGCCACGATCGTGTACTTCCCCGCTCCGCCCTTCGAGCCGAAGCCGCCCCCCATGTAATCGCAGAGAACGCGGATGTCGCTGTACGGGATCTTCAGCGCGGCCTGGAGGCCAGCGCGCACACCGAACACGTGCTGCGTGGATTCCCACACGGTGAGCAGGTCGCCGTCCCAGCGCGCGACGGCCCCGTGCGTCTCGAGGCTGTTGTGCAGCTGCGTCGAGGTGCGGTACGTCGCTTCGACGACCACGCTGGCCTCGGCGAACGCGCGCTTGGTGTCGCCGCGCTCGTACGTGCCGGACTCGGTCACGTTGCCTTTCTCGGTCAGGCGCGTCGCGTCGTCGCGCATCGCCTCCTCGAGATCCGCTACGAATGGCAGGAGCTCGTAGTCCACGTCGATGAGCCGCACCGCGTCCGCCGCGGTCTCCTCCGTGTCGGCCGCCAGGGCGGCGACCTCGTCGCCGACGAACCGGACCTCGTCGCGGAAGATCGTCTCCTCGCCGCGGAACGCCGCCTTCGGCGCATTGAAGCGATGCAGCACGCCGCGCACGCCAGGAAGCGCGAGCGCCCGGCTGGCGTCGACGCGCCGCACCCGCGCGCGCGGATACGGGCTGCGCAGCACGCGCACGTGCAGCATCCCGGGGAGGTACAGGTCCTGGGTGTATTGCGCCCGCCCGGTGACCCGCGCGATCCCGTCGACCCGGGGGTGGCCCTTGCCGACGATCGCCAGCCCGGAGTCGGTCCCCCACGGGGCGAGGTCCCTGCCCTCGACGAGCGCGGTCGCCTCGATGATCCGGCCCTCGATCTCGGCTTTGGTGCGGACGACCTTGATGTTCATCGGCGGGCCTGCTTCTTCGCGGCGCTCAGCGCGGCGGCAACGATGTTCGGGTACGCGCCGCACCGGCAGAGGTTGCCGCTCACCGCGCGGAGGACGTCCTCACCGGTCGGCGCGGCGTTCCGCTTCAGTAGGGCGACGCACGACATGATCTGCCCCGGCGTGCAGAAGCCGCATTGGAAGGCATCGTGCTCGATGAAGGCCTCTTGGATGAGGTGCAGGTTGGTGTCCTTGGACAGCCCCTCAACGGTCTCGACCGAATGACCGGCGCACGCGACCGCGAGCGTCATGCACGAATACACCGGCTCGCCGTCGAGGAGGACCGTGCATGCGCCGCACATCCCTTCATCACAGACGCGCTTCGCGCCGGTGAGCCCGAGCGTCTCCCGCAGCGTGTCGAGCAGGGTCCGATGCGGCGGGACATGCACGCTGACGCCGTCCCCGTTGACCTCGAGGGCGACGTCGACGGCACCCGGACCGATGTATGAGGAAGCCTTCGGCACGCGGCCCATCGTAGGGAAAAAGCGTGCCTAGAATGCGCGAGCGAGTACGCATCCGAGGGGAGCGTCCATGCCGATCAAACGCGTTGGCGTAGTGGGCTTCGGCCTCATGGGATCGGGCATCGCGCAGGTCTGCGCGCAGGCGGGCTACGACACGGTCGTGCGCGAAGTCGGCCAGCCCCTGCTCGACAAGGGCTTCGGCCGTGTCGATTCGTCGCTCGCCCGCGTCGTGAGGGCCGGCAAGACGACCGAGGAAGACGCGAGGTCGGCCCGGGGCCGGATGCGCGGCACGACCGCCCTCGAGGACCTCAAGGACTGCGACCTGATCATCGAGGCCGTCGTCGAACAGATGGACGCGAAAAAGGACGTCTTCGGCACGCTCGACGCGCTCTGCCCGGCGTCCACGATCTTCGCCTCGAACACGTCGAGCCTCACGATCGTCGAGATGGCCGCGATCACGAAGCGGCCCGACCGCTTCGCCGGCCTGCATTTCTTCAATCCCGCGCCGGTGATGCCCCTCGTCGAGATCGTGCAGGCGCTCACCACGAGCGAGGCGACGATCGCGACGCTGCGCGAGTTCGTCCGCTCGCTCGGCAAGACGGGCGTCGTATGCAAGGACACGCCCGGCTTCATCGTGAACCGGCTCATGGTCCCCTACCTCCTTGGCGCGATCCGCGCGCTCGAGCAGGGCGTCGCGACGGTCGAGGAGATCGATACCGCCGTGAAGCTCGGGCTCCGGCACCCGATGGGTCCGTTCGAGCTCATCGACTACACCGGTCTCGACGTCAACCTCCACGTGGCGAACATCTTCTTCGACGAGTTCAAGGACCCGAGCGTCGCGCCGCCGGCGCTCCTGAAGCGGATGGTCCTCGCGGGCCGCCTGGGGGCGAAAGTCGGTCGTGGTTTCTACGAGTACGACGAGAAGGGGCAAAAGAAGAAATGAGCGACGAGCGGCTTCGCCGCGAGGAGCGAACCGATCAGCCTTGAGCATTCTCTGGCCGCAGGCCAGAGATTGAGCAAGAAGCCGTCAACGCCGACGAAGTAGCGGCCACCCGCAAGGCCGCGCTCTGGAGCGCGATCGCGGGGATCGCGCATCTCGGCATCGTTGCGTTCGGCGCGCTCGCGTATCCCTATCTATACAACGCACTCGTGGCGGTGGCGTACGGCCTTCTGCTGCCGGCCATCGCGGTGTTGCACGTCCGGCACGCCGCCGTCCGCCAGAGCGGAGCGATCCTCGGCACCATCGCCGGCGCGGCCGTCGCCACCGTCGGGCTCGCGGGCTCGGCGAACATCGACGTCCGGCCCGCCTCTCTGTTCGTCCTCGGCATGTGGTGGTGGACGATCGGGAAGATGTGGGCTCAGACGGGCGTCATGTCGCGCACGCTGGGGCTCGTCACCGCCGCGCTCGGGCTCTGCGCGTTCGCGCTCGTGCCACTGGAGGAGGCCTTCTCCGCCGCATTCATCGCGGTCATGCCGCGGTCGCTCGCCGACGCACTCGCCCAGCCCTATTTCAGCGCAGCCCATGTGGCGATCGGGCTCTGGCTCTTCGTCCTGGCGTGGACCTTCGCCCGAGCGCGAGGCGCCTCCGAGCCCGCCCCGTGAGGCCAGCACGTCCTTCCGAACGAGACCAAATGGGTCATTGCCGCGCCGCCTCCCGGCCGCTACAACGCACGCCATGGAACGACACGCTTGGCGCAAGGTCTTCGCCTACACCGGCCTCGCGGTCATTGGTCTCGCGCTCGCGTACTACGCGACCGCCGTCGCCACCAGCGGCATCGCCGCGGGCAACCTCGGCCGGCAGGACGCCGGCCGCGATCTCTTCACGTCCGGAAGCGCCGCGCTGCTCGTCGGCGTCGCCATGATGGCGGTGTTCGGCTACCTCGCGCTGCGCCTCGCCTGGGTGCTCAAGCGGCGTCAGCCTCGGTAGACTAGGCGCGTCGGCGATGAGTCCCGCCGTTGAGTGCCGCTCCAGAGCGGCTGATGGCCTCTACCACATGAGAGCGGCGGAGACCGTGTAGTTCCTCCGCCGCCGTATGGCGGAGGATGTGGTGGACCAGTTGCTCATCGCGACCATCGTCGGGTTCTCCATTTTGATCGCATCGATGCTGAGCGTGGAGCTCGGCCTATCGGTCGCGATCATCGAGATCGTCTTCGGCGTCGTCGCGGGGAACGCGTTCGGCGTCGTGACGACGCCGTGGATCGATTTCCTCGCGTCGTTCGCGAGCATCGTGCTGACGTTCCTTGCCGGCGCCGAGGTCGACCCGTCGGTCCTCCGGCGGAAGCTCACGGAATCCGTGCTCATCGGCGGTCTCTCGTTCCTCCTTCCGTTCATCGGAGCCGGCCTCTTCGCGTTCTTCGTCGCCGGCTGGGATCTCCGGCAGTCGGAGATCGCCGGTATCGCGCTCTCGACCACATCGCTCGCGGTCGTATATGCGGTCCTTGTCGAGACCGGCCTCACGAACACCGAGATCGGGAAGACGATCATGGCGGCGACGTTCGTGACGGACCTCGGCACCGCCGTCGCGCTGTCGCTGCTGTTCATCACCCCCACGCCATACCTCGCGCTCTTCATCGTCGTCTCGATCGCGGTCATCGGCGCGATGCTGCTCCTCGAGCGGTGGTTCTTCGCGCGGTATGGCGACCGGGTCATCGAGCCCGAGATCAAGGGAGCGTTCGCGGCATTGTTCCTCCTCATGTGGACGGCTGATCTCGCGAAGAGCCATGCTGTCCTCCCCGCCTTCCTGCTCGGCCTCGCAGTGGCACGCGTGTTCCAGCGCAATCCCGAGCAGCACCGCCGGTTCCGGGTCGTAGCGTTCTCGCTGCTCACACCGTTCTTCTTCTTCAGGGGTGGCCTCAACGTGACCCTCGGCGCGCTCGCGACCGCAGTGCCGCTGGTGCTCGGGTTCTTCGGCGTGAAGATCGGATTGAAGTTCGCCGGCGTCCTCCCCGCGTCGCTCCGGTACGTCCGGCCGCACGCGATGTACACGACCCTGCTCATGAGCACCGGCCTGACGTTCGGCACGATCTCCGCGACGTACGGCCTGAACGCCCGGATCATCGACCGGATCCAGTTCTCCGTCCTTGTCGCGGTCGTGATCCTGTCCGCGATCGTGCCGACCGCGATCGCCCAGCGCATCTTCTCGCCGCCGGTGCACCGGCTCTCCGCGGAGGAGATCGTCGCGGTCGAGGACGCTGAGTTCGAGCCACGCCTCGGAACACGGCGGCCGGCGTAGTCTCGGCATATGCGCGCGCTCGTGGTGCTCGACGGCGATCCGCTCGGCAGCGATGCGTGGCTCGCGGGCCTCGCGAAGCACGCGGATGTCGTGATCGCGGCCGACGGCGGCGCGATGCGCCTGTCCACGTCCGGACGGCGTCCGGACCTCGTCGTCGGCGACCTCGATTCGCTGCCGGCCGACGCCAAACGTGACCTCGAGCGGGCCGGCGCCGCGTTCGAGGTCCATCCGGACGAGAAGGAAGAGACCGACGCCGAGCTCGCGCTCGACGCGGCCGTGAAGCGCGGCGCGGATGAGATCGTCGTCGTGGGCGCGTTCGGCGGCGGACGCCTCGATCATATGGTGGGCAACCTGCTGCTCCTCGCGCACGAGGACTTCGCCGCGATCGACGTCGCGATCGTCACGGAGCGCGCCACGTTCCGCTCGCTCGTCGGCCCCGGCACCCTGGAGCTCGAGGGCACGCCCGGCGATTGGGTCTCGCTCGAGCCGCTCTCAGAGATCGCGCGCGGTGTGATCACGGATGGGCTGCGGTACCCGCTCCGGCGCGAAACGCTCGTTCGGGGAGCGACCCGCGGCGTGAGCAACGAGCTCACCGAGCGGCGCGGCAGCGTGGAGCTCGCGCAGGGCCTGCTCCTCGTCGCCGTCACGACCCGCCGGTCGGTAGCATCACGCTGATGGCGATCAAGACCGATCAGAAGCCACGCCACACCGCACTCGGTCTCACCCTCGACGACGCGAAGGGGATGTACCGCGCGATGCTGCTCACGCGGATGCTCGGCGAGCGGATGATGCAGATGAACCGGATGGGCCGCGCCGCGTTCGTCGGCGTCGCGGACGGTCACGAGGCGGCCGAGGTCGGGTCCGCCTGGGTGATCACGCGCGGCCACGATTGGGTCCACCCGTACTACAGAGACGTCGGCGTCGCCCTGGTCCTCGGGCAAACCGCGAAGGATCAGTTCCTCGGCGTCTTCGCCAAGGCGACGGACCCGAACTCCGGTGGCCGCCAGGTCGTGAACCAGTTCAGCTCGCCGGAGGCGAACATCGTCACGGGCTCGGTGTGCATCGCGACGCAGTTCCCGCAGGCGGCGGGCATCGCGCTCGCGATCAAGATCCGCAAGGAGGATCGCGTCGTCTTCACCTACGGCGGCGACGGATCGACGAGTCCCGGCGACTTCCACGAGGCCGTGAACTTCGCCGCGATCCACAAGCTGCCGGTCATCTTCGTCATCGAGAACAACCTGTTCGCGATCTCGACGCCGACCTCCAAGCAGATGAGCGTGCCGAACGTGGCCGATCGCGCCGCGGGCTACGGGATCCCCGGGCTCATCGCCGACGGCACGGACGTCCTGGACGTGTACGCCAAGACGAAGGAAGCCGCCGACCGCGCCCGGCGCGGCGAGGGGCCGAGCATCGTCGAGGTCAAGTGCTACCGGTACCAGCCGCACAGCTCCGACGACGACGACTCGCGCTACCGGTCCAAAGACTTGCTGAAGGAGTGGCAGGCGAAGGACCCCGTGGACAAGGGCCGGGACTACCTGCTCTCGGAGGGCGTGCCGCAGCCCGAGCTGGAAGCGATGCGCGCCGAGATCGCCGCCGAGATCGAGCGCTCGATCGATGAGGCCGAGTCGGCACCCGACCCGCGCGCCGAGGATCTCCTCGAGCACGTGTACGCGAAGGAAGGCATCCCGGGCGGCACCCGCGCCTAGCCGCGTGCTGCGCGCGGCCGCGGTCTTGCTCGGGCTCGCGCTCGTCGCGGGCGCGTGCAGCGCCCAGCCACCGTCGACCGCATCGCCAACGCCGTCTCCGACGCGCGAACCGGGTACGTATGCGGTGACGGTGCTGCTCGATTTCTCCGGGAGCCGCGGGCCGCGGGGCGAGTTCCAGCGCACCGCGCTGCAGCAGTGGGCGGACACGCAGCGCGGCTCGCCGCGGGTGAAGCTCCGGATCGTCGATGTCGCCGGCAGCGACGCGAGGCTGATCCTCGAGCTGAAGCGGGCGTCCGACGCCGGCGACACCGACGCGTTCATCGTTGGGGTGCCCGCTGCGATGGACGACGCGCTCCTCCGCGCGATCGCGCTCGTGGCCAGGCCGGTGCTGTTCACCCTGCCGATGGCCGAGCCGTCGGGCGACGCGGCACGCTGGATCTTCGGCCTCGCGCCGACCACCGACGCGATCGCCCGCGTCCTCGTCGACGCACTTCCGACGCGCACGACGCCGGGCATCATCGTGACCAACGGCACACCCGCATCCGGCCGCGAGGAGCTGGCGATCACCGCGGCATTCCGCGCCGATGGACGGCCGTTGCCGTTCGTGATGAGCGCGGCACCCGATCAGCGGGACACCTTCGCCCAGCGGTTCAAGCCGTTCGCCGGCACCTCGTCCGCCGTGTTCTTCGCCGGCGGCGCGCTGAGCTATCTGGAGCCGCAGCGGATCGTGCCGGTCGCTGATGCGACGACGGGCCTCCAGGTCTTCCTGTCCTATCTCACCGACCCGAGCGACGCGAGCCGCCTGGGCGAAGCCGCGCCGGGCGTGCGCTGGCCCGGTCTGCGCCGGAGCGTGGGATCGACGCTCGGCACGCAGGCCGTGACCGCGACCGACGCGCTCGCGCTCCTCGCGGCGAGCGCGGACGCCTCGGGTGACCCCGAGCGATCGCGCCTGCGCATCGAGGGCGGTACATTCGCGGGCATCGCCACGACCTATACGTTCACGGCCCTGCGTCACACGGGTGTGGAGCCTCGCGAGATCACGATGCTGGCGTGGGAGAACGGGCGCGTCGTCGCGGCTCGGCCGACCCCGCCGCCGGTCAAATGAGCGACCTCGACGCGCTGATCTACGACTGGAACCGCGACGGTCGCGCGGCGCGTGCCGACTATCGCGCGGTCGAGCTCGACGACGAGACCCTTCGCGACGGCCTCCAGGGTCCATCGGTCCGCAACCCGCCACTCGACGTGAAGATCCGGCTCCTCCAGCTCATGGATGAGCTCGGGATCGCCAGCGCGGACATCGGCCTGCCCGGCGCGTCGCCGCAGGCCCGCGCGACAATCGTCGCGCTGGCCAAGGAGACGGTGAAGCTGCGCATCACCCCGAACGTCGCCGTTCGCACGCATCCGGCGGACATCCATGGGGCGATCCAGGCCGCCGTCGACTCAGGGGTCGCGATCGAAACGTGCGCGTTCATCGGCTCGAGCCCGATCCGCCGTTTCGCCGAGAGCTGGTCGATCGACACGATGACCAAACAGGTCGAGGAGTCGGTCGCGCTGGCGGTGAAGAACGGGCTGCCGGTCATGTTCGTGACCGAGGACACCACCCGCGCCGACCCCGAGACGCTCGTCACCCTCTATGAGACCGCCATCGCCGCGGGCGCGAAGCGGATCTGCGCGTCGGACACCGTCGGCCATGCCACGCCGGAAGGCGTGCGCAACCTCCTCACGTTCCTTCGCACCGAC
This sequence comes from Chloroflexi bacterium UBA4730, assembly GCA_002404155.1. Classification (GTDB taxonomy): domain Bacteria; phylum Chloroflexota; class Limnocylindria; order P2-11E; family P2-11E; genus UBA4735. The sequence goes on along the minus strand of DHJC01000023.1, from coordinate 39,859 downwards.
ATCATCAAAGGGCGGGACGTGAAGCTGGACTACCACGGCCACAACGACCGGGGCCTCGGCACGATCAACGCGCTCGCGGCGACCGCGATCGCCGATCGCGTGCACGGCACCGCACTCGGGATCGGCGAGCGCGTGGGCAATGCGTCGATGGACCAGCTGCTCGTCAACCTGCGCCTGTGGGACCTCATCGACACCAACCTGGAGCCGCTCGTCGAGTACACGGCGCTCGTCGCCGAGCACTGCGGCGTGGTGATCCCGGCGAACTACCCCGCGCTGGGCGCGGACGCGTTCCGCACGGGCACGGGCGTGCATGCCGCGGCCGTCGTCAAGGCGCTGCGGAAAGGCGATCGCGAGCTCGCCGACCGCGTCTACAGCAGCGTGCCGGCCTCGGTCGTCGGCCGCGAGCAGCGGATCGAGGTAGGTCCGATGAGCGGTGAGTCGAACGTCGTGTTCTGGCTCGAGCATCGGGGCATCGACGCGACGCGCGACCGCATCGACCGCATCATGACCGCCGCGAAAGCGTCGGACCGCCTGCTGACCGAGGAGGAGCTCGACGCGCTCGCGCGCCTAGACTGAACATCGTGGTCGTGCGACACCGCATCGAGCCTGCGAAGCTCCTCCCCGGCGTCGACCCCAACGGCATCGAGCGCCAGGCCCCCGAGCCAGAGGCCGCCCGTGCCGAGCACACCATCCGCGGGAAGGCGCTCATCTTCTGGGATCGTTCGGGTCGCCGGCCGGGCAAGAAGCTCGACGCGATCGACACCGACCAGATCACGCCGGCCAAGGACTGCGTGTCCGAGAGCCTCGAGACGCTCGACGAGCGGTGGAAGGCCGGTTCGTTCCGCTACCTGATGCCCGACTTTCGCAAACGCGTGCACGCGGGACAGACGTTCGTCATCGCCGGTGATCGCTTCGCGATCGGAAGCTCGCGCGAGATGAGCCCGGCGGGCCTCAAGGCGGTGGCCGAAGAGGCGGGCCTCGAGATGGTCATCGTCTGCGGCGACAACTTGGGCGACATCTTCCGGCGCAACGCGTTCAACCTCGGCCTGCAGGTCGTGCAGGCGCCCGACGCAGTCGAGGACGCGCAGGACGGCGACACCTTGACCTTCGAGCCAGGGGCCCGCCGGCTCGCGAACGAGACCCGGCAGAAGACCTACGACCCATTGCCGCTCACGCCGAAGGAGGATGAGATCCGGCGGTCGGGCGGCATCTTCACGATCGGCCGCCGCGAGTTCGCGGCGTCGGTGCGGCGCCCGCCCACGATCGAGTGGCCTGACGACGACACGGCACGGCGGATGACCACGACCGAGCGGATCGTCTGGGCCCACCGGGTCGACAAGGACGCCGACGCCAAGCCCGGCGCGACGCTCCGCGTGTACGCCGATCTCCTCCCCGCGTCCGACGGGACGGCGCCGTTCTCGATCCACACGTTCAACCAGATCACCGGCGGCAACACCATCTACCCGCGGCAGATCGCGGTGGCCAATGACCACTTCGTGTTCACGCGGAAGGAGGCCGACGACAAGCAGACCGCGATCGGCAAAGCCTTTGCCGAGAAGTTCGGCATCCGCAGGCCGTACTACGCGACGCCGGGCGACGGGATCTTCCACTTCTACTTCCCGGAGCAGGGGCTCGTGCATCCGGGTTCGTTCGTCGCCGGCGCGGACTCGCACTCGCGCGCCTACGGCGCGTACGGCGCGGTCGGCATCGGCGTGGGCTCGACGACTCTGGGCTTCGGCTGGGCGACCGGATATGTGTTCACCACCTTGTCGAAGGCGCGTCGCGTCGTGTTCACCGGGACGCTCCAGCCGTGGGTGAGCGGCAAGGACATCGTCCTCAAGCTCCTCGAGCGCTGGGGCACGGCCCAGTCACAGGGCATGTCCGTCGAGTTCGTCGACGAGCACACCCAACTCCCGATCGCGTACCGGAACACGATCGCGAACATGATGGCCGAGGGCGAAGCCCAGAACGGCATTTTCGCCGCGGACGAGCTCACCGCCGCCTGGTACAGCGAGAAGGGCATCGCCCTCCCCTACCCATTGGTCCAACCCGGTCGCGACGCGCACTACGAGATCGACGAAGCGCTCGACCTCTCCGACGTCGTCCCGATGATCGCGAAGCCGTATTCCCCGGGCAACGCGTTCGCGGCCGAGGAGGTCGCGACCGAGCACCTCACCTTCGACAAGGCCTACATCGGCTCGTGCACGAACGGGAGCTACGACGACCTCCTGCAGGCCGCGCTCGTCGTGCGCGGCGCGCGCGACGCCGGACACGCGAAGGCCGCGACGGACTTCGTCATCTTCCCGGGATCGGGCTCGGTGAAGGATGCGATCGAGCGTCCGGACGCCCGCCTCGCGGGCGACTCCGTGGCCAACGTCCTGCGCTCGGTCGGTGCGCAGATCCGCATGAGCTGGTGCGGGCCGTGCTTCGGCCAGGGCGACGACGCGCTGGCGCCGGGTCAGCGCGCCATCACGTCGTTCAACCGCAACTGGCAGAACCGCATGGGCGTCGGCGGCGAAGGCTACCTGGCGAGCCCCGCGGTGGTCGCCTCGTCCGCGCTCCTCGGATACATGGCGCCGCCGAGCGAGCTGCACCTTCGCTGGGAGCCCGAACGCTACGGGATCTAGGAGCCGGACGAGACGCTGAGGTGGGCTCACTCCTTCTCTGGATGACCCTCGGCACGCTCAGCGGGGCCACGGCCCTGGTGCTGCTCGTGGATTGGCTCGAGGCCCTCGGCGATCCCGATCCGCTCGCGCACGATGGCTTCGGCCTGCAGGTGCTCGTCGCCGTGGTGGCGGCGTGGATCTTCGCGTTCGCCATGTACCGCGTAATCGCGCTGCTCCGCCCGCGGAAGGACGCGCGGCGCTAGCTAAGCGATCTCGTACAGGAGGTGGCTCGCGAGCAGCACGCCGTGCTCCTCTTTCGCGAGCTCGCGAACGCTAAGCTAGGTCCCGCGCAGCTCCCGGACGAGTGGCGCGAACGGCTCCAGCGCCTTCTCCGGCAGCCCGAAGTACGTGATCCCGAGGTGCTCCCGGCGGCTCTGGATCTGTCGCTTCAGATCGGCGATCGAGCCATACAGGAAGAACGGCGAGTCCACGAGCTGGGTCGCCGCGCCCTTGAGGCGCGTGGCCATCGCGTCGAAGAGCGAGCGCGGCTCGTCTACCACGCCGGCATCGACGATGAAGATGTTCAGCTCGACCTGCGCGAGCCGCGCGCCGGCCTCCGTCCGCAGCCGCGCGAGCTTGCGCTCCGTCGCGCCGGTCGTGAGATCTGCCACGACCGGGTGTCCGTCGGCGTTGAACCGCGGATTGAGGGCGATGATGTCCGCATGCGTCGCGGCGAAGCGCAGCATGCGCGGGCCGCCGCCCCCGATCATGAGCGGCGGCCGCGGCTTCTGGATGGGCTTCGGCAGCACGCGAGCGCCGTGCACCGTGTAGTACGCGCCGCTCGCGTCCACGGAATCCTCGGCGAACAGCCGGTCGATGAGCTTCACCGCTTCGATCATCCGCGAGACGCGCGTCGCGGGCGCGTCGTACGGGAGCCCGAGCATCTCGTAATCGCGCTGGGACCAGCCGGCGCCGATGCCGAATTCGACGCGGCCGCCCGAGAGCACGTCCAGCGTCGCGACCTCCTTCGCGAGCATCACCGGGTCGCGGTAGTCGTTCGCGAAGACGTAGCTACCGACGCGCAGGCGCGTCGTCGCCTCCAGCGCCGCGGCCATCGCCGGGATCGGAGCGAGCTGCTGCGTCAGGTGATCGGTCAGCAGGAGGGTGTCGTAGCCGAGCTCCTCGATCCGGCGGGCCTTCGCGCGCCATTCGGCGCCCGACGCCGCGCGAGAGGCTGTGATCGCGAAGCGGAATGGCCTGATGGATGGGAGAATGCGCGCATCAGATGAAGACTGCACGCGAGGCCGCGGCCCGCCTCGGCCCGATCGGCGTCTGGAGCTTCCAGCTCGAGCGCATGACCGCGGCCGACGAGCGCCGGCTCGCGCAGGAAGTGGAGTCGTTGGGCTTCAAGGCCCTCTGGATCCCCGAATCGCTGGGCAGCAAGGAGATCTTCTCGCACGCGAGCATCCTCCTCGCCGCAACGAAGGACCTGATCGTCGCGTCGGGCATCGCCAACATCTGGGCCCGCGATGCGGTGGCGATGGCCAATGGCGCCCGGACGCTCGCCGAGGCGTACGGAGACCGCTTCCTCTGCGGCATGGGCGTCAGTCACAAGCCGGTGATCGACGCCCGGCTCGGCGGTGGGTACGAGAAGCCGCTCGCGCACATGCGCGCGTACCTCGATGCGATGGACCGCGCGCCGTTCGTCGGACCGAATCGCAAGGACCCGCCCGCGCCACGAGTGCTCGCCGCGCTGGGCCCGCAGATGCTGCGGCTCTCGGCCGAGCGGTCACTGGGCGCGCATCCGTACTTCGTGCCCGTCGAGCACACGGCGATCGCGCGGAAGGCGCTCGGACCCGACCCCCTGCTCGCCGTCGAGCAGGCCTGCACGCTCGAGACGGACGCGACGAGAGGGCGGGAGATCGCGCGCCGGCATATGCAGCGCTACCTGCTGTTGGACAACTACGCGAACAACCTGCGCCGGCTCGGGTGGACCGACTCGGACATTGGGAACGGCGGCAGCGACACGCTCGTGGACGCCATCGTCGCCTGGGGCGACGCGAGCGCGGTGAAGGCGCGCGCGGACGCGCATCGCAAGAACGGCGCGGACCACGTCTGCCTGCAGGTGCTCGGCGACGACCTCGCCGGTCAGCTGCGCGTGATCGCGAAGGCCCTGCTCTAGCTCGTCAGACCCACGCCGGCAGGTCGACGTCCGCCTTCCGATACGCCTCGACGCAGATCGTCATGAGCACCAGGTCGCTGAGCGAGCCGTGGTGGGGTGCGTGCAGGTGCACGATCCGCTCGGCATGGTCGAGCCGCTCGCCCTCGAAATGCATGCCCAGCCTCGCCAGTCGCCTCGCCAGCTCACGTCGCGGGTCCATGTCAACCCCTCTCTCTTCGCCCGTCCGGGAATCAAAAAGACCTCCCAGTGCCTGGGAGGTCTCTTGTGGATCCGGCTTTTGCTTCGCTACGCGGTCGCGGTGTCCCTCCCAGCGTCGTTCGGGCCCCCGATAAGGAGCTCAATAACGACGATTGCAAGGACGACGGACCGCATCGCCCAGAACGGTAGCATCCGGGCTGAGCCTTGGGAACACCTTCGCGCGTCGTGAAATTGGGCGTCCTCGGCGGCGACGGGATCGGGCCCGAGGTCGTCGATGCGGCGTTGCTCGTGCTCGACGCCTGCGAGGCCCGGTTCGGCTTCCGCACCGAGCGCACGGCGTTCGACTGGTCCGGCGAGCAGTACCTCCGTGACGGCCGGCGGTTCGACAAGGCGGCCCTCGAGCCGATCAAGGCCCTCGACGCGGTGTTGCTCGGTGCCGTGGGTCACCCCGGTGTCCCACGCGGGATGCTCGAGGCCGACATCATCTTCGGCTTCCGGCGGGGCCTCGACCTCTATGTGAACCTGCGGCCGCTGATCCTGTACGACTCGCGACTGTGCCCCTTGAAGGACAAGACCGAGAAGGACATCCGCATCCTCGTCATGCGCGAGAACACCGAGGACGTGTACGGCCGCGAGGGCACCCGTACCGGTCAAGGCACGCCCGACGAGCGCGTATCGGTGGACATGGTCTTCACCCGGCGCGGGATCGAGCGGATCATGCGCTACGGCTTCGAGCGTGCCCGCAAGCTGGAGCGCAAGAAGGTCACGCTGGTCGACAAGGCGAACGCGGTACCGATCCAGCAGCTATGGCGCGATGTGCTCGAAGAGGTCGCAGCGGACTATCCGGGCGTCGAGCACGACGCGGTGTACGTCGACGCCGCCTGCATGTGGCTCGTCCAGAAGCCTGAGCAGTTCAGCGTCATCGTGACGACGAACCTGTTCGGCGACATCATCACCGACCTGGGCGCGGCCATTTGCGGCGGGCTCGGCACCGGCGCCTCCGGGAACATCCATCCCGGCCGGGTCTCGATGTTCGAGCCGATCCACGGCTCCGCGCCGAAGTACGGCGGTCAGAAGGCCGCGAGCCCGGTCGGCGCGATCGGCGCGCTCGCCCTCCTCCTGCAGCACGTGGGGATCCCCGAGGCGCACGACGAGATCCAGCGCGCGCTGTTCAAGTCGTTCCGCAGTGGACGGATCGATGGCGTCGAGGCCCGCGTCGGTCGCACGTTCGGGGACGCGAAGGTCGTCGCGGACCTGGTGACGAACCCTTAGGGAAAGTTCTCCAGCACCTCGACGAGCTGCAGCAGGGCTTCGTTCACGGGCGTCGGGACGCCGTGCCGGGCGCCGCGGCGCACGATCTCTCCGTTGATCCAGTCGATCTCCGTTGGCCGCCCGCTGCGAACGTCCTGCAGCATCGAGGAGCGGTTCGAGGCGGTGAGCCGGGCCATCGACCGCCACAGCCCGATCGCTTCATCGTCGGCGATCGGCACACCTTCGGCGCTCGCGACCCGCGCGGCCTCCTTCGCCGCGCCGTCGACGATACGGGACGCGAGGTGCTCGATCAGCTCGCCGTTCGTGACCCCGACGAGCGCGCTCACCGGATTCACCGCGGCGTTGCCGACGAGCTTGCGCCATACCGCGGGCCAGGGATCGTCGACCACCGACGCGGCCATCCCACCGGCTTGCAAGGCCGCCGCGAGCTCATCGACGTGCCGCGCGCGCCCGAGCTCGACGCGTCCCGGACCGGTCGTCCGGAGCTGCTCACCATCCAGCGCGGCGCCGACGTAGATGACGCCCACCGCCACACGATCATCCCCGAGGCTCGTGGCGAGCCGCTCGCGGTGCCCGAGGCCGTTCTGGATCGTGAGCACGGTCCCGTTCTTCGCCAGCACGCGGCGCGCGGTCTCGGCCGCCCAGGCGGTCCCCTGGGACTTGGTCGTGACGATCACGATGTCGACCGGCTCGCTGACGCCGTCGAGCGGCGCCTTCGTCCGATCGATGCGCAGGACGAGGGCGCGTCCCTCGAGCGTCCGGGCGACGAGGGTCCCGATCGCACCGAGGCCCAGCACGGCGACCCGCATTGGTGACGACGATAGGCCCGCGTCAGGGCCCACGTTCGGCCCCACTGATCCCCCTGGCTCGTCACCGTACGAGCGACCGCGCGCCGGGCCTGCCGGTGTATTGTCGCGCACCAGCGATCGCACAGGAGGGGGATATGGCGACCACAACCCGACCGGGCGCGATGTCGGACGACATGGGCCTCATGCCGCAGAACCGCACCGTACGCACGGTCGTCGTCTCTGGCGTGCTCGCGGCGATCCAGTTGGCGCTCGGCTTCACCGGCATCGGGTTCATCCCGCTGCCCACCGGCGTCAACGCGACGATCCTGCACATTCCCGCGATCCTCGCAGGCGTGATGGAGGGTCCGATCGCCGGCGCGGCGGTCGGCTTCATCTTCGGGCTTTTCAGCTTCCTCCGCGCGACCACCCCGCTGTTCCAGAACCCGATCATCGCGTTCGGGCCCCGCATCCTGATCGGCGTCGTCGCCTTCCTCGTGTACCGGGCGCTCCGTCCGTTGAACGAGGTCGTGGCGCTCCTCGCCGCGGGCGTCCTCGGCACCCTCACCAACACGGCGCTCGTCCTCGGGCTCGCGGTGCTCCTCACCGGTCCCAACGGCGCGCCGTACCTGCCAGCGGACGTCGCGTGGACCGTCGCCGGCACCAACGGCATCCCGGAAGCGATCGTCGGCGGCATCATCACCCTCGCGGTGGGCCTTGCGGTTCGCGGCGCGGGCCGTGCCCGCAAGTCGACCGTCTGATCGCAACTGACCTCGGACCCGGCGGAGATCGCGTGGATCTCCGCCGGGCCGCCGTTCGGCTCCTGGGCTTCATCATCTTGGGCATCGTCGTGTTCGCCAGCTATGGCTTTTTCCTGAGGGGGACTCCCTAAGTGTTCGACTACCCCGCCCTGTTCCGCCTCGATGGACGCCGCGCGATCGTCGTGGGCGCCGGCAGCGGGATCGGCAAGACGAGCGCCGAGGCCCTCGCGGCCTTCGGGGCCCACGTCACGTGCGCCGACCTCGACGCCGCCGCGGCGGAGCGGACCGCGGCAGCCATCGCGGCCGCCGGCGGGAAGGCCGACGCCGTCCACATCGACGTCCGAGACACGAAGACCGTGACCGCGGCGTTCGCCCGCGATCGCGCGATCGACGTGCTGGTGAGCACGCCGGGTATCAACGTCCGCAAGCCGATCCTGAAGATCACCGACGACGAGTTCGACCGGGTCATCGACGTGAACCTCAAGGGGACGTTCCGCCTCATCCGTGCCGCGGGCGAGTCGATGGCCGAGCGCGGCAAGGGCAGCATCATCGCGTTCTCGAGCATCCGGTCCGTGACGGTCGAGCCCGGCCAGGGCGTGTACGCGGCGACGAAGGCCGGGATCGTCCAGCTGCTGCGCGCGTTCGCGGCCGAGATGGGACCGCGGGGCGTTCGCGCGAACGCGATCGCGCCCGGTGTGGTCGATACGCCGCTCACTGCGCCGATCAAGCAGAACGCCGACTGGTACGAGGGCTACGCGCGCAAGAGCATCCTCGGCCGCTGGGCCAAGCCCGAGGAGCTCGCCGGAATGGTCGTGTACCTCGCGTCGGATGCGAGCTCGTACGTCACCGGCGCGTGCATGTTCGTCGACGGAGGGTGGACCGCCGCGGACGGGCGGTTCCAGCCGCCGCTGTGACGGGCGCGGCCGACGCGCTCATCCGCGTCGAGTCGGTCTCGGTCGCCTACCCCGTCCCGGGCGGCAAGGTCCAGGCCCTGACAGATGTGTCGCTCGAGGTCCGTCGGGGCGAGTGGCTGACAATCATCGGCCACAACGGCTCGGGGAAGAGCACGCTCGCGAAGCTGTTCAACGGGCTCATCATCCCGGGCCGGGGCAGCGTCACGGTGGACGGCCTCTCGACGGCAGACGACGAGCAGCGCAAGCGGATCCGCCAGATCGTCGGGATGGTCTTCCAGGATCCGGACAACCAGATCGTCGCGACGATCGTCGAGGAGGACGTCGCGTTCGGCCCCGAGAACCTCGGCCTGCCACGGGCCGAGATCATCGAGCGGGTCGCCGACGCGATGCGCCGGCTCGAGATCGAGGATCTACGGCAGCGCGCGCCGCATCAGCTGTCCGGCGGGCAGAAGCAGCGCGTCGCGATCGCCGGTGTCCTCGCGATGCGGCCGGCCGTGCTCGTGCTCGACGAATCGACCGCGATGCTCGACCCGTCGGGGCGCACCGAGGTCCTGCAGGCGGCGCAGGCGCTGCACCGCGACGGCGTGACGATCGTGGCGATCACCCACTTCATGGGCGAGGTGGTGCTGGCGGACCGTGTCGTCGTGCTGGCCGAGGGCCGCGTCGCACTCGAAGCGCAGCCCCGGGACCTGTTCGCGCAGCCCGAGCGCCTGCGCGAGCTCGAGCTCGACGTGCCGCAGGTCACCGAGATCGCGGCCCGCCTGCGCGCGCGGGGGGTGGACGTCGGGCTCGTGCCGCTCACCGTCGCCGAGCTCGCCGACGCCTACGTCCGCCTGCCGCGGGCGGCGGCGTGATGACCGAGCCCATCATCGAGGTCCGCGACCTTTGGCACTGGTACCTCCGCGGGACGCCCCTCGAATCAGTCGCCCTCCAAGGCGCGTCGTTCACGCTTGCCGCGGGCGAGGTGGTCGGGATCATGGGCCACACCGGATCCGGCAAGTCGACGCTCGTGCAGCATTTCAACGGCCTGCTCCGTCCGCACCGCGGATCGGTGCGCGTCTTCGGGAGCGACCTCGGCGACAAGCACGTCGATCCGCGCCCGCTGCGCCGCCGGATCGGCCTCGTGTTCCAGTTCCCCGAACAACAGCTCTTCGATCCGACCGTCGCCGATGACATCGCGTTCGGCCCGCGGAAGCTCGGCTGCGATCACGCCGAGGTCCGGCGGCGCGTGCAGGGGGCAATGGCCGCCGTGGGCCTGCCGTTCGACACATTCAAAGATCGCTACACGTTCGGCCTGTCCGGCGGCGAGATGCGCAAGGTCGCGCTCGCCGGCGTGCTCGCGCTCGAGCCCGAGGTCCTTGTGCTCGATGAGCCGACCGCCGGCCTGGACCCCCGCGCGCGGCGGGATCTCCTCAACGTGCTCCGCGCGCTGCATGACGAGCGCGGGACCGCGCTCGTCTTCGTATCGCACAACATGGACGAGGTCGCGGAGCTCGTGACCCGTGTGGACGTGCTCGCGGACGGCAAGACCGTGATGTCCGGTCCGGTGCGCGAGATCTTCCGCGAGGAGCGCCGCCTGCGCGAGCTGGGGCTCGGCGTGCCGGCCGCGACCGAGCTGGCCGGCGCGCTGCGCGAGCGCGGCGTGGCCTTGCGAGGCGACGTGCTCACGATCGACGACGCCGTGGAGGCGATGATGTGGACGAGTTCGAGTTCTCCCGCAGCGTAACCGTCGGGCAGTACGTCCCCGGGACGTCGTTCATCCACCGCATGGACGCGCGGGCGAAGATCCTCGCGTTCATGATCATCATCGCCGCGGTCATCACCACGCCGTCGTACATCGGCAACGCGATCGCGTTCGCCGCGGTCCTCGCGCTCGTGCGGCTCAGCGGCCTCCCGATCGGCTACCTCATCAGCGGCATCCGTCCGATCCTGCCGATCCTCGTCGTCTACACGATCTTCAACTTCCTGTTCCTCGGGAACTACGATCCGACCGGCTCCGCCGTGCTCTTCCGCACGCCCGTCTCGCTCGGACCGTGGCAGTTCGCGTTCACCGTGACGGACAACTCGATGCGCCAGACGGTGCAGGGCGTCTTCCGGATCTTCGACCTCATCCTGCTGGGCAGCCTGCTGACGCTCACCACGCCGATCACCGCGCTGTCGAAGGCGATCGAAGGCCTGCTCGCGCCGTTCCGGCGGCTCAAGGTCCCGGGGCACGAGATCGCGATGATCATCGCGATCGCCTACCGGTTCATGCCGACGGTCGCCGAGGAGCTCGAGCGGCTGATGAAGGCGCAGGCCTCGCGGGGCGCGGACTTCGGGCGGCCCGGCCGGCTCCAATTCATCCAGCGGACGCGGCAGCTCGTGCCGGTCACGGTGCCCCTGTTCGTGTCGGCGTTCCGGCGGGCCGAGGACCTCATCGTCGCGATGGAGTCGCGTTGCTATGTCGGCGGCGCGGGCCGAAGCGCGGTCGCCCTCGACCGCTTCACCTCGCTCGAGTGGATCGCCCTAGCCGTCTCCCTCGTCTTCACGATCGCCCTATCGCGCACGCCGTTCCCGCTGTGAGCGACGCGGACCGGATCCGCGCGGCCGTCGACACGCAGCGCGACGAGTGCGCCGCATTCCTCGCCGAGCTGGTGCGGATCCCCACGGTGAACCCGCCGGGCGATCGCTACGAGGACTGCGCCCGGCTCATCGGGGACCGCCTGACGGCGTTCGGCTACGCGGTCCAGTACGTGCGCCCACGCGCGCCGCGCGACGGTCCGCCGCGGGTGAACGTCTTCGGGCGGCTGCAGGGACAGGTGGCGCGGCCGACGCTCCACTTCAACGGACACTTCGACGTCGTCCCGGCCGGCGATCTCGCGGCATGGACCCACACGCCATTCGGCGGCGAGATCGCGGACGGCCGACTATGGGGTCGCGGCACCGGGGACCAAAAAGCCGGCATCGCGGCCTCGATCTACGCGATCGAAGCGATCCGGCGCGCCGGGCTCGCCCTTCGCGGCTGCGTCGAACAGAGTGCGACAGTGGATGAAGAGAGCGGCGGCTTCGCCGGCGTCGCGGAGCTCTGCGACCAGGGGTTCATCTCCGCGGGTCGCACCGACCACGTCATCATCACCGAGCCTCTCGACGTCGACCGCGTGTGCATCGGCCACCGTGGCGTGTACTGGGCGGAGGTCACCGCGCGCGGCGTGACCGCGCACGGCAGCATGCCCGATCTCGGCCGCAACGCGGCGCAGGCGATGGCCCGGCTCGTCACGCGTATCGAGCATGAGCTCGGGCCGAAGCTCGAGGCGCGCATCACCGCGATGCCCGTCGAGCCGCCCGCCGCGCGCCACGCGTCCATCAGCCTGAACGCGCTGCACGCCGGTCAGCCGATCGACGTCGAGCAGACGCCGATGGTCCCCGATCTGTGCGTCGCGATCTTCGACCGCCGATTCATCGCCGAGGAGTCGAGCGGCGACGTGCGCCGCGAATTCGACGCAATCGTCGCGCAGGAGGCCGCGGACGACGGGGACATCCGGTGGTCGGTGCGCGAGCTCATGCTCGTCGAGCCGACGGCGACGCCGGCGGACGGGCCGGTGGCCCAGGCGCTGCGGTCCGCGATACAGGCGGTCCTCGGGCGCCCGGCGGCGATCATCGCGAGCCCGGGCACGTACGACCAGAAGCATGTCGTGCGCCGTGGCGGAGTCGCCGACTGCGTCGCATACGGTCCCGGTCGGCTTGAAACGGCGCACCGGCCGGACGAGTACGTCGACCTCGAGGACCTCGCGAACGCGACGCAGGTCATGGCCCTGGCTGCGCTCGCGCTGCTCGGCTAGTTAGTCGACCCCGATCGCGGTCGAGCTCTTCAGCGCGCCGACGCCGGCGCGCTTCTCGGATCCGCGGACGACGATCGCGCTCGGCCGTGCGAAATGCGACGAGGCGAACGTCTCGAGCTTCGGGCTCACGGTGTGCCCCATCGCGGCCAGCGCATCGCGCGTCGGCTGCGGGACGCGCGTGTCGATGAGAAGCGGCGCTCCCTCGCAGTGTGAGCGCGCTCCGTTCACGGCCTGTTGCGGCGGCTGGGCCCAGTCGACGAGGTTCGTCACCACGTGAAGCATCGCGCTCATGATCCGGCGGCCGCCCGGCGCGCCGGTGCAGACGAACGGCGTGCTCCCCCGGAGCAGCAGCATCGGCGCGATCGCGGAGAGGATGCGCTTGCCACCGGCGATGGAGTTCGACCGCCCCGGCCGTGGGTCGAACCAGGTCATCACGTTGGCGAGCATGATCCCGGTGCCGGCAGCGACGACCCCCGACCCGAACGCGCCGCCCAGCGTCGTCGTGAGCGAGCACATCCGGCCCTCGCGATCGATGACGTTGACGTGCGTCGTGCAGTCGCTCGACGGTGGCACCGGCGTCGCGGCCGCCTGCGGCGTCGCGCGGCCGGGATCGATCGTGGCTCGGGCCGCGGCCGCATGCTCGGCGGAGGCGAGCCGCTCGTAGATCGCGGATCCGACGACCGCCTCGTCCGCGAGATACGTGAACCGATCGGCGAACGCGCGGCGCTGCGCCTCGGCAATCAGATGGAGCGCCATCGGGGATAGCGCCTCGGTCTTGCCGAGCTCGAACCCCTCGAGGATCCGCAGCATCTCGACGGTCGTGATCGCACCCGACGCGCCGGGCAGCGTGCGCAGCTGGAGACCGCGGTACTCGACCGCGAGCGGGGGGCGCTCGCGGACCTCGAACAGCTCGAAGTCGCCCTGGCTCAACAGGCCACCGTGCGCCTGGACGTCGGCGACGATCCGCCGCCCGAGCTCGCCGCGATAAAGGACCTCGGGGCCATCCGCGGCGATCGCACGCAGGCTCGCCGCGAGGTCGCGCTGCACGAGCCGATCGCCGGCCTCGAATCCGGTCGCCGCGCGCAGCGGCGCGCCGCTCGGGCGGAAGAAGATCGCGCGCGACGCGTCGACCGGCGCGAGCCGGTCGTAGTAGAGCGCGAGCGACAGCGAGAGGTTCCAGTCGGTTTCCCAGCCATCCGCTGCGAGCGCGATCGCGTCGCGCATCACGCTCGGGCGGTCCATCCTCCCGTAGCGCTCGAGCGCGTGACAGAGACAGCCGACCGCGCCCATCCGGCCCACCGATCGGTACCCGACGTTCTGCACGTCGCCCTTCGTCGCGGGCCAGCCGTACATGCCCGCCGCACCCCTCGACTGCAGCTCGTACATGTCGGGCGTGGCGCGTACGGGCGCCGCGCCCGCGCCATCGATCGTCGTGATCGTGCCGTCCGGCTCGCGGATCACGCACCAGGCGACCCCGCCGAGCCCGCTCGTCGTCGGCTCGACGACGCCCATCGCGAACGCCGCCGCGACTGCGGCATCGACGGCGTTCCCGCCGTCCCGGAGGATCCGGGCCCCGGCTTCGGCCGCGAGGGGGTGCTCTGCGGTGATCATCGCGCCGGTCGAGACGGCCTCGCTCTTCTGGATGTTCCATTCGCTGCGCGTCGCCATCGACAGGATGGTGGCAGACTCGCCCACGTGACGTTGCCCGCGGGCTTCACCGCCGGCCACTGGACCGACCCGGTCGCGCTGACCGGCTGCACGGTCATTCTCTGCGACGGAGCGGCAACGGCGGGCGTGCACATGGGCGGCGGCGCTCCGGCCACGATCCAGACCGACATCATCGGTCCGGCCTCGGCGACGGGGATCCTCCACGCCGTGCTGCTCACCGGTGGAAGCGCATTCGGGCTCGCCGCGTACGGCGGGGTGATGCGGTTCCTCGAGGAGGGCGGCGTGGGCGTCGCGGTCCGCGACTGGCGCGTCCCGCACGTGGCCGGTGCGGTGATCTTCGACCTGGCGACCGGCGACGGACGGGTCCGCCCCGACGCCGCCGCGGGCTACGCCGCATGCCAGATGGCGACGGCCGCTCCGGCGGAAGGGCTCGTCGGCGCCGGAACCGGCGGGACGACTGCGAAGATGCAAGGCGGCCGGGCACCGGGCGGCCTCGGCATCGCCTCGGCCCGCGCAGGCGCGGCAACGGTGACGGCCATCATGGTCGTCAACGCGCTTGGGGACATCTGGGACGGCGAGCGGAACGAGTGGGCTGCGCGCTCGGCGCCGGCGGCGCAGCCGCCGCAGCCCGGGAATACGACGATCGGTGCAGTCCTCACCGACGCGAAGCTCGGACGCGAAGCCGTCCGCCGCGTCGCGATGACCGCGCACGATGGGCTCGGGCGCGCGATCCGTCCTGCGCACACGGACTTCGATGGGGACACGATCTTCGCCCTCGCGCACGGCGAGCAGGAGGCGGACCCGGTCGAGGTGCAGATGGCGGCGGCGGAAGCGGTCGAGAAGGCCATCGTCCGGGCGGTCCGCCTCTCGAGTGGGACAATGAAGACATGAAAGACATCGTCGTCCTGGGCGGCGCGCGCACCGCCTTCGGCACCTACGGCGGCGCGCTGCGCGACACGTCCGCCACCGACCTCGGAATCATCGCCTCCAAGGGCGCGCTCGAGCGCTCGAAGGTGTCACCCGACAAGATCGATCAGATCATCTTCGGGAACGTCCTGCAGACGAGCGGCGACGCCGTGTACTTCGCGCGGCACATCGGCCTCAAGGCCGGCGCGCCGAAGGAGGCGCCTGCGCTCACGATCAACCGGCTCTGCGGCTCGGGCCTCCAGGCCATCCTCCTCGGCGCGCAGGAGATCCAGCTCGGCCAGGCCGACTTCGTTCTCGCCGGCGGCGCCGAGAACATGTCGATGGCCCCGCACATGATCCGCGGCGCGCGGTGGGGTCTGCCCCTCGGCGAGCAGAAGCTCGAGGACTACCTCTGGGTCGCGCTCGTCGACAGCTACAACGGCCTCGGCATGGCGAACACCGCCGAGAACCTCGGCCGCAAGTACGGCATCGGCCGCCACGCCGCGGACGAGTTCGCGTACCGGAGCCACATGCTCGCGGCGAAGGCCCGCGAGTCGTGCCGGTTCAGCGAGGAGATCGTCCCGGTCGAGGCGAAGACGAAGAAAGGCGTGACCGTCGTCGACAAGGACGAGCACATCCGCCCCGACACGACGCTCGAGGCGCTCGGAAAGCTCATCGCCCGGTTCGAGAAGGACGGCACCGTCACCGCGGGGAACGCGAGCGGCATCAATGACGGCGCCGCGGCGCTCGTCATCGCGTCGGCCGAAGCCGCCGAGAAGGCCGGGCTCACGCCGATCGCGCGGGTCGTGTCCGGCGGCGTCTGCGGCGTCGACCCCGACATCATGGGCATCGGCCCAGCGCCGTCGAGCCGGCAGGCCCTGAAGCGCGCCGGCCTGAAGATCGAGGACATGGACCTCGTCGAGATCAACGAGGCGTTCGCGACGCAGTACCTCGCCGTGGAGAAGGACCTCGGGCTCGACCGCGAGAAGACGAACGTGAACGGCGGCGCGATCGCGCTCGGCCATCCGCTCGGCGCGTCGGGCGCGCGGCTCGCGCTCACGGTCATCACCGAGCTGCAGAAGCGCGGGGGCCGCTACGGCCTGGCCTCGCTTTGCATCGGTGGCGGCCAGGGCATCGCGGCGATCTTCGAGCGCGTCTAGCGGCGATGACCGCGCCGCGCGTCGCGGTCGCGTCGATCGCCGTGACCCGCGCGGCTCCGGGCAGGTGGAAGGTCCGCTGGCGGATCACGAATGAGGGTGACGCGTTGCATCTCACGCAGGTCGCCGCACCGCACGGCAAGTTCCGCTCGCCGGACCGCTTGATCGACGTCGCTCTTCCTCCGGGCGGGTCGTTCGACACGCAGCTCGAGATCGCCTGCGCCGAGCCTGCGGGTCAGGAGATCGAGAACACGTTCCTCATCCTCACCGCCGAGGCGGAACGTGGGGCCTGGCGGATACTGGCCCGGATGCGGATCCGCGTCGATGCCGATGGCGTGCCGCATCCGACGACGGAACGGATCGACGTGCAGGAGGTCGGGTTCAGTGGACAGCGATGACCGCTACATCCTCGAACGGCTGAACGGCTGCCGCCGTAACTGAAGCCGCGGCTTCGAGGAGACCATGGGCATGGTCTCGAGCGCGTTGGAGATGGAGCTGGCCGATCTTCGGAAACAGCTCGAGCGCATCCGCGCGCGCTGGAACGACGACCCTGAGTACAAGGCGCTGCGTGCCACACTGCCGAAGCAGTGGCCGATGTGACCATGCCGCGCTCCTGCCTGGGCTTCTGTCGTCGTGACCATCAGCGACATCCGGAGAGTGGTCGGCGGCCAGCGAGGCTGCCATGATGCCCCGGTGCCGGACCGCCGCGATCTCGTCACCCGGCGCGACCTGTTGCGAGGCACCCTTGGCACCGCGGCCGCCCTCGCCGGCGGTGGCCTCATCGCGGCTTGCGTGGCCCCGGGCGGACCGACCGGCGTCCCGTCGCCCGGCGCGACCCTGCCACCCCCCGAGATCACCAAGGTGCGGTTCGTGAACCCGTCCGCGTGCGATCCGCCCGCGGCGCTCGCGAAACAGTTCCTCCTCGAGGAGGGCTTCACCGACATCCAGTACGTGCGCGTCCCGGCTACCACTACGGAGTGGTTGACCAAAGACCTGGCCGACTTCAGCAGCGGCTACGGGAACCTCATCGCCTCCGCGGTCGATGTGGGCTTGCCGTACCTCGCGCTCGCGGGGGTGCACCCTGGCTGCCTCCAGCTCTTCGCCAGGCCCGGCATCTCCACCATCCGCGACCTGCGCGGCAAGACCATCGCAGTCAACACCAAGAATGCGTCGGACCTGTTCTACGGATTCTTCTCGATCCTGCTCGCGTACATCGGGATGGACCCGCGGACCGACGTGAACTTCATCGAGATCGGTCCGGACATCCCTGCGTTGCGGGACGCGTTCGTGGACGGCCGATCCGAGGCGTTCATCGCGTCCGCCGCGAACGGTCCCCAGCTCCGGCGGAACCCGAAGAATCCGGGCACGGTCATCCTCGACACGACGATGGACAAGCCCTGGTCGCAGTACTACTGCTGCCAGCTCGTGGCCAACCGCGACTGGGCTCGCCGGAATCCGGTCGCGACCAAGCGCGTCACCCGCGCGGTGCTGCGGGCGGCCGATCTGGTGACGAAGGATCGGCCGAGCGCGGCCCATCAGTACGTCGCTGGCGGGTTCTTCTCGACGACCCCCGCCGCGACGGACGAGGACATCGTGAACGAAGTGATCCGCGACCTCTCATACGACTGGCGCGAGCTTGACCCGGAGGAGACCCTGCGGTTCTTCGCGGTCCGGCTCGCCGACGCCAAGCTGGTCAAGAGCACGTCGCAACAGATCATCGCCCAGGGTTCGGACTTCGCGTACATGCGCCAGCTCCGGAGCGAGCTCAAGCAGTAGCGCCGCGTCGCACGCGGACCGCCTGCAGGGGTACGGGACCTACGGGAGCCTGAACGTCGGGACGTCGAGCGTGATCGGCGCCCTGCCGCTCCAATACTCGCGCTTCCCGGTCATCGCCTGGACGTGGCCGTCCCATTCGAAGTTGAACGCGTTGAGGCCGAGCTTCACCGCCGCACGCACACGCCGCTGGGTCTCCAGGTCGCGCGCGAATCGGCGGATCGCGTCGATCTGGCGATCACCGTGCCCAGCGTCCTGCTCGGCGTGCAGCTCGTAGGTCGCGGCGGCGCGCTTCGAGAAGCCGTAATGGCCGGTGAGCGCCTGGTACATGCCCGCCGCCGCGCCCTTCGCGCCACCGTGCATCGCCTCGACGAAGCTGAGGAGGGCGATGCCCTCGAGCGCGCTCCGCCGCTGGCAGCCGCCAACGATCATCTCGATCGCGGCCATCGTTCCCGGGGCGCGCTCCGCGCGATCCGCGGCGGTCTTGTCCATGCCGGCCTCTTCGAGCATCTGCAGCATCACGTCGACGTGGGTTCGCTCGCCGCCGAGCTCCTCCATGAAGTTCTCCATGACGATCGGCATGAGGTCGTAGTTCTTCTCGGCCGCGACATTCGTGACGATGTAACCGAAGAAGACCGGGTTCTGGCTCACCCGGAGGTAGTGCTGTATCTCGCCGAGGACGATCTGCTCGCGCGTCCAGCGGTGCTCGACGACGCCCTTGAACCACGGGTGCTCGCGCATCTCGAGCTCGCGCGCGTAGCCCCAGAGCTCCTCGATGAACATGTCCGGATCCATTGCCGCCACGCTAATCCGCCTCGCTCGCGGCGGCGCGCGGCTCGTCGGTCGCGCTCGCGGCGCGTTGCCGGGCCCCCTCGCGGGTCACGATGAACGCGACCGCGGCGATGATGATCGCGGCGCCGATGACGATCGACGGCGTGATCGGCTCCGCGAGGACGAGCGCCCCGAGGAACACCGCGACGACGGGGTTCACGTACGCGTACGTCGAGACGAGCGACACCGAAGCGTGTTGGAGCAGCCAGCTGTACGCGGTGAACGCGACGAGCGAGCCGAACACGACCAGGTAAGCCATCGCGAGGAGCGATCTCGTCGACCACGTCGCGGGCTCGAGGTGCGCGAGCTCCCCCATCGCCGTTCCGGATGCGACGAGGACGATCCCGCCGGCGAGCTGCTGGATGCCCGTCGAGAGGAGCGCGTCGCGCGGCATCCGCAGCCGCGGCGAGAGGAACGTCCCGAGGGCCCACGAGATCGTCGCGACGAAAAGCAGGAGCAGCCCGCCCCCGTCAACCTCGCCGCTCGACCCACGCGGCACGACCAGGAACGCGACGCCGGCGAACCCGACGGCAACGCCGATGAACGTCGACACGTGGATCCGATCGCCGGCGATGCGGCGGAAGATCACGATCCAAAGCGGGACCGACGCGATGATCAGCGCGGTCAAGCCGGACGGGACCGTCCGCTCCGCGAGGACGACGAACCCGTTCCCGCCGACGATCAGGAGCAGGCCGACGATCGCCGCGCCGATGAGCTGCTCGCGCCCGACGCGCAGCCCGCGACGGACCGCGATGAAGCCGAGGAGCACGAGGCCGGCGAGGCAGAACCGCAGTCCCGCGGAGAAGAGCGGCGGCAGCGTCTGCACCGCGATCGCGATCGCGAGGTACGTGGAGCCCCAGATGACGTACACCGCGCCGAGCGCGGACCAGATCGCGAGCGGAGATGCGCTACGCGGCGTCGGCATCAACGGCGATGCTATCGGTCAACGGCAGTTGGCGACCGTAAACTGCGACGCATGTGGGCTCGCGATGGATTCACGATCTCGACGGATCCGTCGCATCTCGATGTGGACGCCATCTGGCGGTTCCTACGCGACGAGGCGTACTGGTCGACGGGCATTCCGCGCGAGATCGTCGAGCGCGCAATCTCGAGCTCGCTGAATTTCGGGCTCTTCGACGGCGATCCCTCGACCGGCCGAGCGACGCTGGCCGGCTTCGCGCGGGTGGTGACCGACGGCGCCACGTTCGCATGGCTCTGCGACGTCTTCGTCCTCCCGCGCTACCGCAGCCGCGGGCTTGGCGAGTGGCTCGTCGGCACCGTCGCAGCGCACCCGGACCTCCAGGTCCAGCGGATGTTCGTGCTCGCGACGCGCGACGCGAGCGGCCTCTACGCGAAGTTCGGCTGGGAGGCCGCGGACCCGGGTCGCTTCATGCGTATCGTCCGGCCGTATCGCGCGGACTAGCGCGGCCGGAGCCACTCGGCGTCGCCGATAGAACGGCCGCGGCACGCCCTCACAAGACCGCTACTCCATCACGACGATGTGACGGATGCCGACGCCCGCGCGGAGCGCGTCGAAGCCGGCGTTCACCTCCTCGAGCCGATGGCGATGTGAGACGAGCGGCGTGATCGCGAGCTTGCCGCGCCGGACGAGGTCGATGACGACGGGGAAGTCGATGTTGCGGCAGCCGAGGGTGCCGATGATCTCGAGCTCCCGGAACGTCACTCGGCCGCCCTGGACGGACATCGGCTTCGCGGCGAAGCCGAGGAGCACGAGCCGACCGCCGGTGCGCACGACCGAGAGTGCCTGCTCCTGCACCTCGGGCTTGCCGACGGCCTCGATCGCGAGATCGGGGCCGCCGGAGGTCGCCCGCTTCAGCGCCTTCACGAGGTCCGGATCCGTGGCGTCGAACGTGAGCTCCGCGCCGAACGCGCGGGCGAGCTCGAGCTTCTTCGGATCGATGTCGATCGCGATGACCCGCGCGCCCGTGAGCGCGGCGACCTGGACGGCGGAGAGGCCGACGCCGCCGCAGCCGAAGATCGCGACGGTCTCGCCCGCGACGAGGCGACCACGACGGACGACCGCGTGATAGGCGGTCGTGAGCGCGTCGGCGATGACCGCGGCGTCCTCGAGCGGCAGCTCCGACGGGAGCGGGAACGAGTCGCGGGCCGGCCAGACGACGTACTCGGCGAACCCCCCGTCCTGCGAGTTGCCGATCATCTTCTGTTTCGCGCACTGGTTCTCGCGACCCGTGCGGCACGCGACGCACTCGCCGCAGGTCGAGATGGAGGAGAGGACGACCCCCTGGTCGATCCACTCCGGACCGACACCCTCACCGGTCCGGACGACGACGCCGGCGATCTCGTGCCCGAGGATCACCGGCGGCTCTTTGAACGTCGGCGTCCCGTGGTCGAGGTAATGGAGGTCGGAGTGGCAGAGCCCGCACGCGACGACGCGCACCAGAAGCTCTCCCGGTCCCGGCTCGGGGCGCGACACCGTGCGCAGCTCGAGCGGCTTCCCGCCTCCGACGAAGGCCGCCGCCCGCATCGTGGGTGGCAGCCACTCGCTCTTCGCGTCGAGGACCGGCGAGGTATCGATGGGCATCCGCAGCCTCCCGAGGAGCACGACCTCACTGCCGACGGTACCGACGGAGGATGTCCGGCCTGTGTCAGGATGGCCACCGTCGGGGCGGTGCCGGAAGGCGGATGGACACGATCGGCACCCAGGATGGAGGCCGTGGAGACCGTGGCCGAGCAGGTTCGCGTCCGGCGCGACGGCGGCGTCGCCTGGGTCACGCTCGACCGGCCGCCGCTCAACGTGCTGAACATGGCCCTGATGGCCGAGCTCGAGGCGGCGCTCCGCGAGCTGCGCACCGACGGGACGCTTCGGCTCATCGTGCTCGATGGCGCCGGCCGCGGTTTCTCGGCGGGCGTCGATGTCGGGGAGCACATGGGCGACGCGATCGGCCCGATGCTCGACGCCTTCACCCGCGTCGCCGCGGCCGTGCTCGAGGGCGACGCCCCGGTCATGGCGGTCGTCCACGGCGCCGCGCTCGGCGGTGCGTGCGAGCTCGTCGCGCTGTGCGACCTCGCGATCGTGGCCGACGACGCGCGCATCGGGACCCCCGAGATCACGCTCGCGGTCGTGCCGCCGGTCGGCGCCGCCCTCTTCCCGCTCGTCGTGGGCCGTCAGCGCGCGGCCGCGCTCGTCCTCACCGGCGATCCGATCTCGGGCGCCGACGCGGCCGCGTGGGGCCTCGTCTGGCGGAGCGTGCCCGCCGCCGACCTGCGCGCCGAGGCCGAGAAGGTCGCCGCGGGCTTCGAGCAGAAGAGCGCCGCGGCCGTCGCGCTCGGCCGCCGATCCCTCCGCGTCTCGACCGACGCGCTCCGTGGGGCCATCGACCGAGCGAATGCCCTGTCCGTCGACGCGCTACCCGGCTCCGCCGACGCGCAGGAGGGGCTGCGCGCGTTCCTCGAGAAGCGCCCGCCCCGCTGGACCCACCACTAGACCGCGGCCGGGATCTCCTCGTTCATCTCGCTCAGCCGCTCGTCGCCGAGGAGCTGGGCCGACAACGGGAAGACGACCTCCTCCTCCTTCGCGATGTGCTCGCGGAGGATCTTGTCGAAGGCCGTGAAGACCTGATCGAACGCGGCGCGCGTCGGCTCGGCCGATAGGTGGTCCACCTGCCCGTGGATGATCACGTGCTCCTCGCGCAGGACGCCGACCGGCCCGCCCGTCTCGCCGCCGAGCTTCAGGACGAGATCCGGGAAGAGGAGGGCCTCCTCGTTCGCGGCGTGTTTCAGCAGGGGCTCCGCGAGGACGCGCATCCCCTCGATCGCGGCCCGCACGTCTCCGCCGCGGGCGACGTCGGCCCGCAGGCCGTCGAGCTGGACCACGAAGGCATCGTGTTCGCGCGAGAACCGATCGATGATCCGCATCTGGATCCTCCCTAAAGGTATTGGCCGCCGTCGACCGGGATGACGGCGCCGGTGATGTGGCGAGCCCGGTCCGACGCGAGGAACGTGACGAGGGCCGCGACGTCCTCCGGCGCGCCGAGGCGGCCGAGGACGATCTCCGCGAGCGCCTTCGTCCGGACCTCCTCCGGCGCCGCCGCGACGAGCTGCGTCGCGATGAGGCCCGGCGTGATGACGTTCACCGTGATGCCGTACTGGCCGACCTCGCGCGCGACGGTCTTCGAGAGGCCGATGATCCCGGCCTTCGACGCGGTGTAGTTCGCCTGGCCGAACTTCCCGCGCTGCGCGTTGATCGACGAGATGCTCACGATGCGCCCGCCCCCGCGTTCGCGGAAGATCGGGATGGCCGCGCGCATGTAGCGAAAGCAGGCGGTGAGGTCGGCGTCGAGGACGTCGTTCCACTCGGCGTCGGTCATCTTCCAGATGACCCGGTCGTGCGTGATGCCGGCGTTGTTCACGAGGATGTCGAGGGCGCCGAACCGGTCGACCGCGGCGGCGACGGCGAGCCGCACGTCGCCGTCGGACCGCCCGTCGGCGCGGAGCGCGACGGCGCGCTGATCCGCGGCGTCGGCCTCGCGCGAGACGGACGCCGCCGCCGCCTCGTCCTTCGCGAACGTGAACGCGACGTCGGCGCCGTGCCGCGCGAGGTCGAGGGCGATCGCGCGGCCGATGCCGCGCGAGCCGCCGGTGACGAGCGCGACCTTCCCGGCAAGCGGGAGCGCCGCGACCGGGGGCGCGACGCTAGGCGCGAGCATGGTCGGGCTCTGCCGGCACTGCCGCGAGCGCGCGCCCGCACCGGCCGCAGTGGGTGAACGACGCGGGCAGCCCCTCGGCGCCGCAGGCCGGGCAGGTCGAGACGTACGGTCCCCAGAGGTACTCGCTCGAGCCGCCGTCGCGGGCGCGCTCGCGGAGCGTGACCCTGCCGGCCGTCCGCTTCTGGGCGAACGCGCTCATCCCCTCGTACGGCTCGAGCGCGCCGAAGTGCACCGACAGCCAGTCCTTCGCATGCGCGACGGTCGACGACCAGACGAAGTCCTTGAGGAAGTTCGCCTGGGCCTTCGTGTAGCGCATGCACTCGGGGAAGGTGTCGACGAGCTTTGCTGCGAGGCGTGCGACGGCCGCATCGAGCTCGGCTGCGGGGACGACCTCGTTCACGAGGCCCCACTCGAGCGCGGTCTTCGCATCGACCCACTCACAGGTCATGAGCATCTGGCGCGCGCGCTTTTCACCGATCGTGAGCGCGAGCCATTGGGTCGCGCCGCCGGCCGCGACGCTCCCGACCTGCACCCCGACCTGACGGAAGCGCGCGTGATCCGCCGCGATCGTGAGGTCGCAGGCGAGGTTGAGCTCGTTCCCGCCGCCGACGGCCATGCCGTTCACCCGCGCGATCGTCGGCTTCCCCGACTGCGTGATCGCCTCGATCGTGTCGGCGAAGCGATTCATGTACTTCCAGTACTCGTGCGGCCGCTTCGTGTACGTCTCGGCGTACTCCTTCACGTCGCCGCCGGTGCAGAACGCCTTCTCGCCGTCGCCGGTGAGGACGATCACGGCGACGCCGTCGTCCTCGGCCGCGAGGCGGAACGCGGTCGCGAGCTCGGTGAGGGTGTGCGAGGTATACGCGTTGTGGGCCTTCGGCCGGCGGATGGTGACGGTGGCGACCCAGTCGCGCGTCACGTAGCCGATGTCGGTGAAGTCGCTCATGCCGCCGTCTCCTGCTGCGCGCGGCCCTCGTAGCGCTGCCGCCCGAGGAGCGCGGCGCCGAGCGCCGCGACGAGATCCGGATCGGCGGAGACATTCACCGGCACGCCGAGCGCCTCCTCGAGGGACCTCACCTGACCCTTCTGCAGGGCCATGCCGCCGACGAACGTGAGCTCCGCCTCGAGGCCGACCCGCTTGAGAAGCTGGAACGCCTTCTCGGAGAGCGAGTTGTGGATCCCGCGGACGATGTTCGGGATGCTCGTGCCCGCCGTGACGAGGTTGATGATCTCTGACTCGGCGAAGACGGCGCACACCGAGGTGAAGGTCTCGGCCCCGTCGGCCTGGAGCGAGAGGTCGCCGAGGTCGTCGAGCGTCACCTCGAGGTATCGCGCCGCCCGCTCGGCGAACCCACCGGCCCCGGCGGCGCACTTGTCGTTCGACCGGAACTCCACGACGTGCCCACCCGACTGCACGCGCATCGCGCGCGTCGTCTGGGCGCCGATGTCGATGACCGATCGGGTACCGGGGAAGAGGTGGGCCGCGCCGCGTGCGACGCAGGTGATGTCAGTGATCTGGATGTCGCGGTGGGGCACGTTGTAGCGGCCGAGGCCGGTCGTCGCGATGTAGGCGACGTCGTCCGGCTGCCGTCCGGCCTTCGCGAGCGCGAGCTCGAGGACATCGTTCGCGAGTCCCGCGAAGTCGGGCTTCATGCGGGCGAGCCCGGTCCCGACGATCGCGTCACCCTCGATGAGGACGCACTTCGCGCTGCGGGAACCCATGTCGATACCGGCGACGAGCGTCATGCGAGCACCTCCCGGCCGGTCACGGCCGGGCCGGCGACGACCCGCTCCATCGCGAAGATCGCCGCGCCGAGCGCGCCGGTGTAGTGCGAGTCGGGGCTGACGTTCACATGCATGGCGAGCTTCCCCTCGACCGCCTTCACGATGCCGACGTTGCGCGAGACCCCGCCGGTGAAGGTCACCTCGGACTCGGCGCCGACGCGCCGGACGAGGGCGACGGTGCGCGCGGCGATCGAGCCGTGGACCCCGGCGAGGATGTCCTCGA
>DHJC01000023.1:0-14195 GCA_002404155.1 Chloroflexi bacterium UBA4730 | reverse complement strand
TCGCTGCCATCGACCGCTCGCCCATCTCCGAGACCTGCAGCCCGACGGCCTCGGCCGAGTTCGTGAGGAACCGACCGCTCCCGGCCGCGCACTTGTCGTTCATCGCGAAGTCGAGGACCTCGCCGCGGTCGCTCACCTTGATCGCCTTCGTGTCCTGACCGCCGATGTCGATCACCGTGCGGGTCGCGGGGATGAGCGCCCACGCGCCCTTCGCGTGGCACGAGATCTCGGTCACCTGGGCGTCCCCGAACTCGACCTTGAACCGGCCATAGCCGGTGCCGATGACCTGCTCGACGGCGCCGCGGGACAGGCCGGCCTCGTCGAGCGCCGCCTGGAACGCGCGGTCAGCGGCGCGGACGAGGTACGCGCCGGTGTCAGTGAGGGACCGGGCGACGATGTGCTTCTGCTCGTCGACGATGATCGCCTTCGTCTGGGTCGACCCGACGTCGACGCCCGCCGCGTACCTCACGCGACACCTCCGGCCACTCGGCCGGCTGTGATCCGCCGCTGCTCGAGCGCCTCGAAGAACGCGTCGATCCGGTTCCGGAGCTGCGCCTCCGAGAAGTACCGCGGGTCCTCGAGATCCGACTCGATGAGGAGCGTCGGGACGTCGCGATCGCGGACGAAGTGCTCGCGCATGTCGCCCTGCCCGGCGGAGAAGAGCCGGCACGACTTCACCGAGTGGATGACCACGGCGTCCGCGCTCCACTCGTCGACGTACCGCTCGATCTGCTCGTACCGCTGGAGGAAGTTCCGGTTGCAGACGTTGTAGGACAGCATGTGGGCGGCGATGGACTCGAGCGGGTGCTTCGGGTCGTGCCGGAAGCCGAACTCCCAGAGGCCGCCGACCGTCGAGTACGTGGACGCGACGGCGACCGCGCCCCAGCGCGAGAACATGTCGCGGAAGACCCGGAGCTTCGGCCACGGGGGCGGCCCCTCGATGACGATGCGGAACCGCTCCTCCTGGAGCGGGCCGCGGCCTTCGCGCACCCGTGCGCTCATCTCACGGTGCGCGACCTCGAAGAACCGGAGGCCCTCCTCGGTGCCGCGGAGCGTGTAGAGCGGGGCCATCATCGTCACGGAGTCGAAGTAGGCGTCGTACGGCGCCGGACGCTGCTTCGTCATGTCCTTGATCTCGGCCCACAGCCGTCCGGTCTCGGCCGAACGCTCGACGATCTTCGTGAATTCCGTCCAGTCGAGGCTCTTCCCGGTCACGTTCTCGAGGAGAACGATGAGCTCCTCGAGCTGCTTCACGACGTACCGGACGTCGGCCTCGGTCGGCTCGCCGTCGGGCGTACGGATGAACGGGATATCGATGTTCATCGCCGGCGCGTGCGTCAACTCGGCAAGGTGCTCGAACCAGTTGAGGTAGACGTTGCAGCCAACGTAGTTGCACACGAGCACGTCGGGCTTCGGGATCTTCGCGAACGGCGTGACGCCGCCGGCGTGGTAGAGGCCGATGTCGGCCTTCACGTAGGCGCAGTTGTCCGTCGCGTAGCCGAGCTCCTCGGCCTTCAGGATGAGCGGGAGTGAGCCCTTCCGGACCGCGATCTGGAGGACGTTCACCTCCGGGTAGATCGGGAGCACGTCGAAGGCCCGCAACAGCTCGACGGGGTTCCCCGCGATGAGGAGGTGCGCGGCCTTCTTGCCGTTCCCCTCGGCGATCGCGGTCGCCTCGGCGTAGTACTTCGCCATGATCTCCTTCTGGAGGAGATGCAGCTCGCCCTGGTACTTGATCTCGACAGCGGCGGTCATCGGAAGAGCATCGATTCCACGAAGGTCTCGACCTCCGTTCTGATTTTTTCGTAGAGCCACATCTTTTCCTCGAACTCGAGGTAGAGATGCGGGATCGCGTTCTCGTCGAACGCCTTGCGGTAGAGCGCGTAGTCGAAGAGTCCGGGCTCGCAGAACTTCGCGATGAGGCAGATCGCCGCATCGGCCTTCAGGGCGCGCGCCGATTCCACGATCGCCTTCGCCCGCGGCACGCGGAGGTCGTGCTTCGTGCTCAGATGCAGGCTGTCGTCGAGGTACGCGCGCGCGAGCGCGACGAACGGATCGCCGTCGAGCGGCACGTCGCGGCGGAAGAGCCGCCACCCGAGCATGAAGTCGTCGTCGACGATGTAGCAGCCGGACTCCTCGATGCTCTCGACGAGCTCGAGCGGCGGCTGCTCGCAGAACGCGCCGATGAGGACGACGCGGATGCGGTCCTTCGGCCGGTCCTCGCGCTCGTTCGCCGCGGCGAGCGACTCGCGGAGGATCGGCGTCACCTCGTCGGGATCCATGAGCGTCGCGAGCCGGGTGAGCGTGTAGAGCTCGCCGGTGAGGAGCGATTCGGGGCGGCGCCCGCGGAACGCGTAGAGGTCCCGGAGCGCGGCGCGCATCGCGTTGTACGAGCGGAGGTTCGCGCGGAGGTCATCGGCGGTGACGGTCGCGCCCGTCACCGCGCAGAGCTCCGCGAGGACACGCCGATATTCCGACGCGAGGTAGTCGACGGCCGCCGGCGACGTCATGTTCTGCGGGAGGTGGACGTACACGGACTTCTGGTCGGCGAAGTTGCGCGACATGACGCTCGCGAGGTTCCGCGCGGGGTCGCAGATCGACTCGAAGAGGAGGGCCTTGAACGGACCAAGCTTCTCCTGGAAGCCGAGCTCCATCGTGCTCTTCACGATCGAGCAGATGAATGACTGGAAGCGGGAGTCCGCGTGCGCGATCTCGATGCGATTCCCGCCGCCGAAGAGGCCGACGGGAAGGAGTCCCGCCGCGCGCACGAGCTCGAACGGCCCGTACACCGGGTAGCAGCCCGCGGCGGCGCGACCGGTGCGCCGCGCATAGTCGCGGACGGTCGGGAAGTCGCGGTCCTCGACGACGTCGCGGTAGCGGGCCGCGGGGAAGGGAGTCTCGATGGTCGTCGTCATACCGATGTCCCTAGACACGCGAGGGGCTCCTCGCGGAATCCGACGTCGCGGAAGAAGGGCGCGAGCGCGCGGTCGTGGACGGCGACGAGCGTGTACGCGTGGGTGGCCCCGAGCTCGCGGAAGCGCGTGAAGAGCTCGGCCGCGAGGGTGCGCCCGAGCCCACGCCCGCGCCACGCGTTCGCGACGCCGAAGCTCTCGACCCAGCCCGCCGGCTCGAGGCCGAACGAGGTGCGCACGGCGCCGGTGGCGTAGCCCAGAAGGCGACCGTCCTGCTCGGCGCCGATCGCGACGTTCGCGCCGCGGAGGCGCTGGCGCCACTGATCGACCGTCTCAGCGCTCCCGAGGAGCTGCGCGAGCGCAGCGAGGCTCGCGGCGTCGGTGGATCGGAGATCGCGGATGGTCGGCGCGACAGTCGTTTGCATGGACTCGAACGTACGGTCCGATCATGTCCGTCCCGTGTCCGCTGCCTAGATGGCTGCGTCCTCCCGGGGCCGGATGGTGATCGTGAGGAGCGCGCCGCCCTTCGCCTCGAGCTCCCCGTACGACAGCGTGACGGGGAGCGGGCCGTCGGGACCGCGGAGGAAGGCGGGCGCGTCGCGGAGCTGGCCGTGCCCGCCGAGCACGATGTGGCCGAAGCAGCGCGGGCCCGAGAGGCTCGCGCCGGCGCACGACTGGCACTGGAGGAGCGCCCCGCACTGCTGCCCGGCGAAGGCCGCACGCGGGACGGCCAAGAGGCGGGCTGCCGCATCATTCGCGAAGCGGATCTCGAGCGAGCCATCGACGACGAGCACCGCGTCGGGCAGCGCGTCGAGGAGCGAAGCGGGGTCGACGCCGAGCCCGCTCGCGTGGACGGTCTCGCTCGGGGCGAGCCGGTAGCCCACGCCGTAGACGG
Organism: Chloroflexi bacterium UBA4730; assembly: GCA_002404155.1. Taxonomy (GTDB): domain Bacteria; phylum Chloroflexota; class Limnocylindria; order P2-11E; family P2-11E; genus UBA4735. The sequence goes on along the minus strand of DHJC01000023.1, from coordinate 10,388 downwards.
ATTCGATGTAGCGCGGCTGTCGCGCGTCGTCGCCGAGCCGGCGGCGGAGCCGGGTGACGTGGAGGTCGATCGCGCGATCGGAGGGCGGCTCGACGCCGAGCGATTCGGTGCGAGCGATGAGCTGCTCCCGCTCGAGCGTGGCGCCGTGGGCTTCGAGGAGGACCCGGAGGATCGCGAACTGCTGCGCGGTGAGCGTCACCGGCAGGCCGCCGACACGCACCTCGTGCGCCGCGACGTCCATGAGGAGATCGGCGTGGCGGAGCACCGGATCCCCGCGTGTCTCGGGACGTCCGCGGCGGATGAGCGCCTGGACGCGCGCCGCGACCTCGGCCGGATCGACCGGCGCGCCGATGACGTCGTCGGCGCCCGCGACATACGCCGCCCGCCGCACGGAGGGGTCGCCCTCCCGGTCGACGACGATCGCCGGGATGCGCCCGCGGTCGCGGGCGGCGGCGAGGACGTCCCACCCCCGGCCGTCGTCCGTCGCCACGTCGACGACGACGACGCTCGGGCGGTGGAACGACACGGCATTGACGCCGTCCACAGCGTGTCGGCAGACGATGACCTGATGCCCTTCGACTCGCAGCGCGGTCGCGAGGGCCTCGGCGGCGCGAGGCTCCTCCTCCACGATCAAGACGAGCGGCGAATCGAGCGGACGCATTGTTTCCGGCACGTATCAGAAGGCTACCGGAGGCCCCCTAGCGCCACTGAACACCGGCTGGGAGGGCGGTTCGGCCCACCCCCACCCGCAATCGGGAGAGAGACGCGTCGCTTCCTACACTCGGCGGCATGGACTTCGACCTCACCCCCGAACAAGAGGAGATCCGCAAGCTCGCGCGCGATTTCGCTGACAAGGAGATCGCGCCCGGCGCGCGCGAGCGCGATCGGACGGAAACCTTCCCAGCCGACATCCTGAAGAAAATGGCGCCGCTCGGGCTCCTGGGCGGGCCGATCCCCGAGGAATACGGCGGGCACGGCCTGGATTACATCTCGCATGCCCTCGTCACCGAAGAGATCGGCCGCGCCGACTCGTCGGTCCGCACGACGCTCTCCGTCCAGATCTCGCTCGTCGAGCTCACGATCCTCAAGTGGGGCACCGAAGCCCAGAAGAAGCAGTACCTCCCGCCGCTCTGCAGGGGACAGGTCATCGGGTGTTTCGGCCTGACCGAGCCCGAGGTCGGCAGCGACGCGACAAAGCTGCGGACGAGCGCGAAGCGCGAGGGCACCCACTGGATCCTGCGCGGCCGGAAGACGTGGATCAGCAACGGGAGCGTGAGCGGGCTCGCGCTCGTCTTCGCGCAGACCGACCCGAGCAAGGGCCACAAGGGCATCGCCGCGTTCCTCCTCGACCGCGACAAGCAGAAGTACGAGAGCCAGGGGCTGCACGGGAAGCTCGGGCTGCGTTCGAGCGACTCATCCGAGCTGATCCTCGATGACATCCGGGTCCCGGACGCGAACCGCCTCGGTGAGGTCGGCGACGGCTTCAAGATCGCGATGAGCGCGCTCGACTCCGGGCGCTACTCCGTCGCCGCGGGCGCGGTCGGGGTCGCGCAGGCGTGCATCGACGCGTCGGTCGCGTACGCGACGCAGCGGCAGACGTTCGGAAAGCCGCTCGCCGGTCACCAGCTGGTGGCCGAGATGATCGCCGACATGGTCGTCGAGACCGATGCCGCGCGACTGCTGGTCTGGCGCGCGGGCGACCTCAAGAACAAGGGCCGCCCGAACACCCGTGAGACGAGCATCGCGAAGCTCTACGCGACCGAGGCCGCGCAGCGCGCGGCCGACAACGCGATCCAGATCCACGGCGGGTACGGCTTCTCGGACGAGTTCCCGGTCGAGCGTTACTGGCGTGACGCCCGGGTCAACCGCCTGTACGAGGGGACCACCCAGATCCAGAAGCTCATCATCAGCCGCTTCGCCACGGGGATCGACGCGATCTCATGACCATGCGTTGGGACGGCAACGCGGAACGGACGCTGCGCTCGCTCGCGGATATGGTGCCCGCGACGCTGCGCGAGCTCGCGTCGTCCGCGGCTCGCGACGAGAGCGAGCTCGTCGCCTCCGAGCGTGCCGCGAACGAGGTGGCCGTCGAGGACGTGGTCCGCGGCTGGATCCGCACGACGCCGCCCGAGCAGCGCAATGGCCTGGTCGCCGTGATCGACGAGCTCGGCTTCGACGTCGAGCTCTTCGCGGACGACCTTCAGTCCGCCGAGGGCTGGTCCGACGAGAACGACGGGGAGTCCGAGCCCAACGGAAGGTGAGCCCGCTCGCGTCGCGCGAGCGCCTCGCCGATCGTGTCCGGCGCCGTCTCCATCGCGAGGGTGAACGTCGCGCGGGCGGCGTCGAGCGCACCGAGCTCACGGAGCGCAACGCCGCCGAGGTAGCCGAGGAACGCGCGCTCGTCGGCGGCGAGGAGCACGTACCGATCCTCCGCGTCACGCAATCGCGCGCGCACTGCCTGAGCGTCGTGCCGGTGCGCGGCGGCGATCGCCTGGAGCGTCGCCGCCATCGCCGCGCGGGCCGGCGAGTCTGCGGGCAGCGACGCCGCGAGCAGGGCGCCGCGCGCGCGATCGCCGCCGAGCGCGACGAGCTCGGCCCAACCGACCGCCAGCCGGACATCCGCATCGTCGGGCCGGAGCGTGGCGGCGCGTCGCGCATCCCCGGCCTTGTTCAACGCCGCGTACGCTGCGACGAGCGTCACGACGAGATCGCGGTCGCGCATCGAGCGCGCGGCACCCTCGAGCATCGTGGCCGCCGATAGCGGATCCCCGCTCGGGTAGAGGATCAGACCGGCGAGGCGCTGGACCGGCGGGAAGGTCGGGTAGCGGTCCACGAGGGGCGCGACGATCGCCCGCGCCGCGGCGAGGTCGCCGGCACGGAGGGCGCGCTCGCCGCGCGCCAGTGTGCCGAGGAAGCGCGCATGCCGGATGAGGTACGCCACAAGCCCGGCGACGAACCATCCGGCCGCGATGAGTGCGACCAGCGGATACGAAAAGGCGCGCAGCGCCATGAGCGCGACGGCAGCCAGAAGCAGGACGAAGGCAGCCAGCCAGACGGCCCGGATGACCGGATGGCTGCCCGGTGTGGACGCTTTCAGCACGGCGGGCTTTTCCACAGGAAACGGCTCGATTGGCATCCCAGAGGGGCTTTATCCACGAGAATCGAGGGGTTATCCACACCGCGGGGCCCCGCGGTCATCCGCTGCTGTCCGCGATACGTCCAGCGCTCACGCGTCCGCGAGGAGGCCGGCGGCGATCACGACCCGCTGGATCTCGCTCGTGCCCTCGTAGATGCGGTAGATGCGCGCATCCCGATAGGCCCGTTCGATCCAGAGCTCCCGCATGTACCCCATGCCGCCGTGGATCTGGACGGCGGAGTCGGCCACCCGGCCCAGGAGCTCGGTGGCGAAGAGCTTGGTCATGGCCGCCCGATCGGTGACCCGCTCGCCACGGTCGGCCCGTGACGCGGTGTCATGGACCATGAGGCGCGCGGCGTGGATCCCCGTGGCCGCGTCCGCGAGCATCCACTGGATCGCCTGGTGGGCGCCGATCGGCTTCCCGAACTGGACCCGCGCCTTCGCGTGCTCGATCGAGGCCTCGAGCAGCCGTTGCGCGGCCCCGACGGCGTGCGCCGCGAGCCCGAGGCGGCCCAGGTCGAGCGTGCGGAGCGCGATCTTGAATCCCTCGCCGTCCGCGCCGATCCGCTGCGCCGCGGGCACCCGCATCTCGTGGAAATACAGCTGCGCCGTGGTCGATCCGTGCAGTCCCATCTTCTCGTCGTTCGGCCCGACCTCGAGGCCCGGCGTCTCGCGCTCCACGACGAACGCGGTGATGCCCTTCGAGCCGGCACCGCGATCAAGCGTCGCGAAGACGGTGAAGACGTCGGCGATGGGCGCGTTCGTGATGAACGTCTTCGCGCCGTCGATCAGGTACGCGTCGCCATCGCGTCGCGCCGTCGTCTTCAGCCGGCCGGCATCGCTGCCCGCGCCCGGCTCGGAGAGGCCGTAGGCCCCGATCCGTTTCGCCGTCAGGAGATCGGGCAGGTAGCGCGTCCGCAGCTCGTCGGGGCCGCCGATGTCGATCGCGGTGCCGCAAAGGCCGGTAGATCCGCCAATGACGTTCCACAGCGATGCGTTCGCACGCGCGAGCTGCTCGACCGCGACGCAGTAGCCGAGCTTGCCGAAGCCCTGGCCGCCGACCTCCTCGCGGAAGCCGATGCCGAAGAGACCCATGCCGGCCATCGCGTCGATCACGTCACGCGGGATGCGGTCGCTCGTCTCGATCTCCTCGGCCCGGGGTACGAGCTGCTCCTCGACGAACGAGCGGACGCTGCGCTGCAGGAGCTGGAGGTCCTCGGGGAGGGTCGGGTCCATCAGGCCGCTTTCGCGCGCTCGAGGGCGTCACGGAGGTGCGCAGGGATGCGCGCGGCCTTGCCGGTCGTGTGGTCCAGGATCACCTGGACCGTGGAGCCGACGGCGCACCGCTGCCCGTCGGCTCGGTCGAACGCATACTCGAAGACCCACGATGAGTTGCGGATCTCGCCGACCCGCACGCGGATGTCGTACTCGTCGTCGAATCGGAGCGGCGCCTGATAGCGCACGCTCGCTTCGCCGATGGTGAAGTCCGCGCCGTGCCCGATGAGGTCGCGCGTGTAATCGATGCCGAGCGCGCGGAGGTACGCGACGCGGCCCACCTCCGCGAATAGCAGGTAGTTCGCGTAGTAAACGACCCCTTGCAGGTCGGTCTCGCCGAAGCGCACCCGCTGGCGGTGCGCGAACGGGTATTCGCCCGTGGTGGTGGCCACGCGGTGAGGCTAGCGGCTTCGCCGCCGGAACTCCTCGCATTGGAGCGCCGCCCTAAGGTGGCGCCATGCGCCTTCTGATCGTGCAGCAGATCGTCGGGGTGCTGTGCCTCGGCGTCGTCGCGCTCATCGTCGTCGCGAATCTGGGGTGTGCACCGAAGTACTTTCAGCGTGGCGACGTCATCGCGCTCGTTGTGATCGGACTCGTCGACGCGGTCCTCCTGCTAGGTGCTTCATCCGGCGACACCGACACGCACCGCGCGGTCGGCGTCGGCGCGTCGGCTAGCTCCGTCGCGCTGTTCCTCTCGACGGCCTCCATCCCCGTCCTCGCCGCGCCGCTCGCGATCGTCGGCGTGTTCCGGCTGCCGCGTTCCCGGAGGCTGCGGTCGACCCTGCTGCTTGTGATCCCCGGCGCCGTCGTCGCAACCGCCGGACTCCTGTTCGCCGGCTATGCCTTCGTTTCGGCGGCCCAGTTCCGGTGCCCCTGAGCGCTCGGGGCCTCTTGGCATGATGCCTGCTCGGTAGCCCGGCATGAGTACGACACACGAACCCCACACCAACGAGACCGAGGTCATTGACCGGCCAGTCGTCGAGCAGCGCGTGGAGCGCATCGAACGCGTCCGCGAGCCCGCACCCGTCGCGTCCGCGGGACCGGTGAACGTCACGACGAGCGCGTACGCCCCCGTGTGGACCGTGACGCGCGTCATCACGCTGCTTGTCACGGTGCTCGAGGTCCTGCTGCTCACCCGCTTCGGGATGAAGCTGCTGGGCGCGAACGCGGGCCAGCCGCTCGTCGCGGCCCTGTACGGCATCACCGAGCCGCTCGTGCGGCCGTTCCAGGGGATCTGGCCGCAGACGGACACGCCCGTGGTGTTCGACCTGCCGGCGCTTCTCGCGATCGTCTTCCTGTTCCTCATCGCTGCACTCGTCGTCGCGCTGGTACGGGCGATCGCGGGCAACCGGACCCCCGTCTAGCTCGTCCTGCTCGTCCCGGCGGCGCGGATCTCATCGAGGGCCCTCGGGTCCTCGAGCGATGACGTGTCGCCGAGATCGGCTTTGCCGAGGTACGCGCCGCGGATGAGCCGGCGGAGGATCTTGCCGTTCCGCGTCTTCGGCAGCTGACGCACGAACCGCACGGCCTTCGGTCGCAGCGGTTTCCCGAGCTGCTCGGCGATCGTCTCCGACACCGATCGCTCGAGCGCGGCGTCGATCGCCGCACCCGGCTTCGCGACGGCGAACACGACGATCGCCTCCCCCTTCAGCTCGTCGGGGACGCCGATGGCCGCCGCTTCGCTGACCGACGCATTCGCGATCGCCGCCGACTCGACCTCCGCCGGACCCACCCGCTTGCCCGCCACCTTCAGCGTGTCGTCGCTGCGGCCTTCGATGTACCAGAAGCCATCGTCGTCGATCCGCGCCCAGTCGCCATGCAGCCATACGTTCGGCCAGCGGCTCCAGTACGTTTCGAGATACCGCTCCCGAGACTTCCAGAAGCCGCGGGTCATGCCCGGCCACGGCGCACGCAGGACGAGCTCTCCGACCGCGCCACGCACCGAGCGTCCCTGGTCATCGACGACATCAGCAGCCATGCCCGGGACCGGGCCGCGGAACGAGCCCGGCTTGATGTCCGTCCACGTCGTGCACCCGACGATGCCGCCCGAGATCTCCGTGCCGCCGGAGTAGTTGATGATCGGACAGCGTGCATCGCCGGCGACGCGGAAGTACCACCACCATGGCTCGGGATTCCACGGCTCGCCGGTGCTGCCGAGGACGATCAGGCTGGAGCGATCGTGCTTCCGCACCGGCTCCTCACCGGAGCGCATCAGGCCCCGGATCGCGGTCGGCGAGATGCCCAGGTGCGTCACCGTGTGCCGCTCCACCATCGACCAGAGCCGGGCCTCGTCGGGGAAGTCCGGTGTGCCGTCGTACAGGACGATCGTCGCGCCGAGCATGAGCCCACCCGCGATGAGCCACGGGCCCATCATCCAGCCGATGTCGGTGAACCAGAACACGACGTCGGTGTCCTGTACGTCGAAGCAATGGGCCATGTCCTGCGCGGCCTTCACCGGGAAGCCGCCGTGCACGTGCACCGCGCCCTTCGGGCGTCCGGTCGTACCAGACGTGTAGATGATCATGAAGGGGTCTTCAGCGCTCGTATCTTCCCAGGCGACACGTGGCGCCGTACCGCGCCGCACGACCTCGGCCCACGTGACATCCCGGTCGCGCTTCGGGTACTCGCGCCCGAGGCGTTCGGAAACGATCACCGTCTTCACGCTGGGCGCGCCATCTGCGGCCGCGTCGGCCGTCTCCTTCATCGGTACGACCGCGCCACGGCGGTGGAAGCCGTCGGCGCAGATGAGGACCGAGGCGTCGCAATCGCGCAATCGGCCGGCGATCGCTTCGGCGCCATATCCCGAAAAGATCGGGGTGTAGATCGCGCCCAGCGCCCCGAGCGCGAGCACGGCGACGACGCACTCGATACCCATCGGCAGGAACACCCCGACGCGATCACCCTTCGCGACGCCGGTCGCGCGCAGTCCCGCGGCGAAGCGCGCGACGTCAGCGCGCAGTTCGCCGTACGTCCGCCGCTCGACCCGCCCATCCTCGTGCTCGGCGATGAGCGCGACCCGCTGCTGATCTCGATCCGCGCGTAGCGCGGTCGCCACGTAGTTCATCCGGCCGCCGGTCCACCACGTCGTCCACGGCAGGCCCCTCGAGGGATCCATCGCCCGCGAGTACGGCGCCGTCCACACGAGGCCGAGGTCGCGGTCGACGGCGCGCCAGAAGCGCTCGAGGTCGTCGAGGGCCCAGCCGAGGAGCGCCTCGTAGCTGTTCAGGCCTTGGGCGTTCGCGAAGCGGCGGAGGCGGCTGCGATCTAGGTAGCGCTCCGTTGGGGACCACGCCGCAGGCACTCTTGTCACTCTAGTCAAAAACGATGGCGTATCGACTCGCTCCCGCGGTGCCCGAACTAGGTGCGTCGCCCCGTAACGGCCAAGAGATCATGAGCGAGGGCCACCGACGACCGGCGCACGGCGTGGATTTGCCCAAAGGAAGCAAATACTGCGGGAAAGGCAAGTACTGCCCTCCCGCCCTCAGCGCTGAACGTCGCAGGACATCGACCTGCGCGGCACCGGCCGCATCCAATTCCTTCCTAGCCAGCGATGGCGAGCGGATCGTCGCGGTCCCGGTCCATCGCGCGTGGTAGCAGCACGAGCATCGTGGCGCCGGCGATCGCGTACCCAAGGCCCTGGACGTTCAGCACCAGGACCGTGCCGAGCGGGGCGGCCAAGGCGCCGCCGATGCCCAGCCCCACGAGCGCGAGGAGCGAGGCAGTCGTGCCCATCGCGCCGAGCACTCGCCCGCGGTACTCGTCGGGAACGCTCGCCTGGATCACACCGAACATCGTCGGGAAGGTCATCGCGCCGGGAAGCCCGACGAGCAGGAACAGCGCGGCCACGACCGTGAATGTCGCGCCGAACCCCGGTGCGTTGAAGATCACGAGGTCGATCGCTCCGAACAGGAGGGCCGTCCAGCCGATGAGCGGTGCCGGCGCGACTCGCGCGCTGATCGCGACGAGCGCGAAGCTACCGATGACGCTGCCGATGCCCTGCATCGACATCAGGACGCCGAGCTCGGACGCGCCGCCGTGCAGGAGCTGGACGACGTACAGGATGAAGAGCACGCGGAAGACGCCCTCACCGATCGAGGACACGCCGACGAGCACGAAGAGCGTGCTAACGACGCGGCGCTCCCGGATGACCTTGAGCCCGGCGGCCCAATCGCGCCAGAGCTTCCGCCACGCGCGTACGCCGTCCTCGACCGTGGCCGGTGCCGCGGCCGTTGACGGCACACCGCACATCAGGCCGACCAGAAGCGCGGGCGCGAGGAACGTCACCGCATCGACGATGGCGACGCCGGTGATCCCGGCTGCCGCGGCGATGACGCCCCCGATCGGCGGACCCACGATCCGCGCGAGATTCGCGCTCGAGGCGTTAAGCGAGTTCGCCGGCACGAGCTCGTCCTTTTCCACCAGGCGCGGTAGTAGCGCGCCGACCGCCGGATTCACGAACTGTCCGATGGTCGCCGCGGCGAACACGACGAGGTAGACGATCCAGATCGTACCGGCGTCGTGGACGAACGCGAGCGGCACCAGCACGAGGGCCAGCATGAGATTGCCGACGATGATCGTGCGCCGGCGATCCCAGCGATCGACGTACACGCCGGCGACGCTGCCAAGGAGCACGCTCGGCACGACCCCGGCGGCGAACATGAGCGTCGTCGCGAGCGCCGATCCGGTGATCCGGTAGATGAAGATCGGCATCCCGGTGAACAGCACCCAGTCGCCGATGAAAGAGATGAGGCCGCCCGCCCAAAGCAGCCCGAAGTTCCGCCGCGCAAGGAGGCGGAAGTTCCGCACGGTGCGACCCTATCGGGCACCGAGAAGGGCCGAATACATCGAGCGACGCACTTGGCGCCGTCCTATCGTTCGGCGATGCCCGCGAAGAAAACTGCGACCGCGTCCCAGGGTGGAAGGGGTGGAGCCCCTGCGAAGAAGAAAACGACGCGCAAGCGTGGTCCCGCGGCGCCGCGCGGGCCAGAGCCGCTCGAGAGCGCCATCGATCTGGCTGACGACAGCGTCGCCGAGCTCGCGAAACGCGTCACCGAGGCTGGCGGCGCGACGCTCGCCGCGTTCAAGGATCCGTATGGCGGCTTGCCGTTGCTCTTCGTGAGCTTGCCGCTCCGCTCAATCGAGGCGACGGAGTTCCAGCGAGACCTCTCGAAGGTCCATGCCGACCGGCTGTCCGACGCCATCGGCGCGGTGGGCGTGTTCCTCGATCCCGTGATCGCGGTTGCCGGCAAGAACGGCTTCACTTCGCCGAACGGGCGCCATCGCCTGGCCGCCGCGAAGAAGCTCGGGCAGCGCACGGTGACGGCGCTCGTCGTCGCCGATCCGCGGATCGCTTATCGCATCCTGCCACTCAACACGGAGAAGGCCCACAACCTCCGGGACCGGAGTATGGAAGTGATCCGGATGGCCCGGTCCCTCGCGAAGGAGCAGCCAAAGTCGAAGGAGAAAGACCACGCGGTCTCGTTCGAGGCGGCGTATTTCCTCACCCTCGGGACCGCGTACGAGGAGCGCGGCCGTTTCGCGGGCTCGTCGTACCAGTCCATGTTGCGGCGCGTGGACGTGTTCCTGGACGGCACGTTGCCCGCCGCGCTGCGCCAGCGCGACCAGTGGGGTCGGCGGCTCCTCGACATCGACGACCGCGTTGCGGCGCACGTGAAGACGTTGCAGGAGATGGGGTTCAAGAGCCCGTACCTGCGCGCGGTCGTGGTCGCGCGCTGCAACCCGGTGCGCTGGATCCCGCAGAAGCGCGGCGCGCCACCGCCGATGAGCATGACCGAGGCGCTCGGGAAGATGGCCGCGAGTGTCCGCAAGTTCGATCCGAAGTCCGTGCGCGCCGGCGACCTCGCCCTCGTCGCCGCGGTTAGCTCGGACGAGGGATAAGCCGAGCGACGACCTATATCAGCGGCTTTGCCGCGAGGAGCGAACCCACCAGCCTTGAGCTAGCTGAGCTGCCCATAGA
>DHJC01000053.1 GCA_002404155.1 Chloroflexi bacterium UBA4730 | reverse complement strand
GCCGGACACTAGCTCCAACGGCTTGAACCGCATAGCCGGAGACCGGCCTCCCCACGAGAGTCAACGGAAGTCTGACCCTCAACGAGGACCTATATCAGCAGAGAGCCGTCCGCTTGCCTCGCCCGGCACGCCGATTCTGAAACAGAGCGGTCAGGTTGCGCCGACTCTTGCGTACCTGACCAGTGTGTTACAGAATACCTGTAGTGAATCGGTCAGGTACGCAGCACCGGCAGCTCGGTGAGCGGCTGCTCCTCGTTTTGGTGGGAGCTGATCGTCCGCTCTCGCTGCGCGAACTCGCCCGCGCGGCAGGCGTGTATGACAGCTCGGCGCGCTACGCAGTCGTCCGACTGGTCGAACGCGGCCTCGTGCGCCGTGCGCGCGAGCAGTACGCGCCGTGCGTCAGCGGCGAGGTCCTCGAGCATGCGCTTCACCAGGCCGAACGAGCCGTCGGCGGCGTCGAAGCGCTCCGCCTCATCGCCGCGCCGAACAACTCGATCGCCTTTCTCTCAATCCGCGGCCGTGGAACGCCAGCGGCGGATGTGGTGCTCTCCGAGGTTGTTGAACCACGCGAGGTGGTGCGACTTCGCGGTCTCGCGAAGCGGTACCTCAACCTTGAGCTGCACGAGCACGACTACCGCGAACTCCTGGGTACGACCGTCGAGGGGCAGACCGCCCTGGCGCGGTTGCGTCAGCGCCTGGCCGCGGGCCAACTGGTCAAGGGCGATCTTGCGCATTTCCCGCGCCCGGGTGTGCGCGGCGACTTCACGCGTGCCCGGCCGCTGCACCGGGCGAATCCGCGGCTGCCACGACTGTCGCGGCGCACCCTGCAAGGCATCGGTCGTCGTTACGGAGTCGCTGGGCTTTCATTGTTCGGATCGGCGGCGCGGCGGGACTTCCGCCCGGACAGTGATGTTGACGTGCTGGTGCGGTATCAACCCGGCGCACCGCGAACGGTTGCAGCGAGTAGTGGCTTGCGCGATGAGCTCAGTACCCGCCTCGGCCACAGAGTCGATCTCGTCGACGAGCGCTCCATCTATCCTGAGCTTCGGGCGAGCATCGCGCGCGATGTCGTGAGGTTGTATGGATCCCGATCGAATTCGTTGGCATCTCGCCCGAGCGAAGCAAAACGCGCAGGCGGCGATCGACGGACGCGCGCGTCTCGGTAAGGCTTGGGCCGACGATCCGGTCACGATGGCTGGAATAACGAAGCTCGTCGAGGTCGCGGCCGAGTACATGGGCAAGATTCCCCTCGAGGTCCAGGCGAAGCACCCCAAGGTGCTCTGGAAAGTCATGGCTGACATGCGCAACCTCTCCTCGCATGAGTACCACCGAATCGACCCAGAGATCGTCGAGAACACGGTCATCGTCGACCTCCCGGAGCTCATCACGCAGATTGATCAGATGCTCACCGTCATCCACTAACGAGGCCCCTGCCGGAGACGGCCGAGGCCCGTACCCGCCCGCGGATTGCCGAATGCCGCTCCGGCTGGCGGGAACGATTGGGGCACAGCACAACGCCTCCCGTATTTGGCCACGCGAGGCCGTCTGGATGTCTGGTGTGGGGGTGAATCACGCGACCCGCTGGTGCGCCGCCAATCGAAAGCCGTGTCCGGTCATCCCCACGAAGATGCCCCGCATTGAATGTCGAACGTCTGGCACAGCAGGCTTGCGACGTCTGACTCAAGCGTCAGCCAGCGCCGCGTCAGATGGGCCTTTGCACCTGCGTCGCGTTGGAATCGAACGAAAAGTGCAGTCGATGCAGGCATCTGATTCTGCGTCAGCTCGTTCGTCACTTGAATACGCGAGGCTTCGGGTCAGGATCGCTAGTGTCTATCGGCTTTCGGCTGGGGAGGGAGGATTCGAACCTCCGATTGGCTGATCCAGAATCTGCGAGTCACCAAATCGGCGTTCTGACTACATCTGAGCACGAGCAGGCGCGGCGGGCGGTCCCAAACCGACAGGTGGTTAGCCGTACAGAGTCGAGTCGACACCGGGGCGGCTATCGCTGAGAACAGGAGCGCTTTGGTGCTCCCTTCTCTCGGCTCGTGTCTACCGCGAGACGCGTCCATATTCGGACTACGCGGGGGCGTGTTCCGGAGTCGCCAAACCTGATCCCTTGATCGGTCCACACGCGGGCCTGACGATCCAGGCCAATAGGTAGACGACCGCGACAAGAACCAGGAGCGCCTGGTACCCCACAAGGAGTGCGCTCCATTCGAGTACTCCGCCGACCATCGCGCCGACCAGGTTCGCGCCAAAGGCGAGATCTGCCGCATCGGTGTTCCGGAACGAGAACGTGAACACTAGATTGGCGAAGAAGACTGGCGCGAAGGCGATCGCCGAGCCCACCGCATACCGCAGCACCGGTGGGTCAATGAGCAACGATGACGGTGGGAGCAGATATGCGAGGAGGAGCGATCCGGCAAGGCCCGCGTACAGCGGGCGCGGGTCGCGCGAGCGCAGCCTGCTGTTGACGCCGACTGCGGCGAGCACGCTGGCGAGGATCGCGAAGAAGACCAGGGCGTTCACGTACCAGGTCGTGCCGAACAACAGGCTGAAGGTCACGATGCTTCGCGTCTCGAGAAGGAGGAACGCGACGCCTAGCAGGAAGAAATGGGCGAAGCGCGCGCCGAAGCTGATCAGCGGCAGGCCAACGTAACGAAGTGTGCCGCCTACGCCGAGGGCCGCGAGCGCGATCATCATCGCGAGCCCGAGAAGGTAATGCGGGGCGACGGCTGGGTCCCGGAGGTAGGGAAATGGCCAGTCGTCGGTCGCGGGCCGCGGCGCGGCCGAGAGATCGACCGGCTCGATCGTGTCGCCCGGCGGTACCGCTGACGAGAGCCCGCGGACGAGCGGACCGTCCGCGATGACCGCGGCGCCGAAGTCTCCTGTGGGGTACGTCCGGGTGATCGGCGCCGATCCGAACACCTGTCCGACCATGTTCGCGTACCGCTGGACCAGCCAAGGCTGCCGGTAGTAGTTGTACATGACGAAGACGCCGTCGGGCGTGAGGTGGTCACGAGCGCTCGCGAAGGACTCCTCTGTGAACAGAAAGGACTCGAGCCGCAGGTTCGATGTGCTGCTGACGAGCGTGAGCGAATCCGTCACCGCGAACAAGATGAGGTCGTACCGCTCGGTCGAGTTCCGCAGGAATGCGCGACCATCGGTGATGACCGCCGACACTCGTGCGTCGGCGTATGGGTGGTCCGGGTGCTGTGCCCGGCCGATCGCTTGGATCCCGGGATCGATCTCGACCGCATCCACCGCCCTGACACCGTGCGCGAGTGCCACGGAGACGTCGGTCCCCGAACCCGCGCCGATGATCAGGGCTTTCGCAAAGGTGCGACCCGGGAACCATCGGTAGACCTGGTCGTAGTAGGCCTCCTTCGGTGCAGCCGCAGCGAACATCGCTTGGAACGGCACACCGTTGACGAAGATCACGTCGGTCCGCGGCGTGTGTACGACGTCGAGCCGGTAATACGGCGAGTAGACATCCCCGCCGATCGTTTCGATGCCCAAGCAGAGCATCACCCCGCCGACCAGTGCCGCGGTCGCGACGGCACGCTGCCAGCGGCTGGCAGCCCCGAAAGTCAACAGGGCGACGAGGAGCCCGGCAATCGTGAACCAGATACTCGGCGGCAAGCCTGCGAGAGACACGCCGGCGAAGAGCGCAATTCCCGCCATCGAGCCGGAGATGTCGAACGCATACGCGCGCAGCGGTGGCATCGTCCGAAGGAGGGGACCCAAGGGGACCGCCAAGAATGCCATCGCGATCGTCGTCAGGATCAAGAGGCTCGGCAGGACGATGAAGTTGATGTCGAGCTGCCGTCCCTCCTCCGTCGCGAACCAGACGTCGCCCAGCTCGTTCTTGATGTTGACCTGAGCGAGCGACACGAACAAGACAAGCGCGAAGGCGAATGGCGCGAACCAGACTGCCGCTGACGCGTCAAGTCGTCGTCCGAGGAGAATGCCGATCCCGATGCCCAGGAAGCTCGCAAGGAGGAGGAAGTTATTGAAGAAACCGACGTAGACCACATTCGCGGGGATCCACCGAATCAGTAGAAGCTCGACGAACAGAATCGTGCCGCTGGTCAGAAAGAGCCGAAGTCTCGCGTCCCGGAGCATTCAGGCCGAACGTAGCTGACGTGCCGACTGGCGTCTGTAGGACCAATCGTTTTCACTTAGCGAAGACGATACGAACTCCGATTGGCCGATCCAGAATTTGGCTAGCGCATTTTCGATCACTTGAGGCGAATTGAGCGCGAAGGCGACCGGCGAGCGGTCCCAAAGCGACAGGGTGCAGGCGTTTGGTTGGGCGGTTTGCCGGGCGATCCGGTCAGCCCTGTCGCGCGATGTCTTGCCAAGGCTTGTCGATGTCAGTCGCGGTCAACTCCTTCGG
>DHJC01000037.1:14027-14536 GCA_002404155.1 Chloroflexi bacterium UBA4730 | reverse complement strand
GAGCGCTGGGGCCTGAGCGAGGCACCGCTGATCATATTGTCGGCGGCCTTCTCAACCTCCATGTCGTGGCCCTTGGCCGCCGCTGTGAGGTCGCTCAGGGTGATGTCGGTGGGCTTGTGCCGCTCTTCGTTCTTACCGCAGCCACAGTTCATGTACATGACGTCGACTCCTTCGATTGAGTAGCGGCGATCCGCTTGACTCCGTTCGACGGGAGCAGAGCCGACTGCCACGTATCGAGTCTCACCACGTAATTGCCGTCTCGGCGCCTATCACGGGCGGCCCAATTCGCGAGGCGTCGCGAGACCTAGCTGGCACAGCGTCTCGGGGCGTCCGCGCCTGCCAGCGCCTCTATATAAGGAGGAGTGAGCAGCCGACCGATCGCCGCCCAAAACGGAACCACGGTCGCGACCAGTGGTGGCGCGGCTCCAGCCGCTCGGAGGCGTGCCCAAAAATGGTGCGCTCAACGAGATGCAGCGATCCGCCCCGCATAGCGTCGGCGAAGGTGGGTT
>DHJC01000037.1:444-13863 GCA_002404155.1 Chloroflexi bacterium UBA4730 | reverse complement strand
GATCGGTCCGGAGGAGCGCGCCGCTGGCCTCGCTGAATCAGGCCTTGCACGGAGTCGCCTGATTGTGAATCAGATCACTAGGGGCAGAAGCGTTCGCCGGTCACGCCCCTTAGCCCGGCGACTCGAATAGTCGATTCAGCAAGTCATTGAGACGTTGTGTCTCACCTCGGCTGGCGAATCTCGACAGGGTGTACACCGCAAGGGTGCCGAGCAGGATCACTCCTGCTAGTTCGATCAACGGATTCGACCCGGTCAACAGATACGGCACTGCAGCGATGATAACCGCGACGATCACGATGACGATCACGAAGGTCCGCACAACACGGTCGATCCCTATCTCAGCGACGATCCGTGAACCGCCCGGCGTTGATTCAATCCGTCCGGAGAGCCGTGGGGCGAAGCTTGCCCGCCCACCGTGGCGGACGTGGACGTAGAACGCGTTCTGAGAGACGCTGCCGACGAACTCGCTGCCGTCGCCGCGTGGCACGAGGTAGTAGGCAGCGCCAACCCGGCCGATCGCCTGGCTGATCTTGTCCGCCGCCTCCCTTGGGCTCATTCGGGTTTCGTACGTTCGCAACACACACGAATGATGCATCGATGCCATCGGAGCGACTGCGCCCGACCGCCGCGACACCAATGCTCCGCTTCCTCGCTGTCGTCGGGCCTCGGCGCGCCGTTGTGCTTGTGTGGGCCCGGCGGTGCCGGAACGCCGCATCTGATATGGAGTCATGTGCTCCACCGAGTCGCAGACGCTCAGTGCACCACGATCCGCAGCCGTCGGAATGCACATTGGTTCGAAGCCCGCGAGATCTGATCGGGTCAGCGCGGACGCACGCCTTTCCTAACTATTTCTTCTGTGCCGAGGGCCGGAGTTGAACCGGCGACACATGGTTCTTCAGACCAAGAGGTCATGGACGAGACGATGTCGAGCGGCTCGCCTTGAGGCGCTCGCGGATAGGGCCGAAATCGACGCGGGATCCGCAAGAGAAGTGCACGTCCCGGTGCGCGTGCACCTTGCGTACCCCGGCATCATTAGAGGGCGCACTGCGTGGTGCTCGACCTTAAGGAACGAGACCGAGGGCCCTTCTAGCCAACACGGAGGAGTGACTATGCGAACAATCCTTGAGACTGCGCCGATCCTCGTGTCGCGCACGCTTCACAACTCCGACAAGCTCATGGAAGGCACTGCCTATTTCACGGCGACCGCGTACGAACCCGGAGAGCAGGCCCCAACAGGAATGTCCGGCGAGCCCGACGCGCGCCTTCTTTCCTACTGGAGATCCGTGATCGAACCTGGTCAACCCTTGCGGGTGCATCCGCCGTACGACGGCCTGCCTTCGGTCGACATTCCGAGGGCACTCGTGGACGCGTTGCCCGATACGGCTCGACTCGAACTCTCCTGGCGTTGGACGCAGAACGGGATATAGCCGATGAAACGCCGCTGAGCGCGAAGACTGCTTAGCGCCAACACGTTTATAGGAACCCCGACGGGGAGGGGGCCAATAAGATGCCTAGCGCTACGTCGCGTCCAAATACGTCTATCTGGTGAGCGCGCCCGTCAGCAGAGACTCCAGCCGATAAGTGCCATCGGCACGACGCTGCGGGTCGAAGGTGATGCGCACGACGGGTCCACCGGGCGCGATCTGGTTGTTCCGCACCAGCTCGCCCAGCGAGAAGGCGGTCCCTCCCGCGAGGCCCGCCGCCCAACTGAAGGTCGTGTCCGCGTCAGCGCGCAGCATCAGCCGGGTCCCCGGACCCGCAGGAACGTCGGTCAGCACGGTCAGCAGATCCGGTTCGCGGATCTCCACGACGTGGACGAGCGCGGTCTGTGAGTTCGCCGCGAGGCTGTCATCCGGAAGCGCATCGAACCCCTGGGGCCAGAACTCCGCGGATGCAGAGGTCGCAAAGACATCGCCCGTCCGCGCGTCGAGCAGGTAGAGCGCCGAATGGAACGGTTGCGTCGGCGGCGCGATGCAGAACGAGCACTGCACATCCCCGCTCACCGCAACGACCCACGCGGCATCGCCCGGCATGTTGCGCGCGGCGAGGTTCGGATCCGCTGCCTGCAGTACGTCCCGGCTCACCAGTTTCGCCTCGATCCGGGTGATCGTCGGGTTCACGACGGAGAGGCCGCGGATGCGGGCGAGCGCCGCCTGTCGGCTGATCCGTTCGATCGGACCAGGTGCGGTCGCCGAGGCAGTGGGCGTGACGGCGCCCCGCTCGGCCACTTCGGTGCGCACCCGCGAAAGGGCCGACCCCAAGACGACCGCGAGTGCGAGGATCGCGAGTGCAGCGGACGTGCGGAGGGCGACAGCAGCCACGCCGTGGGACGCCCGCCGGGGCGCCGGCACCCAGCGCTCCGCTGGGAGCAGCGGCAACTGGTCGAGGTCCCGCCGGATCACGCGCTCGATGTCAGAGGGCATGGCTCGCTCCTTTCCGCATCCGCGCCAGGGACTGGGCGATCGTCGCGCTGACCGTTCCCGGTCGCACGCCGAAGAGTGCTGCCGCCTCCGCGTGGGTCAGGCCGAGGTAGTAGTGCGCCACGACGAGCGCGCGCTGGCGCTCGGTGAGCAGCGCGAGGAGTCGCCCGGCCTCCAGCCGATCGAGCGCCAACGCCAACTCATCGGTCGATGCGCGTACCGCTGCAGGTAGCGCCGAGAACGGCCAGCGCCGCCGGCGCGCCCGCCGGAGTGCCACCCGGAACAGCCACCCGGGCAGGTTCTCGCCGTGCGCGGGTGGCCGCCGCAGCCCCTGCGCAAAGGCGTCATGCAGCGCATCCTCCGCGAGCATCGGGTCACGCAGCGTCGCCAAGAGCGCTCGGTACACCCGTGGGACCGCGGACCGGTAGAGCCCTTCCCAGTCCTGCGGGCTGTCCATCACCTAGTAATGTCGCGCAAAGTCCGTTTTCGTTAGTCCACCCCCACAATCCGCACCCGGCCCTGCACTGGGCCGTCGCGTCAAACCGGTCTCATCCACGCTCGAGGGGAAGGTCGAGGGCGAGGGCCAGGAGCGGTACTGCGAACAGGGCTAGAGCAAACGGTTTTTATAGCCGCGGCCCAACGGACTCAGCAAAGCAGGCTCTTCCAGACACTTAGATAGTGACAGCGTGGAAGAGCCTGCTTGGGAGCGAGAGCTCGAACGGTGTTACCCGGTTGTGCTCCGGGGACTCCTTGCCGTGGCCGGATCGCGTGAGCAGGCCGAGGACGCGATGCAGGAGGCAATCGTGGCGGCACTGCAGCAGGGCGCGGCGGACGTGCGACGGCTCGATGCGTGGCTGTATGTCGTCGGCCTGCGCGCGCTAGCGCGGTCTCGCTGGAAGCAGCGGCTCACGTCCCCCTTGAAGTTCCTGTCCGGATCGGCGCCGGCTCCCGGCGTCGAGCGCGTCCAAGTGCTCGAGCTGCTGCGGCAACTGACGCCACGTCAGCGCGAGTTCGTGATCGCCCGGTTCTACCTCGACCTGTCGTACGACGAGATCGCAACAGAGTTCCATGTTTCCGTAGGAACGGCGACCTCGACGGTCACCCAATCGCTCGCGAAGCTTCGACGGTCGCTGGTGGAGGTGTCCGATGAACGGTAAGCCTGACGTCGAGTTGGAGGACCGACTGCGTGCTCGACTGCGCGAACTGGATGGAGTGGCGGTGGCTCCATACACCGTGCTACGGGAGCGTGCCGGGCGACCTCGCGGGGCGTCCCGCGGGTTCGCGTTCACGGCCGCTACCGTAATTCTCGTCATCGTCGTTGGCGCGATCGTCGGCGACCGGTTGCGCGAATCGCGGTCATTCAATGCGGGTAGCCCCGCGGCCGCGAACGGCGACTGCGGGGCGCAGACTTCCCAGCGCGACTCGACGGGCCACCTGGTTGGTGTGAGCAAAGACACGACGACGATCCTTGTTCTTCCGCTGTCGGTCGCGCGGCCGGAGGTCGACACATGGTTCGATTGGTACATGACCTCAGCGCCCGGAACCGCACCGCTGGACGTCTACGCGGAGTACGGAGACGGGTCGCGGATCCCTCCGACCCTCGTCATGCAAACTGGCCCCGACCGCTTTCTCGTGCGCCTCGCGTTTCCGAAGTCGGGTTGCTGGCGGCTGCATGCTGAGCGCGCTGGAGGCACGCTCAGCGGAGATATCTGGCTTCAGGTGCTGGCGGCTGGTGCGACCGCAAGCGCGGATTACGCGAACGCTGACTGCAGTGCTACTTCCCGGCGTGACGCCACGGGTCGTCTGATCGGTACGACCGGGGACTCGACGGCGATCCTCGTCAGTGCGCCGCCGGACCTCCGAGCGGGTGCCGAGATCACGTTCGCGTGGTACATGACTTCAGGTGGCCTCGCGTCACCGTTCACGGTCTACGCGCAGTACGGCGACGGCTCTCGGGTCACGCCGCGGAGCATCGAGACGGTTGGGCCGGATGACTTCCGCGTCCACCTCGCATTTCCGAAGCCGGGTTGCTGGCGGCTGCACTCCGAACGTATAGGCGGCAAGCTCAGCGGCGACGTTTGGCTACAGGTCTTGCCGAGCCGGTAGGAACCCACCTTTTCGCGTAACTCGCATTTGGCGAAGCAGATAATCGAAATGCTTGACGTGGCTTGTCTGATTCTGGTCGTGGGTCGGGTTCCGCCCGAGCTGATCGGGCGGGAACCATCGATACGGCGGGTTTGTAATGTGGTCATGAGCAGGCGAAGCCCCGACTGGTTGGGCGTTGTCTTACTCGCTGGGGCTGTTGGGGAGCGGCTGCCAGGTCGCAGGCGCATCCCAGGCCCTTCCCCAGTCGACGTGCCCGGTCTCGCGCACCCAAACAGTGCCACCACAGGACTCGGGCACCTTGCAGCAGCACATCGGCGGCACTCTCGCGGGCCCCGCTGACATGGTCGCTGGCTCCGCGCCCAAGGGCGAGGTTTGGGCGATCCGTACGTCAACGCCAGATCTCGTCGTTCCGTTGAGCGCGGTCCAGATCGGAAGGCCCGGTCGTGTGACGTTCCAGCTCCTTACGACCGGTACGACTGTGCCCCCTGTCGCGTGGCCCGGCGGGGGCACGGGCTATCTCTACATGACCGCGGATCGCGGGTCCACGTTCCGGCAACGAGGCTGTTGGGAGATACGGGTGGTCGGTGGTCAGGACGCCGACCGTATCGTCACCGAGGTCCGATAGCGGCGGAACGCGCACCCACCTGTGGCCCGTCGTCGGCGTGCGCACAGCTGAGGTGAGCAACCGGCACGGAAGATGAAGGCATGTCGACGTAGCCCCAACTTAGTTGCGGGCACGCTAGATCTGGGCTGCGCGCGGTGTGGGTCGCTCACGAAGCCCGAGGAACATTCGGGAAGGAGACTAAACATCCCGGTCCGTGCGTGACATAGAGGAGTGCGGTGATCACCGATCACGACGAGCTGGATTGGGAGCGGCTGTATCGAGCGGTCTATCCGAGCGTGTACCGAGCGCTGGTCGCCACGCTGCTGGACGCCGAACTTGCGTCGGATGCGCTGCACGACGCCTTCCTCGCCGGGCTCGATCGTCCGCCGCTGCACGACACGAATCTGGCTGGCTGGCTGTTTCGTGTTGCGGTTCGTAAGGCCGCTCGCGCTAGGCGCCGGCCGGCGCTTCGGCTGGACGATGCGAGTGGTGAGCCGAGCGAGCGCAATCAGATCGATGCGCTGCTGGATCGGCTCAGCGTCGGGCAGCTGTTGCGCATGTTGAGTCCGCGCCAACGCTCGATCGTGGTCGCCTACTTCTATCTCGATCAGTCCCAGGAACAGATCGCCGAGCTGCTGGGGATCCGTCGCGGCACCGTCGCCGCGACGATCTCCCAGGCACTCGGGCGGATGCGGAAGGGAGAGGGCCATGTCCAATGACCTCGGAGACCTCTTCAAGAAGGAGCTGGACCAGATCCCGCTCCGACCGGCGGAGACCTGGGTGCCGCAGCGGCGTCGCGGGTCCCTTCTCCCCAAGCTCGCGTGGCGCGCTCCGCTCGCGGTCATGGCCGCGATCGTGATCCTGGTCGCCGCAGTCATCGGCGGGCGCCAGCTGGCGACCTTCCGCACCCAGACTGCCGCGACGCCAGGCGTCGTCGCCGGCAAGGCGATCTACCTCAGCCCCTCATTCAATGGATCCGGCTGGATCCAGATCGATCCCCAGACCTTGAAGGATGTCTCGACGAAGCCGCTCTTGGATATTGCGCCGTCGTCGACCAACTCATCGGAGACCCAGGTCTCGGCGGACGGGTCGACCATCATCGTGAGCGACTTCAGTGCGAGTGACGTGACGCGGCGGGTGTACGACGGCCGCACGGGCCAGCTGCGTGGCTACTTCGTGCCCGAGGTCGCGATGGTGCTGGATTATCTGAGCGCGGACGGAACGCTTGGCCTGGGTCGCGTCGGCGACAACCACAGCCCCCTGACCGGCGAGAGCGTGCTCGTCACGATCCCCGAGGGCCATGTCCTTCGGCATCTGTTCGCGATCGACATTCCCGGCGAGATCCAGGCGGCGCCCGTCTCGCCGGATCTGAGCACGCGGTACTACGTCACAGCCCCGGTCGCGGTGCTCCTCAGCTCCGCCACGGTGCAGTCAGTGCCGTTCGCGCTGTACGTCCGTTCGACGACAGACCATCTGTCGGGACCGATCCTGCTGCCCGGCATCACGGCGGGGACCGTGTCTACCGGTCCGAGCACCGCATCCACTCCGCTCACCGTTCGGCCGGCGATCGCATTCAGCGACGACGGCAGCCGGCTCGCGGCCCTCTCGACGGACGGAAGCACGCTCGACCTGGTCGACACCAAGACGCTGGCCGTGACGACGGTTGCCGTTCACAAGAAGACGAGCTTCCTCGACCCGTTCCGCCCGCTGGTCGCTCTCGCGAAGACCCTCAACGACGAGGAGCGCCACTCGATGGTGTTCACGCCTGATGGGACAGCCCTCATCACGTGGATCACGGCTACCCACTACGACGACATCAACGGCGCGACGCAAACGACGCGCGGGATCCAGCGGATCGACGTGGCGACGGGACTGATCACGGCGGAGACGTTCACGGCTGATGGCATCTACGGCTTCGCGATGTCGCCCGACGGTCAGAGCGTGTACCTCGTCGTGCGGGCGAAGGAGCCGCCGACCCCGGTGTACGTCCTGCGGCGACTGGACGCGCAGAGCTTGGAACTCAAAGCCGAGCGCGGTCTCCCTGACTACGAGGAGCTGCAAGTGCTCGCCGCGCCGTCGCCGCCGCTAGCGATCCCGACGCCGACGCCGCCGACTCGACCGCAACCCGCGGTGGGCTGCACGCACGACCGGCTGGTGTATCTGGTCGAGCAGTTCTTCGCCCTCTACAACAAACACGCCTCGGACGATCTGCTCACGCTTTTCAACATCCAGATGCCCGCGGCCGCCGGTGGCTTCGCCGATTACTTCGACAACCCCGGCGTCGCCGTGCACGCCGTCAATGCCCGAAGCTTGATGGCGTACTGGGAGCAGCGCTTCGCGGCCGGCGATCGGTTCGACACGCACACCGTGACCTATCCGCCCGAGGGTGCGACCCAGACGACCGGCAATCCCACCGCGACGTTCACCCGCTGGTTCGCGGGCGGGCTACAACAGGGCAACATCCAGCTCGACTGCAGCGGCGGTCTTATTGTCGCGCTCCGGATGAGCTCCGACTACGCGGGCTGGGAGTGGCGTGACGCCTTCGGCGTGCAGTTCAGTGTGCCCGCGGCGTGGAAGGGCCCCGAAGACATCGACACGCAGAAGACGGGAGGCGCTCCGAAAAACTGGCTTGTCTTCACCGATGCGAGTGGAAGCACCCAAGTCTCGGTGTGGCTCATCGACGACACAGCGGAGCACTTCGCCGCGACCCGGCTGACGAGCCAGGGAAGCGAACGCCACAGCGCGACGCTCACCGACGCCGGCCAAAGTCGAGACGTGATTGAGCTGCATGCGCAGGCGAGCTGGTACGGCCCGACGGGCGCTGGGACCTACGACAATCGGCACCTGGTCGTGCAGGTCACACCGACCCTCGCCGCGGACGTGTTCGTCAGCGCGCCGCGGATCAACGGCCCATCGAGCGTCACACCTGAGCAGATCCAACTGCAGGATCGTGTGACCGTCCGGCTCAGCGCTGGCACCGACTTGGCCGCCGCGCAAACCCACGATGTGGATGGCTATACGTTCACTGCGCAGTTGCTCTTCGATCCCGCGTACGGCCTCAAGGCAGCCGACCCGTCTCACGTGAGCGGACTCGAGGGCGTTGGGCTCGCCTGCACGTGGAGTCGGACGGGTTACGACCTTCCGAACGCACAGTTCCTCTTTGGTCCGGCCGGTGCTCCCGCTGAGCTCTCCGGGTACTCGAACGTCACCAAAGGAACGACCGGCAATCGCATCGGCGGATTCCCGGTCGCGGCGTCCGCTGACGCGGTCGAGACGCACGCTGTGTGTCTGGTGCGCGACGCGTCCGGCGACCATGGTGTTGAGGTCGTCGCGCTCTTCACCCGCCAGGCCGGCACCACGGTCGTGAGCCAAGTGGCATTCAACCCGTGGCGAAGGTGAGGCTGGGGCCCGCGCCCGTCGCAATCATGGTCAGGTTCCGCCCGTCTTCCGCGCCGATCGCCGCGCGGTGCCCGGTGTCCTCCAGTCGGTTCAGCTACGGAACTCCTCTCCTGCGACGAGCCGTTTCGTCGACATCGTGACCGCGTGACCTGATCCAGAATCTGGCTAGCGAGTTTTCTCTGGTCTGAGGCGAATTGAGCACGAAGGCGAACGGCGAGCGGTCCCAAAGCGGCAGGGTGTTAGGCGTTTAGACGGGCGACTAACCCGCCTTCGTCAGCCGGATCGCGACGCGATCCTGCGTGCGGATCTGGTCGACGGAAACTGTCGACGCCGCGGAGCCGCGCGCTCCGCACGCGATCACGTCAGCGACGACCGTCGCCACCTGAATGAGGACGTGTCGGCATTCGTAGCTGCCCGCGCCGTTCCCTGGGCCCGACCACTGCGCCCAGCCGTAGAGCTCGGCAGCGGGACGGGTGGCCTCTGCATCGACGAGCGTGATCGCTCCGTGTCGTTCGACGTCGCGCCCGAGGAGTCCCTGGAAGCGCGTCGCCACGATCGTGTCCACAGTCGCATCGGGCCAGACCATGATCGTCGCGACCTGCTCACCGCTCGCGTCGCGGAACACGAGCCAGCGTGTCGGATCTCCCGGTGGATTTTGAGTGGGCAGATCCTCCGGGCCGCGCCAGTCGTTGGGTGCGGTAACGCGCAGGCTGGCGGCCACGCGCACCGACCAACCAGGCGGCGGGGTGAGCGGAGATGGTCCCGAGGGCCCAAGGGCGAACGGCGAGCATGCGCCGAGCAGGAAGATCCCAGCGAGCGCAATCCGTCTCACGATGTCCCTCCATGGCTGCTGACAAATCAGTTCCCGGCGGGCTTGGCTGATCTCACCGGTTGCTGCGCGCTGTCAGGGGTGGTCGACGCGGCCCGCGAGCATGGCCAGTGCGGGCCCGGTCATTTAGGGCTGGGGTGCAACGCGGAGCACCGTCGCGCCAAGGTATCTACCGCTCAGGTCCCAGACGTTGATCTGCCAATCACCGGCAGATGTGAACAGCATGTA
Organism: Chloroflexi bacterium UBA4730; assembly: GCA_002404155.1. Taxonomy (GTDB): domain Bacteria; phylum Chloroflexota; class Limnocylindria; order P2-11E; family P2-11E; genus UBA4735. The sequence continues at coordinate 4,277 of DHJC01000037.1, read as the reverse complement.
GCCCGGATGATCGGCTTCGATCGCCGGAGACCGCTGCTCGAACGCATCGAAGTGCAGGACCGAGTCGCCCATCGTGTCGAGGACCTCGTTCGGGACGGGCGTGCTCGTCAGGTCCCGGTAGCCGAGGGGACTGCTGTCGCGATACCAGAACCGCAGCACGTGGCCGTCGCTGCATCGCTCGCCGCGCACCACGAGCTCTGACGATGTCTCGACCTGACGGATCAGCACCTTCTCGAGGTTGCCCAGCTTCCAGCCGCGGATGGTCGCGTCCGTCGAGCCTTCCGGGAAATCGCGCATCACGAGTGGGCCGGCTTTAGCGCCTGACCCAGCTAGCCCGATCGGCGTCACGAGGGAGCTGGGTCCGCCACACACAGGCGCTGACCCGCCGATGGCGCTCGATGGAGCGCACGCGCAGATGAGAACGACGGCGGTCAACGCGAGGGCGCGCATCGCTTCCCGTACAGCGTAGGGCGGCGCCCGGTTCCCGAAGCAGACACGAATTGGTGAACGCGGGCTGGTACCCTGCAAGAGCGAACGATGATCATCGACACAGAACCTCCCGACCCACCGAAGCGGCGCTGGCCCTTCCTATTCGCTTGGTCGCTAGCCGCGATGACCACCGTCCTCGCGCTCTTTCTCACCCATACCCCGGCTTCGCAGCAGGCTTCCGTCGCGGTAAGCGCATCACAGGCTCCGTCCACGTCCGCGTCCGTTTCCCGAAGCGTGATCGTGCAGCAGCAGCAGGTATCGGCAGGACCGACGTACGTTACGAGGCAGCGTGTCGACCTCAGCGCTCCCGGCGCGATCGTCCTCAGCGCTCCTGGCGCGATCCTCCCCAGCGCTGCTGGCGCGATCGTCTACCTCGACTACGCGGGTCACCGAATCGCCGTGGGACCGAACGACAACCTACTGACCAAAGGCGCGCCGGACTCGCAGACAACCGGTCTTCGCTAGGCGCACCGCGCCTTAGGGTCTGTGCCGCTCGCCTAACGGCTCACCGGGGCGCTCTGCTCGCAAAACAACAAACCATGGACTCGAAGGACACTCATGGTTACGCGGCCCGCGAGCATTGGCCAGTGTGGGCCCGGTCATCAAAGTTCTGGCAGGTTTGCTTCTGTGCCGAGAGCCGGACTTGAACCAGCGACACATGGTTGCTTCAGACCACGAGCCGTCCAGGATGCCACCGCTAGCCGACATGCCTCAGGTCACGACCACGTCGCCGGATCTCGAATCAGCAGTTCGGCCGGCGCGGATCGACTGCCGTCTCGATCATCACGCCGCTGCCGCTAGGGTGGTAAGGAACGCCGATGGAGCAGGTGCGCGTCCGACGCAGGTTCGCTCGCAGATATGTCGTTCTGGGTCTGACGCTACTCGCGATCATCGGAAGTGCAGTCCTCATCGAGCGACCGTGGACGTTGTGCCCAGCAAGCTGGAGCGGCGCGTCGCGCATCGACCTCGGTGGTTCTGCCGATGTGATGCTCGATGGCAGTCCGTTTCGCGTCGGAGGCGGCGCAGCGCTCGACTACATGCCTCGCGTGATGACCTCGCCACTCGACCAACTGCGGGCAGACCGCCACCCACTGACCATCACGGCGTCGATCTCGGCGTCCTCTCGCGATACGCTCGGCGAGCCCGAGTTCACGTGCTTCCGAGCGACCCGCGGCAGTGAGCTCTGGGCAGGTCGGCCGACGACGTATGGGACGCAGACACTGGCCGATGGATATCCCCCAGGAGCGCCGCCTCCCACGAATAACGAGGCATGGCGATCGGCAGTCCTCAGCGATGGACCCGAGTGGCCAGACGGCGATCGCATCGGCCTGGAGCTTTGGGCAAGTGTCAACGGACGCCGCTACGTGTTCGTGCTCCCCCCGTTCGTCTTGATGAAGGGCGGTTAGGGCTCGCTCAGAACAGGTGACCATTCCTCCGGAAGGATTGCCTGATTCGGCCGGAGCCTCGAGATTGGGTTTCGCTGGAGTGATTGGCTGATTCGCGGTCAGAACACCTTTGAGCGGCCTGCTGCCCTCCCGATTCGCGCCTGATTGATGACTTGAGTCGCCGGAACCGATTATCTGATTCTGGATCAGGTGAGCGTCGCGCCTCGTCAGCGCGCCCGCGACGTCCGGTCGTGCGTGGGCCTGCATGGAGTGTGGCACGCACGGCCCATGAATAGCAGACTGTTTCTTTTTCCGCGGGCGTCGCAATACTGCCCGCCGCGGAGGTTCGCAGTGGAACGTCACCTAGATTGGCCTGACCTGCTGAACGCGCGCGACCTTGGCGGCTACCGGACCACCGACGGCGTTGAGACCCGTTGGCGCGCCGTCGTTCGGGCGGACAATCTCAACAAGCTGGGCTCCGAATGAGCTCATGCAATGGTCCAGTACGGAGTCCGTACTGTCATTGATCTGCGCGACCCACGCGAACTTGAGAAGTTTCCCAATCCTCTCGCGGTCGCGCCGCCACAAGGTGTCACGTTCATGAACGTGCCCTTGATCAGCGAGGCCGAATGGCAGGCGATGAAAGAGCCCGGGCACGTGTCCGAGGGCTATGTCCAGATGGCGAAGCTGTCTCACGCGAACCTAAGCGGAGCGGTCGGGGCAGTGGCGGACTCGCTGGACGGCGGCGTCGTCATCCATTGCCACGCCGGCAAGGAGCGAACAGGCGTGCTGGCCGCGCTACTCCTGGCGCTCTGCGACGTGCCAAATGAGGTAATTGCTGACGATTGGACGGCGAGTGATTTGTATCTTCAGCCGCTTTACGACGAGTGGCTTGCGGCGGAACAGGATCCTGCCCTTCGCGCCAAGCGTGCCGACGGCTTTCGGACCGAGGCGCAACACATCCTCGACGTGCTCGACTACGTTCGGAACTCGCACGGTGACGTTGTCCCGTATCTCGTCGCCGGAGGTACGAGCCTCCGTCAAATTGGGCGGATACGGGAGCGACTGAGATAACGGGTCGGGCGGCAAGACTGCGGATGACCTAGCGTCGCGACGGTTTCGGGTGCACGCGGCTCGATGCCGGTCGCTCGTGTTCTCGGAGAAGTCGCGCGAAGGGCCGTGTGGCGATGGGACAATCCGCGCCATGACGACAAAGCCGAATCCGCTCAGCCTGGCGGATGTCCACCTCGACGCGCTGTACGACCTCGACGCAGCCGGCTGCATCGCTGCTTCACGCGATCCGGATGTCACGCCGCCGCTGTTCCACCTCGTGCGTACCTCGGGTGGGAACCGGTGGCTCATCGCCGCGACCCTAGAGCCTGCGCATCGAGAACGGCTCGCGTCCATCCTGTCGGTCCAGCCGCCGATTGTCGACTGCGCGGAGGCGCAAGCGCACGCGCCTGACCTCGATGCGGTGCGCGCGGAGCTCTCTGAGCGGCTCCCTCTCCTCGAGTACCGCGGGCCGGCGTTCCTTTTTCCGGACCAGCTACCGACCGAGGATCGCGTGGAATTGCTGACTGACGTCGGCCAGGCGTCTGGTGACGGGCCGTTCGCGTGGTTGCGCAGCGCCCGACAGGCATCGCACCCGATTGCGATCATGCGCGCCCACAATGGCGACGTAGCGTCGATCTGTTTTTCCGCCCGCTCTTCACAAGTGGCAGCTGAGGCGGGCGTCGAGACCCGCGAGCAGTACCGCGGCCGCGGCTACGGATCGATAGCGGTGGTCGCATGGGCTGCTGCCGTACGCCAAGGAGGGCGCATGCCCCTCTACAGCGCACAGTGGGAGAACATCGCTTCACGCGCGCTCGCCAGCCGCATCGGCCTCATCTGCTATGCGGAGGATGTGCATCTCGGTTGATTGCCTGTGTCCCGCAGGCCGGCGCGCTCCTCCGGACCGAT
>DHJC01000037.1:0-195 GCA_002404155.1 Chloroflexi bacterium UBA4730 | reverse complement strand
CCGTCGAGAACGACCCCGCAGCTGGGGCCCAGAACGACCCCGCGCAGCGGGCCCGGAATGGCCCCCCGCAGAAGGTGAGCGGGTATCGGCCGTGTCGTGATCGTCGCCGAGCTCCCGCGGCTCATTACGACCGCCGCTCGGGGATCAACCCACCTTCGCCGACGCGATGCGGGGCGGATCGTTGCATCTCGTTGA
>DHJC01000012.1 GCA_002404155.1 Chloroflexi bacterium UBA4730 | reverse complement strand
GAAGTCCGTCCGGCCATCCGGCGCCGCACGCAGGCATCCCACGTTTGGCGGTCGATGAGCGGCGGATACGCGGTCGCGTCAAAGACCTGGCCGTCTGAACGTCGCAAGATTCCCCTGAAGCGCTCGTTGCTCAAGATCCCCTTTTGTTGCAGAACGAGGCCCCTGTCGATACTATTTATGGCATCATGCGGACATCGTCGGTGAATCGCCGTTTAGTGAGCCGCTGGCATCGCCTCTCGCGCCCGCCCGGATGTCGGTTCGGGCAGAACACATTCGGAGGAAACGCCACCGGCGTCGTCCGTCGCGTTATCGCTCACCGACGCGGCTTGATCGACTCGCACGTCGGGCGCGTCATAGCCATATGCCTCGTGGAGTCCGAGCATCCGGACGGTCGCAAGGCCCCGGGCCAGCGCCTGATCGCTCAGCGCCCGCAGCGGCCGCCGCAGGTCTCCGGCCGGGAGGCCGAGGGCCTTCATCAACGACTTGACCGGGATCGGATTGATGGCGGAGTAGGTGAAGTTGAGCAACGGCAGGAGGCGGAGATAGGTCTGGCGGAACGATTCCGCGTCTTGCCAGTCTCGCCAAGGCCTCGAGAGGGTCGCCATCTCTCGAGGGGCGACGTTGCCCGTCATGTTCGCGATTCCATGTCCACCGAGGGACATCGTTGGCACGATGAGACCGAGCTTGGGCGAGTCGCAGCACATGATCGCCGCGTCGGGCTGTCCCGCGAGCACCTGAGGAACCTGCGCCACCCGGCCGGTCGATTCCTTGTGCACGACGTAGTTCGGATGCTGAAGGATCCGAAGAACGCGCTCCGCGCTGAGGTCGGTTCCGACACGCGGCGGGTTGTTGTAGATGCCGAGCGGCAGGTCGGTCGCTTCGGCAACCTCGAGGAAGAACCGCTCGATGTCGTCCTCTGACGCGCAGATATAGGGCGGCCCGGCGATGATCGCGCCGTCCGCGCCGTTCTCGCGCGCGAACTGGACATTCGCGATCGTCGCGGACGTACCGCCGCCGGTGCACCCGTAGAAGAAGCGCATCCGCCCCGTTTTCATCTTCGCGGTCTCGCGGACCACCTGCTGACGCTCCTCGGGCGAAAGGAGCGTCGGCTCCCCGGTCGAACCGAGGATCAGCACCGCGGAGGTGCCGTTGTCCTCCTGAAAGCGGAGAAGCGTGCGGAAGGCCTCGAAATCGATCGAGCCGTTCGCGTTGAACGGCGTGATGAGCGCCACAAACGAGCCTTCGATTCGTGGCTTAGCCATGTCGGTCTCCCCGGATCAAATGAGTGAGCGCTACCAGAAAAGGCTAGCACGAAATGGGCCATCCAAATGGAGAGATCGTCGACCTGATAGGTCCACCTGACAGCAAGGACTGAGGCTCGAGCGGCGTCGACTTCGTTCTGACCGGGCGCGAATGCTCGGCGGCATTCATGGCGGATGCGATGGGGAGCCACGAGGGCGTTCCATCCTGAGGCGCACGTGGTATGCGCGCTCGGGGATGGTGCCCTGGGGATGGTCAGGGCCGAGTTGGAGACGGCCGTGCGTCGAGCGTTGCCGGTCTCGATCGTCGTTCTCGTCCACGGAGCGGTAACCGAGATCAAGCTGGGTCAGGAGCGCAAGGGCCTTCCACCCACCGACACGACGTTCGGCCAATCGACGATCCCGCGTTGGCAAGAGCGGTTACACCCTCTCGGTCCTTTCGACGGCCGCGCGCGCCCAACGGGGAGCGGCACGGTGCCGTTGCGAACGTCGGGCGGGCGGACTGCCCCTCGTCGAGGCGCGCGAGGACGAAGTATCGGATCAGCCCTCTGAGCCCATCGTCACCGCGGCTCCGCTCGGCCACCGGATCGGTGGAATCTTTGGACAATGCGCAATCGTAGGCCGCAAAGGCAGCCTGGAGCGGGCCGACGGACCTCATCTGGATGCCGGTCCTTTTCTGGCGAATGGCCGCCGGTGCACGCTCGATGTCATCCAGCCGACGGCCGTGACCAGGTCGAATACCGGCAGACCGCTGATCTCTCGGATGACATCCGCATAGGGCGGCATGTTCGTGCACTCGAGGACGATCGCGCCGACATCCGGATGGCGCTCAAGCAAGAGACGTGTGGCCACTCGATGCTCCTCGCGGCACCGATCCACATCAAGCTCTGGAGCGTCCTCGATGATCGTGCGGGTGAAGTAGCCACCCGCCTCTTCCATACCGACGACCCCAATCGGGATGTCGGGTCCGATGCCTGCCGCTCGAAGGTGGCGCTCGGTCAGGCTCGTCCGTTCGATCGTGAGGATCCCGATCCGTCGACCTGGACGCAGGGTGCGCCCCAGCCACGGCACCTGAAGGAGACTCGAGCTCACGAAGGGGACGCCGAGCCTTGCTTGGATTTCCGCCTGGAACAGGACGAGAAAGCCGCAATTCGTCGTCACCAGGTCGACGCCGGTGCGCTCCAACTCCTCGGCGGCGGTGGCAAAGGGCTCGAGCAAGTCGTCGGATTCGAGTCGCCGCACGACCCGCTCGGGGGACGCGCCCCGTACCACTCGGTACAGCACGGGGTACGGCCAGGTCGCCGCGTTCCCGGCATCGCCCGGGATGCGCGGAAACCGTGACTCGAGCATGAGCAGTCCGACCGGTACGCCATAGATGTTCCGGCCGCCTTTGACGACCTGGTGCTCAGGCCTGACCACGCCCGTCAGCGACACGCGCCCACAGTAACCGGAAGGCATGCAGCAAAAGCGCGATACCGCCATCCCGATAGGTGCGCATGAGCACGATTACGAGCACTGCGAATATGACGTTGCTCCATTGGCCGTACTGATGCAGGAACGACGAGACGACCTGGACGACCGGCGCGCCGGCGAGCGGCCCGGCGAACGTACCGATGCCGCCGACGATCACCATGACGATGATCTTCGCCATCTCCGTGAAGTCGGCGATCTGCGGGCTGATGACCGCGACGTAGTGTGCGTAGAAGGCACCAGCCAGCCCGGATAGCACGCTCGTGAGCGCGAACGCGAAGACCTTCCAGAACGTCGTGTTGATCCCCATGCTCGCTGCCCGAAGCTCGTCATCCTTAATCGCGCGGAGGAAGAACCCGATGGGCGACCTGACGACGAGGTAGACGATCAAAGTGGAAGCCGCGGCCATCGCGAGGAAGATGTAGTAGTACGGGAGCGGATCGAGGTTGCCGAGAAGCGTCGGGACGCTGAGGCCGAGATCCCCGCGCGTGAACTCATACGCCGCAGTGAGCGTGATGCGCAGGGTCTCAGCGAAGGCCCAGGTGGCGATCGCGAGGTAGATGGCGCGCAGGCGCAGCACCATCACGCCGAGGATCGCGCCCACCAGCCCAGAGACGAGCCCGGCGGCGACGATGCCGACGGCGATCGGCACGTGGTAGTAGTGCCCGAGCATCCCCGTGGTGTACGCGCCGATCGTTGCGAAGGCCTGCTGGGCGAGCGAGAACTGCCCGGTGTATCCAGCGAGCAAGTTCCAGCTGACCGCGAGCACGACGTAGTAGAAGCTGATCGTCAGGACTTGGAGCAGGTAGTCGTTCACGCGAAGCGGGACGAGCGCCGCAACGCCGATCAGCAGCCCCGAGATCAGGAGGGGCCGCAGACCGCAACCGCGGCGGGTCAGCCCGCGAGACATTCTTTGGTCAGATCCCGTACGCGCTGCGTGGGGAACTCCGCGCGCGGCCCCTTCGCGTACACGCGGCCGAGGTTCAGCAGCAGCACCTCGTCGGCGATCTCCAAAGCGTCCTCGATCTTCTGGTCGACCAGCACAATCGTCGCGCCGAAGGACTCGTGGATCGAGACAATGAACTCGTAGACCTGGGAGGAGAGTGCTGGCGAGAGCCCAGTGGTCGGCTCGTCGATAAGGAGCAGCTTCGGTTCGGTGAGGACCTCCTTCGCGGCCGAGAGCATCCGCGCTTGGCCACCGCTCAGTTCGTTCGCCTTTCGCTTCCGGCGATCCTTCAGTAGCGGAAACAGGTCGTACATCCGATCGAGTCGGGCGTTGAGCTCGCTCCGCTCGGAGCGGATCGCCCACCCGCCCATGAGCAGGTTCTCGTGGACCGTGAGTTGGGGGAAGATGTTGATCCCCTGCGGGATGTAACTCACTCCCGCGAGCTTGAGCTGGAAGGGAGACATCTCGCCGATCGCGCGGTCGTCGAGGAGGATCCGTCCAGCGTGCGGGTGCAGGAACCCGAACACGGTCTTGAGCAAGGTCGACTTACCAGCGCCGTTCGGACCCACGATGACCGTGATAGCGCCGGGTGGCGCAGCGAGCGTGACGTCTTGGAGGACGTCGATCTCCGAGCGGTAACCGGCGAAGACGCCTTCCAACCGCAAGGTGGCGCTGCTCACGACCAGGTCTTCCCGAGGTAGGCATCGATGACCTGCGCGTTAGCGGTCACCTCGTCGAGCGCGCCCTCGATCAAAACCTTTCCTTCCGCGAGGACCGTGACGCGCGAGCACAGCTGCCGGATGACGCTCATCTCGTGGCTCACGATCAGGAAAGTGATGCCGCGAGAGCGGTTGTACTGGTGGATTAGCTCCACCATCGTGTCCTTCACGATCGGGTTTACCCCGGCGAACGGCTCGTCGAGCAGATAGCAGCGCAATCTTTCGACCATGAAGCCTCCGAGCAACTGGAGCAGCGCCTGTTGACCGCCGGAGAGGTGGCTCGCCGGCGAGTCGCGCAGCCGCGTGAGCCCAGCCATCTCGAGCAGTCCGTCGGCACGGAGGCGCGCGTCACGCTGGGTTCCCTGACCGCAGGCAAAGTGCTGGATCAGGAGATTCTCGAGGACCGTCATGTTCCGGAACAGCTTCGGGACCTGGAACGTGCGCAGCAGCCCTCGCCGAGCACGGGTGTATGGCACCTGTCCGAGCAGTGTCTTGCCTGCGAGCCAGATGTCTCCAGAGGACGGCTCCTCGACGCCGGTCAACAGGTTGATGAACGTCGTCTTGCCGGCGCCGTTCGGACCGATCAAACCGCGGATCTCACCTTCAGCGATCGAGAGATTGATGTCCGTGTTGGCGAACAGGCCACCAAATCGCTTCGTCAGCCCGATCGTCTCGAGCATCGGGGGCACGCGTTAGGCCGCGCGCAGCCGCTCACCGAACAATCCGGTCGGGCGGATGAGCAGCAGTGCGATCAGGAGGACGAAGCCGTAGGCGTTCTGATAGGCGGGCGCGATGAAGACCGAACCGAGCGCTTCGACCAGACCGAGGAGGAGCCCGCCAACGAGCGCGCCGGGGATGGATCCGAGGCCGCCGATGATGATGATCTCGAAACCCTTCGTGGTGGTCACCGCGCCGTTGGTCGGATACACGAGATACACCGGGGCCAACAACGCTCCCGCGATCGCGGCCAGCGCGACACCGATGCCGAACGCGATCATGTCGAGCCGCATCAGGTCGACTCCCGCGGTCTGGACAGCGATGCGGGACTGTGCCGCAGCGCGCAGCGCAAGCCCGACCCACGTCCGGCGGAGGAGCACGGCGAAGAGAATGAGCGCGGCGATCCCGCCCAGCGAGGCGGCAAGCGTCGCACCACTCACCGGAAGTGTGCCGACCGTGAGGTTGGGCAGATGCGATCCGGGGGTGTGCTCGTCGGGACCATTGAGCACAGTGGCCAGGCTCTGGAGGAGCAGCAGCAGGGCGATCGTGATCACCGTGGCGTACTCATCGCGTCGCTCGACGCCGCCGGTGAACATCGGCCGGATGAGGACCAGCTGGAGGATCGCGCCGATCACGAAGACGCAGGCTGCCGTGATCGGCAGGGCCACGAACCAGAGGTCCGGGCCCAGCCAGCGCACGACGAGCAGGTACTGGATGAAGCTGCCGAGCATGTAGAACTGACCCATCGACCAGTTGATCATCTTCATGACGCTGTAGATGAACGTGACGCCGAGCGCCATGAGGGCGTAGAGCACGCCGATCATGAGCCCGGCGATCACGTACTGCGACAGGAGCTGGAGGTCGACGCCGAGCAGCATCAGCGGCGACCTGCGACTGAAGTCACTACTTCTTGCTGAACGATGCGTCGAGTTTCGCGTCGCGCCAGTTCTGGTTGGCCTGGGTGTATTGGAGGATGAGGATCGGGGGAATCCACGTGTGGTAGAAGGCGCCTGCACCATCCTTCGGGAAGGTGACCGGTACGGCGGCCCAGCCCTTGTAGCCGGCGGGATCCTCGAGTGTGGTGATCAGCGTCTTGGCGTCAGTGTTCCCAGCCTTCTGGATCGCCTGTGCAATGACGATCACGTCCGCGAACGCGTTGAGCGCGCCATAGATCGGCGGCTCGTTGTACTTCGCCTGATACGCCGTCGCCAACCACTGTCCGGCGTCAGAGAGCTCTTGCTTGGGCGAGAAGTAGGCGATGAAGTACACGCCGACTCCGTCTGACGGGTGCAGCTGGAACCATTGCGCGCGCGTCGGCGTGTCGTACGAGATGAGCATCGGGACCGCAGGATAGAGTCCGATCGTGTTGGCCTGATCGAGCATCAGGTCCGCCGGTGCTCCGACCCCGATGTTGATTACCAGATCCGGCCCGAAGGCTTTCGCCTTCAGAAGCTGCGGCGTGAGGTCGGTGGAGGCGTGGTCGAACTGCTCGATGTCGAACGTCAGGTTCATGTTCCCGGCGGCGGCCTGGGCCTTGGTCTCATTGACGAGTCCGATGCCGTAGTCCGACGTCTCAGCAATGAGAGCGATCTTCTTGTAGCCCTTCTGCTGGATCCATGAGAGCCACGAGCTCGCGCGGAACGGGTCGATCACGTGGGTACGGAATGCGACCGGGTAGTGCTTCGCGGTGATGTCGGCGGCCGATCCCTGCGTCGAGATGACCGGGACCCCCACTTCGTTCGCGACCTCATTGACCGCGATGTTGACCGAGGAGTGGAACTGACCAGTCACCGCCACGGCCTTCTTCTCGGTGACGAGCCGACGGTAGCCGGTCGCGCCGGTGGCGGGCGTGCCCGCGTCATCCTCGACCGCGAGTTGGACCTGACGCCCGTTCAGGACTCCCTTCATGACCGTGTTCACGTAGACGACGCCGAGCTCCGCGCCACGCTGGATCAACTGGCCAGCTGCGGGGTCGCCCGGAGGCGAGAGCGGCGTGAGCAAGCCGATTGTGATCGGCTCGGAGGCCGCGGCGGTCGCGGAACTCGCTGGATTCGTAGAGCTCGGTGCGCCGACTCCCTTGTCGGGCGTGCAGGCGGCGCCGACCAGGAGCAGCGCGACTGCGACACCGAAGAGCTTTGTGGCTTTCACTAGTCCCTCCTTCAGGGTGCGGATGTGCGGGCGATCAGTAGATCGGCCGCTTGACATCGCCTTGCACCGCAGCCACCCACGGCGCGACCGGGGGCAGCAGTTCGTGCTCCGCGGGAACCCAAACATCGAGGAAGAGCGGCGTCATGCTCTCCATCCCTCCCTTCACCGCCGCGACGATCTCGTTCACATTGGCGGGCCGCGACGCCTCGAGGCCGAAGCCCCGCGCGATGGCGGCCGCGTCGAACCGCTCGAAATCCACGCCAAAGAAGCGTCGCTCGAAATAGAGGTGCTGGAGCGTCTTTATCCAGCCGAGGCTTGCGTTGTTGAAGTGGATGTACGTGATGGGGAGCTTCAGGCGCTTCACCTGCTCCAGCGCCCCGCACGCCATCAGCAGGCTGCCATCGGTCGTGAACGCGATGATCGGCTTGCCCGGATGCGCCATCGCCGCGCCGACCGCCCCCGGCAAGGCGTAGCCCATCGGGCCGTGCCCGCGCGGCAAGATGACACGGCGGCCCGCCTGCGGGATCTCCCAGTACGAGGACAAATAGGGAGTCGGTGTGCCCGGCTCACCGACAACGATCGCGTCATCCGCGGCGATGCGCGAGATCGCGCTGATGATCTCGTACGGATCGAGCTGCCCGTTCGCCGACCGCGGTGGCTGCGCGCTCCGCCACACGGTGCGACGCTCTGCCAATTCTGCGATCCGCGCGCGCGAGACATCCTCCGCTGCCTGCGGGACCGCGTGGCGTAGCTGATCGAGGATCGTGCGCGCGTCGCCCACGAGCGGCAGGCTGCCGGGGAAGTTGCGTCCGGCGCGCTCCGCCTCGATGTCGATCTGGATCACCGCCGGCCCATTGCGCGGCGGCGACGTGAAGCCGTTCGTGTCCGTGGAGTTGGCCCGGGTGCCGATGAAGAGGACCGCGTCCGCATCGGCCAGATAGTCGTTCGCGTAGGGGCGGGCCCCGTTCGAGCCGACGATGCCGAGACTCAGGGGATGGCGCTCGCTGATCGCGCCTTTCCCATGGATGGTCGTCGCGACGGGCGCGGCGAGCTTCTCGCTCAGAGCGGCGAGCTCCTTCCACGCGGCGGACCAGTGCACCCCGGAGCCGGCCACGATGGCCGGTCGCTTCGCCGCCGCGAGGGTGGCGGCGGCAAGCGCGACCGACTTATCGGATGCCGGGAGGCGCTCCGAAGGGAGGTGGGATGGGATGGTCTTGGTCGTGACGTCGACGTGACCCTCGAGCACGTCTTCCGGGAGGATCAGCACCACCGGACCAGGCCGGCCCGAGGTCGCGGCCGCGAAGGCCATGGTGACGGCCTGCGGGATCGCAGCGGTGCTCAGCACGATCTCCTGGCGCTTGGTGACCCCCGCGAAGAGCGCGACGACATCGGTCTCGGTGATCGCGCCGGTGCCCCGACTGCGGGTCTGGATGTCAGAAGCGATGAGGACCAGCGGGACCGATGCGGCGAGTGCCTCGCCGAGTCCGCCGACGGCGAAGGTCGCCCCGCCACCACTGGACACTTCGGCAACGCCGACCCGGTTCGAGGAGCGTGCGAATACGTCAGCCATGAAGACTGCGCAGCGCTCGTCATTCGCGAGGACATGACGGATCCTGCCGGTGCACTCGCGGAGCGCGTCGTAGAACACCACGCCGGTATCTCCCGGCACGCCGAAGATGAATTCGGTCCCTGCCCCGATGAGCGACTCGACGAGGATCTGGCCGCCATTGCGCTCGATTCCTCCGGACACCGCGCACCTCCCTGGCTCTCGATAGGACTCCGGCTCTACAGCGCGGGCCGTCGCCGGAGCACTGGTCATGGCCGGCATGTCCGACCGTGCCGTCGGTCGGCTAGCATCCTAGTCGGCATACAAGGCGAATCTGGTCGGCTGGGATGTGCGTCTGCGCGGTGAGAAGTTCCGCCTCTGTCCGCTGCTAGTCAAATACGTCAAGGCGGGGCGGCTCGGTCGCAAGGCTGAGCGTGGCGTGTATGAGTACGACACCGATACGCATATCCGCCGGGCGCAGCCAAACAGGCAGGACACGGCGCGACGTATCGAGGGGACCTCTCTGTGATCGCCCCTCAATCCTCCGCGTACGCCGGCGAGGTGCGCAAGATCCGGACGGTCTCGAGGGCGCTCTCCACATGCCGCCGGACCGCGTCGGCGGCGGCATCCGGGTCGTGGTCGCGGAGCGCCCGTACCAGTTGCTGATGCTCAGTGTGCGACTGCGCGAGCGCCTTCTTGCTGTAGAGCGCCGCAAGTTGGTAGTTGAAGTGGTAGAGACGGCTCCGCCGTACCAGCTCCGCGAGAAGGGTGTTGCCGCCTGCGTCGGTCACCGAGTCGTGGAAGCGATCGTTCAACTCGACGAGGTCATGCCGGGCGTTGCCCATCATCCCACTACCGCGCTCGCCAAGTGTCCGCTGGATCACCTCAAGCTGTTCCGGGGTGACCCGGGCCGCCGCCAGCCGAGCCGCGTAACTCTCCAGCGCGGCGCGCGATTCGAAGATCTCGCGGATCTCGCCGGCCGTGTGCTCATGGACCTGCCAGCCGCGGCGGCGGAGGCTGATCACAAGGCCATCGTTCGCGAGGCGCTGCAGGACCTCCCGGATCGGCGTGCGGCTGACCTTCATCTCGATCCCGAGCTGGGCCTCGGTGATCCGCTGGTTCGGGCGGATCTCGCCCCGGACGATCGCCTTCCGCAGATCGCGGTAGATGACGTCCGCGAGCGTAAGTTCGCGACCGTCGTCAACCCGCTGCCCGAAGGACATAGAGAGCCTAGTCATCGATGGGAGCTCCAAGGCTCTCCACAACTTGCTCGTCGAGGTGCATGCCGACGAGAATACTGGCAGCCATCTCGCTGTCGGGCCCAAGCTGCGCATCACGCGCGTTGAGCAGGAGGATCGCAGTGGCTGAGACAGCAGACGTCGTGATCATCGGTGGCGGGGTCGTTGGTACCAGCATCGCGTATCACCTGGCGCGAAAGAGAGCGGCCAAGGGCGTCGTCCTTTTGGAGAAAGGTCGCCTCGGCTCGGGCACGACGTCGGCCTCCGTCGGAGGCGTGCGCAGTCAGTTCTCGACGGAGATCAACATTCGCTTCTCGCTGGAGTCCGTGCGCTTCTGGCGACGGTTTGAGGAAGAGATGGACGGCCTGTCAGCGGACTACCGGGAGATGGGCTACCTCTTCCTCGCAAAGACCGCCAAAGAGCGGGCGATCTTCATCCGCAACATCGCCCTCCAGAACTCGATGGGTGTCCCTTCGCAGCTGCTTGAGCCCAAGGACGCGGAAAGGCTCGTGCCGGGACTGTTCACGGGCGATCTCTCCGCTGCGGCGTACAGCGCGGAGGATGGGCGCGCCGGCCCCTACGAGGCGACCAAAGCGTTTGCGCAACGCGCGCGCGCTGCCGGCGTTCGGATCCATGAAGAGACCGAAGTAATCGCCATCGACTCCACAGGCGGGCGCGTTCACTCGGTGGATACGCCTTCTGGACGGATCGAGACGCCCGTCGTCGTCGACGCGGCGGGTCCGTGGGCCGGCCCGGTGGGAAAGCTCGCAGGTATCGAGGTGCCGGTGAAGCCGTACCGTCGGGAGATCTTCGTTTCCGAGCCCTTCGATGGGTTACCGGCCGAGTTCCCGAACGTTATCGACCTGCATGCCGGCTGGTATGTCTGGCGCGAGGGGGCAGGCGTGCTTATGTCGGGCGTCAAGGACGCGCACTCCAGCTACGACACTCATGTCAACTGGTCGGGACTCGGCCAGGTCGCCGAATTCGCCACGCACCGCGTGCCGTCGCTCGCACGTGCATCCTTTGGAAAGAAGGCGTGGGCCGGCCTCTATGACGTGAGCCCGGACGATCACGCGATCCTCGGGGCCGTGCCCGAGCTGGAAGGGTTCTACGTCGCAGTGGGATTCTCAGGCCACGGATTCCAGCACAGCCCCGCGACCGGCCGGCTCATGGCCGAGCTCATCCTTGACGGTCGCACGACCGGGATCGACATCTCGCCAGTCAGCATCACGCGATTCAAGACCGGCGCGCTACTGCGCGAACCGCTCACGGCGCACGCGGGCACGATGAGCGGGTAAGAACGCTAGCCGAGGAACCCTTCTTCCGCGTCGATCAGTCGGCTCTGCTCGGCCAGCCAGCGGGCGCTCCAGCTGGTCTCTTGCGTCTCGGGCTCCATCGCCCGCTCTGCGTCGGGGCCACTTTTCGCGGTGCTGACGGTCTGCCAGCCCGGCGCTGTTCTGTTTGGCAGCGATGAGCACCCGCATCGCAGGACATGGCCGCGACGCCGGCGGGGGTTGCTCGACCTCGCTACTCGAAGGTGAACAACACAGAGGGCAGAATCTCCTCACCCCTTCGTGCTCGCTGCGACGGTCCCCGTCGCAGGCCCACCTCGAACGGGCCCGGCCCGCGGTCGAGCCCAGGCGCGTGCGGATCGCGCGGTCCCACGAGGTCGATCCTGAAATCCCCGACCTTGAATACCAGTCGGGTCGGCGACTCCTCCACGGGAGCACCGACGGCCGCGTCGTAGATCGTGCGGGCGCGAGGAAGATCCTCGATCGCGACGGAGACTCCGGCCACGCCGAGCACGGGAACGCTATGCACGCCGGGACGCTCGATGGCAAGCCGTTCGCTGTCGGCAAGCGCCCAGGAGATGAAGAACGGCCATGGGCGTCGCCACGCGACGCCGCCGGGAATGAGGAGCTTCCACTCGAGCACGATGCCGTCTGGCCGAACGCGTCGCATGGGCGACGGACCCTCAGCGTCTTGTCCAACCTCCCGCAACCTTCGCGCGACATCGTCAAGGTCGTGGGTTGCCAGCGCGAACCCGACCAGACCAGCTTCGTATTTGCGCAGGAACACGGCCAGCTCGCGGCTGCGCCGGCTCGCCCGCTCGGCCTCGGCGTCGTCATGGACGGTGATCAGCTCGAGGTAGTCGAGCCCGAACCTGACGATTGCGTTCTCTGTGCCGAAGCCGGAGTGGCGTCCGCCGTAGCGAACATCGAATCCAGCGGAGCGAAGTGCCTCGCTCGCGGCCGCCAGATCACGGACGGCAATGACGACGTGATCGAGCCTCATCGGATGATCCCGGCCTAGCTCTTCCTCGCCCGCTGCGCCGGGATCCGAATGACGTTCCGCGTCCCGGGGACTCCAAGGATCTCGCACTCGATCAGATCGCCATCGCTCAGTCGGCGCGGCGGACCGTCGACGATACCGCAGCCTACCGACGTTCCCGTCGCGATCATGTCGCCAGCAGCCTTTTGATTGCCGAGAAGGGACAACACGGAATCTAGGTGTCGTGCTCCGTATGTCTGAAACGAGCCGCGCTTGTAGCCGTGCGACCTTAGAAACTCGAGCACGGCCGTCCGCTTCTCTTCAGTGGCTCGTTGCCAACCATCAACAAGAGAGGCGACCGCTTCCCGCAGGAGCGGGTTCCTTCTTGGAAGTCGCGATCCATGTCCTCCGCACGGTCTTGGTAGTACGCCGCCAGCGCCGGATAGAAGGGCGAACTCACGGTTACAAAGTTCGCAGCGTGCTCCGGTGGATCGCCAGCGAGGAGGTCCCGCTCCCAGAACCGCTCGATCAGGCCGTAGGCGATCTGCGTAGCGAATCCGTCCGCCGCATGGGCATGGTCAAGGAGGGCGACGAGCTCTCCCAGCGTAAGTGGGACGCGAGAACTCTCGGGGCGCACATGTAGTTGGTTTCGTACTCGTCCACCACCCGGTGTTGGATCTTGGTGCCCGCGCGACGAGCGCTCTTCGATTCCCTCGACGGCAATCCCATGGAGTTCAGTCTGGCGGTCCCAACCCCGGTCCGGACGGCGATCTTTGCTCCTCTAACCCGCCAGCCGGAGCCACCCGCGCTCGTCTCGGGCCAGCCGGACTGTATCAACATCACGGACCTTGAGTCCCGTCTCCCGCTCAGTTTCGAGCAGTTCGGGATGATCCGCGAGTGAATCACTCGAAGCCGTAGCGGTAAACCCGCCGGACGGCGATCGCGTACGTCACGCGCTGCTGCTTCGACCATACGTCCCGGGTCTGCTTCTCGGCCGCGGCCTCGCCGTCGTAGCGGACGGCGAGCTCGCGGATGTCCTGCAACGCGTCGTCACCAGCCGCGACCTCACGCGCGGCGCCGTCCAGGCGGACGTAGCGGTCGGACTCACCGACGAGGAGCGCGACCCGCGGATCGCGCGCCATGTTCAGCGCTTTCTTCCGCGGTGCGGTCGTGTTGACGATGACCTCGTCGTCACGGCGCGCATACCAGATCACGGTGAGTTGCGGCGAGCCATCCTCGTTCAGCGTCCCGAGCACCGCGAATCGCGGCGCATCGAGGAATTCGCGCACGTCCGCTGCGAGCGTCACCCGCGCAACGGTACGCCGGCGACGGCGATACCCTCCTCGCCGTGCGCTACGACGTCCATACCCACCACTACCCGGCGGCCTACTTCGAGCTCGTCGAGCGGAGCGGCGGTGACTTCTCGTTCGGCACCGATCCGTCGGGGCAGACGATCATCCGCTACCGCGGGTCGCGCTTCTTCGGCGTGACCGCACCGATGACCGACGCAGCGCTCCGCCTCACCGACATGGATCGCGTCGGCATCGACGTGGCCATCCTCTCGCTCTCCACGCCGAACGTCTTCTTTGCCGAGGGCCCGGCGCAGGCACCGGTGGCACGCATGGTGAACGACGCGTACGCGGAGCTCATCGGCGCACACCCCGATCGCTTCAAGGGCTTCGCCTCGATCCCGATGGATGATCCGGACGCCGCGGTGCGCGAGCTCCATCGCGCCATCGACGTGCTGAAGCTTCACGGCGTGATCCTGCTGAGCAATATCCGCGGGCGCGCTCTCACCGACCCGGCGTACCGGCCGTTCTTCGAGGAGGCCGACCGGATGGAGCTCTGCATCCTGCTGCACCCGATGCTTCCGGCGAGCGCGGAGGCGTTCCGGGACTTCGTGCTGGGACCGCTCGTCGGGTTCCCGTTCGACACCTCGCTCGCCGTGGCTCGGATGTGTTTCTCGGGCATGCTCCGCGAGCTCCCGAACATCCGCTGGATCGTCGCCCACGCTGGCGGCGCGATCCCGTATCTCGCTGAGCGGCTCGACAACGGCTACCGCGATTTCGCGGAGGACCGCCTGCATATCGAGGATCTGCCCAGCACCTATCTGAAGCGGCTCTACTACGACACCGTGACCTTCAGTCCGCACGTCCTGCGGCTGCTGCGCGACTGGGCCGGTGTGGAGCACATGGCGATGGGCAGCGACTACCCGCACAAGCTCGGCGACATCACCCGGGCGGTCACGACGATAGAAGAGCTGGACGTCAGCGCGGCCGAGCGGGAGCGGACCTTCAGCGGGACCGCGCGCGCGATCCTGAACAACGCCTAGCCGACTCGATGAGCGTGAACGAGCCGCCGGTCGTCGCGCGCGACGCCATCACGCCTGCACGCTAGTCCGCGGCCACGGCCTCGTCGTGATGCGAACGGAAGCGGACGATCTCGGGGATCCACACGGCGATCGCGAACACCGAGGCGACGCATGCGACGCCACCCGAGACCACCGATCCCACGGGCGACCAGAGCGCGGCCACCGCGCCGGACTCGAACTGGCCGAGCTGCGGACCGCCCAGCACGAACATGATGTTGATCGCGTTCAGCCGGCCACGTAGCGCGTCCGGCACAACGGTCTGCAGGATCGTCCCCCGGAAGATCGAGCTCACGGCGTCGGCGCCGTTCGCGATCGCGAGCAGGACGAGCGCGAGCGCGAAGGTCCGCTCGTCGAGCACGCCGAACAGGGCGATGGCGAGGCCCCACACCGCGACGGCGGCGAGGATCGTGAGTCCCTGGCGCCGCACGTGCGCGGTCCAGCCGGATGCGACGGCCGCGATGAGCGCACCGACGCCCATCGATGCGTAAAGGAGCCCGAGTCCCTCCGGGCCGACGTGGAAGACGCGGTCGGCGTAGTACGGGAACAGCGCGCGGGGGGAGCCGAAGAACGTCGCGAGGAAATCGAGCGACATCGTCGCGAGCAGGATGCGGGTCATGCCGAGGTAGCGCACGCCTTCGACGAGCGACCGCAGCACGGGTTGCCGCTCGGCCGTTGCGCGCGGCGGCGTCTGCATCCGCCAGACCGCGATGAAGGCCGCGGCGAACGACGCCACGTCGAGCCAGTACGCGCCGGCAAGCCCGAGCTTCGCGATGAGGATGCCTGCGAGCGCCGAGCCGAACACGAGCGCGAATTGGAAGATCGTCTGATTGAGGGCCATCGCAGCGCGGATGAGCCGGCGCTCGACGAGCGTCGGCGCGAGCGATGCGCGCGTCGGGTTGTCGAGCGCGGAGAAGCACGCACCCACGGCCGTGAGGACGTACAGCAGCGGCACTGACGCGACACCTGTCTGCGTCGTGATCGCGAGCGCCAGAGACACCGCCGCCAGCCCGACCTGCGTGATGAGCAGGAGCCGCCGGCGGTCCACCGCATCCGCGATCACTCCACCGAAGAGCGACAGGAGGAGGAGCGGCACGGCTTGGAACACGCCGATGAGTCCTACGGCGAAGGAAGATCCAGTGAGCAAGAAGATCTGGTACGGCAGCGCGACGAGGCGCAGCTGGCTGCCGCTCAGCGAGATGAGCTGGCCGATCCAGAGCAGCCGGAACGAGCGCGACTCGCGCAGGGGCGTCATGTCCGGGAGGAGGAGCTGGCGCCAGCCGCTCATCGGCGCAGCTCGAAGATGATCTCGCCGTCGACGACGTCCCCGGTGCGCGCGAAGCTGAGCTTGTCGTTCACGCGGAGCGACGGCGCGTTGTTCGGAGCGACGCCGGAGATGAAGTGCCGGACCCCATGCTCGCGGGCGGCCCAGTCCATCATCGCCTGCGCTGTCTCGGTCGCGAAGCCGCGGCTGCGGTACGGCTCGAAGACCGTGTAGCCCGCCTCCGCGGCGTCCGGCCGCCCCAGATCGTTGACTCCGGGTGGACCGTGGAAGTTCGCGTACCCGACCATCACGCGTGCGGGATCGCGGAGCACGATCGCGCGCAGCGACCAGGGCAGCCACGCGGGGCGCTCGCTGACCTGATCGCGTCGGAAGCGCACGAGACCGAGCGCATCGCCGGGGAACTCATCGGGGATCCCGAAATCGACGAGCCGCTTGACAGCGGCTCGGTCGAGGGCGAGGAACGCGTCGAGCAGCTCCAGCGGCAGCGATACGAGATCGAGACGGCCCGAGCGGATGGCGTCGATGCGCGAACGTTAGGCGCGCTCGGGGCGTCGCGCCGCGAGACGCTCGATGACATCCTCGTCGGCCGTCGGGGCGAAGTCGTCGTAGTACATGCCGACCGCGCGGAAGTCGCGCGTCGCCTCGAGGCAGATCACCTGGTCGGCCTCCCTGCTGAGCGCCGTCACCGTCTGGGTCGCGCCGACGGGAACGGCGACGACCACGCGGCGCGGACCGAGCTGACGCACCGAGCGCACGGCGGCGGTGGCGGTCGCTCCAGTCGCAAGACCGTCATCGACGATCACCGCGGTGCGACCACGCAATGTCGTCGCGGCGCGACCGGCGCGATACCGCGCGGCCAGCGGCGCGAGCAGCGCGGTCTCGCGTGCGACCGCGGTGTCAACGTCGTTTGGCTGCAGGCGCGCACCGTCGAGGACGTCGCGCTGGAGTACGACGACGCCCGGCGCGACCGCGCCGAAGGCGAGCTCCGGCTGCCACGGCACGCCAAGCTTCCGCGCGACGAGGATGTCGAGCGGCGCGTCGAGCGCGGCAGCGACCTCCGCGGCGACGATGACGCCCCCGCGGGGCAATCCCAGGACGACCGGATCGCTGAGCTGCTCGCCGCGCAATCGTTCGCCGAGCTGGCGGCCGGCCGCGACGCGATCACGGAATGGCGCCATTTTTTTGGTCAGCGGTCGACTGGATCGATCGGATCGATGCGGCGGTCGAGGTACATCCAGAGCGCTCGGGAGTAGCGAAGGCACAGCGGCGCGAGCGGCAGGAACGCGACGCTGGCGACGAGCAGGACCCACTCGAGCGGCCAGCGGGTGATCGCGAGAAGCCCGAAGAAGATGATCGCGACCAGGCCGACCGCGAGCCCGTAGCTGATCGCCATCGCCCCGACGAAATAGCCGTGCTCCCGCTCGTAGATCAGGCCGCAGACCGGACAGCGCTCGGGCATGTCGATGAGGCCTTTGAACAACGGGCCACGGTAGCAACGCGGGCAGCGGAGCGTGAGGATGCCGCGGACCATCAGCCCCGGCCGGAGCCTCCGAAGAGGCCGAGGAACGTCGCTTCGGCAACGCAGACGTTCTCGAATTCGGCCAGGTGCAGGCTCTCATTCTCGGAGTGCGCGTTCGACTCAGGGTCCTCGACGCCGGTCACGAGGAGCGCGGCATCGGGGAACGTGCGCGCGAAGTCGAAGAGGAATGGGATGCTGCCTCCCTGGCCGATGTCGATTGCCTCCCGGCCCCACGCCGCACCGAGGGCGTCCTTCAACGCCGCGTACGCGGGTCCGGTCGTCGCTCCCGTGTACGCCTCGCCCGTCGGCCCGCGCGTGATGTTCAGCTCCGCGCCCCACGGCGCGTGTGACAAAAGATGCGCGACCAGCGCGTCCTGCGCCGCCTTCGCGTCCTGACCCGGTGGTACGCGCATCGAGATGCGCGCTGTCGCGACAGGCCAGAGGGTGTTCGAGGCCTCGCGGACCGGCGTGGCGTCGAGGCCGATGACCGAGAGCGACGGCTTTCGCCAAAGGCGCGACGTGATCGACCCGTCGCCGATGAGCCTTACCGACGGCCGCGTCCCCACCCACTTGCGCAGGTCGTCCTCCTTGAGATCGAGCGGGTCCGCGTCGTCGCTCTTGAGGCCTTTCACCGCGACGCGGCCGAGGTCGTCGTGCAGCGACGCGAGCAGCCGGGCCAGGGCCATGAGCGCGTCGGGGACCGCGCCGCCGAAGCCGCCGCTGTGCACTGCGTGATCGCTCACCCGGAGCTCCACCGTGACGAGCGCGTTGCCGCGTAGGGTCGTCGTGATCGCCGGCTGGCCGATCCGCCAGTTCGCCGAGTCGGCGATGATCACAGCGTCGCACCGCACCGTGTCCTTCTCCGCGCTCAAGAAATCCAGAAGATGCCCCGACCCCGATTCCTCTTCCCCTTCGATGAATAGCGCGACGCCACATGGCGGTCTGCCGCCATACGCCCGAAGGGCAGATAGGTGCGCCGCGATACCGGCCTTGTCGTCCGCGACGCCCCGGCCGTACAGCCGCCCGTCGCGCTCGGTCGGCGTGAACGGATCCGTCGTCCAGCGATCGCGCGGCCCGGGCGGCTGCACGTCGTGGTGCGCGTACAGCAATACCGTCGGCGACCCCTTCGGGCCGTCGGCGCGGCCAACGACCGCTGGGTGCGCGCCCTCTCTCTCGACGACCCGGGCGTTCACGCCGGCGGCCTTGAACAGCTCCGCGGTCAGCTTCGCGCTCTCGCGCACCGGCGCAAGGTCGTATCCGGGTGCGCTCATCGAGGGAACGCGCGCAAGTCGCTCGAGACCGGCGCGTACCTCGGACATCGAGGCGCGGACTTTGGGACGGAGGTCGTTGGCGAGCTGCTTGGCATTCACGGCTCGCGCAGTTTAGGTCGATAGTCGCGCGCGCTGACCGGCGAGATGAGCAAGCGCGGGTGCCGCCAGAGCGACGGCTTGGCACCGATCCGCCCCGCGATGTCGTCGAGATACGGGAGCAGCTCGACGCGCATCTGATCGTCGCCGATCGCCCGGGCCGCTTGGATCCGGCGCTCGGCCTCTCGCCGCATCACACCGGGCTCCGGCAGCACGGCCCGGCCCGCGAAGACCGCGGCCACCCAACGGGCCTGCAGCTCCACGACAGGGAACACCGGACCCGACACGCGGGTCATGCCGACGAAGGCGAGCGCCACGATCCCCGGGGGGAACACCAGGCGGTACAGCCCGAGCGCGCCGGCCGGGTCTCGGGGACACCCGCGGGAAGGAACGGGAACTCGGCGCGATAGCCCGTCGCGAGCACGACGGCATCGGTATCGACACGGCTGCCGTCGGCGAAGAGCGCGCCATCCGCATCAAGGCCGACGAGCGCCGGGCGCATGGCGATGCGGCCGCGCGCGAGCTCATCCAGGAGATCGGTCCCGGGCGTCGTGTTCAGGCTCACGCGCTCGAGTCGCATGCCGCGCCGGCGGTACTCGTCGGCGAGGATGCGGCGCGCACGCCACCACCGGACCCGCAGCGGCAGCATTCGCGCGAGCCGGGTCGCGCGATGGTCATACGGCCGGCCGCGGTGCTGGCGCGGCGCGAACGTCGGCGCTTCGCGGACGGCGATGCTGACGGACCGCGCGACCGCGGCGAGCTCGACCGCGATATCGGCGCCGCTCGATCCGGCACCGGCGACCACAACGTTCTTCCCCGTGAAGGGCGCGGGGTCGCCGTAGTCGCGTGAGTGCAACACCGTCCCACGGAACCGATCGCGCCCGTCAAGCGCCGGCTCGACCGGGCGCGTGAAGAGCCCGGTGGCGACCACGACCGCGTCGAATCGCTCGCCGTCGACGGTCCAGCCGCCCGCCGCCGGGCGCACGGCCGTGACCGCCTGCTCGAACCGGATCCGCGAGCGAACGCCGGTCACGTCAGCGTAGCGCTCGAGGTACGCGAGCACGTCATCGCGGAACGGGTGATCGGGGAGCGCATCTTCGAACGGAAGGTCGGAGAACGCCGTCTTCTGCTTCGACGTATTCGTGCGGAGCGACGGGTAGGCAAGCCCGGTGTCCGGGCGCCAGAGGCCGCCGACGGCCGCGGTGCGCTCGAACACGACGGGCTCGAGGCCGGCGTCGACGAGCCACCGCGCGCTCGCCAGTCCGGCCGCACCAGCGCCGATGACGGCAACGCGCTTCGCCACGCAGGGCAGTATCGGCCGCACACTGGAGGGGTGACCGCGCTCGATCGCGAGGCCGCGCTCCGGCTGCTGGAGCTGGGCGAGCTGACGGTGCAAGGCCGCATCGTCGCAGCCTCGAACACGACGTTCCTCGGCACCGTGAACGACGGCGAGATCAGCGCGACCTGCGTCTACAAACCGGTGCGCGGAGAGCGACCGCTCGAGGATTTCCCGGACGGCACTCTCTGGAAGCGTGAGCGCGCGGCGTACCTCGTGTCGGAGGCGAGCGGCTGGGAGATCGTGCCCCCGACGGTCATGCGGGACGACGGCCCCTTCGGCGAAGGCATGGCGCAGCTGTGGATCGACATGGACGAGAGTGCCGACGTCTGGAAGCTGGTGAACGAGCCCGACGAGCGGCTGCGTCGCATCGCCCTCTTCGATGCCACTGTGAACAACGCCGATCGAAAAGGAGGTCATCTCCTCCCGGCACCCGGGGGCCACGTGTACGGCGTGGATCACGGGGTCTGCTTCGCGGCCGAGCCGAAGCTGCGGACGATCCTGTGGGACTGGCGCGGCGACCCGATCGCGCCCGACGAGCTCGACGTGCTGCGCTCGCTACGGGTGAAGCTCGACGGTCTGCTCTGCGAGGCGCTCCAGCGGCTGCTCGCGCCGGCCGAGATGCGCGCCCTGAACGCGCGTGTCGACCGGCTCATCCGGACGAAGGTCTTCCCGCAGCCCGACCCGTACCGGATGGCGGTCCCCTGGCCGCCCTTTTAACGGCTCGGCCGGGCAAAGCCCAGCCTCGCCTGACTAGCCCCGCGTGATCAGGCCGCGAGCTCTTCGCGCAGAAGCTCGTGCACTTTGGCTAGCAGCTCGTCGATGTCGAATGGCTTGGCCATCACCTCGCGCGGCGCGTTGCCGCGCAGCGTGGTGCGCGCGATCTCGGGATTGGCGGTGACGAACAGGACTGCGATGCCCGCCAACGCGGGGTGATTGCGGACCACGTCGTAGACGTCGATACCGCTGGCACCGGGCATCTGCACGTCGAGGATGAGCAGCCGCGCGCCCGAGCTGATGACCGCGTCGATCACGAGCGCACCGTTCGAAACGACGATGGGCTCGGTGATCCCATCGGCCCGCAACGTTTCGGAGAGCAGGAAGGCGATGTGGTCATCGTCCTCCGCGATCACCACGGCCGGACGTGCGCCGGCGGTCATTGGCGCATCCTCTTACGGTGACCGAGCTTCGTTTCGGACTCGACTTCGGCACCTCGAACAGCGCGGTCGCGGTGTTCGATGGCTCCGGCGTGCGACTGCTGCCGATCGATCCCATCGCAGGCGACACGCTGCCGAGCGTGCTGTACGTCCGCCGCGATGGCTCCGCGCAGATCGGTCATCCGGCGATCCAGTCGTTCCTCGCGGACAACCGCGCGCGCGGGCCGGTTCGTCGCGAGTTCAAGATGCTCGGCATCCGCATGGCCTCGAGCGACCCGGAACAGCCGACGGTCGAGGCCCACATCTTCACTGACGTGTCCTCTCCGGGACGGTTCTTCCAGTCATTGAAGACATTCCTCGGGGATCCGCTCCTGTCGCACACGAACGTGTTCGGCGACGAGCGCGGCCTCGAAGATCTGATCGCGATGATCCTGTCCGGGATCTTCCAGCGGGTCGAGGAGCTCACAGGCATTCGGCCGACGTCAGCGACCGTCGGCCGACCGGTCGAATTTGTCGGTGGACGCGAGGTCGAAGAGCGGGCACGGACCCGCCTTGAGCAAGCCGCGCGCCTAGCCGGTCTTCGCAACGTCCGGTTCGTGGAAGAGCCCATCGCTGCTGCATTTGCGGCCGACGTCCCGGCAGGGCTCGCCCTCGTCTTCGACTTCGGTGGCGGGACGCTCGACCTCTGTGTAACGCGTCGTTACAAAGGGGAGATCGACGTCCTCGGCACCGCCGGTGTGGACGTCGCGGGCGATCGCTTCACCCAGCTGCTAATCGATCGGCTCGTCGCACCGCACCTCGGCGCGGAGAAGCAGTGGGGCGAGAAGCGGCTGATCCTGCCGCGGTTCATCACCAGCGCGATCGGAGACTGGCGAGCGCTCTCGGCGCTCAACGAGAAGCCCATCCTCGATGCCCTCGACGATCTCCAAGCGCTCGGGGCGCCGAAGCGGGAGCTCGCGGCCCTGCGCAGCACGATCGAGCTGCAGCTCGGCTACGAGATGTTCGCGGCGGTGGACGCGACGAAGATCGAGCTGTCATCGATCCAGCTCGCGTTGTTCAGCTTCCACCGTGGAGCGGTCGATATCGACCAGCAGGCCTCGCGCCGGGCGTTCGAGGTCGCCATCGCGCCGCTCCTCGCCCGCGTCGACGCCGCGCTCACCACGGTGCTCGAGCGGAGCGGCGTGCGGGCCGGCGAGATCATCGAGATCGTCTGCACGGGAGGGTCGAGCGCGATCCCCGCGGCGCGGACCTTGTTGCGCAAACGATTCGAAAACGCAGAGCTGCGAGACGCGGCGGCGCACACGGCCGTCGCCGCGGGGTTGGCCCGCGCCTAGCGCGGGCGGTACGCGGCGCAGAGCATTCCGAAGTACGTCGGAGCCTCGTAGCTGAGGAACTCGCCCTTCCACTTCCCGCCGAGCGCCCCGTGGAGCATGAGCATCTGCCAGTAGCTGTCGGCCTTGGCGTCGACCGGGAGCTTGGGGTCCATCTGCATCAGGCCGGCGAGGTCGTCCTTCTTGATGAGTGCAACCACCTGCTCGTCGAACTCACGCGACTTCGGCGTGAACCCGTACGGGCCGTTCGCGTCGTGCCCATGACCGTGGTCGCAGCTCGCGATGAGCGCGACGCGCTTGCCTGACTCGGCCGCGGCCTTCCCGATCGCCCGTCCGGCCGCGACATGGCGCTCGTAGGGGAGATCGCGCGCCGGCGCGATGACGACGGTCTGCACGGGCGGGTCCGAGCGGCCGCCCATGAACCACAGGGGCACGAGGATCGCCCAGTCCATCGGGAAGGTCGCAGCAGCCGCATCGTTCGCGCCGTAGCTCACGCCTGCGACGGGGATGCCCTCCGCGGCGATCGCGTCACGGTTCGCCTGCGCGAGGGCCCGATCGATCGGTAGCCGCAGCGCGACATCCGGGTGGCCCTCGAGCGCGCCGGCGACGGTGCCCGACGTGACCACGGCCATCGCACCTTCGACGTGGATGTTGTGCGGCGTCAGGACGACCGCGACCTCGGGCGTGGCCTGGTCGAAGCGGCGGCCGAGCTCCTCCATCCCGCGCCGGGTGACCGCCGCGAGGTCCCGCTGCTCCGGCGCGCAGGCGGCGGCGATCGCGATGCCGCCATGTGGGGCAATGCAGGCGAAGACCAGCGCCACGATCGCAGCGTAGCGAGCGCGGATACTGGTCGGATGCGTCGGATCGGCATCGCCGTCGCCGCCCTCTGGCTCTCGGCCTGCACATCACCTACAGCCACGAGCACGGCGACGCCCGTCGTGGCGAGCCCGACCTCAGCGGCCGCCTCGACCGCGGCGGCCGCGACGACCGCGGCACCGGCGCCGACGTTCGTCCCGCGGCTCACCGATCAGGTGGTCCAGGCAAACCTCGTCATCCCGTGGGACATCGCCTTCGCGCCGGACGGCCAGATGCTCGTCACGGAGCGCGGGGGCACGCTGCAGGTCTTCGAAAGCGGCGCGTCCGGGGCGCGGAAGCTCGCAACGCTGGCCGTCGCCAACGTCGTCCAGAACGGTGAGAGCGGGCTCATGGGCATCGCGGTGGATCCTGAGTTCACGACGAACGGCTTCGTGTACGTCTGCGCGACGCGCACCGATCAGCAGGCCGGCGGCGTCGTGAACGAGGTGTTGCGCTACGTCCTCTCGGGCACCTCGTGGACGCTCGATGGGTTCGTCATCCGGACCGGCATGCGCTCGGGCGGCAACCACGACGGCTGCCGCATCCGGTTCGACTCGACGAAGCATCTCTGGATCACGATGGGCGAGACCGGTACGCCGTCGCTCGCGCAGGACCCGAACTCGCTCAATGGCAAGGTGCTGCGGGTGAACCCCGACGGCAGCATCCCGGCCGACAACCCGATCATCGCGGGCGCCACGGGCCGCACGGCTGTCTACACGTGGGGCAACCGCAACCCGCAGGGGATCGCGTTCAGCGGCACCGACGTCTACGAGGTCGAGCACGGCGAGAACGACGACGACGAGATCAACTTCATCCAGGCTGGCGTGAACTACGGCTGGCCGGCGGTGCACCAGAGCGGCGGCGCGGCCCGTGGAATGACGGATCCGATCTGGTCGTCAGGGAACGTCACGTTCGCGACGTCCGGCGCGGCGTTCGTCTTCGGTCCGAGCTGGGGCAGCTGGAGCGGGTCGTTGTTCGTCGCGGCGCTGAAGGATACGTCGCTGCGCCGCTTCACGGTCACGCCGACCGTCGCGACGCAGCAGGACCTCCTCTTGAAGGGCAAGTACGGGCGGCTGCGCGCCGCGGTGCAGGGACCGGACGGCGCGCTCTACGTCACGACCAGCAACCGGGACGGCCGCGGCTCGCCCGTCGCGGGCGACGACCGCGTGGTGCGCATCGCGCCGTCGCAGCCCTAGCGGACCCGGCGCGCCTCGAGCTTCCCTTCCGCGCGGCGCACCTCGAACGCGGGCTGGTCGTAGGTTGCCGGACCGACGACGACGCTGCCGTCGGCGATCTTGAAGCGCGAGCCGTGACAGGGGCACTGGATGGTGTCGCCGACGACCTTGCCCTCCGAAAGCGAGCAGCCCGCATGGGCGCAGACGTCGTGGAGCGCCGAGATCTGCTCGCCCACGCGCACGAGCACGAGCGTTTGCGCGCCGGCCTTGGCCTTCGTCGGCTGACGCTCCGGTACCTCGGTGACGTCGAGGGCGGCCCACTTCGTGCCGCCGGAGCGCCACGCGTGCCGGTCGACCATGTTGCCGAGCGCGAAGACCAGGTCCGCACCGATATACGCGCCCATCACGATGAACAGGTATCCGAGCGCCGCCGTGAGCGTGGCGTGATACGGCGTCCCCGGCGCGTAGCCGAATCGCACCGCGAGCGAGAAGATGTAGAAGGCCATCGCCACGAGCATGAGCGAGGCATGTACGCCCCCGTACTGGCGGGCCTTGCCATCGGTCTCATCGAGATCCACGAAGCCCGCGATCGCGGCGAGGATCAGGCCGCCGAAGCCGAGGAGGGTCGCCCAGTTGGCGCCGTCGTAGATGCCGAGCAGGTCGAGGACGAGCGCGATCGTCAGGCCGCCGATCGGCACGTCGGTGAGCAGCGGATGCAGCGGATGGCCGAGCCAGGTGCCGTGGAAGAAGCTCCGCAGCCACTCCGGCCGCACCACGAAGCGGTCGACCGATGAGTAGAAGTCGGCGATGCCGACGCCCCAGTCCCACCTGTCGAGCAGGTTCCGGTTGATGAAGCGTCTGATCATTCCAGCCTCCCGAGCCGCCGCGCAGCGGCATGATGCGTCATCCTGAATACGTGCAAGTGGCCGGCCGGGACGTGACCGTCACGAACCGGGACAAGATCTTCTTTCCCCAACGCGGGCTCACGAAGGGCGACCTTGTCGACTACTACGTCTCCGTCGCGCCGGCCGTCCTCCCACATGTGCAGCAACGGGTCATGCAGATGCTCCGCTACCCCAACGGCGTCGACGGTCAGTTCTTCTACCAGAAGCGCGTGCCGGTCCCGCACCCCGAGTGGCTCGAGACGTACACCATCCAGTTCCCGAGCGGGCGGACCGCCGACTTCCCGGTCGTGAACGATGCCGCGGCGCTCGCGTGGATCGCCAACCTCGGCTGCATCGACCTGCATACGTGGTCCTCGCGGATCGGCGACGTGGAGAGGCCCGACTACCTGCTCATCGACCTCGATCCCCGCGGCGGAGATCCCTGGGCGTACGTGCGGACGATCGCGCTCGTGGTGAAGGACGTCATGGATGAGCTCGGCCTCGAAAGCTGGCCGAAGACGTCCGGATCGACCGGGATCCACATCCTCGCGCCGATCGTGCCGGAGCTGCCGTTTCCCGAGGTCCGCCGGTTCGCGAAGGCCTGCGCCCAGGAGGTCGAGCGCCGCGTGCCGGACATCGCCACGACCACGTGGAAGGTGGCCGATCGCACCGGCGTGTTCGTGGATTTCGGCCAGAACGCGCGCGATCGGACGATCGCGTGCGCCTACTCGATCCGCCCGACCCAGGACGCGCGGGCGTCCGCACCGCTGCGCTGGGATGAGGTCGCGGACGTCGAAGCCGCGGACTTCACGATGGAGACGATGGCCGCGCGCATCGCGAAGGTCGGTGACCTCATGGACGGGATGTGGAGATCATCGAAGAGCCTCGTCCCGCTCTTCGAGCGATTGGGTCTTAAGCCGCCGAAGGCGGCTGGATAACCCTGCTCGCGACTTGCGCTTCGCCCTCAGGGCCCCCCCCGGCTCGCGGGGGCCGGACGGTTCTTCAGCACACACCTTCGATCGTCGTGATGACGCGATCGATGTCGAACGGCTTCGCGATCACGCCAACGACCTGCAGCGTTTTCTGGTGTTCCTCGAGGGCCCCTGCCGCGGAGAGCAGGACCACGGGCACCGTGTTCCCCACCCGCTTTTGCTCGGCGCAGAAGGCCCAGCCGTCCATCACCGGCATCATGAGATCGAGCAGGATCACGCACGGCTCCCACCGTCGTAGGATGTCGAGCGCCTCCAGTCCGTTCGCGGCGGTCTCGACCGTGAAGCCTTCGTCATCGAGCGCGGTCTGCAAGGTATCGCGGATCGCCTCCTGGTCGTCGACGACCAGCACATTCATGTTGCGCCCACTCACCGTAACGAAGGGTACGCCGAGCTACGCACGGTCCCTGTGCGACCGAGGAAGCGACCGGTCGGACTCGAGGAGCCCGGAGATTGTGGGATCGCCGTCGCGCCGCGCCGGCCGCACTTGGTCCCAGGTGCACTGCCGGGGGTCCTTGTCCGGACGGAACCGCAGAAAGCGTGTGCCGTGGCGGAACCGATCGGACTCCATCTTGTCGTACCGCACCTCGCACACGATCTCCGGTCGCACCTCGACCCATGCGAGGTCCTTGCCCTGCGACCAGCGGCTCTCGCCGCCAGGCATGCGCCCGTCGCCGAGGTGACCGGTCTCTACGAGCGGCGGCAGCCGCCTCTGGAGGTCCTTCTGCAGATCACCGGAGATGCCCGACGTATGACCGACGAAATCGAGCGTGTCGCCGTCGGCGTAGAGCCCGAGCAGGAGGCTCGCCACGCGGTTGCCGTTCTTGCGATAGCCGACGATCACGCAGTCGCAGGTCTTGTGGTGCTTCACCTTCACGACCGCCTCGCGCGAGCCGGGCTTATAGGCGAGATCGGCGCGCTTACAGACGACACCGTCGAGCCCGATCATCTCGAGCCGCTCGAGCCACCGCTGCGCCTGCGCGCGATCGGTCGTCTGCGGCGAAAGGGTGAATGCGGTGGCGCGCTTCTCGAGCTCGACGCGACGCTCCGCGAGCGGCCGGTCGTGGAGGGCTTCGCCGTTCCACAAGAGGATGTCGAACGCGATGAACGTCGCCGGCGTCTCCACCGAGAGCTTGCGGATCCGCGACTCGGCCGGATGGAGACGCAGCTGCATCGCGTCGAAGTCGAGCGCGCCGTCGCGCTCGATGACGATCTCGCCGTCCAGCGCCGAGTGCGGCGGCAGCCGTTCCCCCACTGCGCGGAGCTCGGGAAAGTAGCGTAGGAGCGGACGGCCGTTACGGCTCCAGAGCGCGAGCTCGCCGCCATCGTTTTCGAACACGCCACGGAATCCATCCCACTTCGGCTCGTAGCGCCAGCGGTCGCCGGTGGGAAGGCCTTCGACGAGCTCCGCCTCCATCGGCGGGAAGGGCACGCTCGGCCCGGGCGCATTCACCCGGCGAGTCTAGGAAGGTCTAGCGGCCCTTCGTCTTGGCGTTGTCCATCATGCTGACATCCTCGGGGTGCGGAACGTTGGCCTCCGGGCGATCGCTGTCCTTCACCCGGCCCTTGTCCGCGACGATCCCCTCCTGCTGTTCCACGATGCGCTCGGCTTCCAGGTCGGGCTTTCCGAAATTCTCGGTCTTCGGCTTGTCTTTCATGGTCCGGCGTGGCGCACGGGGCGTGCCATCGCCCTGGGCACACCGTTTGCGTCGCCTGGAGCTAGTCCCATATCTCGTTGTC
>DHJC01000055.1:10950-12696 GCA_002404155.1 Chloroflexi bacterium UBA4730 | reverse complement strand
GGAAGTGCGCGACGATGACGATGACTGCGACGAGGAGCAGGAGGTGAATGAGTCCGCCGATCGCGGGAAGCGCGATGACACCCAGTAGCCAGAGAACGAGGATGACGATACCGATCATGAGGAGCATGGGACACCGCCTTTCGGCGTCGTGCTCACGCAGGAACCGTGCCGGTACGGAGTTCCTCAGCGAGCATCAGTAAACGAGTAGCGGTTCCCGCATGGGCCCATCGCTCTAGCGAATGTGGACGGCGACAGGCGCCGGATCAAATGGAGAGTGGCATGGGAGCCGTGCACTTCGGCTAGTCCGCCTCGGCAACTCC
Organism: Chloroflexi bacterium UBA4730; assembly: GCA_002404155.1. Taxonomy (GTDB): domain Bacteria; phylum Chloroflexota; class Limnocylindria; order P2-11E; family P2-11E; genus UBA4735. The sequence continues at coordinate 12,376 of DHJC01000055.1, read as the reverse complement.
AGTTGATGCCAACCTTGATGCCAACACCGGTGCCGGCTGGTTCCGCTCCATGCATCCAGGTGCCGGAGTTCCGGAATCAATGCCACTCCTTGCATCCCGGTGCAACAGCCAGCTTGATTTTCAAGACCGCCGCATTCGACCGCTCTGCCACCCCTCCGGAGTGAGAAACGCCAATGAACATAGGCTTTCAGCCGGGCGGGTGACGCGCGCGGAACGCCTTTGATGCCTAACTTGATGCCAGCACCGATGCCGCTCCGTGCACGTCAGTGCCATGTCACCGCCGGACTAGGTGGCGCGCAGGCTAGGCGCCTCTATATATCTAGTAATGGTGTCACTGGCATCAGGACCTCGCGACACCACGACACCGCGCCCACGCTTTGGTTAATGACCGCACTCTCGCTAGCGTCTAAGCCGCGAGTCGTGGGGCAGGACGCGGTCGTCGCCGCGCCTCCCCGACGGCCTCCCCGCTCAGGCCGTCTCCACTTCGACGCTGAGCCGGAGCGGGACCGATCGGGTAAGCGGGTCGCCGACCGGAGAGGACCTCTCAATTGCCTGACGGAGCCGCGCGATCTGGTCTGTAGAAGCGCCAGGAGCGCGCAGCCGGATGGTGTAGTCGATTCCGTCGTAGCCTGATGCGGGCGCGTCCTCGAGACCAATGTATGACCGCACATTGAAGTGTCCCTTCGCCTCAACCGAGAGGCTTTCGAGCTTCAGGCCGAGGAGGGCAGCGTGCTGGGACGCGACGTCGACATCGCATGCGGCGAGCGACGCGAGGAGAAGCTGCATTGGGCTCAGGGTTCCAGGGGCGTTCATTTCGATCGTCTCATCCCCGATCCGGACGAGTGACCGGTCGCCGCCTTTCCACTCCGCGAGAGCGATCGGATTGCGATCGGCGCAGCTCGGATCCTCTCGTGCCTTCTCGCGAAAACCGTGAAGCTCTTGCAGGTCTACGCCGTTGATCGTTGCTTCGGTCGTCATGCGAATCCTCCCTGCGCAGTCGTCGATATGTAAGCAGTTCTCTGCTCACGAGCGTCCCACGCAATCTCAGAAGCAGGCGGCGGTGAGGAGGCCCGTGGTGATCGCCCCGGCGGTCGTCGACTCGTGCGCCTCCGACGCGCCGCCAAAGCCGGACCCCGGATTTGTCGTAATGGTTCCGCAGGCGCCTAGGACGTGGCTGCCCGGCTGCGCGGGGAATGTCGTGCCCGGCGCGCCCGCGTCCGCGGATGCCGATGTTGCCGACGCCGCCAAGAGTGTCAGGCTCGCGATACCGATTGCGATCGCTCGACGCATTGCTCATCTCCATGTCCCCATCCACGTGCGAGTGAAGAGGCGGAGCGGATGGTAGGCGCGTCTGGAGATCAACCGACCGCTCTGCCACCCCTCCGGATGAGCAAACGGCAATAAACATAGGGGGTTTCAGGTCCCT
>DHJC01000055.1:0-10727 GCA_002404155.1 Chloroflexi bacterium UBA4730 | reverse complement strand
TCATCATTTCATTTCCTCCGCTAAACGGCTGTGCCGTTCGGGGGTCAGCCTAGCAGCCGGCATTCGACCGCTCTGCCACCCCTCCGGAGCGAGAAACGCCAATAAACATAGGCCTTTCACCGCATCTGGTGATGCGAGCGGAGCCCGTTTGATGCCTTAACTGATGCCAGCACCGATACCGCTCGGTGCAAGTCTGTGCCATATCGAAGCCTGATTCGCAGGACTACGGCGCCGGACGGAGACGAACAGCGGCACAGCGACGGCGTCCTAATTTCCTGTCCCCCGCGTCACGTACTTGCCGACGAACTGCTCAATCATGTCGTTGACCTGGATCGGCGCTTCGATCATGTTGAAATGTCCAGTCCCCACGGGCCATCCATTCACGACGCTCGGCAGCCACTCGGTCATAAGGTGGGGTGCGTTCCGTGGCGGTGTTCCCGCAAGGTGCAGCGCCGGAACGCTGACCTTCTTCGCCGCGGCCACACCGTCGTAGTCAAGCGTGCCGCGCATGGTGCCGACAGCCACGGCCGTCGGAACCGCGCACATCTCCTCCGTTATCCGCGCCCTGAGTTCCGGCGGCGAAGCGGGCGGGAACATGGAGGCGATGAAGGCGCGCCGGGGCTGCTGGTTGCCGGCCTCGATGGCCTCGACCAGGTTTTGGAGCCTGCCTCGCGCAGCAGCGGGTAATGCCAACGGCGCCGGGTCGAGCATGACGATCGCGCGCACCGACTCTGGGTGCTCTGCAGCCAGTTCCAGCACCGCCAAGCCGCCCAGGGAATGGCCCACGGCGATCGGACGATCGAGTCCGAGCTCGCCAATCAGCCAGGCGATGTCCTCCGCTTGGTCGCGGATCGCATAGCCGCTCTGCGGCTGATCACTCTGACCGTGGCCGCGGAGGTCGACCGAGACCACCCGGTGGCCGGCCTTGAAGTGGTCATGCTGCAGGGAGAAGTAGGAGCGATTGCAGGTCCAGCCGTGAACAAAGACGAATGCTGGGTCGCCGCTGCCCTCGTCGAGGTAGGCCAATTTCTTTCCGTTCCGCTCCCTGATGCTCATGCCCTTGCCCTCCGCGCCCATTCTGTCTTGATCATTGTGGAACCCGCGAAAGGACAGCCGTTGCCATGCGGACCACCGGGACTTCAGAATGCCGGCGCAAGCGCCGCGAACTCGACCACCTCAGGCGGCCATAACTTCGACGCCGCGGTGCCTCTTTCAAGACCCGCAAATCACTGCGCAGATCACTGCGTCGCGCCAGCTCCTCGGGTGCATCGCTCATCAGGGACGAGTCTAGGGAGCGGCCCACCCGTCCGTAGACTCGCGGCATGACCGAGGAGCGCAAGCTCGTCACGGTGTTGTTCGCTGACATCGTGGGGTCCACCGCCATCGGCGCGAGCCATGATCCCGAGATCGTCCGCCGCACCCTGTCGCGCGCGTTCAGCGAGGTGCGGCAGGCCCTCGAGACGCACGGCGGGACCGTCGAGAAGTTCATCGGCGATGCGGTCATGGCGGTGTTCGGCATCCCGCTCACGCACGACGATGACGCCGATCGCGCAGTCCGCGCGGCCTTCGCGTTGCGCGAGCGGATCAGCGCGCTGAACGCGAACGGCCGGTTCGCGCTCGAGCTGCGCATCGGCGTCAACAGCGGTCAGGTCGTCACCGGCGACGCCGGAGAGACGCTCGTGACCGGTGACGCCGTGAACGCCGGCGCTCGGCTCCAGGCGGCGGCCGCGCCGAACGAGATCCTCGTCGGTGCGCTCACCCACCAACTCACCGAAGGTGGCGTGCGATATGGCGCAATGCGGGAGATCGAGGCGAAGGGCATCGGCCGGCTCAGCGTGTGGCCCGCCGCCGAGCTCGCGTCCGCGCTGCCGGCCCAGCATCGCGGGATCGCCGGATTGCGCGCGCCGCTCATCGGCCGGGACGATGAGCTGCGGCTGCTGGTCGAGTCGCATCGCAAGCTCGCGGCTGAGCGGCGCGCCGCGCTCATCACGCTCTTCGGCAATGCCGGGGTCGGGAAGTCACGGCTCGTGGCCGAATTCGTCGAGGCCATCGGTCCCGATCGGGTACGGCGCGGCCGCTGCCTGCCGTACGGCGAGGGCATCACGTTCTGGCCGGTCCTGGAGGTCCTGCGCTCCGACGCGGGGATCGACGCGCTCGACTCGCAGCAGGACGCCGCTCGGAAGCTCCGCGCGGCGGTGCTCACGGCATTCGGCGAAGTCTCCGAGGACGCGGAGGCCGTCGCGCGCCGCCTGAGCGTGCTCGCCGGAACCGCCACGCGCGAGGACGCGCTGCCGGACGTGCCGGCCGAGAGCGTGCCCCAGGAGCTGCGCTGGGGACTCCGCCGGTATCTCGAGCGCCGCGCGGCGGCAGGGCCCCTCACCGTCGTGTTCGACGATATCCATTGGGCCGAGCCCGCACTCCTCGACCTCATCGAAGACCTCGCGGAGTGGACCCGCGCGCCGCTCTTCCTGCTCTGCATGGCCCGCCCGGATCTGCGCGAGCTGCGCGCGGGATGGGGCGGTGGACTGATGAACGCATCGGCGATCCGCCTCGAGCCGCTCACCCCGGACGAATCCGCGCGCCTCATCCGCGAGCTCCTCGCGATCGACGCGCTGCCCGATGACCTACGCGCGGAGGTCATCGCCCGGTCCGAAGGAAATCCGCTGTACATCGAGGAGTTCCTGCGGCTGCTGATCGACGGTGGACACGTGGCCAAGCGCGACGACCGGTTCGTGACCACAGCGTCCCTCGGGACGCTCGTCGTCCCGGCCACGCTGCAGGGCCTCATCGCGGCCCGGCTCGACAGCCTGCCAGCAGCGGTCAAGCGGGTCCTGCAACGTGGCGCCGTGGTGGGAAAGGTCTTCTGGCCGGACGCGATCGCCGCGCAGGGGCCGACCGACGGACGGATCGAGGACCTGCTCGTCGAGGCCGCGCGGCGTGACCTCGTGAGCGAGCTCGACGAGCGCGGGCTCGGCGGCGGGCGGAGCTGGACCTTCAAGCACATCCTCATCCGCGACGTCGCCTACGACGCGATCCCGAAGGCCGAACGTTCACGGGCGCACGACGCGTTCGGCCGGTGGCTCGAGCGGACCGCCGGGGAGCGCGTCGACGAGTACGCCGACATCGTCGGGTATCACGCCGAGCAGGGGTTCCTGCTCGCGCAGGAGCTCGGCGAGCCAAACCTCCAGGATCTCGGGGTCCGCGCCTATCGGGGTCTCATGGCGAGCGGAATGAAGGCCAGACAACGCGGCGACGTTCGCGCGTCGCGCAGCTTCTTCGAGCGTGCCCTCGCGGTCGCGGGTGGCATCGAGCTCACGCCGCTCGAGCGGCTCTCCACCCGAGGTCTGCTTTCGGTCGCCCGTTTTCGGCTCGAGGGCTCCGACGGCACCGTCGACGAGATCGCGTCGCTCGCGTCGGAGCTGCGGACCCATCCGCCGACCGTCGTTCTCGTCGATCTCCTTCAGGTACTGTCAGAGCAGCTCAGCGAGAAGGACATCGCGGCTGCGGCGGCGCTGGATCGCGAGGCGATCGACCTCGCGAGGGCGGTCGGCGAACCCGAGGCCATCGCGTGGGCCATGGTCCGCTCGCATTGGGTGCCGTGGATGGCCGGCGATCTCGAAACCCAGCGGCGCGTCCTCGCCGAGGCGTACGCGTATATCGAGGCCTCCGGCGCGCAGAGCGCGTACGGCGAGGCGCTGGGGTGGCTCCGCGGAAACGCATGGCAACGCGGAGCGTTCCAGGACATGGCGGCGTACGGCCGGCGCCACCACGAATGGGCCAGCGCGAACGGCTCGGCGCTCCAGCGGGCGATAGCGTTGCAAGGTCTCGCGCAGGCCGCGCGGATGCGGGGTGAGCTCGGCGCCACGCTCGCCTTCGCGCGCCAGTCCGTCGAGCTTGCGGTCGATGCGGGCTCGCCCGAGTGGATCGGCACCAACCAGTGGGCAGTGGCTGAGGCGCTCGAGGCGGCGGGCGACCTGGCCGGCGCGCGGGCGACCCTCGAGGCTTCGGTCCGCGCGCTCGAGAGCGCCGCATTGCTGGGCTGGCGGGCCGAAGCGCGAACCCAGCTGGCCCGGACGCTCGTGACGCTGGGCGAGCTTGGGGAGGCCCGGCGACAGGCTGAGCTCGCGCGCGCCGAGGTCGGGCCGGACGACAGCTACACCATCGCGACCGCGGCGTGGGCCCTCGCCGTCGTCTGCGCGGCCGAGGGACGGCCCGACGATGCCGGGCGGCTCTATCAAGAGGCGCGCGAACGGATCGGGCGCACCGGCTACCGGGTGACGGACATGGACATCCAGCGGGACTCCGCACGCTTCCTCATCGACACCGGACGCCCGGCCGAGGCACGGCCACTGCTCGAGGAGGTCCGCGCGTTCTACGACACGCCGGAAACGTCCTTCGAGCGCGAGCGCACCGATACGCTGCTGCAGCGCTGCGCGGCTCTCCCTCGGTGAGCGCAGTCGCGAGCGGCACCATGAGGCGCCGCGCGGATCGGCGCGCGCCTGCCTCGCCTGGCCGCAGGAACCAGCGTTCAGCATGATCCAGAAGAATTGGGAGAGGCATCGACGATCTGATCGCCCGCCCAGCGTTAACCGAAGAGGGCCGCCCCCATCTCCTTCGCGGCTTCCCGCTGGAGACTCGGCACCACATGCGAGTACAGGTCCAACGTCACGGCAATCGTGGAGTGGCCCACCGCTTCCTGGACGACCTTTGGGTGGACCCCTCGGGCGAGCGCGATCGCCGGTCCGGCGGGCGATCCTCGCTCCTTCTAACCCGCCAGCCGGAGCCTCCCGCGCTCGTCACGAACGAGCCGAGCAGTTACCACATCCGTGTGTTTGAGTCCGGCCGACTACGATGACCCCATGACGAGCGTGCGCGTCGCGGTCGTCCAGGCCTCGCCAGTCCTGCTCGATCGTGATGCGACGGTCGCGAAGGCCGTGCGCCTCACGGACGAAGCGGCCACAGGTGGCGCGCGTCTCGTGCTCTTCCCCGAAGCCTTCGTCCCCGCCTATCCGCGTGAGCTGTCGTTCGGCACCGTCATCGGCCGCCGCACCGCGGCCGGGCGCTTGGCGTATCAGCGCTACTGGGACCAGGCCGTCGATGTCCCCGGACCCGCGACCGAGGCCCTCGGCGCGGCGGCACGGCGGCACGGCGTGTACCTCGCGATCGGTGTCATCGAGCGCGCGCGTCCTGAGAGGGGTGCAACGCTCTACTGCACGCTCCTCTACTTCGGCCCCGACGGCGCGCTCCTGGGCACACATCGCAAGCTGAAGCCGACGGCCGCCGAGCGCGTGATCTGGGGCGAGGGGGACGGCAGCACGCTCAGCGCGTTCCGCACGGAGCTGGGCACGATCGGCGGCCTCATCTGCTGGGAGAATTACATGCCGCTCGCGCGGATGGCCATGTACGGCAAGGGCGTCGAGATCTACCTCGCGCCGACTGCCGACGCGCGCGACTCGTGGCAGGCGACGCTCCGCCATATCGCCTGCGAGGGGCGCTGCTTCGTGCTCGCCGCGAATCAGTTCGTCACGCGCTCGCCGTGGCCAGCCGACTGGGAGCCACTCCCCGACGGCCCGGAGATCCTGTGCCGTGGCGGCAGCGCGATCGTCGGTCCGCTTGGCGACGTGCTCGCCGGACCGCTGTACGACGCAGAAGGGATTCTCACGGCCGATCTCGAGCGGGACGAGCTCACGCGAGCACGGTTCGACTTCGACGTCGTCGGCCATTACAGCCGCCCCGATGTGTTCCGACTCGTGGTGAACGAGTCGCCGCAGACGGGCGTTGTCGTGCAAGCCGCAAACGAGGTGCCGGCCCGGGAGGGCGAGCGCACCTAGTCAGCACCTCGGCCTTTGAATGGACGGATTGGGCGGCGGCCGACCGTGCTAGCCGGTCGCTCTGCGCCGCGCCGACGCCGTGGACGGTCGCGCTCGGAGGCTGAACCCAGTTGCTGCACAACTGCTGCACACGAAGCCGTCCGGCTGCTGGGCGGGTCGCGTGACTCGCAATTTCCCCGGAACAACGGAGCCCGGCGGTTTACGAGATCGCTCCTTACTAACCCGCCAGCCGGAGCCACCCAAGCTCGTCCTGAACGAGCCGAGCTGTTACCACTTCCGCGTGCTTGACCCCCGCGGTCGGCGGAGGCGGGGGAGCCGGCGCGGACCCGTCCGGATTGAGGACGGTCACGATCCAGAAGACCCCGTAGTCCTCCATCCATTGCGCGCCCTCGATGAGCGGCCGGATCGCAAGCTGATAGGTGCCCGGTGTCGCGGGCGCGACGACCGCGAATTGGAACCACGCCACCTGCCCCGGGGCCACGTAGTCGGCCGGTTGGACAGCGACGCGGTTGTAGCGCGGCCATCCGGTGCTCGGCGAGCCCGCGGTGCCGTCACCACCGAGCTGGCTTGGCTGGTCCTGCCCAGGGACCGGGTTCCAGGTGCCCAGGTAGGCGACCTCGCCGAGTCGGCCCGCGACCCAGCCCCGCGACCCGGAGTTGTAGTACGCGACCACGCCGGTTGCGGTGTTGCCTGGGCACAGCGACTGATACCCGCTCTGCCCGTACCAGGCCGCGTGGAAGCCGTCGAGTCCTGCCGGGACTGCGCTCGGTGGCGGGATCCCCGGGCCGGTCGCGCTGTGACAGGTCGAGGTGACCGTGTTGAAGCGCACATCAAGGAGCGGATGCAGCTCGATGCCGTTCGGGGCGACACCGGTCTGGCCGTGCAGGAAGTCGAAGAACCCGACCCCGGTGACGGTGACCGGGAGGTTGGCGCTCTTGAAGCTGCCGGTCGGCGTGAGCTGGGCGTCGAGCTCTGTGCGTGCGTTCTGGATCCCCGACGCCAGCGGACTGCCCGGCCCGACACAGCCAAGATCCGCGCTCTCGACGATCATCGTGCGGGCCCCGTCGCTGAGCACGACGTGGTAGTCGGCGTCGGTCTCGTGCTTGTACAAGGTCAGCGTCGCGCTGATCGAGTACACCGTCGTTTCGGTCGGGGCGATCCGGTTGTTGCTCGGGAGCGACGCCGGCTTGGCCAAGCTCGTGAGGTCCGCGATGGTGGTCGGCACCACATGAGCGAGGTCAATCGCGCTCGCGTCCGCGTCCGTGCCCGTCTTCACCGACCACCGCTCAACCCCGCAGGCGCCCCCGGCGTCCTCGTCGAATTCCGCAGTCGGGATCAGTCCAGTCAGCAGCCCGACGCTCAGCGCAACGGCGGCGACGGCGATGAATCCGCGTCGCTTCATCGAGGTCCGGAACCGCTCACGGCACCGAGATCAAGAGCAGAAAGGCCGCCATCAGCGAGCCGACGACGACGATGCTGCGCAGCAGCACCCGAGGGTTGTGTGGCGGTAGCGTCCGGGCGATCGCGGCCTTCGACTCGGCGCGGTCCCACGGGTCGAAGAGCCGCCAGGTGAGGCCGCGGTATGCGAGCGTGAAGAGGAGCCCGAAGAAGGCCACCCCGATGACGCCGTAGAGCCAAGCCTCCCACGGGAGCCGGCCGAGACTGGCCATCCAAAGGATGCTCAGCGGGTTGAGGACCGGGGTGGTGACGATGTCGTGCACCGACGCTCCGACCGAGTCGAAGATCGTGCCGAGGCCGAGCGGTCGGATCGCGCCCAGCGCGAGTCGGCCGTCCGCCAGCAGTGTGCCGTCCCGGGCCCGGACCAGCATCGCCGCGGCGAAGAGGGCCATCGCTGCCAGGCGCCAGCCGACCAGGGTGGTCAACCGCAGCCGTCGCCGACTGATGCGATCGTGTTGGTCCGCAGCCGCGAAGGCAAAGCGCGAGTCCTTGTAGTAGCCACCGACCTGGTCGATCTCTTGGGCCACGCGGGAGAGGAACTGCTCCCCGTTTTGCCAGTACCCGTCATGCTCGACGAGCACATTCATGCGGTTGTACAAGCGGCGCGGTAGCGGGCCACTCGGGGGTGCACTGGTGGTCACGCCCGATCTCACGTCTTGCTCGTCCCAGTGGAATAGCTGCTGGGTTGTCGCGTTCGGCTCGACGAGCGGTCGTGAGCCGGGACCACCGGCACGGTCAAGCTGCTCGCCAGGGACTGGGTCGTACGGCGACCAGATATCGAGCCAGAAGATGTGCTCAGGCAGCGTGCCGCGGATCCGAAGGCAGGCCTTGTCCAGATCCCACGCCTTGTTCAGGGCGCCGCCCACGGTGATGAACTTCCGAACGTTGCCGATGTGCTCGATGCCCCCACTAGACAGGGCGTCGAAGGCGACGACGGCGCCTTGTGAGTGGGCGATCACCACGATGTCGGTACAACCACCATGCGTGGCCAACCAGTCCACCGTCCGCTCGACGCGGTCGCGCATGTTGAGCGCCTGGATCGAGTCGTCAAGATATGTTTTGACATCTCCGACGCTGTCGATCAAGAAGGTCTTGAGCACCTTGTTGACGATGAAGTCCTGCCACGCCTTGATCGGGACTTGGGCGGCGATGAAAAGCGGGACCAGGAGCACGTAGCCGGCAATCCCCGCGGCCGCGTAGCCGACTGCCAGCAGCAGGGCGCTGAGCGACTCGATCGCGAGCTGGAAGGGATGCGGGTCGCGCTCCACCGGCCCGTCGGGCCAGGGCTGGAGCTGCGCGTCGACCCGGCCAGCCAGCGCCCCAAGGATCCCGGACCGCAACGTCACCTCCGACCAGGCTGCGAGAACCAACTTCGCGATCGCTCGGCCGAGGATCCGCCAACTCCAGCTCCACATCTCGACGAAGCCGGGTGCGACGATCGATCACGACCACCAGGCTTCTGCGAGCAGCCATGTGGCCGCCGCCCCGGGGCGATCAGGGGAGCTCGTCGCGGGCAGATCCACGAGGAACCAGGCGGGTCGTGCGCCGGCGTCGTCGAGCACGAGATGCGCCTCATCGACCCCCAAGCCCCCTCCGGGCTGGTCGGGGACGTACCCGCGGGCGGTGTGCCACTCCGTGAGCCACTTGATCAGTGGACCGCCGAAATGGCGGAGTGTGTCGCTCTGCGGTTGAGTCCCCATCCCGTGAACGAAGACGACGCCGGTCGGGGCCGGGGTCAGAGGCGCCACGCGGGAGAACTCGCGCGTCTGCCGATCGAGCACGTCGGTGCCCTCGCGGAACAGCTCCTTCGTCACCGAGCGAATGGGCTGGATCACTGCGTGGCGGCGGACCACGCGCCCATCTCTCCCGAACGCGGCGAAGGTCTGGCGCGCGTTGCTCAGATCGTTGAGCACGAGGCGAGGCTACACCGCTGTCTGGAGCTAGCGACGGGACCTAACGCTGGCGCACTATTTCGCGGTGACCTCAACCCATGAACTCCGCGCATTCCGCGTCGAAGGAGTGCGTCCAGAGCACCCATCGGTCGAAGCGTGGAGCACCAGTCGGCTTCCCTTCGAGCCCAACAAGGCTCCAGCGCGGCCGTGGCTCCCGGCATTCCGGTCACGCCTCCGCGATGCCCTCGCCGATCTGCACGCGACGGACGGGCAGATGCTGGTGGCCGAGTTCGCCACAGACGAGCGGCACCTCTTCGATGTCGAGAACGTCCTTCTCTACAACGTCGGTCTCGACGCGTTCCAGTTGTCAGGTCGTGACGGAGTGCGCTTCGAGCGGCGGGCGTGGGGATGGGTACCCCAGGGCTTGAGCGGCGCTCACTGCTACCACCGCTACGTCACGGGCGCGGTCGATCATGGGGCGGCGCATCCTTCGCGCGGGGTCCTGGCCAGTTGGAGCGCGGTCCCCTGCGAGCCCTTCGCGCGTCAGGCTACGGCGTCGGTCGCCTAGCTTTCGATGCGTACCGCGGACGCGCACGTGTTCGGTCGGTGGACTCCAGATGCGCCCTTCGAGCTCCGGCTTAGGTTGCAGGTACCCCACGACGCGACGGCGTCGGCGGTCCATCTGCTCAAGCCGTTTGTCGACGGGGTGATCTCGGCCTTCCACGACTACGTTGGGCCGGATCTGGACCGGATGAGCGTGCGGCTCGCGGAAGCACTGGGCGCGGAGCAGCCGCGGATCCGATCGCTCCTCGCCGGATCCGGTCTCGCCGTCCTCGGCCCGCGACGGGTAATCGCCGGATGGGGCGAGGCCACGCAGTGGAACCCGGCGGACGATCTGTGCGCCTCAGGCTCGCTCGTCATCCACCGCAGCACCTCGCCGCACTGGCTTCTGTCGGGGGAGATCGCGGAAATCCGCGTAGCTCGACCCGAGAATCGAACGCCAATGAGTCTACGGAGCCCACCGCTTCGCGAACAAACTGTTGCTCTCTTTCACGTACACGAAACGGTGGTTTCGTGGTTCTCGTGCGTCGGTCGGCCGAACCCTTCCCCGCGGAGCCCGACGTGGCTCTGGCCCGTTCCGTATTTCGAACTACAAGTCGAAGGTTGAGCCGAGGGCACGCAGCCGCTCGCGTCGCTCGCGATGGTCGGGCGCGGCCGTTGGCCATGTGAAGGCCGGTTATCGCGAAGGCAAGGACTTTATGGCGAACATCCGGCGCGTCTGCACACTCGAGAGCCCGATCTATCTGCGCGAACTCCGGCAGAATCCGATTCTCAAAACCGCTGGCTTTGTTCGCGGGGACATGCGCGGGCGCGCCCGCGTCTCGGACCACTGGCCTGAGCTCTACGCGATGATCATCGCCCGAAACCCATCAGTCAGGCGCACTCTCGGGGCCTACGCACCCGACCGGCTGGCTTAACTCGCCGACCACCCGGGCGCCGCCGGTTCGCGAAGGTGGCACCGGTCTTCGCGCTGTGGGACGCGTTG
>DHJC01000022.1 GCA_002404155.1 Chloroflexi bacterium UBA4730 | reverse complement strand
GCAGCCACACCATGACAGTGAGACCGAGCCTAGCGGGCGAGACGCGAGATCCCCTGGGCGCGCGGCGGCCCAAGGCCGTTCGCGTGCGCGTGGACGGACAACCGCGCGCCATCGGCGCGCACTTCGACCGTACCGTCCCGGTCGGTGCGGTACGTCGGTGCGCCCGCGAGTGCGGAGAGCGTCTCCGCCGTCGGATGTCCGTACCGGTTGTCCAGGCCGACTGAGATGAGCGCGACCTCCGGGTGCACCGCGCCGACGAGCGCGCTCGCGTAGGGCGTGGCCGCGCCGTGGCGTGAGGCGTCCGACCTACACCACGCCTCGAGCGCGCTGTTCACGAGCTCGCGTGGCCATCGGCCTACCGGATCAGTTCGCGCGCCTCCCGGACTGCGGCGGGGCCATCTGCACGATGGACACCGGCAGGCTGCCCGCGGCCTCGCCGTCGATCTCGAGATCGAAGCGATGGGTCCCATACGTCGCGAAGCTGAGGTTGTTCAGCTCCACGATGACGTTCACGTCCTGCCCGGCGATCGCGTTCACCGAGATCTCGGGCGCGTTCGGCATGGCCTGGCCGCCATCCGGCTTCCGAAGCCGGACCACGACCGCGTGCGTCCCGGCGTCCAGGCCGAGGATCGCCACGAGGAACATCCGCGGATGCTGCGCCGGCAGGCCGGTCACGCTGATGTTGCGGAACACCCCCATGATGCTCACCTTGCCGTCCTGCCCGACGAGCGCGTGATCGCAGAGCGCCGCGAGGCGGATCTCGGGGGGCGTCAACGCTCGGTCACGACGTTCACGAGCTTATCGGCGACCACGATGACCCGATCAACGGGCTTGCCGCCGATCGCCTGGACCACCTTCGCGCTGGCCAGGGCCGCCCGCTTCAAGGCCTCCTCGCCCGTGCCCGCGGGCAGCTCGAGGCGATCGCGCACCTTGCCGTTCACCTGCGCGACGACCGTGACGACCGCGTCTTTCGCGGCGGACGCGTCGTACGCGGGCCACGCCTGCCGGTGCACGGAGCCGGTGCCGCCCCGACGTTCCCACAGCTCCTCGGCGATGTGCGGCGCGAACGGCGCGAGCAGCAAGACGAGCGCGTCGGTCGCGCCGTCGCGGCTCGGGCCGGCCGCGTGGAAGATCGCGGTGGACAGCTCCATCATCGCCGCGATCGCGGTGTTGAAGCGATAGCCCTCGAGATCGTCGGTGACCTTCTTGATCGTGCGCTGGACGGCACGGTCAAGCTCCGCGTCGCGCGTGCCGCTCGAGGTGCGCTCGCCTAGCCCGATCCCCCACACTCGGTTCAGGAACCGCCACGTGCCCTCGATGCCGGACGCGTCCCAATCGTTCCCCTCGGTCCAGGGGCCCATGAACATGATGAACAGGCGCAGCGTGTCGGCGCCGTAGCGCGCGACGTACTCGTCCGGCGCGACGACATTCCCCCGCGACTTCGACATCTTCCGGCTCTTGAAGACGATCGTCCCCTGGTTGCGGAGGTGCAGGAACGGCTCGTCGAACCAGAGGTAGCCGAGATCGCGGAGCGCCTTGCAGACGAACCGGGCGTAGAGCAGGTGCAGGATCGCGTGCTCGATGCCGCCCGTGTAGCGCCGCACGGGGAGCCACTTCTTCGCGACGTCGACGTTCATGAAGAACGAGTCGATCTTCGGGTCCGGGTAGCGGTAGACGTACCAGGACGAGTCGACGAACGTGTCCATCGTGTCCGTCTCGCGCTTCGCCGGACCGCCGCACTTCGGGCAGGTCGTGTTCACGAATGCGTCGACCTTCGCGAGCGGCGAACCGCCGCGACCGGTGAGCTGGACATCGCGCGGGAGGACGACGGGAAGCTGGTCCTCGGGGACCGGCACGATGCCGTCGGTGTCGCAGTACACGACGGGGATCGGGGTACCCCAGTAGCGCTGGCGCGAGATCAGCCAGTCGCGCAGCCGGTACGTGACCGACGGCGTTCCGATGCCGGTCTTCTTGGCCTCGGACGCGATCGTCCGCTTGCCCACCTCGCTCGGCGTGCCGCTGTACGGACCGCTCCGGACCATCCGGCCGGGGCCGGTGTACGCGGCCTCGAGCCCCGCGTGCTCTTCGCCGTCGGCCGAAATGACCTCCTTGATGGGCAGGCCGTTGGCCTTCGCAAAGGCGAAGTCGCGCTCGTCGTGCGCGGGCACCGCCATGATCGCGCCGGTGCCGTACGAGGCGAGCACGTAGTCGGCGATCCAGATGGGGATGCGCTGGCCGGAGAACACGTTCGTCGCGAACGCGCCGGTGTCGACACCGGTCTTCGGCCGCTCGGCGCTGGTGCGCTCGATCTCCGACTCGGTGCGCGCCGTGGCGACGTAGGCGTCCATCGCGGCCTTCTGCGCCGGCACCGTGATCGCCGGCACGAGCGGGTGCTCCGGTGCCAGCACCATGAAGGTGGCGCCGTAGATCGTGTCGGGTCGCGTCGTGAAGAAGCGGATCGCCGCGTCGCGGTGTCCCTCGACGGGGAATTGGATCTCGGCACCCTCGGAGCGGCCGATCCAGTTCTGCTGCATGACCCGCACGCGCTCCGGCCAGTCCAGGCCGTCGAACCGCAGCAGCTCATCCGCGTATGCGGTGATCTTGTAGAACCATTGGGTCAGGTCTTTCTTCACGACGGGCGTGTCGCAGCGCTCGCAGAGCCCATTGATGACCTGCTCGTTCGCGAGCACGGTCTCGTCGCGCGGGCACCAGTTCACGGGAGCGGTCGCACGGTAGGCCAGGCCCTTCTCCAGGAACTTGAGGAACATCCACTGGTTCCAGCGGTAGTACTCGGGGTAGCAGGTGACGACCTCGCGACGCCAGTCGATGGAGGCGCCGAGCGATCGGAACTGCTCGCGCCAATGGGCCATGTTCTTGTCGGTCCACGCAGCCGGATGGATCCCTCGGTCGATCGCCGCGTTCTCGGCGTTGATGCCGAACGCGTCGAAGCCCATCGGGAACAACACGTTGTGACCCTTCATCCGGATGTAGCGCGCCTCGCAGTCAGACGGGGCCATCGCGTACCAGTGGCCGATGTGCATATCCCCCGACGGGTACGGGAACATCGTCACGAAGTAGTAGTTCGGCTTGTCGCTGTCATCGGGGGTCGCGTCGAGGCCCGTCGATGCCCAGTGCGCCTGCCACTTCGGCTCGATCGTTCCCGGGGCGTAGCGCTCGGTCTTCGTCTCGCTGGTCATCGCGGCACCTCCGTGCGGGTAATCGAATGGCCCCCCGTCCACAGAGGACGGAAGGGCCCCTTCCGCGGTACCACCTCAGTTGAGACTCCGGTCCGGGTGCGGTGGAGCTGAGGGGATTCGAACCCCTGACCCCCACACTGCCAGTGTGATGCGCTACCACTGCGCCACAGCCCCGAGTCTCCGCTCGAGCACGGTGGTAACGGGGCGTGACCCCGGCGATCGCTAGCTCCCCCGAATCGGAGAACGTCACGGTCGCGGCTCCCGGGCGAGTTCGCCGCCCATCGCGCCGGCTCGCACCAGCCGCCGGCTCTCTTACGCGATGGTCACGCGGTTACTGCTCCCGTTCGCAGCCGTTGAAGACGTGAGTATAGAGCGATGTACCCGATCGTCCGCGTCCAAAAGCTCATTCCCGACGGGTCGGTGTGGCAGCGGTATCGCGCGTATCGCCTGCCCGACGTGCACGGGGTCGCGCGGGTGTACGGCCCCGCGGGAACACGGTGGTGGAATCCGCTCGGCGGCTGGGTCACGCGAACCCCCGGTATCTCGCTGTTCCATCCAGGTCACCCCTTCGTGATCAGCTGCCACGGGCCCGACGACGACAAGCGCTTCTACATCGACATCGTCCGCGCGAGCACGGTCGGCGGCGACCTCATCGAATACCTGGACCTCTACCTCGACGTGATGATCGACTCCGCGCGTTCGGTCTCGGAGAAGGACGAACAGCACCTGCACCGGCTCGACGCCGCAGAGCAGGCGTTCGTGCGGCGCGCACGCGATGACGTGCGGGCGCGCATCGCGGCGCGTGACCCGCTGTTCGATCCTGGGAGCGAGTACTTCGCGCTCCCGGCGGAAGCGAAGCTGCTGGAGGCCGTGCCGGACTAGCTTCGGAGACGGCTCGCATCTCGACGCATCGAGACCGATTGCAGGATGCCGAGCGCCATGCAGACCGACAGCAAGGACGATCCGCCGTGCGAGATGAACGGGAGCGGGATACCGGTGACCGGCATGAGGCTCATGGCCATGCCCACGTTCACGACGAGCTGGAACGCGAGCATCGAGAAGACCCCCGCTGCGATGAAGGTGCCGAACGGGTCGCGCGAGCGGAACCCGATGCGCAGCGTCGCGACGAGCAACACCACATAGAGCGCGAAGAGGATGACCGCGCCCAGGAAGCCCAGGTCCTCCGCAAGGCCGGCGAACACGAAGTCGGACTCCGCGATCGGCAGGTAGCCGAGCGGCGACTGCGTGCCGGCGGTGAGGCCCTTGCCAGTCGCCTGTCCGGAGCCGATCGCGATGAGCGACTGGATGATGTTCCAGCCCGCGCCCTGCGGGTCGGCATACGGATTGAGGAACGCCGTGAGACGCGACTTCTGGTACCCCTGCAGGAGTCCCCAGATGAGTGGGAACGCCCCGAGGCCGATCGCCACGAGCGACGCGAGCTGCCACGGCCGCGCGCCCGCGAGGTACGCCATGCCGAAGAAGATGACCACGAATACGAGGCTCGTGCCGAGATCGGGCTGCCGGTACACGAGCGCGAACGCAGGCCCGAGCAGCACGAGCGCGCCGGCGAGGACGAGCGGCGAGCCGATCTTGTCGTGCCGGTCGGCGAAGTACTTGGCGAGGACGACGATCATCAGCACCTTCGCGAACTCGCTCACCTGGAACTTCTGGCCCGCGATCGTGATCCATCGCTGTCCGCCGAGGACGTTGTGGCCGATGACGAGGACGAGCACGAGCAGCCCGAGCGTCGCCAGGTACAGGAGCGGCGCGAACGTGCCGAACCACGCGTAGTCGAAGTACGCGACGGCGACCATCGTGACGATCCCGAGGAACGTGAAGATCGCGCCGCGGAGGATGAACTGCACGGGATCTCCCGCCGCGACGTCCTCGTACGAGGTCGAGTAGGTAGTGACGAGGCCGTAAGCCATGAGCAGCAGCGTCGCGATGAGGAGGTACGGATCGACGAGGTCGAGCCGGCGGAACGTGGGCCGGTCATGGAGCGGCGACGCCGCGCGTGGGAGCGAGATGCTGCGGGCGCTCACGGCGGCGTGAGCCGGGCCTTCGTCGCCGGGTCACCGAGCACGTACGCCTCGTAGACCCGCTGACTGATGGCGATCGCGGGGTTGAGGCAGGTCTCGCAGAGGCCGCGGCTGGAGTCGAACGTGAACACGACCATCGCGATCTGCGCGGTGGGGTCCGTGTTGTCGTGCTGCGGGAGGAACGAGACGAACCAGTTGTGGAATCCGAGCTTGTTGCGCCCAGCGCTGTCCTTGCCCGACGACAGGCCGAACTCAGCGGTGCCAGTCTTGCCCGCGATCCACAGCTTCGCGTTCGGCATCGGCGCGTGGTTGCTCGTGACGACTTTTCGAGCACCTTCTCGAAGGGTGCGCAGGTCGTCGGGACTCATCGCGAGCTTGCGCAGGACCTCCGGCTGCTTGGTCATGATCGCATTGCCCTGCGCGTCGTCGACCTCTTTCAACAGGTGCGGGACGTACAGGGTGCCGCCGTTGGCGACGGAGGCGTACGCGTTCAGCAGCTGGAGCGGGGTGACCGCGACGTAGCCCTGCCCGATCGCCTCCTGATAGGTGTTGCCGATGCTCCACGGCTCGTCGAACGTCGCCTGCTTCCAGGCCGGATCGGGCATGATCCCCGCCGCCTCGCCGGGAAGGTCGATGCCGGTCGGTGCGCCGAAGCCGAGCATCCGCCCGTACTTCGCGATGTTGTCGGGGCCGACGCCCTGGACGCTGCTGCTCATTGGGCTGCCGCCGGCGAGCGTGTAGAAGTAGATGTCGCTCGAGTGCGCGTAGCCGTCGACGAGATTCAGCGGTCCGTGGACCCGCCAGTCGAAGAACGAGGTCCCGCTGACGGTGATCGAGGATGAGCTCACGTTCACGACCGTGTTGCGCGTCGCCGTGCCGGCCGTCAGCGCCGACAGGGCGGTGACCATCTTGAACGTCGAGCCGGGCGGGTAGATCTCCCCCACCGCCTTATTCACCAACGGGTGGCGGTCGTCCTTGTTCAGCGCGTCCAGCTCGGTCTGGGTGATCCCGCGGACGAACATGTTGTTGTCGTACGCCGGCGTCGAGACCATCGCGAGGATCTCGCCGGTCTGCGGGTTCATCGCGATCGCCACGGCCTGGGTGAAGGCGTCCGACGTGACGCCGGCGTTCAGCTCGTTCGCGAGCAGGTGCTGGAGCCGATCGTCGATCGTGAGAACGACGTTCCCGCCGGGCTGCGACGGCGTCTGGGCGAGGGTCTTGACCTCGCGCTGCGACGCGTCGCGCTCGATCTCGCGCCACCCGTACTGGCCGCGCAGGTACTGCTCGTACTCCCACTCGAGACCGGTGCGGCCGATCTGGTCAGTCGGGAGATAGCCGAGGTCCTGCTTCGCGCTGAGCTCGTCCTGCGTGATCGGGCCGGTGTATCCGATGATCGGCGAGTACAGCGGCCCTTCGACGTATTCGCGGACCGACTCCGCGTCGATCCGCACGCCCGGGTACAGCTCCGCGCGTTCGGCGAGGAGCAGCGCGATGTCGCGCGAGATCGGCTTGGTCGAGATCTTCGCCGGCTCGTACGGATTGCGGGCGCGCTGCTCGGTGATGGCCTTCAGGACCTCGCTCGGGTCACGTCCGATCAGCTGCGCGAGCCCGAGGGCCACCTCGGCCTCGCGCGCCTTAGGCAGGTCGACCGGCACGACGCTCACCGCGAAGCCCGGGATGTTGCGAACGAGGATCTTGCCGCTCCGGTCGACGATGATCCCGCGGTCCGCGGCGACGGGCAGCCGAAGGAGCCGGTTGTCCTCGGCGAGGCTCCGGTAATGCGGGCCCTGCACCACCTGGAGATCCCACAACCGAACGGTGAGGACGCCAATGAGGAGCGCGACGACGATGCCGACAGCGACGAAGCGATACGGACGGATGAACGCGCGCGGCTGATCGGCGGTCATGTCAGAAGGATGCCTGTTTCTCAGTCAGTCGAGAGAGCCCGCGCGCGATCGGATAGGTAGCGATTCCGAGAACACCGGTGAAGATCGCGCCGCCGCCGATCTGGATGGTGAGCCCGCTGACATCGGGAAGGGTGGTGCCCGCGAGCGAGAGCGCGATCGCGTAGAGGACCCCCGCGACGAACGCGGCGGCGGTCAGGAACGACGCCCCGATGAGCACGGGCGTGGACCGTGGGGCCGGGCGCTCGCCCAGGCCGATGGCCGCGACGGGGGGCAGCGAGGCGACCGCGAATGCGCCGAGCGGACCGCCGGACAGGAGGTCCGCGGCGAGGCCGCCGACGAACGCCCACCAGACGCCGTCGCCCGCGCCGGCGGCCAGGGACCACGAGCCCGCGACGAGGAACGGCAAGTTCGGCCGGGCGCCTCCGATCGAGATGAATGGGACGACCGCGCTCTGGAGGAGAGCGGCCGCGAGCGGAATGGCTATCGCGAGCGCGATGCGCACGGTCCCTCCCTCGTCACGGAACGCGCAGCACGCGGTCGCGCTACGGCGTGACTCTCAGGCCCGGGGCCGGGGGTCGAGCGTGCGGACCCCGGCGAGCTCGACGGCGGGCCGCTCCCCCTCCTCGGCAAGCTCCTCCTCCAGCCGCGGGAACGGGTCTTCGTCGCGCAGTTTCGCGCTCACGTAGATGAGGACGAGCCGCAGCGTCGCGGCGACGGGCACCCCGAGGACGACGCCGATGAGGCCGAAGACCGCGCCGCCGGTCAACAGCGAGAAGATCACGAGGGCCGGGTGCAGGCGGACGATGCGACCGATCACGAGCGGGATGACGAAGTAGTCCTCGGCGTGACGGAGCACCGTGTACATGATCGCGATCGCCCCGACGTACACGAGTTGTGACCACCCGAACGGATTCGGGTTACCGAGGGCGACGAGGCAGGCGATCGCGCCCGCGGTGATCGGGCCGATGATCGGGATCACCTCGAGGACCCCGGTCAGGAGCCCCAGCAACAGGCTGAACGGGACCCCGAAGAGAGTGAGACCAATTATGGTCGCAGTGGACATGACGACGACGAGAACGAGCTGGCCGCGGACGTACCGGCTGAGCAGGATGCTCACCTGCTCCCCAAGCGGCAGCAGCTCCTGCCGTGAGGCCGGCGGCACCATGCGCCTCGCCCAGCCGATCAGCCGGGGCCAGTCGCGGAGGAAGAAGAACAGCGCGATGAGGAAGACCAGGAACTCGAGCAGAAAGTGCGAGAACCCCACAATGAACGGCACCGCGAAGGTCGCGACGTTTCGGGTGACCTCGATGGGTGCCGTGGCGATCGGCCCGAAGACGATGGGCACGAGGTCTTCTGCGCCCATCTGATCGAGCGTCTCGGCAAGGGTGTTCTGGGCGTTCGCAATCAAAGCTGGTAGCGTCCGCTGGAACGTCTGGCCCTGCTCGACCGCGAGAGGCGCGAGGAATCGCACGCCGCCGGCGATGACCAACAGGACCGCGATGAACACGATGCCCGCGGCCGCACCGCGGTGACTGGTGAGGCGATTCTCGAACGCGCGGACGACCGGAAGCAGGATGTAGGCGAGGATCGCGGCCCAGATGAACGGCCGCACGATATCCCCGGCGTGCTCGATGAGCAGGACCGCACCTGCGATGAGCACGCCGACGGTGACGCGTTTCATCGTCGGGCTCCAGCGGGTCGCGTTCATCGCGCTCATCCGCGTCGATTATCCCGCAGGGATTCGCGGATGGTCGGCATTTCGCCCCGCCGCCAGGCCGCGAGGTCGCGACGGTGCGCGACGAGCGTGAGGATCGCCCCGCCGACGCCGAAGACGGCGTGCTCCTGCACCACGATGGTGACGACACCGAGGGCGACGATCGCGGTCACCGTGCCCAGCACGGCGCGGCGGATGATCAGGAGCCCGATGCCCCAGCTCGCCAGACCGATGATCGCGAGCGCGGGCGACAGGCCGATGTACCCGCCGAGCGTCGTCGCCGCTCCTTTCCCACCCCGGAAGCCGGCGAAGACCGGCGCGATCTGGCCGACGACGGCGGCAAGGGCGCACAGATCCCCGAGCACGGGTCCGCCGACGCTGAGCCCCACCAGCGCGCAGACGACGCCTTTCAGCAGGTCGGCGGCGAGGACCGCGATCCCCGCGGCCGGACCCACCGTGAGCGCGACGTTGGTCGATCCCGCGTTGCCGGTACCGACCGTCCGAGGGTCCGGGCGACCGGCCAATCGGGCGGCGATGAGCGCACTCGGCACGCTTCCGAGCAGGTAGCTCAGAACTGCAGTCAACGCTGGTAGAATGCGCTCCAATGCGCTTACGCAGTCGCTCGCTGTTTCGGTCGCAGGCCCATTTCGGCTACAATAAGCGCCTCCAGTGGGGCACATAAGGACATCCTCCCGACGCCCTCGCGCCCAATGTTTCACGTTTGTCATGCCGTGAATGTGCTTGCAATCAGCAACCAGAAAGGCGGGGTGGGGAAGACGACGACTGCCATCAGCCTGGCCGCCGCCCTAGTCGAAAAAGGCTCGCGGGTCCTCTTGATCGACCTCGATCCGCAGGGCAATGCCACCAGCGGACTGGGGGTCGGCAAGGACCAGCCGCGCTCGATTTACGGCGTCCTGGTGGGGGATGAGGGCCTCGGGGAAGCGATCCATCCCACGGGCGTCGTGGGCCTGGACTTGATCCCATCGTCGCCGGAGATGGCCGGCGCCGAAGTCGAGCTGGTGCCGCTCATGGCCCGCGAGTTCCGGCTCCGCGACGCGCTGCAGCACCAGAAGGGGTACGACACCGTCCTCATTGATTGCCCGCCGTCTCTTGGCCTGCTCACCGTCAACGCATTGGCCGCGGCCGACGCCGTCCTCGTGCCGGTGCAGTGCGAGTATTACGCCCTCGAGGGCCTGGCTCAGCTCCTCGCGACGATTGACGCTGTGCGCCAACGGCTGAACGCGAAGCTCGAGGTCCTCGCCATCGTCCTCACGATGGAAGACCGCCGGAATCGGCTCTCGATGCAGGTCACCGAGGAGGTTATCCGGCACTTCCCGGAGCTCGTCGCTCGGGTCCGGATCCCGCGGGCCGTTCGGCTGGCCGAAGCGCCCAGCCATGGGCAGCCGATCAATGTCTATGACCCAGGCTCGCGCGCAGCGCAGGCGTACGGCGATCTCGCCCAGGAGATCTCGATGCGACTCGCCTCGCGGGTCCCGATCGTGCTCGGTGGGGTGGGGGCGTAGTGGCGCGCACCGGATTGGGCCGGGGCTTGGATGTCCTGCTCGGCAGCGCGCCGGCACAGCCGGCCACGCTCGCGGCCGGCGGCCTCGAGATCCCGCTTGAGAAGATCCAGCCGAACCGGCAGCAGCCGCGGCAGCACTTCGACGAAGTGTCCATCCAGGAGTTGGCGGCCTCGATCACGACCCACGGCGTCCTGCAACCAATTGTGGTATCTAGAACCCTCGACGGGTACGAGCTGATCGCCGGACACCGCCGGGTCCTCGCGTCTCGCGTGGCGGGGAAGACCTCGATCCCCGCGGTCGTGCGTGAGGACGTCGGCGACCGTCTCGAGCTCGCCCTCGTCGAAAACCTGCAGCGGGCCGACCTGAACGCGATCGAAACGGCGCGCGCGTACAAGCTGCTCATGGAGACCTACGACCTCACTCAGGAGCAGCTCGCCGGCCGTCTCGGGAAATCACGCTCGGCCGTCGCGAATACGCTCCGCGCGCTCTCCGCGCCGCAGATCCTCCAAGACGCCGTGCAAGCGGGAAAGATCAGCGAGGGGCACCTGCGCGCGCTGCTGCCGCTACCACTTTCGGAAGCGATCAGCGCGCTGGGTGAGATCCTCGCGAAGGGCATGTCGGTGCGCGAAGCGGAGGCCCTTGCGCGCAAAATGGTGCATCCGACCCACCCACCCAGGCGCGGCCGAATGAAGGGGAATGACCCCGATCTCGCCGGCGTGACATCGGAGCTCCGCACCGCGTTGGGCACGAAGGTCGAGATCACCCGCGGCCGCAAGGGCGGCCGCATCGCGATCCAGTTCTATTCCGACGAGGACTTCGAGCGGCTGTACGAGTTGCTGGTCCGCGCCGGCCGGTCGTAGGAGAGGGAATGGCCGTCAGGTCAGTGAAGCCAGCAGCGAAGACCGCGGGCGGGAACGGCTCGGGGACATACAGCGCCGCGGACATCCAGGTCCTCGAGGGCCTCGAGGCCGTCCGCCGCCGGCCGGGCATGTACATCGGCACGACCGATCTTCGGGGCCTGCACCACCTCGTGCGCGAGGTGCTGGACAACTCGATCGACGAGGCGATGAACGGTACGTGCGACCGCATCGACGTGACGATCCATGCGAACAACGAGATCACCGTCGCGGACAACGGCCGCGGCATCCCGACCGACATCCAGAAGCAGACCGGGACGTCGGCGCTCGAGGTCGTCCACACGATCCTCCACGCCGGAGGCAAGTTCGGCGGCGCGGGCTACAAGGTGGCCGGTGGTCTGCACGGCGTGGGCGTGTCCGTCGTGAACGCGCTGTCGACGCAGCTCCACGTGGAGGTGCACCGCGACGGCAAGGTCCACGAGCAGGACTACGCACGCGGCAAGCCCGTCTCGACGGTGAAGCAGATCACGAAGGCGCGGCACCAGCCCCCGCAGGTCGAATGGCGGCCGCACGAGAAGCCCACCGGCACGATCACGACGTTCGCGCCGGATCCCGAGGTGTTCCCGGTCATCCAGTGGGACCGCTCGATCGTTGCCCAGTGGCTACGGGAAACGGCCTACCTCAACAAGGGCCTCTTCCTGTACCTCAAGGACGAGCGCGACGACACCGACGAGGCCTTCTATTTCGACGGCGGCGTCGTGTCGTTCGTGCGCCACCTCGACAAGTCCCACAGTGCCCTGCACAAGCCGGTGTACGTCGAGCGCGCGTTCGAGAACGACACCGTCGTGGAGGTGGCGTTCGAATACAACGACACCTTCGCCGAGAAGGTCTACACGTTCGCCAACAACATCAACACGATGGACGGCGGTGCCCACCTCACGGGCTTCCGCACCGCCCTCACCCGCACCCTGAACGCGTACGCCCGAAAGAGCGGCGCGCTCAAGGACGCCGATCCGAACCTCACCGCCGAGGACGTGCGCGAGGGCCTCACCGCGGTGATCAACGTGAAGATCAAGGAGCCACAGTTCGAGGGACAGACGAAGACCCGCCTCGGCAACGCCGAGGTCGCCGGCCAGGTGGCGTCGGCGATCAACGACGCGCTCGGGCAGTACCTCGAGGAGAACCCCTCGGAGGCCCGGAAGATCGTCGAGAAATGCCTCACCGCGTTCCGCGCGCGCGAGGCGGCGCGCAAAGCGCGTGACCTTGTGCTGCGGAAGGGCGCGCTCGATGGCTTCTCGCTGCCGGGCAAGCTCGCCGATTGCCAGGAGCGCGACCCCGAGAAGTCGGAACTCATCCTCGTCGAGGGGAACTCGGCCGGCGGCTCGGCCAAGGGCGGCCGCGATCGCCGGTTCCAGGCGATCCTCCCGCTGCGCGGCAAGATCCTCAA
>DHJC01000058.1 GCA_002404155.1 Chloroflexi bacterium UBA4730 | reverse complement strand
GAAACGATGTCCTGTCGGTAACCCCCTAAGCGAGTGATGACGCGCAGGCGTCCCGGAGTGCAATGGACGCTGTGAATGCCGTGAGCAAGCACCTTTGTGCCAACCAAGAGCACCCAACACTCAAGACTCTGACCGGCCAAGACAAGGCGGACTACGTGCGGCTCTTCGAAGCGGCTGGCGTCGCAATCGAAAGGCGATATGGAGCGATGACCATCACCTGCACCAGTTGTGCATTTGGGTCTGAGGCGGCTCAGACCCAATGCCTCTGTCCGTGTCACATCGGGCAGTCAGCGCGGAGCCGCGCCGGGGGGCGCCGCGTGCCGCTCCGAGACCATGACGTACAAGGCGCCCTGTAGTCGTCCCGCCTGAGTCCGGTCGAGCCGGGATCAATCGTTTGACCGTTCGCGGGCTCGCTGAATTTGCGGACGTCAAGGTCGCGCCAGTGGTGGTCGCGGGCAATCAGGTCCAGACGCTCGTGGACGACTGGCCGGAAATGTTTGCTGGCCAGAAGCGTCGTGTCCTCGACACGATCTTCTCGGCGGTCGAGCTGGATGGAGGGAGCCACGTGTCGGCCGCTCCGGGCCCGGATGGCTCGAGTACCTCGAGACCGCATTGCGCGGTGGCGGTTTACCACCTGAGGCGTCGGCGGTGAGGGTTGGTGGGTGCCGGACGCACAACTGGACTACGTAGGCTCGTCATGCACCGCGGGTGGCCCAGGCGCGCGGCGTAGACACGGAGCCGCCGGCGCTTTCTCGCCGGCGTCGCGCCGCAACGCAAGTAGGAGGAGGGGGATTCCCCCTCCTCCTACAAGGTTTGGGCCTAACTCGAGACGAGCTGAGTCGTTACTTGTTGCTGCCGACGGCACGAGCGGACGATCACGATCACGATGGGCCGCGGATGGCGAGACGTCGCGGTGCGAAAGCTGCGTGAGCATGGCATCGATCCCACAACCGTCGATCTCAGTCTCGGACCCGACGGCCCATCGTTGACCGTGTATTTCGATGCTGACGGCCAGGTGAATGGCACCGGAACGGTGGGCGTCGCAAGACCGCAGGCGCCGCAGTCGCATTGAGCGAAGCACCACGCGCGATAGCGTCGCCAGTGGATCCCGACGGGGACGATCCCTTTGACGCCGGCGAGCGCGCGGTGGCTCGAGGTCAGCGCGTGAACGGGCTAGGCGGTCCTGCGCTTCGCGGCCGCGCGATGAGCCGCGACGGGTTCCTCGACCGCAGCCTTGCGCCGCATGTCGCGCGCGCCGGCGGCGATCCAGTCAGCGATGTCGCCCCACTCCCAGACGTGCGTGCCGCGCACGGTCGCGATCGGGGTGGGGAAGCGGCCCTGCTGCGCGACGAGCTGCGCGACCCGCTGGCGGGAGATTCCGAGCCGATCGGCGACCTGGGGCGTCCCGACGACGTCGTCACGCGCCGCCGCGAACTCATCCTCGGCGAGATCCTCGAGCACGCGGAAGTCGACGACCCGCGGCGGGATACCGATCGCGCGGAAGGCGCGGTAAACGTCCGAGATCCCATCCGTGGTCGCGCGCTGCACGTGGGGCGCTTCGACGGATCCGCGCATCGAGAGGCGGCGGGTGAGCGAGTCTCCTGAAGCGACGGTGCCGGAGAGGTAGACGCTGCGCGTCAGCGCCGCGCCGAGCTGCTCCACCACGTTGTCGGCGAACGTGTCCAGCGGCCCGGTCGAGGCCGAGACGGTGTACCAGCGCTTGTCCATGTCGCCTCCCACTACTTCCGCGGCGGCCATTCGAAGCCGCCCTCCCGGCGCAGGTCGCTAATCGTGTTCCGAAGCGCGCGCCAGTCGCTCGGAGTGCCGTGGACCGAGACCTTGCCAGTTCCGTTCGGCGCGAGGAGCATCACCCCGTCCTTCGTGGGGCGCGAGGTCCAGCCTTGTTCCGCCGCCGCCTCTAGGACCCGCTTCCAGTCGCTGCTCACTCTGCGCTCCTCCTTGTCGCACGTCAAGGATATGACTACCTTGTCCGGTGGTCAAGGATACGGGGAGGCCGTCAGATGCTGAGCTGATCCGCGGCGAGTCGTGCGGCCGGTGTGCGGCCGTCGACGTGGCGCCCCGCCCCGATCCCCGCGGCGATGATCTGCACGGCGGGCCAGCGGGCTCGCAGGAGCGCCGCCACGTGGGCGCGAAGACTGCCCTCGAACCAGGAGAGGCGGGTCTTCAGTTTCTTAAGTGATATGGCCGGGGCGTCCTTCTCGGTAGAGTTTCGGCGTGCGTGAGGTACGGGACGACAACAACCGCGTTCAACGGCTCACGTTTCTCCTCTGGCTGTTCGCGTTCCTCGTCTGCCTGAGCGTCCTGGGCTTCATCGGCTTCGGCTACCTCAGGCACGCGCTCGACGCTTTCCCGAAGCTCGGCTGACCGATCAGCGTCGTCAGATCACGCCCTCGCCGAACGCATCGCCCCGAGCTAGCGAGTATGGAGCGGCCGGCGCCTGCGTAACCTCGTGGATTGACCGCGCTGGCGCGCGGAGATTGCCACATACGGAGGACACCGGCCGTGCAGACCAGTATCGCGCCCACCACGTTCGTCGGTCTCGACGTGCACCAGGACAGCATCAGCGTCGCACTCTTTCGCCCCGGCGCGCAGCTCCCCGGACCAGGACCAGATCGCCAATACCCCTGAGGCGGTGCGCACGCTCGTCCGCCACTGGACAGATCCGCAGCACGTCCGGGTCTGCCATGAGGCGGGGCCCACTGGGTACGGGCTGCAGCGGACCTTCACCTCGCTCGGGGTCGACTGCGCCGTCATCGCTCCGGCGCTGATCCCCACGCGCGCCGGCGAGCAGATTGGGGTTGCCCCGTTTCCGTGGAGAGTTAAACGCTTGGCGCGCTGACCGTCTCCTGGCACCTCCTTTCGTACTCCATCGGTGAGGCGTAGTCCAGGGCGGAATGCCGGCGCCGCGGGTTGTAGAAGGTCTCGATGAAGTCGAACACTTTGGTCCGCGCCTCTTCGCGCGTGCGGAAGGTTTCGCGGTCGAGCAGCTCGCACTCGAGCGTCGCGTTGAAGCTCTCGGCCATCGCGTTGTCGAAACAGTCGCCGACCGAGCCCATCGAGGGCGTGATCCCGGCCTCCTGCAGGCGGCGGCCGAAGGCGAAGCTGGTGTACTGCGAGCCGTGGTCGCTGTGATGGACCAGGCCGGGCGCGGGACGCGTGCGCGCGAGCGCCATGTCGAGCGCACTGGTGACGATCTCGGTCTCGAGCGTCGTGCGCATCGCCCAGCCGGCGACGCGGCGGCTGCAGGCGTCGAGCACGAAGGCGAGGTAGAGGAATCCTTCCCCGGTCGCGATGGACGTGATGTCCGCGACCCACAGCTGGTTCGGAGAGGTTGCGCCGAAGTCGCGGTCGACCAGATCGGGTGCCGCCACCGCCGCCGCATCGCGGATGGTGGTGTGGATGCCGCGACGTCGCGAGACCCCCTGGAGGCCCTCCTGGCGCATGATCCGGGCGATCCGCTTGCGGCTGATGCCGATGCCGGAGGCGATCCGCAGCTCGGCCTGGACCCGCGGCGTGCCGTACGTGCCGCGGCTGTCGGCGTGGATGCGGCCGATCATCGCCGCGAGGACCTCGTTCTCCAGGGCCCGCAGCGACTTGGGTCTGGTCCGCTGGGCATAGAAGCCGCTCGGCGAGACGCCGAGGGTGCGCGCCATGGCGGCGATGTGGTGGGTGGCCCTCTCTCGCTGCATGAACCGGAACACCGCTAGCGGGTCCGCCCAGTTGTCTCCGTGGCGAAGAAGGCCGCGGCTTTTAGGAGGATGGCTCGCTCTTCCTCGAGCACCTTCACCTGGCGGCGGAGCTTTCCGAACTCCTCGCGCTCCTCGCTGGTCAGGCCGTCGGTGCGGCGGCCGCTGTCGAGGTCAGTCCGTTTGGCCCACTCGCGCAGCGAGTTGGCCGAGCAGCCGAGCTCTCTGGCGAGCTCGCGCTTCGACTTGCCGGAGGAACGCAACAGACGGACGGCGTTGGCGCGGAACTCCTGCGGGAATGCGGGTCGGGTCTGCGGCACGTGGATCTCCTTCTTTGGGCACTTGGCCCTCAAGTCTCAGGGTCTCCACGGAATCGGGGCAACTTCAGATCAAGACCGACCGCCGCGACGCCCACAAGCTGGCCGGGCTGTTCCGGGCCGGCCTGCTCACCACCATCCGGATCCCGCCGCCGGAGGAAGAGGCGGTCCGCGATCTGGTCCGCGCGCGCGAGGACCTGTGCGAGGACATCCTGCGAGACCAAGACCAGGTGGACCGAGCGGCACTTGGCCTGGATCCGCCGCCAGCAGTTCGACGTGGCCGGCCTGGATGCGCTGGTCGGGCATCACCTGGCGATCATCGAGGCCCGGCTGCGGCAGCGTGACCTCATGGACGGCGCGATCGAGCGGATCGCGGTGAGCGAGCCGTACGCGGCTGCAGTCCGGCGGCTGTGCTGCCTGCGGGGGATCAAGTCGCTCAGTGCGCTCACCCTGCTGGTCGAGGTCGGTGACCTCCGGCGCTTCGCCGGCGCGGCTGCGTGCATGGGCTTCACCGGCCCGGTCCCGAGCGAGTACTCCGGCGAGCGTCACCGCCGCGGATCGATCACCAAAACCGGCACCGCCCACCTGCGCCGGGTGCTCGTCGAAGCCGCCTGGGCCTATCGTCAGAAACCCGCATTGGGCTCCGCCTGGCGCACGCGCTTCGCCGATCAGCCGGCCGAGCTGGTGGGCTACGCGATCGCCGCGCAGCAGCGGCTGCATGCCCGGTACTGGCGGATGACCCAGCGGGGGCACGCTGTCCAACATCGCCACCGTCGCCGTCGCCCGCGAGCTCGCGGGGTTCATCTGGGGCGTGATTGCGGCGCAAAGCTCCGGCCGGGCGGGTCCTGCCCGGAGCTTCCCGTCCCCGGGCGATCGCGCTGCCGCGTCCACGGCGGCGCCACGCCCGTCGGGCGCGACAGCCCGCATTTCATTCACGGCCGCGCGCCGGCGCCGAGTTTACGGGCTCTTAGTGCGCCGGCTCGTCGCTGTCTTCGCGGATCGTCGCGCTGACGCCAGGGATGTTGTTGAGTCGCGTGACGGCCTGCTCAGCCTCTGCACGGTCCTCACCAAAGTCCCATGCCCTAACGTACGGCTCCTTGCTGTCGGTGACAGCCTCGTGCCGGACTGGCCGTCCCGCCGCCCCGTCGAGTGTTTCCCAATTCGCGTCAATCGGTAGCGACGCGACCACGACGCATCTCACTTCCGAATGAGCGTACCGCCCCCGGGGTACCCGCCCCGCTCGCGAGGGCGCCCAGGGTCCGCGCCGTTCTTGACGCTCCCGCAAAGACCGGAGAGCGAAAAGACCCGGACCGCGGTTAGGTATGCGGCCCGGGCCTCTTCAGGTGGGATGGGTGGGACTGTCAGGATCGGCTGGCGACCTGCCGCGACGAGGCGATAATCAGAAAAAGCGCCAGAAACAAAGTCTCTGGGAAGTCCCGCAATCCTCACGCGGCGGAGGATAAGGCGCGCGGATGTTCAAACCTTTTCGAGGGCGAATCCGGGGAATCCAGACAATGCGAAATGAGGACCGACGCCAGCACCCGCCCCAAGAACGAGAGCTGCGAGAGCGACAACAGCCGTGAGAATGCGGCGCATCAAGGCCTTCCCTTCGTGGGCGGGTTCTTGAGAGGTAACTCGGCGGCCTAGTGGGCCGGCTTAAGGGGCTGCGGCAGGCTGACCACAAGTGAAATGCATAACGAGCAAGGAGGCGCAATGCCGAATGCGAGGTGCGGACGCGCCGCACTGCGGTGATCGGCCCATGCGCGCCGGAGCGCGCGGTTACCTACGGGCTCCGGGTCGTGAGCGCTTGCGGCAGGCCAGTGGTGAGGGCGACCGCGGCGGCGCGGTTCGGCGCACCGAGTCGCGCGAGCAGGTGCGCGACGTGCTTCTGCGCGGTGGCGGTGGCGATGCCCAGCGCACTGGCGATCTCCTTGTCGCACGCGCCGCGAGCGATGAGCGCGACGACCTGACGCTGCCGCGGCGTGAGCCGCGCGTTCGCTCCCCCGCTCTGCGCGCCCGCCTGGCGCCGGAGCCACGCGCCGAGCGCGGCCCGGCTGAAGGCGACCTCGCCGGCGCGGATCCCGCGGATCGCGTCCACCAGCGCGCGGTCGCTGATGGTCGCCGGGAGGTAGCCGCGAGCGTCGAGGTCGATGGCCCGCAGGACGTCCTCCGTGGACGGGTCGGTCGCGATGAGCAGGGTCGGCTGGGTCGCGCAGGCGGTCGCAATCTTCGCCCAGTCGGGATCGCCGTCGAGGACCATGACTAGGAGCGGGGTACCCGATCGCCGCGCGGGGCCCGGGCCAGCGCGGTACACCTTGATTCCTTCTGTCCAGAACCCGCGGACGAGCCGCTCGTAGATGGACCGACCGGGATCGAGGACCGCGATCGCATCGGTGCGCTCGTTGAGGTCCGCCGGATCGATGGCCGAGACGATGTTCATTACGGGCGTCTCCTCAACGCGCGAGTGGCCGCGTCGATCGCGACCGCGCTCGCGGGCATGTAGCGGCTACGGCCGGCCGGGCACTCCGCTTGGCGGACCGCCGCGCCCGGACGGCACCGGCAGATCGGATGGCCGGCCCGGCGCGGTGCCGTTCCCGTTGCCGGGCGACGCCGGCCGCCCGGGCGCGCTGCCGGACTTGCCGTGCACCGCCTGCTGCGCTTCGATCGCGCGCTGGATCCCGGGCTGCGCCGCGGCGGGCAGCCGGGCGGCGAGCGTCTGCAGCATCGCGATGTGCTCCGCGCTGGCTGCCGATGCCCGCCCGATCGCGGCGTCGCGTGCGGGCGTGGCCGGCGCAGTGAGGAGGGCGCTGAGCGTGCCATCCACGCGTGCGACGGCGGCGAGGTACTCGTCGGTCGCCGGTGCGATCGCGGTCGCCCGGACCGCGGCGGCCGTCTGCAGGTCGGCGAGGCGCCGATCGGATTGCGCGACGAGGGTGTCGAGCCGCGCCGCATCATCCGGCGCGAGGGCCACCTGGACGACCTCGACCGCGCGCTTCAGCGCGAATGCCGGATCACCGGGCAAGCTCGACGCGGCCGCGGAGCCGCCCGCCGCGAGGAGCGCGATCACGAGGACCGCGGCGAGCACCGGGCGAAGGGCGCCCAGCCGGGACCATGTCGAGGGCTGACGGCGCGGGCTGACCGGTGCGGCAAGCAGAGAGGCACGGAGCTGCGTGCGCAGGGCCGCGGGTGCCGTGACGCGGCCGCGGCGCGCGAGATCGTCGGCGAACTCGCCGAGCTCGCGTTCATTCAGACCGAAGCCGCTCATCTTGCGGCCTCGTCGCGCATGAGCTCGCGGAGCGCGGCAAGCGCGCGCATGTGGATCCCGCGGATCGTGCTCTCCGGTTTGCCGGTGACCGCGGCGATCTCTTTCGTCGAGCGCCCCTCGATCGCCCGGAGGATGACGATCTCCTGCTGCAGCGGCGTGAGCCGAGCGATCGCGCTGCGCAGCCGGCGGGCGTCATCGAGACGGACCGCCGTCGCCTCTGGACCCGCGGCGTCGCTCGGGTGCGCAATCGCCTCGGCGAAGCTCGCCTGCGGCCGCGCGCTCCGCAGGCGGTCGGCCACGACGTGTCGCGCGATCCCGTATAGAAAGGCGAGGAACGGCCGACGCGGCTCGTACGTCGGCATCGCGACGAGCGCGCGGTGGAACACGTCGCTGGTCACGTCCGCAGCCTCCGCGTCCGTCCGCAGCCGGTAAAACGCGTAGCGGTAGACCGCGTCGAGGTGCAGCTCGTAGAGCGCGGCGAAGGCCCGGCGATCGCCGCCGGCCGCCCGCGTCGCAAGATCCCGTTCTTCATCCGCCGGTCTATCGGCAGAACCGGCCGATCCGTTGAGGTCGTCCGCGCCCATCCACCGTCCCAACCCGGTCGCTGTCCGGATGAACGAACGACCAGCCGAGGTATTAGGCCCCGGCTGGTACGAAAGAGCTACCCAGCAGCTTCAACGTTCCGGCCGCGAGGCCGATAGACGGGCAAACGCGTCTATTTTGGGGGCCGGCAACGCTCGGACAGATCATCAAGTTGATGACGGTCGGCGAGCCCTTGCCCGCTTCGCTACGACCCGAGCGCAGCGACGTTGAGCCTTCCGGGCCGCCGTCCGCCGCTGCACGTGCAAGTCGCTCCCGGCGTTGCAGGGCATGAAGATCGAGGTCCATGAGGATCTTCACCGCTCTGGCAAGAACACCAAGCGGCCGGGTCTCGACCGTCTGCGCGAGCGCCTGCACGAGCCCGACGTCGCTCGCCTCATCGCCGTGGACCGCCGCGTACGCGCGTACGCGCTCAGCGGCCTCGTCACCTGCGGTCGTTGTGGCGACAACGTCCGGTCCAAGACCTACGCCAGCCACGACCGCGCGAAGCGCTGCTACATCTGCCGCCGTCGGGATGCCGCGGGGCTCTGTGACGAACCGCGCGCCGATGCCGACGCGCTCGAGCGGGAGATCCTCGACTGGCTCCGCGCCATCCGCGTCGAACCGGAGTGGCAAGGCATCTACGACGCGGAGCGGTCGAAGCTCCGCACTCCCGCGACCCCGACGAAGACCGCCGCACAACGACGCCGGGAGATCGAGACGAAGATCGAGCGCAAGCGTGTCGCGTGGGAAGCTGGCGCCGTCAGCGATGAAGGTGCCTTCCGCCGCGAGATCGCCGACCTCCGGCTGCAGCTCGACGCGATCAGCACCGAAGCGCCGAAGACCACTGAGCGCCGCGCTGCCAGCCTCTCGACGCTCGTCGACCGATGGGACGAGATGCGCGGCGATCAGCGCCAGAGTCTGCTCAAGAGCCTCATCGATGAGATCGTGATGCGGGATGGCGCGATCGAGTCCGCGAAACCGACCGCCGACTGGATGCCTCATCTCGAGGCCGTGTTTGCTGGTTGCCCAGCTGAGGGGCTGGTGGGGCGTGGACCCGCACGTGGCACACGGCATATTGCGTTGGCGAACGGCCGCCTTATCCCGGCGGCGTGACACGGAGCCGCCGGCGCATGAACGCCGGCGGACTCAGCGAAGGAGACGCGAAGTGACCGCATCCCCGTCAGCGACGACACTAGCCCGTCGGATGCCCGACGCGACCGGGACCGCATTCAACCCCGAGCGCCGAGACGTGATCGCCAAGCACGGCCACCCGTTCATCGGCCGCGAGCAGCTCGTCGACTACGACCCGACCAGCTACTCGCTCCCCGAGAACCGGGCAGCGGCCCGCGCGCAGAACGCAAAGGCGATCCGCCGGATCGCACTCGAGACCCTCGCCGAGCCGCGGCTCGATGACCCGAACATCCGTTACTGCCGGGCGGTGCTCAAGGCGATCACCGACGAGCTGCGAGCCGCCGGGGCCATCGACGTCGACACCTACGACCACATCCAAGAAGCCTTCGACATCGGCGTGGAGCACGCCGCGCTCGCCGTCGCGGCGGCGTGGCTGCGCGAACGGGGCTCGCTCCCGATCCCCAGCGAGTAGCGCGTAACCCGCGCGTAGACCAGACGGCCGCCCCTCACCGGGCGGCCGTTTCGTGTCCTACCGACTCAACAGGCTGACGAGCGTCAGGCTTCCGAGGACCCAGCCGAGTAGGAAGAGCCCGGCGTAGATCCTCCGGCCTCTCCCGAGGTCCTGCACCTCCGGTATTGCTGGCAGCTCGAGCTTTCTCATGAGCAGGTCTCGGTAGCCGAGCAACTGGACGTGTCGGTCCTGATTCCTTAGCAGACCTTGTACGACGACCACGGCGACCAGAACCAATAGGACAACGAGAACGAGCACGACGACGCTGCCACAGCCGCATGCAGCTTTGCCGAACGCGAGCGGTGTAGCAGCGGCGAGCTCGGCGAACACAGCCGCCCCGAGCGCCGTTAGTGGAACGTACACGAGCTCCTTATCGAGTCTCGTCAAGCCGCGTATGTGATCGTCGTTCAGACGCAGCGCTTCGAGCAGAGCTTCATCGGTGGGCCGCCGCGGCTCCACCGTGTTCGTCGCCCTGCTCTTCTGCTTGCCCCACACGACCGGGCGAGCCTAGCGGGTGTCGATAGCCGGCGATCCGGACAACCGGCGAATGGTCGGAACCCAGGTTCTGACCGGCAGGCTGTATCCACCGTGTTTACACTCTGCTCGCGGTGCTGCTCACCACGGACCAGCTCGACACCCTCGCCGAGCGGGCGCTGCGCGACCTTCGCCGCCTCGCCGTTCCGGTTATGACGACGACGATCTGGGACGAGGCGTGAAGATGCGGCCGAGCTGCAGTGCCTGTTCGCCTGTCGTCTAAGGAGGCCGCTGGTGTCTGGTCAGTATTCTCTTCGTCCATCCGAAACTCCCCGCGACACTCGTGTCCTTCCTTGTTTTAGGATCCTCGCGTGCGGATTCTCGCCGTCGAAGATGATCACACGATCCAAGACTTCTATCGCGAGTTCCTTACCCCACTCGGCCATGAGGTGCTTGTGGCGAAGAACGGTCGAGAGGCAATCGCGCTCGCCGGAGCGGCACCGGATGTGATCATCCTCGACCTCGGCCTGCCCGACGTGCATGGGTACGAGCTGGTGCGCAGCTTACACGCTGATCCCAAGACGCGAGACATTCCGATCGTCATCGTTTCTGGATTCCCGCTTGTAGGCGCGATGGACCTCGCAGGGGTCTTCGGCGTGTTGCGTAAGCCCTACGACATTCCATTGCTCGAGCGGACACTCGAAGGTGTAGCGGATGCCGTTCGGCAGCCGCCCCTGCACAATTCGGCGACGAACTAGCGGGC
Source organism: Chloroflexi bacterium UBA4730 (assembly GCA_002404155.1). Taxonomy (GTDB): domain Bacteria; phylum Chloroflexota; class Limnocylindria; order P2-11E; family P2-11E; genus UBA4735. Next base: position 66,933 of record DHJC01000058.1, on the reverse strand, counting down.
GTGGGCCATATGAGCGGCACCGTTCCGAGTCGCCGGAGATTGACCTACAGCCGGCCGCCAGCGCCTATACGTTCGATCGCAGCACATAGATCCAATCTGCCCCAAGTGCGTACTGAGCCTCGGCGGTTCGCCCCAACTAGGGACAAGATTCGGCCTCGGCCAGGAGAGGCGGGCCTTCGCGTTTCCAGCCTAGCGGGGGACGGCGGCCCGACGGATCGCAGAGGTCGGCACGTCCTCGAAGTGCAGCCGAAACGGGGTGCCGCACCGGGCGTGGGTGCCCGTGACGCCCAAGGCCTTCGTGGCCCGCGCGTCCCAGTCATCCCACACGAACTCCCCGTGATCGCGGCCCTTGTCGAGCCGCAGACCGCAGCTCGGACACGGCACCAATCCGTTGACCCAGTCGTTTCGGGAGACGACGCTGCCATCGTTCACCGTCATGGGCGAGCCGGCCTGCGCGCGGTTCCCCCGCGGTGCCGCATCTCAGCTGCGAGCTGCCGGGCGTCCCTGGGGACCAGTCGGACCGAGCGGCTCTTCCAGGAACCGGGGGGGAAGATGTAGATCGCGACCCCCGATGGCAGGGCTGCGACATCAATCCGGCCGCCGTCCTCAGCCAGCACTTTCGCGGGCGCGTCCGAAAACGTCGAGCGCTCCGCCGCTTCGGCCATCCGCGCCAGCGCGGCGGCGACGTCCGCGCGGCCGTCGGCTGGCAACCGCGCATCGCATCGGCGTCGCCGTCCGATGAGATCGACAATCGCGAGCTCGTTCCCGTCTGACGACAGCCTGAGCTCAACGGTTTCATCCTGGCCTGCGTATCCCACGCCCACGGAACTGACTATCGGCCAAGTGGGCGGCTCTGACCATTATCCAAATGGACGAGGCGACCTGTGGTCACCGTGCGCCCGTTCGCGGTCGCGCCCCTATTGGTACTGCTGACAGAAACGCTGCCAACCGGCCCAAATCCGCGCCCGTTCGCGGTTGCGCGGGGCTAGGCGAGTCCCTGGAGCCTGCGCATGGACGTGTAGTGCTGGCCGACGACATCCGCAATCGTCCGGCCATCGAGGTTGACCTGGGTGTGCACGATCACCGGCTCACTCGCGCTTCCAGCGCCGAGCGGCGAGAAGGTCGCCCGTTCGGGCCCCGCCTCACCCGCGAGGAACCACGTCGGCGACTACATGGTGTCGCGGCCGGCACCGCTCGTAGAGCGGCGCGAGCGCGGCGTCCGCGAGCTCAGCGATCTGTGGCGGGAGGGCGATGAGCACGCCCTCCCGCCGAGCACGAGGGGTCGGATTTGACGAGGTCATCGGAACAGCTCGTCGGCCTGCACGAGCGCGAGCGTCGTTCGCACATCGTCGTCGAAGAAGCGCTGAACGGCCGCGTACTGACTCCCCCATTGAGCGTCGCTCGTCGCCTTGACCGATAGGACGCGCGCTGATCCGTTCGCGGGCATCGCCGTGTACGAGAGTTCCGCTAGATCGAGCTCGCCGATCTGACGGACCGTCTGACCGCCCTTCGTCGTCCACTTGATGCTCGACGGGTTCGCCTTGTAACCGATCGACATCCCCAGCGGCTGGCCGGCGGCCATCCGCTCGCGCGCGACCGCGAGCAAGTCATTGCCGGCGGTGGTCGCGTGGATCCGATTTTTCGTGAACAACCCGATCGCGTCCTCGGCGACCGTGATCGGCATTCCCACCGGAAGCGAGGCATGCTGATGGCCGATGTAGACGGGGAGATTCTTGAAACCCGTCGCCGCGTGCTCCGCGACGGTTCGCCGGAACGCGCCGGGCTCGATGACGTCTCCCACTGCGTCGACGTTTCCGGTGACGCTCGCGTATCCCGAGATCGTGCGCTCCGACGTGTCAACGGCCTTGAGCTCGAACTCGGTCGCGAGGACGGACTCGCTCATACGACGCCAATCCGTAGGGCGTCCTCGTTATAGAGCCCGCCGCCGACGCGCTCGCGTATGATGATGCCAAGCTGATCCACGTCACGGAAACGCTCGTTGAGGATGGTGACGCTGATCTGAACCCTCTGAGCAATCACGTACGCGGACAGGTCGCCGAACAACGCCACCTTGTTCGTGTCGGTGCCATCAGGCGGCATGAAATCCGAGTTGGCGATCGGCTTCTGGAGCAGCGTGCCCTCCTCCTCTTCCTCGAAGAGGGGGCGGTTCGAGTTGTCGACGAGCGCGCGGATGCTGCCCTCGACGGTGCGCTTCGTGATCCAGCTTGCCCGAGCCGCGTACTGCGACGGCAGGCCGTAGCAGAGCGTCCGGAGCTTCGGCGCTGAGCCCGCGGCGCTCGTCGTGTTCGAGATCGTGTTCGACGTCGAGCCCTCGAGATCGACGGTCGTGATCCCGCTGTTGAGGAGCCCGCGCAGCTGGAGTGACCCACCGTCGCCGATGAGGAAGCCTTGATCTTCAACGAGTGCGAGGTTCGTGCCGCCCGAGCGCGACAAGAAGGCGAGCACGTCGGGGAGCGAGTCGCTGACAAAATCCACACCGAGGCGCGTGGCCGTGCGCAGCTTCTTGACCGAGATATCGAACAGCCCGAACACGGGATCGACATCGGCAAAGGCCGGCGTCTCGCTCGCCCACCCACCGACGAACCCCGAGGAGAAGATCGACGCGCCACCCGACGCAAGGCCGCCGGCCGTCGCCGTGGAGGTTCGCGAGCTCGGCGAGCGTGTAGATCCGTCGCGCGGGACGTGCGACGTCAGGAGACGGCTCTTCGCCATGCGCGCGGGCATAGACGTCGGGATCGAACTCGACGGGCGTCACGCGGAGCCGACCGCGAGACGTTGGCCCTTCTCGGCCAGGACCGAGATCGCCCACACGCAGTCAGCTGCCGCGAATGCGTAGCCGGCGCTGTAGCTCGCCTCGGCGGCCTGTAGCCGCTCGAGGCAAGCCGCGCACATCCACCGCGGCTCGAGGTCGGTCAACCCGATCGCGTAGCGGACGTGGCCGAGCCACATCACGACCTCGTGGCAGTCGGGCTCGGGACACGCGTACCAGCGGGTCATCGCATCGCCCTCACGGCCGACGCTCAGCGCTAGACTCGGGTCGGGTTCGCTGCGATGTGATGATCATCGCGGCCGACCTCCTCGGCGACGCGCTCGGTAGCAGCGACCGGGCGCGTCTTCGTAAGCTCAAGCCGGATCGCGGCAAGGACGCACGCTGTCGCGAGGACGTGGGGGTGCAGGCACGCGGCCGTCACTCGACGGCCCGTTTGAGCTGGCTCAGAAGCTCCGCGTAGGCACTGGCGCGCTCGCCACGCGGCCGGCGTAGGCCAGTCTCCCAGCGCGTGACCGTGACGCGATCGACGCCGAGCTCCTCGGCGATGCGTCCCTGCGAAACACCGGCGGCCTCGCGGATCGCACGGGCGAGGGCCGGTGACGGCATCCGACGCTGGGCGCGGACCTGACGGATCAGTGCTGTACGCATGATCCGAGTCAACACCGAGGGTTACTGCTATGGAACTAGAACGAACCCCTGCAGACGAAACTGGACCCCTCATCAACTCCTGCCGGGATAACCGTATGGGCCTGCACGCCTTGTGGTATCCCGCCGTCAGGGCTACATTGCTGGTACATGGCTGGAACAGCGCACTCCCGATGGATAGCGGCCGGGGACGACGCGAGACTCCTCACGCTGCCTGAAATCAGAGATGTGATGGCGCGCGCCGCGGACTCGGCCCACTGGTACAGGGTTTCGCCGACCACCGGTCCGTCGCTCCTGTTGCGTCTCGAACGTGACGAGGCCGGCTACGTCACCTGCACGGCCTTCGCGATGGGAATCGACGAAATACCAGGAGATACGGTCGGCCGCGTTAGCGCGACTCAGGCGCGGTTTCCTCTGCAGGAGATCATCGCTGACCTCGTCCATGCGATGCCTCTCCTCCCTGGCGAACTCAAACTGCCGAATGGCTTGATCGGTGGTTGGGTGGGCCGCCTCCCCGTCGAGCGTCCGCTCGTCCGTCCTGGCCGCACGGGTTTCACGCCCGACGATCTCCGCACCCTCGCTCGCCAGTACCGAGAGGCGCGAAAAGCACACCCGGAAGCGCCCACGAAGGCGCTGGCGAAGCTGCGCGGCCGAAGCGACCAGGCGATCCGATATGCGCTCAAGCGCGCAGAGGCAGGCGGCTTCCTGAAGCGGCCGACACCTAAGCCTTTGCGGAAACGAGGAGGTCGACGATGACTCAGCGCACGACGGCATTGATCTACGTCCGCGTCTCGCGGCTCGATCGCGGCGACCGCGAACGGCTCCGCGAGGACGGCGCGGATGCACACCTGCGCGCCCTGTCACCGCGCACCCAGATCGAACAGGTCAAGGCGCTGCCGACGCTGCGCGGCCTGAAGGTCGAAGTCTTCGAGGATCTGCACCGCTCGGGCAAGAACACCGCGCGGCCGGGACTCGAGCGGCTCCGCGAGCGCATGGAGCAGCCGGACGTCGCAGCGGTCGCGGTGTGGTCGATGTCCCGGCTCGGTCGCAGCGTCCCCGACCTGTACATGCTCCTCGAGGAGATGCACGAGCTCGGCGTGGCGTTCGTCTCGGCGAAAGAGTCCATCGACACAGCCACCGCGTCGGGGCGGGCCTTCGTCGGCTTCCTAGCCGTGCTTGCGCAATTCGAGCGCGAGCTCACCAGCGAGCGGCTCGTCGCGAACCTCGAGCAGCTCGCGCGCGACGGCGGGGCCATCGGGCCGCTCCCGTTCGGCTACAGGCGGGTCGATGGGGAAGTGGTCATCGACGAGCCTGCGGCTCGCGTGGTCCAGACGATCTTCCGCGAGTACGCGACTGGGAAGTACTCGTACCGCAATCTCGCGAGCTGGCTCAACGAAAACGGCCACCGCCCGCCGAACTTCGACGGTCGGCACCGCAACGGGCGGCCACACGCCACCGTGTTCGTCGCCGACGCGCTCACCGACATCCTCGCGAACACCCGCTACGCCGGCCGCGTCGTCTACCGGCCTCGTCGTAACGTCGATGATCGCGGGGTCGCCGCACGGTTCGCCGCGATCATCGATGAGGAGACGTGGGCCGCCTGAGCCGCGATCCGCGGGCGCAATGGCCGTCAGCGGTCCAATCACCTACGGAAGGACTCGCGTTTCGCGCTCACCGGACTCCTGCGCTGCAAGCGATGCGGCTCTCCGGTCCACGGGTCGACCAGCTCGAAGTCCGGCGGCTCGTCGTGGGACTACTACACCTGCCGACGGCGCTATGGCTCGACCGGGTGCGACCAGCCGAAGGCCCCGCAAGGGGCGGTCGAGACTCAGATGCGCGAATGGCTCGAGGCGATCGAGCTCCCGGCCGCGTTCCGCAAGGAATTCGGTAGCGCGATCTTGCGGGGCAAGCAGGCCACGAGGCCGCTGCGCTCCGTCGAAGAGCGCCGCCGCAGCGCGGAGCAGCGGCTCATCCGGCTGAAGGATCTCTATGAGCTCGGCGACCTCGATCGAGAGACCTACCTGCGCCGCCGCGACAAGATCGTCGACGAGCTCGCGGAACTCGAGGACGTGAAGGTCGCGCCGGTCATCGTCGCCGGCGACCAGATCAGGACGCTCGTCGACGACTGGCCGGCGATGTCCGCACAGCAGAAACGTCGGGTCCTCGACACGATCTTCTCGGCAGTGGAGCTAGACGGCGGGATGCTCGTCTCAGCGACGCCGCGTCCGGGCTGGCTTGATTAACTGGAGACTTCGCTCAGGGCGCGCGGTGTGTCACGAGAGGGGCTGGTGGGAATCGAACCCACGACGCCCGCCTTAGGACGGCGGCGCTCTATCCGCTGAGCTACAGCCCCAGAATTGGTAAAGCCAATTCTGGGGCTGCCGTCCACGCGAAGCGAGCGATAGCGAGCCGAGCAGGTGGACGGACACAGACTCACGGCCCGGAGGGCCGTCACATGTGACTCATCGCGATCGGCGCGACGCCGACGTCTTCGACTTGGGGGACTGCCGGATGCTGCGCCGCCATAAGGCCGGCCGCCCCGCCACGAAGCAGGCGGCGCTCCTCCCCTACGCCGCGCGCGGCGACCGGGTGCCGACGCTCTACGACGCGACCGGCGCCGATCTCATCCTGGAGAGGCTGGACGGTTCATGCGAGCGCGGTTCCTCGACGCCTTCCGGGACGCCGCGGCCGATGCGGGGTTCGCGGTGGTGCTCCCGGCGGTGGCGGCGTGGCGCAAGAGAGACCGGTACGGCACGGCAACCGAGCGAGCGACCATCGACCGGCCCCTGGCGCGTGTGACACTGGAGGCGTGACGGCCATCGCGGCGAGCTCGGACCCACGCCGCCAGCGGCTGAAGCACGGGGTCGCTCTGCTGCTGCCGGCCATGCTGTTCGGCTTCCTCGTCGCGGCGCAGTGGCAGGGACAGCCGGAGCGGAGCTCGATCGCCGTCCGCTACAACACGCCGCTCACCGACGCCGCGTTCGCGCTCCAGAAGGAGCAGAACGATCTCAAGGTCCAGCTCCAAGACCTCCGGACGCAGCTCGACCAGATCCAATCGAACGCCGCGACCCAGAGCGGCGCGGCGAGCGAGCTCCAGAAGCGGATCGACGAGCTCAAGGCCCAGGCCGGGTTGACCGCGGTCACGGGCGATGGCGTGGTGGTGCAGCTCGACGACTCGCACACCGTCGCGGCCGGCGCGACCAACCTCGACCAGGCCATCTGCCACTCGACCGACCTCACCGACATCCTGAACACCGCGTGGCGCGGCGGCGCGCAGGCCATCTCGGTCAACGCGCAGCGCGTCGTGTCGAGCACAAGCGTGTATTGCGTCGGCTCGACGATCATGGTGAACGGAACGCTGCTCTCGCCACCGTTCAACATCGCGGTGATCGGACCGCAAAACAGCGTGCTCGGCGCGTTCGACGACCCAAATCAGCTCCGGGACATCAAGGCCCGCCGCGACGTGCAGGGCCTCGGCTTCCGGGTCACGCGCGCGAATGCGATCAACGTGCCGGCCTACGACGGCGCGCTGACCGTCCGCATCGCCTCCCCGCAATGAGGTCGAACGCGGGCGGCATCGCCGCGACGGCGATCGCGCTCTTCCTCGGGATCCTCGTGGTCACGCAGTTCCGCTCCCAGGATGTCTATTCGCGCAGCCTGCAGCTCGAGACCCCGGCATCGCTCACGACGCTCATCGCGAACCTGTCCGACCGGAACAACTCGCTCCGCGACGAGATCTTCGACCTCCGGCTGCGCGTGGCCGGCGCCCGGGATTCCGTCTCGAACGGCCAGGGGTCGCTGACCGAGAGCCAGCGCGAGATCGACCAGCTCAGGGTGTTCGCGGCGGTGAGCCCGGCCCGGGGCCAGGGGATCTCCGTGACGATCGACGGCACCTTCGACGATCGCGCGATGAGTGATCTCACGAACGAGCTGCGCAACGCGGGCGCCGAGGCCATCTCCGTGAACGACGTGCGCGTCAGCCCGCACTCGTGGTACGGCCCGGGCCCCGAGCGCGCGATCCTCCTCGACGGCAAGCAGCTCAACGGACCGTGGACGGTCAAGGCCATCGGCGCGTCCGACGTGATGCAGGTCGCGATCACGAGGACCGGCGGGATCGAGGGGCAGTTCGAGCTGATCTATCCGAAGACGCGCTTCACCGTGACGAAAGAAACGACGCTCGACCTGCCGGCGGTAGCGGTTCAGCGCTGAGCGCCCCTCCTAGACTGCGTCTCCTCATGCCGAAGCCGCCGCTGCCGCTGTACCTCGATGACGTCGTCGTGCTGCGAAAGCAGCACCCGTGCGGCGGCGACACCTGGCGCGTCGTGCGGCTCGGCGCGGACATCGGCGTGCGCTGTACCTGCTGCGCGCGGCGCGTCCTCATCGGCCGGAGCGAACTCGAGCGCGACATCAAGCGGTTCGTCGAGCGCGGCCCTCTGGCGCCAGCCGAGTAGGGACGTGGGTCCGGCTGAGCCCCTCGGCGATGCGGCCGAGCGCGGCATCCTGCGCAACCGGGCGTTCCTGGCCCTCTGGGCCGCCCAGATCCTGTCGCAGGTCGCCGCGAACGCGACGACCTTCGCGCTCATCGTGCTCGTTGGCGAGATCACGAAGTCGAACACGTCGTCGTCGATCCTCATCCTGCTGGCCCTCCTCCCGGCCGTCGTGTTCGGCGTCTTCGCCGGGGTCATCGTCGATCGCACCGATCGGAAGCGCGTGCTCGTCATCACCAATGCCCTGCGCGCGGCGGCGGTCCTGCCACTCCTGGTGCTCGGTGAGAGCGTGAGCGCGGCGTACATCGTGAACTTCCTGGTCGCGGCGATCACCGTGTTCTTCGTTCCAGCGGAATCGGCGACGATCCCGGCGATCGTCCGGAAGCGCGATCTGCTCGTCGCCAACTCGCTCTTCACGTTCACGTTCAATGGGGCCTTCCTCGTGGGCTTCATCATCCTCGCGCCCGTCGTCATCGCGATCTCCGGCTACCTGGCGCTCTTCGTCGTGATCGCATCGATGTTCTTCGGCGCCGCCCTCCTCTGCCTCACCGTGCCGAGCGTGACGCCGCCCGTCCGTCCAGACCGGCTCGGCGTGAAAGTCGCAGGCGCGGCCATCGCGGAAACGCTGGGGGGCGTCGGCGAGGCGTTCGCGTACCTGCGGAGGCACCCGCCGGTGGTCTGGTCGCTGGTCTACATCGCTCTGACCTACATGCTCGTCGCCGTCGCTGGGGCCCTCGCTCCCGGCTTCGTGCGTGAGGTCCTCGGGCTCGGCGAGAAGAACGTCGTGGTCCTCGTCGCCCCGGCGGGGCTCGGTGTCGTGGTGGGCCTCGGGGCACTGAACGTCATCGGCGGACGGCTCGCGCCGAACCGCGCGATTGGGACAGGCCTCATCGTGACGGCGATCGCGCTCCTGATCCTCGCCGCGGAGCGGCCGCTCGCGGCGGTGTTCCGGAGCGCGACCGGCCCGACCGCGGGGTTCCCGTTCTTCGTCGGGCTGGTGAGCCTCACCGCCTTCGTATTCGGCGTGTCGTACGCGTTCATCACGGTACCGTCGATGACGCGCCTGCAATCGGATCTGCACGACGAGATCCGCGGGCGCATCTTCGGCGTGCTGAACATGCTCGTCTCGGTATTCAGCTTCGCGCCGCTGCTGCTGGTCGGCCCCGTCGCAGACGCCTATGGCGTCGCGCCGGTGTTCGTCGGCGGCGCGGTCGCCTGCCTCCTCGCGTGGGTCGGCGGGCGCGCGTCCCGCAGCCGTGCCCGTGCCGAGGCTGCGCCCGGAGTGTGACCGGTGATCCGGACCCCGCCGACTAGACTCGTCCCTACGTGACCTCCGCCCGGGCCACCTACCTCCACTACGTCGGCCGGCACCGCACCCAGCTCCTCCTCGGCACGCTGGCCGTTGCCGCTGGGTCCATCGCTGCCGTCGTACCGCCGCGCTTCATCGGCCAGATCGTCGACGGGCTGAACCACGGCACGACGCTGGACGCGATCGTCCGGCTCGCGCTTTTCGCCCTGGTGTTCTCGGCGTTCGAGGCCGTGTTCCGGGCCGCCGGCCGATACTTCATGATGAACACGTCGCGCTTCATCGAGTACGACATGCGCAACGACCTCTTCGCGCATCTCCAGCGCATGCACCTCGGGTACTTCCAGCATCAGCGCATTGGTGACCTCATGGCCCGCATGACGAACGACCTGTCGGCAACACGGATGATGCAGGGCCCCGGCGTGATGAACATCGTGTCGACGTCGATGACGTTCACGTTCACGATCATCTCGATGCTCGGCGTGTCGGCCAAGCTGACGCTGATCTCGATCGTCCTCATGCCCCTCGTGTCGCTCACGTTCTGGTTCATCGGCCGCCGGGTCCATGTGAAGTTCGAGCGGCTGCAGGCCCAGTTCTCGGAGATGTCCACGAGCGCGCAGGAGAACTTCTCGGGCATCCGCGTCGTGAAGGCCTTCTCGCAAGAGAACGCGGAGATCGCCCGGTTCGCCGCGGTCAATGAGGAGTACGTCTCGCGCGCGATCAACCTCCGGCGGATGGACGGCCTCATCTGGCCGACGATGTCTTTCATCCTCGGCCTCTCGGTCCTCGGGACCCTCTACGTCGGCGGCCAGGATGCGATAGAGGGACGGATGACGCTCGGACAGCTCGTGCAGTTCGTGGCCTACCTCAACCTCCTCGCGTGGCCGATGATCGCCCTTGGCTGGGTGTCGAACCTGTTCCAGCAGGGCTGGGCCTCGCTGCAGCGGCTGCAGGAGATCTGGGACGCGAAGCCCGACATCGTGGATCCCGCCGAGCCCGCGACGCACCCGATCCGCGGGGACGTCGAGTTCCGGAACGTTGGCTTCGCGTACGGACCGGCGACCGTGCTCCGCGACGTGAGCTTCACGGTGCCCGCCGGCGGCTCGCTCGCGATCGTCGGACACACCGGCTCCGGCAAGTCGAGTCTGGTGAACCTCATCCCGCGGCTGTTCGACGCGACGAGCGGCGAGATCCTCATCGATGGCGTCGACGTGAAGCGCTACCCGCTGGCGACCCTCCGCCATGCGGTCGGCTACGTGCCCCAGGAGACGTTCCTGTTCAGCGTCCCGCTGCGCGAGAACGTCGGTTTCGGTCTCGAGACCGCGCTGACGGACACGAAGCTCGACTGGGCCGGCGACGTCTCGCAACTCAACAAGGACGTCGAGGACTTCCCGGCGCGCTTCGACACGATGATCGGCGAGCGCGGCGTGACGCTCTCCGGAGGCCAGAAGCAACGGACGGCCATCGCCCGCGCGGTCGCGAAGGACCCGAAGATCCTGATCCTCGATGACGCGATGAGCTCTGTGGACACGTACACCGAGTCGGAGATCCTCCGTCGCCTCCGCGGCGTGATGCAGGAGCGCACGAGCATCGTCGTGGCGCACCGCATCTCGACCGTGAAGGACGCGGACGAGATCCTCGTCCTCGACGATGGCCGGATCGCGGAGCGGGGCACCCACCGGGAGCTCCTCGAGCGCAACGGCATCTATGCGCAGATGTACCGGCGCCAGCTGCTTGAGGAAGAGCTCGACGTGGATACCGAGCGCGAAGAGCACGAGCGACGCGTAAGGGCGGCGGAATCCGCGCCGACCCGGTTCCGCACCCGTATGGGCGGTGGCGGCATGGGGGAGAGCTCCTGATGGCAGGGTTCTTCCAGGAGGACGAGATCCTCGGCAAGGCGTACGACGCGCGGCTGATGCGGCGGCTTCTCGGCTACCTCAGGCCGTACCGCCGCCTCGTTGCGATCGCGTTCCTGCTGCTCGTCTTCCTGTCCTTCGCCGACATCGCGCCGCCGATCATCACGAAGTTCCTCATCGACCAGGCCATCGCGCCGGCAGTCAGCGGCAGCATCCCCGCGGCCGAGGGCCTCCGGCTGCTCGTACCGCTTGGTGCCGCATACCTCGGGGTCCTGCTCGCATCGGCGGCACTCCGGTACGCCCAGAACATCCTGACGACGTACGTCGGCCAGCGCGCGATGTACGACCTGCGGGTCCAGCTGTTCGGGCACCTGCAGTCGCTCTCGCTCTCGTTCTTCGACCGCAACCCGGTCGGCCGGCTCATGACCCGGATCACGAACGACATCGACGCGCTCACGGACATGGTGACCCAAGGCGTCGTCTCGATCTTCGGCGACTTCCTCATGCTGATCGGGATCGCCGTCGTGCTGCTGTTCCTCGACTGGCGGCTCGCCCTCATCACGTACGCAACCCTGCCGATCATCGTCGCGCTCACCTTCTACTTCCGGAAGACGATGCGCCAGTCATTCCGGGCCATCCGCATCCGGTTGGCGCGGATCAACGCGTACCTGAACGAGAACATCAGCGGCATGTCGATCGTCCAGCTGTTCACGCGCGAGCCGCGCGCGTACAAGCAGTTCGACGAGCTGAACACCGACCTCCTCGAGGCGAATCAGGGCGCGATCAAGGCGATGAGCCTGTTCTTCCCGGCGGTGACGTTCACCCGCGCCGGCGCGGCCACGGCCCTGTTCATCGCCGGCGGCTACTGGTCCCTCGGCGGCCAGATGACCATCGGGACGCTGCTGGCGTTCTGGCAGCTCCTCGACCAATTCTTCCGGCCGATCCAGGACCTTTCCGAGAAATACAACATCCTGCAGTCGGCGATGGCGTCGTCGGAGCGGGTGTTCCGGCTGCTCGACACGAAAGCCACCATCGTCGACGCGCCGCACCCGGTGGCGCTCCCGAGCGTCCGCGGCGAGATCACCATGGAGAACGTCTCGTTCGCGTACAACGAGGGTGACTGGGTGCTCCGCGACGTCGACTTCAAGATCTCGGCCGGGGAGAGCGTGGCCATCGTCGGCGCCACGGGGGCGGGGAAGACCTCGATCATCAGCCTCATCTCGCGGTTCTACGACGTGCAGAAGGGCCGCATCCTGTTGGACGGCGTGGACCTCCGGGACCTCGCCCAGCGCGAGGTGCGGCGCCACGTCGGGGTCGTGCTCCAGGACCCGTTCATCTTCGCGGGTACGATCGCCTCGAACATCCGGCTGAACGAGACGGCCATCGCGGACGAGCAGGTGCGGTCGGCGGCGCGGTTCGTCAACGCGGATAAGTTCATCGACCGGCTGCCGGACGGCTACGACACCGTCGTGACCGAGCGCGGCTCGACGCTCTCGGTCGGCCAGAAGCAGCTCCTCGCGTTCGCCCGCGCGATCGCGTTCAACCCCGAGATCATGCTCGTGCTCGATGAAGCCACGTCATCGGTCGACACCGAGACGGAGCATCTGATCCAGGACGCGCTCCGCAAGCTCATGGTCGGGCGGACCTCGATCATCATCGCCCACCGTCTGTCGACCATCCAGAACGTCGACCGGATCATCGTGCTGCACAAGGGCCGGGTCGCGGAGATCGGGACGCACAAAGAGCTGCTGAACCAGCACGGCGTCTACCATCGGCTCTACGAGCTCCAATACCGCGCTCACGAGGCGAGTGCGTCCGCTTAGCACGGTCATGGACCGGCGCGCGTTCATCGCCGCATCCGCACGGATCGCCGCACTTACCGCACTGGCGCCGCTGGCTGCGTGCACCCAGGCCCCGGCCCCACTCAGGCTCGACCGCGACCCGTTCACGCTCGGCGTCGCGTCGGGCGACCCGCTGGCCGACGCTGTCGTGCTGTGGACGCGCCTGGCGGTCGATCCCCTGAACGGCGGCGGGATGGGCCCGGCGCCCGTCGACCTCGACTGGACCGTCGCTCGCGACGAGGCGCTGACGGATGTCGCGCGGAGCGGCAGGGTGACCGCCACCGCCGAGCTCGCGCACGCGGTGCACGTCGACGTCACCGGTCTGGATCCGGACCGGGGGTACTGGTATCGCTTCCGCGCGGGTGGCATCGACAGCCCCATCGGCCGCACCCGCACCGCACCGGCCGCCGGTTCGAGCCCGCAGCAGCTGAGATTCGCGGTCGCATCGTGCCAGAACTACACGCAGGGCTTTTACACCGCGCACGCGGCCCTCGCGCGCGAGGACCTGCATGCCGTGCTGTTCCTCGGCGACTACATCTACGAGGGCAACGCCCGTGGCGACACCGTGCGCGGGTACGCGAAGAGCGACTGGAGCTTCAGCCAGGCCGACTATCGCGACCGCTACGCGCAATATCGCAGCGACAAGGATCTGCAGGCGGCCCATGCCGCCTTCCCGTGGATCGTGACGTGGGACGACCACGAAGTGGAGAACAACTACGCCGGCGGCATCGATGTGACTGACCCGAGGAACAAGCAGGCCGTCTTCGAACGAACGGTCGCGTACCAGGCGTTCTACGAACACATGCCGGTCCGCGTGCCGCGCCCGCAGGGTCCGGCGTTGAAGCTCTACCGGTCCCTGTCCTTCGGCGACCTCGCGACCTTTCACGTGCTCGACACGCGGCAGTACCGCTCGCCCGAGGTGCCCCTCTGTGCCGACAAGGACGAGACCGCGTCGGGCTATTGCGCGGCCAGCCTGGATCCGAAGCGAACGATGCTGGGGACGGAGCAGCGGGCGTGGCTCGTGAGCGGCCTCGCCGCGTCACACGCCACCTGGAATCTCGTCGCGCAGTCGGTGCGGTTCGCCCAGCAGGACTCGAGCCCCACGCCGGCCGTGCAGCACTTCGACGGCGTCGACAACTGGATGGGCTACGTGGCGGATCGGCAGGTCGTGCTCGACCAGTTGGCGCGCACGAAGAACCCCGTCGTGCTCTCCGGCGACAGCCACGTGAACTTCGTCTACGACCTGAAGCGAGACTTCTCCGATCCCCGATCGCCCACGGTCGCGACCGAGATCCTCGGCACCGCCATCAGCTCAGACAGCGATCCGACCCCGCCGGCGACGCAATTCGATCCATCGGCGAAGAATCCCCAGCTGCGCTTCTTCGACAACCACAAGGGCTACGTCCGCTGCACCGTCGAGCGGACCCGGTTGACGGCGGACTTCCGCGCGGTCTCGACGGTCCGGAGCCCCACGGCCATCGTGAGCACCACCGCCACCTTCGTCGTCGACGACGGAACGCCGGGGGCCCATCGCGCCTGACGTCGCGGCGCTGACCGCGACCGATGCGCTCGAGATCGCGATCGGGGCCGCCCGATCGGCCACGGCCATCCTCCTCGCGCGCTTCGGTGGCCCGGCGGTCGGCGTACGGAGCAAGTCGACCGCGACCGATCTGGTGTCCGAAGCCGACGAGCAGGCGGAGCAGGCAGTCGTCGCCTTCATCCGCCAGCGGCGGCCGCACGACACGCTGATCGCCGAAGAGGGCTCGGCGCACGAGGGACAGAGCGGGATCCGGTGGCTCGTCGATCCCTTGGACGGCACGATCAACTACCTCTACGGCCAGCCGCATTGGTGCGTGAGCATCGCCTGCGCGGATGCGGACGGGGCGATCGCCGGCGCGGTGTACGACCCATCGCGCGACGAGCTGTTCACGGCGGTGCGCGGTGGCGGCGCCCGCCTCGCCGGCCGCCCACTCGCGGCCAGCACGGTCGGCGACCCGGCGATCGCGCTTGTCGCGACCGGCTTCAGCTATGACGCGGCCGAGCGGGCCGCCCAGGCTGCCGTCGTTGCCCGGCTCGCCGGCAAGGTCCGTGACATCCGCCGCGCGGGGTCCGCGGCGCTCGACCTCGCGTGGGTCGCGGCCGGTCGCCTCGACGCGTACTTCGAGGTGTCCCGCTCGCCGTGGGATTCCGCGGCTGGCGAGCTCCTGGTACGCGAAGCCGGCGGTGTGGTGACGTGGACCGAACACACCGAGATCGTCGCGTCCGGCCGGCCATTGCACCCCGCGCTCATCGCGCTCCTGCGGGCAAGTCACGAAATTGACGGGTAGACTGGACCTCGGAATGGCGATCGATCAGAAAACTCCCACCGACGTCCATCCGATCGATTTCGAAGAGGACGTCGTCCAGCGGCGCCCGATCACGACCCAGACGGGGATGGGCGGGCACGAGCCGCGGATGATCGCCGGCGTCACGGCCAGCGACGACAACATCGTGTTCACGACGGTCAACATGCTCGTGAACTGGGCCCGCTCGCGGAGCCCCTGGCCCCTTGGCTACGGCCTCGCCTGCTGCGCGATCGAGATGATGGCGACCGCGGCGTCGCATCATGACCTCGCCCGGTTCGGCGCGGAGGTGTTCCGCTCGAGCCCCCGCCAGGCGGACGTGATGATCGTCGCCGGCACGGTCACCCACAAGATGGCCCCGCGCCTGCGCCGGCTGTACGAGCAGATGCCCGAGCCGAAGTGGGTCATCGCCATGGGCAACTGCGCCAGCTCCGGCGGGGAGTTCTGGGACAGCTACGCGACGCTCCAGGGCGTCGACACGGTCGTCCCGGTCGACGTGTACGTTCCCGGCTGCCCGCCCCGGCCCGAGGCACTGACCGAGGGCGTCCTCCGCCTCCGCGAAAAGATCTTCAAAGGTGGCTAGAGGGAACTGAGTACCTCCGTGCGGCCAGGCCCGGCTGTGCCGGCCCCGGCCGAGCCCCTTTCATCCGACCTGAAGCCTCCGGTGATCGAGAGCGACGAAGGCCTCGAGACCGAAGAGCTCATCCTCAACATGGGGCCGCAGCACCCCTCGACGCACGGCGTGCTCCGGCTCGTGCTCAAGCTGCAGGGCGAGAAGGTCATCGAGTGCATCCCGGTGATGGGCTACCTGCATCGTGGCCTCGAGAAGATCTTCGAATGGCGGACCTTCCAAGGGGGCATCCGCTACGCCGACCAGGCCGACTACGTCTCGAACATGCTCAACGAGCACTGCTACGCCGGCGCGATGGAGGCGATCGCGAACATCGAGATCCCGCGCCGCGCCGAGTACATCCGGGTCATCGCCGACGAGCTGTCGCGCTGCGCGTCGCACCTCATCTGGCTCGGCACGTACGGCCTCGACGTTGGCGCGACCACCCCGCTGCTCTACTGCTTCCGTGACCGCGAAGAGATCCTCGACATGTTCGAGGAGCTCTGCGGCTCGCGGATGAACTTCAACTACTTCCGTCCCGGCGGCGTGCTCTACGACTTCCCGCCGGGGATGCTTTCGAAGCTCGAGCGGTTCCTCGACCGCTTCGCCGAGCACATCGAGCGCGACTACGTCGAGCTCTTCGAGACCAACGAGATCTTCCTCGAGCGGACGATCGGGGTGGGCGGGATCCCCGCGGACGTCGCCAAGCAGTACGGCCTCACCGGCCCGATACTCCGCGCCTCGGGGGTCGACTGGGATCTGCGCAAGGATCGCCCGTACTCCATCTACCCGGAGCTGAAGAGCTTCGCTTCGGTGACGTCCGTCGAAGGCGACGCATACGCGCGGTACAAGGTCCGACTGGGCGAGATGCGCGCGTCGGTCGAGATCATCCGCGAGTGCATCGCGAACATCCCCGGCGGCGCCGTTCGCGCCCGTCTCGGACACGTCTGGAAATGCCCGAAGGGCGAGGCCTACTACACGGTCGAGGGCGCGAAGGGCGAGGTCGGCATCTACATGATCTCCAGCGGCGGGTCGGCCCCGAATCCGTTCCGGGCGAAGATGCGCGGTCCGTCGTTCAACAACCTGCAGATCCTCCCGTGGCTCCTGCAAGGCCGCCTCGTCGCCGACGCCGTCGCGATCCTCGGTTCGATCGACATCGTGCTCGGGGATGTCGATAGATGATCGGGCGGTACCGGTAATGCTCGGAATCCTCACGGGCATGAAGCGCACGATGAGCCACCTCCTACGGGGACGGACCGTCACGCGCAAATACCCCTATGAGAAGCGCGAGCTGCCGGAGCGCAGCCGCGGTCTCATCGCCCTGCTGCTCGAGCCCGAGACGAGCATCTTCAAGTGTGAGTCGTGCCTCATGTGCGAGAAGGCCTGCCCGCCGCGCGCGATCTCCATCTCGTACACGTTCCGCAACGCCTTCCGGAAGCGGCCGCCGATCGCGCCGCGGGCGTCGTACTACCGGATCCGGATGGTGCAGACTGCCCCATACGGCGATCGGCGTCCCCTGTCCAACGCCGTGCTCACGGTGCCGGCCGAAGCCGAGCGCGGGCTCGACCTCGGACTTGTCGACCGGATCCTCCGCGAGACGCCGGCCGGCACGGACCGTCTCACCCGGGTCCTGTACGCGACGAACCAGGCGTACGGCTATTTGCCGTGGAGCGCGGCCGAGCGCATCGCCGAATCGTTCGGCGTCCAGATGACCCACCTCTACACGACCGCGTCGCTCCTTGCGAACTTCCGTGGCGCGCCCGTCGGCCAGGGCACGGCCATCCCGCGCGGCGGCCGCCGCTACACCGGCAACATCGCGATCGCGGGCCTCTGGCCCGAGCAGAGCCCGGCCCCATCGCACGACCGCCTGCACGAGCACGAGGTGACACACCCCATGGAGCCGGCCTTTGCCGAGTAGCGCTGCCTACCGGATCCTCGACGCCGAGATCGACGCGGCCCACGAGCGTGACCGCGCGCGGGCGATGGATCCGGAGCAGCTCATCGCGCTCGTTGAGGCAAGTGGCCTCCGCGGACGCGGCGGCGCCGGATTCCCGCTGGGCCGCAAGCTCGCCGCGACCCGCGCGTCGGCCGCCGGCGGAAGCGCGTACGTCGTCGCGAACGCGTACGACGCGGACCCTGGAAGCCCGCTCGCACGCACGATCCTCCTGAAGAAGCCGGAGCTCGTGATCGATGGACTCGCGATCGCGGCAGCGGCCGTCGGCGCGACGAGCGGCTATCTCTACCTCCGACCCGATGGCGAGAGCGCGAAGCGTGCGGTCGAGCGCGCGCTCGAGGTCGCTCGTCCCGCGCTCGGCGACCTGCAGGTTGAGGTCGCTCTCGGTCCCGGTGGCTTCATGGGCGGCGAAGAGTCCGCGCTGCTCGCGGTCCTCGAGTCGCGGCGGGCGATGGCCCGGCAGCGCCCCCCCTATCCCGCGCAGCAGGGACTCCTCATGCGCCCGACCCTCGTCTCGAGCGCTGAGACGCTCGCGGCCCTTCCGGTCATCGTCCGCGACGGCGCGGACGCGTTCAAGCGCGTGGGCACCGAGACGTCGCCGGGCACGAAGCTCGTGTCGGTGACCGGCGCGGTGGCCTCGCCCGGCGTCTACGAAGTGGCGTTCGGCGTCACGCTCGGCGAGATCCTCGATCGCGCCGGCGGGGCGACGGGCAAGACCTTCAAGGGCCTCCATGTCGGGGGGCCGACCGGCGGGATCCTCAACGCCACGCGGACGGGCGTCGTACTGGACTACGAGTCGCTGAAGGCGGCGGGCACGCATCTCGGCTCGGCGCAGATCCGCGTCATCACCTCGGACGTGTGCATCGTGAACGAGGCGGCGATGCTGTTCGACTATCTCTCCAAGGAGACCTGCGGCCTCTGCGTGCCATGCCGCGTCGGGACGAAGCGCGTCGAGGGCATCCTCGAGGGCATTTACTCGGACCTCGGTCGCGCCGACGACCTCCCCTGGCTCGATCAGCTCGCCGATCACTTGCAGCAGTTCTCGCTGTGCGGCTTCGGCATCACGAGCGCGTCGATCCTGAAGACCACGATGCGCGAGTTTCCCGACGACTACCGGCGCCACATCGATGAGAAGTCCTGCCCGACGGGCACGTGCACCCCCGCTCGATCGCGCCGCTATGAGACGATGGCCCAACCATGAGCTTGATCGAGCAGATCCAGCCCAGCGAGTCGCAGATCCCGACCGTCTCGCATCACGGCGAGATCCCATCGGGCCAGCCGGTGTGCCAGATCACGATCGACGGGCGCGCCATCACGGCGGTGGTCGGAGAGTCCATCCTGCGCGCGGCGCAGCGCGCCGGCTTCAACGTTCCGACGCTCTGCGACGACGAGAAGCTCGCTCCGGCAGCCGCATGCCGGATGTGCCTCGTCGACGTCGAGGGCTTCGAGCGCCCGATGCCCAGCTGCCACCTTCCGGTCGAAACGGGGATGACCGTCACCGCGACGAGCGACGGACTCTTCACCATGCGCAAGCAGAACCTCGAGTACATCCTCTCCGACCACAACGCCTATTGCATGCCCCCCTGCCAGGTGGGCTGCCCGACGCACATCGACATCCCCGGGTACCTCGAGCTCATGGCCAAGGGCCAGCACGTCGAGGCCGCGCGACTGGTGAAGGAGGTCCTGCCGTTCCCGTACGCGCTCGGGCTCGTCTGTCCCGCGCCATGCCAGGAGGTCTGCCGTCGCGGGCTCGTCGAAGAGGAGATCGCCATCCGCCAGTGCCACGGCTATGGCGGCGAGCTCTCGCTCGAGATGGAGGAAGCCCCGACGCCGTTCCCCCAGGAGGCCGCGACCGGCAAGCGGGTGGCGGTCATCGGCGCGGGTCCTGCGGGCCTCACGTGCGCGTACTACGCCGCGCTCAAGGGCCACGCGGTCACGGTGTTCGAGATGGAGGAGAAGCAAGGCGGGATGCTCCGCTACGGCATTCCGGAGTACCGCCTCCCGAAGGTGAAGCTGGACAAGGAGCTGAACTCCGTCTGGCAGCTCCGCGCCACGGAGTTCAAGGGCGGGATGAAGCTCGGCCGGGACTTCACCATCGACGACCTCCTGGCGCAGGGCTACGACGCGATCTTCCTTGGCATCGGCGCCTGGTCCAGCAACCCGCTGCGGATCCCGGGCGAGGATCTGCCGGGTGTCATCGAGGCGATCAGCTACCTCCGGCAGAACGCCTCGGGCGATCCGGTGCCGGTCGGGCAGAAGAGCCGCGTCGTCGTCATGGGCGGCGGCTTCACGACGTTCGATTGCGCGCGTACCTCACGCCGCCTCGGCGCGGACGTCACGGTCGTGTACCGACGGTCACGCAAGGAGATGGGCGCGCACTACACCGAGGTGGATGACGCCGAGCACGAGGGGATCAAGCTCGAGTTCTTCGCCGCCCCGGTCCGCATCGTCGAGGAGAGCGGCCGCGCGGCCGGCGTCGAGTTCCAGCGGATGGCGCTCGGCGAGCCGGACGCCAGCGGCCGCCGACGCCCCGTCCCGATCGAAGGGTCCGAGTTCATCATCGAGTGCGACACGGTGATCCCGGCCATCGGCCAATCGCCGGTGTTGGACTGGATGGAGACGACCCCCGGTGTGCGGAAGACCCGTCGTGAGACGATCGTCGCGAACGGCGCGCTCATGACCGACCGCCCCGGCGTGTTCGCCGGAGGCGACTGTCAGATGGGGCCGGTGACGGTCATCCAGTGCGTGGCCCAGGGCAAGCTCGCGGCGAAGGCGATCGACCGGTACCTCGCCGGTGACGACATGGCCCGCGTGGCCGCGGAGATCCGGGAAGAGGAGAAGGTCCCGGAGCTCATCGACATCGTCCCGTACAAGCCCGAGGAGCCGCAGGTGCGGATGCCGTTCCTGCCGTTCGCCGACCGGGTGAAGAGCTTCCAGCTCATCGAGAAGGGCTACGACAAGGGGGCCGCCGAGAAGGAAGCGGCGCGCTGCCTCCAGTGCGTATGCCCCGACGTCGGGCGCTGCGATCTGCAGCGGCTCTCCCTCGAGCACGGCCTCACCGAGAACCGGTTCCACCGCGCCGAGCCCGTCGACTATCACGACTACGAGTACGACTTCAGCCACGACTTCATCCTTCGCGACCTCAACAAGTGCATCAACTGCACGCAGTGCGTGCGGATCTGCCGTGACGTCATCGGCGCGAACTGCTATGGCCTCATGGGCGGTGGCTACGACTCGATCGTGACGACGCCCTGGAACGTCTCGCTCAGCTACACCGACTGCGTGTCGTGCGGAGCGTGCGCGGAAACGTGCCCGACGGGCGCCCTCATGATGCGCGAGCGCGATCTGCAGACCTACGAGCTCGACGTGGTGCGCTGCATCTATTGCGGCGACTGCGTCGAGGTGTGCCCGCACGGCGCGCTCGGCGAGACCCCGAACTTCGAGCTCTCCACGTACCAGCGCTTCGGCGTCACGGTCCTCGCCAAGGAAGAGCTCGCGGCGGCGCGGACGTGGAAGCCGTCCGAGCACATCCCGCTCGCGAGCGAGTCCAAGCGCGAGCGGATCCGGCCGCCGGAGATCCGCCCACCCGGGCCGCCGCGCTGGAACGCATAGCTCCGATCGACCGGCGTCTCGCCTGGGACGCCTGCCTGAACGTCCGCGACCTCGGCGGCCTCACCTGTCGCGGAGCGACGCTGAGGCGAGGGCGCCTGGTCCGATCCTCGATGCTCGGGACGCTGTCGCCGGCCGGTCGCGACGCGGTGCGGGACCATGGGATCCGCACGGTCATCGACCTGCGCGCCGACGACGAGGTCGCCGAGGCGCCGAGCCCCTTCCGCGACGGACTGACGTACCGGCTCGCGCCGTTCACGGCAGCGCGGACGATGGGCCTCCACCGCGCGGCGACCGACGGCACGATGTCCGACGAGCTCCGGCGCCTCGCCGTGTTGGGCGGGGGACTGGGCGCCGCGGTGAGCGCCATCGCGGAGTCCGAACCCGGGATCATCATCCACTGCCTCGCCGGCCGTGACCGGACGGGGATCGTCGTGGCCGTGACGCTCGCCGCCATCGGCGTGCCCGATGACGAGATCGTCGCCGACTACGTCGCGAGCGACGCCGAGCTGGCCGCGGACTACCTGCGGTTCAAGTCGCTCAATCCGGACAAGGCCGCGGACGTGGATGGCGCGATCGAGCGGCGGGCGTGGACCATGGGGGAGGTCCTCATGACCCTGCGGCTCGCCTTCGGCGGGTCCGCGGCCTACCTCCGGTCTGCCGGGGTCGAGGGAGCGCAGGTCGACGCGATCCGCGCGAAGCTGGTGGGGTGACCCTCCACGACCGGCTGATCGAGCGCATCCGCGCGCGTGGCGCGATGACGTTCGCCGACTTCATGGACGCCGCGCTGTACGACCCGCAGGACGGCTATTACACGACGAAGGCGGCCATCGGCTTCGACGGGGCGGACTTCCTCACGTCCCCAGAGCTCGGCCCGGCGTTCGGACGGGCCCTCGCGCGCGCAGCGATCGACTGCTGGACCGGTATCGGGAAGCCGGCCCACTGGGACATCGTCGAGGCTGGAGCCGGGCGGGGGATCCTCATGCGCGATCTTCTCGAGGCCCTCGCCAAAGAGCGCGCGGAGGCCGCGCGGACCGCGCGCCCGGCGATCGTCGAAGTGTCGCCGCGGCTGCGGGAGCAACAGGCTCTGGCGCTGGAAGGCAAGGAGCTGCGGTGGGCATCCGTGGCGCACGCGCTCGCGCCCATCCGGGGCGTGGTCTTCGCGAACGAGGTGCTCGACGCATTCCCGGTGCACGTCCTCGTGCGTGCCGAGGACGGCGTGCGGGAGGTCTACGTCGACGCGAAGGACGGCGCGCTCGTCGAGACGCTCCGGGCGCCGAGCCATCCCGATCTTCGCTACCGCGTCCCGGACAGCCTGCCCGTCGGCGGCCGGTGGGAGGTCAGCCTCGGCGCCGAGAGCTGGGTCGCGCAGCTCGCTGCCGCGATCGCGCAGGGCTATCTCGTCATCATCGACTACGGCGGCGAGGAGGCCGACCTCCTCGCGCGCGGTGGGGCGGGCACCGTACGGGGGTTCTCGCGCCATCGTCTGGTCGCCGACGCGCTCGCCGCGCCCGGCGATCACGACCTGACCGCGAGCGTGAACGTCACCGCCATCCGCCGCGCGGCGGAGGGCGCGGGGCTGACGCTGGCGGGCATGACGACGCAACGCGACGCGCTCATCGGGCTCGGGGTGCGTGAGGCGTACGGGCGGCCGACGGCGCCGATCGACCAGCTGCGCGCCGCGAGCAAGCGCTCCGCGATCGACGTGCTGCTCGAGCCGAACGGGCTCGGGGCCTATACCGTCCTGTGCTTCGCGAAGGATGCGCCCGCGGACGGGCTCCGCTTTCTGGCGCGCTGACCAAGAGGGAGGACGACGTGAGCGACGCGGCACAGTTGAAGATGGTCGAGCGCTATTTCGAGCTGGTGGGGGCCACGGACTGGGCCGCGGTGTCGGCGCTGCGTCACGACGACTTCGTCCAGGAGTGGCCGCAGATGGACGAGCGCACGAGGGGTCGGGGCAACGCCCGCGCGATCAACGAGCATCACCCCGGGCCGCCGAGGGCGACGGTGCGGCGCCTCCATGGCGCGGGCGATATCTGCGTCGCGGAGACAACGCTGCGCTACGGCGACGGTTCCGAGTGGACGGCCGCGCACATCTTCCTGTTCAAGGACGGCAAGATCTGGCGGCAGACCGATTACTTCGGCCAGCCCCTCCCAGCGCCCGCATGGCGCACGCAGTGGGTGGAGCGAATGTGAGGGCCGCGGTCGGTAGACTTCCGTGATGCGCATTCGCGTCGGCTGTGAGTTCGTGTGGGAGACCACCGCACCCGTCCCGATGCTCATGCTCGTGCGGCCGCGAGCGGACGCGGATCACATCACCGTCTACGAATCCAGGTGGAGCGACCCGCAGCTCCCGATCCACGAGTACACCGACCTGCACGGCAACAACTGCTGGCGCTTCGTCGCGCCAACGGGCATCTCAGCGATCCGCTACGACGCGGTCGTCGAGATACCGGAGACGCCGGATCCAGTGGTGCCCCACGCCGCGCTCCACGCCGTCGAAGACCTTCCCGACGAGGCGATCGTATTCACCCTGCCCAGTCGGTACATCGAGTCGGACAAGCTGCTCGACGCCGCGTGGGGGCTGTTCGGCAACACGGCGCCGACCTGGGAGCGGATCCAGGCGGTCTGCGATTGGGTGCACACGCATATCGAGTTCGTGAACGGGGCCTCGACGCCGGCGACGACCGCCTGGGATATCTACCAACAGCGCACCGGCGTCTGCCGGGACTTCGCGCTCCTCGCGGTCGCATTCTGCCGCGCGCTCAACATCCCCGCGCGCTACACGTTCGGGTACCTGCCGGATATCGCGATCGAGCCGCCCGATGTGCCGATGGACTTCCACACCTGGTTCGAGGCTTACGTCGGCGGCCGCTGGTATACGTTCGACGCGCGCCACAACACGCCGCG
Source organism: Chloroflexi bacterium UBA4730 (assembly GCA_002404155.1). Classification (GTDB taxonomy): domain Bacteria; phylum Chloroflexota; class Limnocylindria; order P2-11E; family P2-11E; genus UBA4735. Next base: position 42,582 of record DHJC01000058.1, on the reverse strand, counting down.
CGTCGGCCGGGTGGTGATCGGCCGGGGCCGCGATGCGGTCGACTGCGCGCTCTCGACCGCGTACGGCAACGCGCGCCTCGCGAAGTTCACGGTCTGGTCGGACGAGATCACCGCCGAGCGGCCGGGCGGGCCGCCGCAGGAAGAGGACGCGGACAACGCGGAGGCGGCTGCACGGGCCCAGCCCTGAGCGGTCGTCCGGACTGGTCACGGGTCGGTCGCGCCGTGTTCCGCGTGCGGCAGCACTACCGGTACACGTATACGGCACCGGTGTGGGATCTGCATCAGCGCCTCGTGATGATCCCGCGCGACGTGCATCGGGATCAGCGCCTTCTCCAACACGACCTGTCCGTGCGCGGCACGGAGGGCGACCATCGGATCACCTGGGAGCGCGACGAGTTCGGTAACCGCGTCGCGCGCGTGGTCGCGAACCGGGTGCCACAGGCGATCGACTTCGAGGCCAATTTCCGGCTCGAGCGCCGGTCCGCGTCGGTGACGCTCGAGGCACCGCCGTGGCGCAATGACCGCGAACGGCTGGCCTACCTGAGGCCGACCGCGCTCACGGCGCCGGACAAGCGGCTCACCGCCGCCGCGCTCGACATCGCGCACGACGCGGCCGACGCGAACGAACGCGCCGAGCTCGCACATGTCTGGACGGCGAAGGCGATCGCCTATCGGTTCGGCGTCACGGGCTACAGCACGCCTGCGGCGATGGCCCTGCACCTCGGGCTGGGGGTGTGCCAGGACTACGCGCACATCCTGCTCGCGGTCCTGCGCCTGCTGAACGTACCCGCGCGCTACGTCTCGGGCCATCTCATCGGCGAGGGGGCGCCGCACGCCTGGGTCGAGGCGTTCATCGAACGTGGCCCGGGGATGATCGACGTCGTCGGCTTCGACCCAACCCACGCCCGGCGCACCCGGATCGACTACCTCACCGTCGCTGTCGGGCGCGACTTCGCCGACGTTTCGCCGACCTCCGGCACGTACAGCGGACCGGCGCAAGGGCGGCTCGCCGCGACGAAAGAGGCCGAGGTCGTCGAGCTGGACGCCTCTGGACCGGCCGAGGCGGTCGCGTGACGACGGACCCGCGGACACCGACCGCGCCGACGTACGCGCCGGACGGATTCTGGGACGAGATGTTCGAGGCGCCCGGCCGGGTGCGGCCGCACTACGCCGACCTGGCCCGCCGGCTCGCGACGCTCGCCGCGCCGGACGTCGCCAAGCGGCAACGCGCCGCGGAGCTGTCGTTCCAGGCGCAGGGGATCACGTTCTCCGTAAATCAGGACCCCGGCGGGCCAGAGAAGACGATGCCGTTCGATCTGGTGCCGCGGATCGTGCGGGCGGACGAGTGGGCCCGCATCGAGCGGGGCCTCGAGCAGCGCGTGCGCGTCCTGAACCTCTTCCTTCACGACATCTATCACGAGCAGCGGATCCTGCGTACCAACCTCATTCCGGCCGAGCTCGTGCTCGGCGCGCGCGGTTACCGCCGCGAGTTCCGCGACGTCGACGTCCCGCTCGGCGTGTACACGCACGTGGTCGGCAGCGACCTCGTGCGTGACGGGCAGGGGACCTGGTACGTCCTCGAGGACAACCTTCGCGTGCCGTCCGGCGTGTCGTACGTCGTCGAGAATCGCCGAGTCCTGAAGCGGGTCTGGCCGCAGATCTTCGCCGACTACCGCGTTCGGCCCGTGGAGGGCTACCCGCAGGACCTGCTCGATGTCCTCCGGGCCGTCGCCCCTGGCTCTGACGACCCGACCGTCGTGCTACTCACGCCGGGCGTCCAGAACTCAGCCTTCTTCGAGCATGCTTTCCTCGCGAAGTCGATGGGCATCGATCTCGTCCAGGGCTCGGACCTCTTCGTCGACGATGCCGCCGTGTACATGCGCACGACACGGGGCCGGCGCCGGGTCGATGTCATCTACCGCCGCGTGGATGACGACTTCCTCGACCCCCTGGCCTTCCGCGCGGATTCGCTGCTCGGCGTCCCCGGCCTGTTGGCGACGTCTCGCATGAACCGCGTGACGCTCGCCAACGCGATCGGCACGGGCGTGGCCGACGACAAGGCGATCTACGCGTACGTGCCGACGCTCATCAAGTACTACCTCGGCGAGGACGAGCTTTTGCCGAACGTGAAGACGTACGTCGCGGACGACCCGAGTGAGCGCGCCTACATCCTCGAGCACATCGCCGAGCTCGTGGTCAAGTCGGTGAACGAGAGCGGCGGGTATGGGATGCTCATCGGGCCACACGCTCCGGCCGCCGACCTCGAGGAGTACCGGGCGCGTGTACTGCAGAATCCACGCGGGTACATCGCTCAACCGACGCTCGCGCTCTCGCGGCATCCGACCTGGAGCGTCGACCATCTTGAGGGCCGCCACATCGACCTGCGGCCGTTCATCCTCTACGGCCGCGACGTGAAGGTGACGCCGGGCGGCCTCACGCGCGTCGCGCTGCGCAGTGGGTCGCTCGTCGTGAACAGCTCGCAGGGCGGGGGCGCGAAGGACACCTGGGTGCTGGAGTCCGACGCATGCTGAGCCGCGTCGCGGACGACGTCTATTGGGTGGGCCGCTACGTCGAGCGCGGGATCGCGGTGTCCCGGCTCGTCGACGTGACCCGCCACCTCGAGCTGGATGCGGGCACCGAGGATTTCTGGGCGCCGCTCGTCGGCGCGATCGACCTGGCGGGCGACGACGTGCGCTTCTACTTGACGAGCGACACGATGAACCCGGACTCGCTCGTGTCGTGCGTCCGCCTGGCCCGCACGCTCGCTCGCGGCATCCGTGAAGCGATCTCGAGCGAGATGTGGGAGGAACTGAACACCCTGTACGGCTCGCTCGCGATACCGACGACGACGTCTCGGCAGGTCCGGGGCGAGGCGGTGTCGTTCGCGCGGCTCGTCCGCGAGCGCCTGCAGTCGTTCCAAGGGCTGGCTGAGTCGACCCTCGCGCGCGACGAGCCCTGGCACTTCCTCGAGCTCGGCAAGTACGTGGAACGCGCGGACGATGTCGCGCGGGTCCTCAACCGCCAGTCGCACCTGCTCGCCGCGGGCACCCGTGACGAGGACCCCACCGGCCCCGATGTCGTCCGGTGGCTTGCGGTGCTGCGCACGTGCGGATCGGCGGAGGCGTACGCCCGCTACTACTCGCTCCGGGTGGAGCCCGCGCGACTCCTCGAATTTCTCCTGCTGAACCCGATCTTCCCGCAGTCCGTGCGGTTCTCCCTCGCAAGCGCATGTGCGGCCCTTGATGCCGTGGCCGGCCTGCGCTCCGCCGCGGGCAACGGGGCCGGTCCGGCGGTGCGCACCCTCGGGTGGGCTCGCGCCCAGGTCGAGCTCACCGCGATCGACGAAGTCTTCGAGCGTGGGCTCGAGGGTTTCCTCACCAACATCCAGCTGCTTATCGCCCAGGCGTCGGACGAGCTATCCGCAACGTACCTGCGGGACCAGCCGGTGCCGGGCCGGCTCGTCGGGGTAGAGCGGGCGACAATGCTCATGGCCGCGCAGCAACAGCAGCAGCAGTGAGGATCGCTGTGGAGCACCGGACCCAGCTGGCCTACAGCGCCGATATCGTCGAGAGCGTCATGGACGCGCGCCTCGGGCCGCGGAGCGACGAGCATCAGCGGTGGATCGCCTTCGAGCTCCGGGTCGAGCCCGCCGCGTCGGTCCGGCGGTACAACGACGGATTCGGCAACGCCGCGTATCTCATCACGGTCGCGCGGCCGCATCACGAGGTCGACGTCGTGATGCGCGGCCAGATCGAGACGACGCTCACCGACCCGTTCCAGCCGCCACGCGCTCGGCCGACGGCTCTCGGGCCAGGTGACACCGCGGACTTCCTGACTCCGTCGCCGCTGGTGCCAAGCGCACTCGAGCTCGTGACCACCGCCGGGCCATTCCGGGATCAGCCGGCATTCGACGCGGTGCAGAGCCTCATGCACCTCGTGCACGAGCGCTTCGAGTATCGGCCCGACGTCACCAATGTCGAGACGAGCGTCACGGAGGTGCTGAGCCACGCCTCGGGCGTGTGTCAGGACTTCGCGCATGTGCTCATCGGGCTATGCCGCGCGATCGGGATCCCCAGTCGCTACGTCAGCGGCTACATCGTCGCGGGCGCGGACCCCGACGCTCCCAAGCGCGGTGCGGACGCCTCGCATGCATGGGTCGAGGCGTTCACGGCGACACACGGCTGGCGCGGGTTCGACCCGACCAATGACCTGATGGCGAGCGAACATCACGTGAAGATGGCCGTCGGCCGGGACTACCACGACGTTCCGCCCACCCGCGGGACGTTCCGCGGTGTCGCCGAGGAGACGCTCGCCGTGGCGGTGACGGCGCGGCCGGTCGCCACGACCAGCTCGTCCGGGCGATAACGATAAACTGAGGGTCCGCGGGCTCTTAGCTCAGTTGGTTAGAGCGTTGCCTTGACATGGCAAAGGTCACTGGTTCGAGCCCAGTAGAGCCCACCGCGGCCCAGTTTCCTTGGAATCTGCGCATTCGCACCGTCCCAGGCTGGAATGGTTCGTGGCTTCAGCGAACCATTGGCGAGTCGGGCGCTGGCTTCATCTGACGTCGCTGACCTACGGCTGCATGCTCCGCGAGTTCGAAGTCGCGGACGACCGATGCCAGCGGGGAGGGCAGTCGCTTCAATTCGGCGATCGGCCGACCCTTCGTGTACCGCATCACCATCTCCATCGTTTTCCAACCGCCTTGCTGTTGGATGTCCTTCGGGCTATGGCCCTTCCGGTGGGCGTTGGTGGCCCAGGTGCCTCGCATCCGGTGAAAGCAGAAGTTCGCGATGCCCTGCTCGGCCATCTGATCGGTCACTCGCTGGGCCATCGAAGAGAAGCCTCGATACGTGAAGGGGTACCCGGACTCGGTCAGAAACAGCACCGAGCACGAACTCGGGGGTCGCCAGTCGTTGATGTACGTGTCGAGTGCCGCCGCGGCCATTGGGTCGAGCGGTATTTCGTGCTTGGTGTCGCTCTTGCTCGTTTCTGCCCGCACCGTGATCACGCCGGACTCGAAGTCAACGTCGCCAAGTTCCAGGAGACGTAGTTCGTTCAGGCGGAGCCCGTGGCCGAGCCCCGTCAGGATGATCGCCTCGGCGCGGGGCCCGGCTTTCTTCGCCACATGCAGCACTGTCATCAGGTCGCGATCGATGATCGTCGGCCGACCGTCTTTGCTAACCTTCGGCACACGAACGGCGTCGAAGTCGAAACTCGCGAGCATTCCACGTTTGACGCACCACCTGGCGAAGGTGGTCACGTCGATTGCACTGTTGTGCGCCATGCGACGCTTGCCCTTTGGTTTGCCTGGTGACGGCCGGAGAAGGACGTTGAGGTAGGCGTTCAGGTTATCCGCCGTCAGGTCTGCGATGGCTGCTTCTCGGGCGAGGCGTTCGCTGAGACACCTCTGGAAGCAGCCCAGGGTGCTCGCGTAGCCCGCCTTGGTAGTCGGAGCGAGCACCAGTGACAGGAGGTAACTGCGGATCGCGCCCGCCAGCGCCGCGGTGCTAGCGCGCATCGGGTCGCTCGGCTCGGAGATTTTCTTGGGTGTAAAGGTTCGGATAGTCGCCGCTCCTTTCGGAACGGACGGACAGGCCAGAAGAATGTACCGGTGTTATCGGAACGACACTGGTTTCGGGCGAAATACCGTCCCGGCTGCGGCGACCGGCGTCGTCACCGGGAGCAGCGCGACGGCCGGTGTGAATCGTCCCGATCTCGCCTGAGCGGAGCATGCCGTAGAGCGCGGTCCGCGAGATGGCGAGCGCCTCGGCCGCCTCCGCCACGCGAAGAAGCAGTCGCGTGGTCGTCGGCACGTTGGTTGTGGGTGGCATCATTCGACCGCTCCGGTACCACGGTTGAGCACAGGCCAATGGGGGTGCTGCCCAGTCTCCTGTGTTCTTGTCCACCGAGTTGAGGTCGACAGGGCGGACGCGGCGGCCCCTGCCCCATGCGACGCCATCTGCTTCAGTTCGTGGTTGGCCCGCTCGGAGCGTCGCCCACACAGCCTGCGTGCCAAGCCACACGCTCGAAGAACGGCCCCATGAGGTCCCTCGCTCCGTCGGATACCAGGTATTCCGCGACAACGGGATCGTGTTGTGAGAGTCGGATCTTGATCGCTCCGGCCTCGGCGCTTACGACAACGATCGTCATCCGGGTCAGACCGTTCTCCGATGTTCCTGTAACAGTGAATTGGTACTCCTTGGTCACGTGACGACATGGAAGACCAAAGTTGAGGTAGACGTGGAGGTCGTAGGTGCCGGTGATCACCGAGATTGGTCCTGCGGCCGGTCCGAAAGCCTTGTCCCCTGGGTGGGATTGGACATCGATCTCGATCGAGATGCCTTGATAAGTCGTGCCTGCGGTGCGCGTCTGCGTCCCCTTAGTGGTCTCGCGCTGATCCAACTCGCGATTCTCCAAGTCCCTGGTCGGCTCCGTCATCTCTGCGTCTCCTCTCGCTGTTTGTGCTCGCCCACGACGCGTCGGCCCTGCGGCTCACTGGATTCGGCCCTCGGCGGCGCCCGCTGCCGCTCGGTCGAAGTGGTTGGGCGCGGTCCGCGGGAGGGCCGTGCCGTCCCGGTTGCCATGGGTGGCGCCGATCGCCTCGGCTTCGCGTACATCGCGCCGTCGGTCGAAACCTCGACGACCCGGCCGGTCGTGGCCTCGCTCACCGGCTCGGTCGTCGTCGGAGCGAGCGCGCGCGGCCGAAGATCGGCAACAGTGATCGTCCCGGCGATGAGATCCTGCGCGCGGCCGTTGTCCTCGGCGAGTTGGCGCCGCAACCGCGTCCGCTCGGCGTCGAGCGCCGTGCCCGTTCCCTGCGTGCCGATCTTGGGGTACTCGTGGGTCGGCGAGCCCAACCGATCGACCCCATCCTTCGTCAACTGTTGGATGGCCCCGTTCGCCACTTCCATGAGGTGCTGCCGGAACGCCGTGTACTGCTCGACCGGAATATCGGCCGGTGGCCTGATGCACGCGATGAGCGCCCGGATCTGGCGGTGGAGACTCATCGCCTGCCAGACCAGTCGGCTCGGCGGAGAGCGGCGCGCCATCGCGCCGGGAATGCCGCAGGGTCTGCAATGTGCATCGCGCTCGGGTCCTTGTGGGGAGCGAGATCGACGACACGCAGCCGCTCACGGACTGCCGTGCCAGCGATTCCCGCGACGAGCGCCGCGCCGCCTTGTCCTGGCTCGCGTACCGCGTAGATCAGCGGGATGCGCGCCAGCAGGTCGGCGAGTTGTCCGAGGAGTTGGGCGCCGGTTGCCGCCGAGGGCACGCCGATCGCGGGCTCGCCGTGCCACCACATCGTGTGCGAGTCGCTGGTCCCCTCGACAATCGTGATGTAGTCGGTCGCCTTCCCAATGCGGTCCAGCCCGTACAGCGCATGCGAGCAGCCGCGCTTCCAGCGCAGGCGGTCCGGCCCATCGAGTGCAACTCGGTACTGCACGGAGACGGTTCGGCGTCCGGTGACGTCGCGGAACGGGATGTGCACGGCGGCCGCGTCCATGTAGTTGGTGTCAGCCAACCCCAACTCGCGCAGGAAGGAGATGGGCAACTTCCTCGCATCGGCGTAGGCCGCCAGCGCGCATCCCTCGACGGGGCCGGTCGGCTTCATGGGCATCTTCGGACGGCTGGGCCGAGCGTGGAGCCGAGCAACAACATGCACACGTACGGGGTGAGGTCCGCGCACGCCGCCATCGCCAAGTTCGTGATCGAGCCCGAGCGCGCGAAGCGCCGCAAGGACTTCCGCAAATGGGCATCCGGCGTGGCAGTGGACGACCACCGGTACGTCCCGCCCGGGGTTGACCGAGAGCGAGGGATTGTCGTCAGGACGATGAGCCGGGCAGTGGGCCCGGCCACGCCCGCGCCGAACGCTGTCGCGGCAAAGACAACCACGACGGTCGCAGGAGAGCGCAGCGATCAATCCAGCCGCGCTCACGCCGACGCAGCCGCCCCGTGTTCTTCTACATACGTTGTCCTTAGATTTCTCTCTTCACGTCTACGTCCCTGAATGGTCTCTACCTGGTCGGGCGCACCGGCTGCGCTGTTCATGTGCAGTGCGTGCGCCGTTTCGGCGCGACGGGTGCGATTCCTTGTCGCGTCGAGAAATGGCGCGCTGGCAGCGCCTATCTGCCCGACGCGGATCGCGTAGTTGGTGGTCCGTGAGCGGCCTCCGCCCTCGGTCCCCGCGATGGGTTCGATGGCGCCGGACCACTCCAGCACCCGCAGCGCGGACTGGACGGAGCGGCGGGAGAGCCTGGTGCTGCGACAGAGCCGTGCGACCGAGGGCCAGCAGTTCGTCCCGTCGTCGTCCGCGAAACTCGCGAGGACGAGCAAGACGTAGATCAGCGTCGCGGGCTTCGGATCGCCCGGCATGAGCGCGAACGTGATCTTGCTGTCCCGGATCGCGTTCACCAGGCGACTCACTGGCCCACGACCAAGCGCCCGCGATCATTGCCATCTCGGCGGGCAAGATCGAGAGCGCGGCTGGCGGCGTCAGCGACATCGTTCCACCCGAGCGCGCGTGCGAGCCGCTCACCGGAGGCGAGGTACGCGCGCAGTTGACGCTCGTCGTGAAGTGCCGGGCGGCACATCGGGCACGTGCGCGGCTGGGGACCCGGCTTATGAAGGTCGCGGGCGAACGTCTGGCCGCACCGCTGACAGCGCCTGACAATTCGTTGAGCGCGGTTGTTCGGTTCGATTCCGGCAGCAGGCGATACCGGCAGCACGCCGGTACGGGTCGGCTGTCGCGCGGCCTCTAGCGGGCCGGGTCTACGATTCTGTCGACGGGTGCCCGCCATCATCGGGCACCTCCGAAGCGCCGCCCCTAACTCGGGCGGCGTTCTTCGTTTTGTCGAGTGAGCGATCCGCATGGCGGCGGAGCGCCAAGCCGATCATGTATGCGCGCAGCAGGTACCGGGCGCGACGCTTCCGTTCGGACTGCGGCAATTCGCCGTTCGGGTCGACCTCGATCAGGAAGCGCGCGAGGAATGCATGGCGCGCGCGGAGCGTCTGCACGGCACCGTGGAGTCCGTGCGCGCGGAGCGCACCTTTGCGACGCAGGCTCGAAAGTCGCGACGTCTTGGACACGAGGCCTCCCGACTGGTTATTGGGTCGCTGGGCGGCATCGCGCCGCCTCCTTCCAGTCGGGCACTCCCTGCCCTAACCTCGCCGCACTCCGCATGCTTTGGCGTGGAACAGCCGTAGCACGTCGATCAGCGCTTCTACTAACGAGACTGCGCTGAATTTTACCACACCGCACATCGATTCCAAGGCCTCGCGAAGAGCGGGTTGGATCGGGTGACTCGACGAGAACTCCATTCAATCGAGTTCGGACATTCGAAGAGGGTCATCTCGCGGCTCGGCAGTGGCTTCGAAACGTATCTGCCACAGCGGACGGCTGGCCACTTACACGGACGATCACGTGGCGGAACCCATCGCGGAGCAAGTCGATTTCGGTCAGGCTCGATCGACGGTCCGCGCATCGGCTTGTTGCTACAGTCGCTGCCCGTGACTGAGCCACGCGTCGTCCCATTCGAGATCAGCGGCATCCCACCCCCAACCGACCGGCTTCCAAGACCTGACGCCCAGACTCATTGCGACCTCCGACAACGGCGAGCGCAAGGAGTTGATGGCCGGGGTCTACGTCGATGAATGGGTGCCAGCCGAGGTCGACCGCGTCGGCCTCACCGAGGCCGAGGCGCGGGCGTTTATCCAACGTAAGGACATCGAGTACTTGCGCTCTTGAACCTCGCCTGCAGATCGGCGATCGCGAAATTCACCGGGCGCACCGTGGGCGACGTGCTCCGAGATGGCCGCACGTGAGCAGCAATGCCCTCGTGCCCGAGGACCTCAGGCGGCTCGCGCGGTCCGCCTAACCCGATCCAAGGCGCCAATCAGTTCATCTACCTGCGGCGGACTAAAGAGTCCTTCGGGGCCACGCGGTGCAATGTCAGTGAAGGGTGCCTCGTAGAGCAGCGCCGCATCCATCACCCCATGCTCGGTCAGGTAGTTCACGACCAGATTCACGAACTCAATCTGGTTCGCACCGAGGTTCTTGCCGAGCACGAATCCCGCCATGGCTGCCTTCGCAGCCTCGCGGTCGAGTCCCACGAGAGAGCGAACGAAGAGCCCGAGTCCGTTGGACTCCTTGCCCGCGCGCGCGATATCCCGGCCGCTGCCTACGCCGCTTTCGGCAAGAACTCGCTCCAACTCAACCAAGTCATTCTTCGTGAGGGCCCTGTTCATGCGCAATTTCCGAACCGCGATGTGGTCCTCGTGATCCCGCAGAAACGCCCGCGCTTTCAACCGAAACTGGGCATACTCATCCGTCGCCTCGACCCCGAGCAGATCGACAGTCTTACCGTCACCAATCTCGTCCTCAAAGTCGGTGAACAGGACGGTCCGCTTGCGCTTCTCGATCAAGTTGACAAGGAGGCGGAGGCGCCGCCGCACGTCCTCCAACATCGCGGCGGTCACGTCCTGCCACCACTCGTCGGTCTGTAGATCCTCGATCAGCGGGAGTTGCTCTCGGACCATCGGGATCGCGGATGCGTCTTCGAGCAACTCGGCAATGACCTGGACGTCCTTGGCCAGCCGGTCAAAGTTGGACCCAGAACGCCAGAGGGCCAACTGCAGACTCAGGATCAGGAGATCGAAACGCTTGGTCTCCTCGGATTCCGATGCGATCTCCGAGGGCAAACCGGCGACCTCGTCCGCCAACTCAACAAGCGCCTCGTGCGTCAGGCTGGCCCATGCCTCGGGCTTGCCGTACCTCTCAACCAAGCGGCGCCGTGGACGAACAATGAAGTTATCCAGATTCATCGCGGCGACCTCGGCGTGGAGGGTGTGCGCCAGCGCCGTGCGGATTGCGGAATCTTCGGCTTCATCCTTCGTTCCAGCCTTCTTGCGCTCGTCCAGCGCGGCGAGCGCACTGAGGCGTGCCCGGAAGAGACGCTGGCCGAGTGTGTCCGAGACCGATCCTTCCACGACGGGCAGGTGCTGGCTAAAGAACTCCAAGTTCTCGCAGTAATCGAAGACATAGAAGAACTGTTTGTCTTGGCCCGGGCCGAAAACGTCGGGGCAGAGGCGCGTGCCACGCCCGAGCATCTGCCAGAACTTCGTCTTGGATCGCACCTGTTTGAAGAAGACGAGGTTGAGCACTTCCGGGATATCAATGCCCGTATCGAGCATGTCCACGGATATGGCGATGTGTGGCGCCTTTTCGCTCGCAGAGAAGGCCTCGATGAGCGTCTGCGCGTACTCGACCTTGAACGTGATGGCCCGCGCGAACTCGCCCTTGAAGTGCGGGTAGTTCTTATCGAAGCGCTCGGCGATGAAATCAGCATGGGCCTGATTCTTTGCGAAGATGATTGTCTTTCCGAGTCGATCCCCACCCGCGACTCGCTGGCCATGGGTCATCAGGTGGGCCAGCACTTTGTCCACGGTGTCCGCGTTGAAGAGCCACCGGTTTACGGCGGGGGCTTCAACCCGCTGCGGCACCTCGTCTGCTTCTCCCCATTCCTGGACATCCCACTGTTCCTTCTCCCCTTCGGACAGGTCCTCGTAGACGATGCCTTCCCGGGGGAACTTCAACGGCACCGACACCGCCCTCGGAGGGACGAGGAAACCGTCTTTGACGGCCTCATCGAGTGAATAGGCGTCAGTGGGCACACCGGGTTCTAGATCGAAGAGGCGGTAAGTGTTCCGATCCACCTCGTCCTTCGGCGTGGCCGTCAATCCGACAAGCAGAGAGTCGAAATAGTCGAAGATCGCGCGGTACTTCTGAAACACAGAGCGATGCGCTTCGTCAATGATTACGAGGTCGAAGTGGCCAACGCCGAAGCGGCGCACGCCATCCTCAACGTCATCAATCAGCCCCATCATCGTTGGATAGGTCGAGACGTAGACCCGGCCATCGGTGCCCTTCTCGGTCACGAGGTTCACCGGCGTCGCTTCTGGAAGATGGGTCTTGAAGGCATTCACGGCTTGGTTCACAAGCGCAACCCGGTCGGCCAAGAACAACACGCGCTTGACCCAGTTCGCCCGCATGAGCAGGTCGCAAAGGGCGATGACATTGCGCGTCTTCCCGGCCCCCGTAGCCATGACGAGCAACGCTTTGCGGCCATGGTCGCGCTCGAACGACTCGGCGATCCGGCGGATGGCACGCAGGTGGTAGTAGCGTTCCACGATCCTCTCGTTGATTTCCACCGACGCCAAGGCCTTACGGCTCGCGCGGCGCTGGACAAGCAATTCGAGGTCGCTCTTCGTGTAAAAGCCCTGCACCTGCCTTGGCGGGTAGTTGTGGTCGTCCCATATCCAGTGGTCGTACCCATTTGAGTAGAAGATCACGGGTCGCTGGCCGAACTGCTGCTCTAAACAATCGGAGTACAACTTGGCCTGCTGTTGACCTGCCCGCGAGTCGCGCCGGGTGCGCTTGGCCTCGATCAAGCCCAGCGGCTTGCCGTCATCCCCCCAGAGGACGTAGTCCACGTAGCCCTTCCCCCGATTCTTTCCATCAGGCGTGGGCATGCCCGTGACTTCGAACTCGCGGTCACGCTGCTGGTCGAGCGGCCATCCCGCTTCTCTCAGCAGGAGGTCGATGAAGTAGTCCCGTGTCTCCGCTTCGGAGTAGTCATGGCTATCTCGGGTTGCAGCGGCTGCCGTCTTCGCCGCTGCCACTTCCGCCCGCAGCCGCACCAACTCAGCGTCGAGGGAGACCCTGTCGGCCAGCAGCACGGATAGTTTCTCGTCGCGCTCGTGGAGGGAATCCTCCAAAGCCCGCAACTGCCCAGCCGTCTGCTTGTGGATGGCAACGGGATTCGGCAGGGCGTTCGGGTCGAACACAAGCCCGGCGGGGGGTTTCGTGCGGCCGTACGTGCGCGCCAGCCAGTAGGTCGTATGGAACAGTTCGCGAACGGCAATAAGGGCGTCGGCCTCTGGCATCACGCGATGGCTATGGACCGCCAGATTGCCCAGCCTCGCGATGACTTCGGCCTTGTTGAAGACCGTCTCGCCAACTGCTGCCTTGAAACTAGGGTCGTGGATGAGCGCGCCAAGGTTGTCCTGATAGGGCAGCGTCAACGCAGGGTCGAACTTGTATATCCAGTGCACCGTGAGTTCCAGTGCGCGGCGCGCGTAGAAGCAGGCCGCACGTGGATCGGCGTGAATAGCCACAGCCGAACGTCTCGCAGACTCAGCAATCGCGGGCCACTCAGCGTTGAGAAACGAGAACAGCGTCAAGCCATCGCGTCCGCTTTGTATGGATCGTCGCGAGATGACCACAAGCCTTCACCGAGGGCAACGTACTGAAGCGAGGCGAAGAGCCGACCCATGTCGGCCAGCGAAGCATGCTGGGCCCGGATGAGAGCGTTCGCGACGCTCATCTGATGGGCGAAGTCGTGTTGTCGCTCTAGTGGAGGAACGATGATCGGTGCTGCGCTCATCTGCGCCTGTGTCAGTTTTGAGCGTGTAGTCCCGGAGATGTAGGGCCTGAAGTCATAGTGTCGGAGCGCACGATGTAGGAACTCGATGTCCACTTTGTCGGCGAACGGCCGCAGTACGTGTGCATGATTGTTGACCCACGAGGGCCCATCAATACGGTAGGCGACCCCGCGTTCGGGTGTCTCGAAGTAGCCACCGTCCTCTGCGACCAACACCAGTGGCTCATCGAACAGGGCGTGATCGATCCATCCTTGCTGGCCGTTTGCCCCGTAGTACGGAACCGCGCCGTGCAACCGCAGTTCCTCTTTGACCGGTTTTCGATCTCGATCAAGACACTGAGTGACCTTGCCGAGAGGAAGCACCGGCCAGGCTCTGGGGTTCGTTGCTGGATCACCAACTAGATCGAGGTACAACGCCCGGCAGAATTCTTCGATCTGGGCGAGGGCCGCGCGACGTTTCACTAGCGCTGCGCCCACCCTGTCGAGCATGTCCGCGATCCGGCGCTGTTCAGACAAGCCTGGTAGGGGGATGGCGATCTTGGCGACTTGGGGAGGGCGGGCGCGAAGGAGCGAGCCGCCAACTCCGGCGACCGTGCGCATGAACTGCACGCGAAAGGCATCTCCGATGAGGACGTGCTTGAGATAGTCGGGATGAATGCGCTCACTTCGAAAGACGATCCATTCGCCCGAGGCGATCAGTCTCCTTCCCTGCGCTTGGCCAACCACCCATGAGCGGCGGATATGCGGAACGATCTTCGACAGCAGAACGTCCCCCGGTCGAACGATTTGCTTCGTGGAGCCGATTGCCCGACCCGGAAGGACATCTGGCCGACCCCGATCAAAGGCCGGAATGCTATAGAGGTCGAAGACTTCGTCGGGGGTTTTAGCGGGATTGACCGCACCCAGACTTGCAGCGATCAGTTCGCTAAGCGGTACGAGGGGGACCGAGTTCATCGCAGCAGTCGGTCCAGTTGGCTAAGTCCCGCCTGAATCTCTTGTTCCAACTTGGCTAGGTCCGCAAGGAGGTCCAACGGTGGCTTGTGGACTACGTCATCCTCGGCGACCTCCTGATATCGATTGAGGCTGAGGTCGTAGCCTTGTGCGACTAGATCGGCCTTTGGCACACAGAAACTCTGCTCGGTGCGTGACCTCTTGCGTTCTGAAGTCTCGCGACGCGACCATCGCGCAAGCACGTCCGGCAGATCGTTCTTTGGTTGCTCATCCACCGACAAGGTTTTGCTGGGCACTGGCCCCAACTGGGCCTCTTCCAGGAGCGGACTGCGTCGGTCGTCCAGCGACCACCCGTCGGCGTGAACGTCGTAAAACCAAACGTGGTCGGTGCCGCCCGAGTTTGTCTTCGTGAACAGCAGGATTGCCGTGGAGACCCCCGCGTACGGCCGGAACACGCCTGGCGGCAACGAGATGACGGCGTCGAGTTTCTGTTCCTCGATGAGCATCCGACGCAGCGCCCTGTGAGCATTCGACGATCCGAACAGAACTCCATCCGGGACGATGACGCCCGCCCGTCCGCCGGGCTTCAGCAGACGCAAGAAGAGAGCAAGGAACAGCAATTCGGTCTTCTTCGTCTTGACGACCTGCAGCAGGTCCTTGGCAGTGTTCTCGTAATCGAGCGACCCGGCGAATGGCGGGTTCGCTACGACGAGGGTGTACTTCTCCTCCTCGCCCGCGTGATCCTGTGCAAGCGAATCCCGGTATCGGATGTCCGGGTTCCCGACGCCATGGAGAAGCATGTTCATGCTGCCGATCCGAAGCATGGTGGTGTCGAAGTCGAAGCCGTGAAACGCCCGCTGGTCGAAGTGCTCTTTCAGTTTGGCGTCCCGGAATATCTCCGGGTAGTGGTCACGCAGATACTCGCCAGCGCCCACCAGGAATCCGCCGGTGCCGCACGCTGGATCGCAGATCACATCGTTCGGCTGCGGCGCAGTCATTTCGATGATCAAGCGGATGATGTGACGGGGCGTTCGGAACTGACCGTTTTGACCGGCACTCGCGATCTTGCTGAGCATGTATTCGTATAGGTCGCCCTTCGTGTCGCGGTCATCCATCGGCAACTTGTCGATCAGGTCAACAACCTTGACCAGCAGTGAGTCCTTCGGAATCGTGAAGCGAGCGTCCTTCATGTGATGGGCATACGTGGAGTCGTCTGCGCCGAGCGTGCGCAGAAACGGAAACACATGGTCAGCAATGACGGTGAACATCTCTGATGCCGCGAAGTTCTTGAAGCGTGACCAACGCATCGAGTCGTACGGAAGGCCCTTCGCGTCCTTCCCTTTGGGGAAGATTGTCCGCTCGATTGGCTTCTTCAGGCGGACAGCCTTGTTCTCTTCAAGCACCTGTAGGTCATCTAGGCGGCGCAGGAACAGCAGGTAGGTGATTTGCTCGATGACTTCAAGCGGGTTGGCGATGCCACCCGACCAGAACGCGTTCCAGATGCTGTCTACTTGATTGCGCGCGTCACCTGTCAGCATGGTGTTCCGTCCTCAGTTCGAGCAATGCCGCGATCCGCACCAGCGGCGCTGCCCGTCGTCCGTGCATGATCCTGAGCAATCCCATCCATGGCGGGGAGTGTACGAAGCAGTCGCCCAGAACAACGGGCGCCGCGCGGCTTTCACCTGTCCGGAATCAGAGACCGCAACGGCACCTCCAGTTTCGTCGCGAAATGCGCCAACGTCTTCAATGACGGCGCGACCTTCCCAAGTTCGACGGCACTCACGTGTGCTCGTGTGAAGTAGGGCGCGCCCAACCGGGTTTGTGAGATACCCCGCTGCTCTCGCGCCGCGCGGATGAGCGCACCCGTGACGAGGTGCAGATCATCGGCCGGTGCGGGCGTGCGGCGACGGTGCTTCGGTCGGGGCCGTGCATTCGTCATGGTCGCTCCGCCGCATGTCCCGCCACGCTCACCACACCCGGAGCGGCTTCAGGTCCGACTTGATCGCGAGGAGGTGCGATCCTCACAGCGCGCCTTGATCTCGTCCTATTCCCCGGCCACCGTTTCTGCGAACTTGTCCCACTTTATCCATTGGTCCTGCCGTTTGCCTCTGGTCTTCCACCAGATGCCGTACCTGGGGACTTTGACTTCGCCCAACTTCTTCCCGTCGCTTTCGACCATGAAATGGACTACGGCCGTCAGGTTGAGCGCCATTCTCCCCGGTGTCGTGACGAGGACCTCATGCGTCGCCATTTCCCCTCCCGTGCCAAACTCGCGGGCCGTCTTCGCTCATGCGGAGCCGAAAGTAGGCGGATGCCAGCCGTCCTTGCAACCATCCGTAGGCTGTGCGAGGCCGCGCGGCGGCCAGAGAGCGAGTGATGATGGCGGCAAGACCCGGCGCGGCCCTGCTCGCATCGGATGGCACTGGCCGGTGAGCACCATCCTCTTGACGTGGAACCCCGACAAGTCGCCATGGGACACGTACGCGGACGACACAGAGCAATCGAAGCGGAAGCCGGTCGCGTCGAGTCACAGCGTCGCACGGAGTGGCGGCATCGTTCCGGGCGACCGGGCTTTCCTCCTCCGACAAGGCCGTGAGCGTGGGATAGTCGCGAGCGGGCGCATCGCGAGCGAGATTTATCCCGAGAAACATTGGGACGGATCAGGGAAGATCACGAACTACTGCGACGTTGAGTTCGAGACGATCCTTACACCCGACGAGCGACTGCCCATCGAAGTTCTGCAGCAAGCACTTCCTAGAGTCCACTGGCAGCCGCAGCAATCGGGAACCGAGGTCCACCCGCCTGCCGACGGTCAACTAGAGCGCCTATGGCGCGAGCATCTGAAGCAAACGGGGCGTGGACCATCCGCTCGTCCCGTTGAATCCACCCGCCGAGAGCGAACGAGTAGGGCAGCCTCACGGGGTGCGACAGACGGGCCGCTCGGTGTCGGATATCGACCGGCCGCAGAGAACGTCGCGAGCCGCGCACGCGATCCGTGGACAGTTGACCCGGATGTGGTTGATCGCGGCCTGCGCGGCCATCGCGCGACCCAGAATGCCGCCGCCCAACACCTCCGTGACCTCGGGATCGAGCCACGCTCGCCACGATCCGATGAACCGGCGTTCGACCTGGCGTGGGTGTCCCGCGCGACAGTCTTCGTGGCGGAGGTCAAGAGCCTCACCGCGCGGAACGAAGAACAGCAACTGCGGCTCGGACTTGGTCAGGCGCTCCGGTACCGGCAACTACTGCGCAACGCCAATCGGCAGGTTGAGGCCTACCTCATCGTCGAGCGCGAGCCTGCGGACCTATCGTGGGCTTCGCTGTGTGACGCGCTCGGCGTGGTCCTGACCTGGCCGTCGCTGTTCGCCAAGACTCACTGGCGACGCGAGCCACGCCGCAAGTCCGAGGGCAGCGATGAAACAGTGAGGCCTCCGCCACCATGACCTGCCCGATCGGCGCCGAAGAAGTCAAGGCGGAAGAGATGCCAGGAATGTGGGAAGAGCAATGGAGCCGAGTTCAGCGATGGTACGAGGCGTTCACGCAAACGGAAGCCGGACGGAGACATGACCGTACCTCTGACGACTACCTCGACGAGGTTCATGCGTTCTTCCAGAACTGCTACCACCTGAAGGATTGGCTCAAGAACGACCCAGCGTCGAAGGTACTGGCCAAGGACGTCGAAGACATGCTCGCGAAGTCGACGAGTCTCAGCCTGTGCGCTGACTTGGCGAATGGGTCGAAGCACCTGACGCTCAAGACCACTAGGACGGGCGACCTCGGTACAAAGTTCGGACCGAAGCATTTCGCGCTCGGGTTGACTGCGGGTCAGACGCCGGTGATCTCGGTCAGCCTCGAAGTCCTATCCGGGGGGAGCACCTGGGACGCCTACGACATTGCGACTCAGTGCGTGAGCGAATGGGAAACGTACCTGAAGGGCATTGGTCTCCTGTCGTAGACGAACGCGTCCACGCCGACAACGCGAAGGAGGGATCAGGATGGCACGCATATCGAAGCCAAGGACACGGCGGACTCACCACAAGGGCCAGCGCAAGTTGCTGTTCATGATTCCTGGCCAGACCATCCTCGACATGAGCGACGAGGACATTGCGCGCCTTGTGGACGAGACTTTTCCCGAAGCGCCCGCGCAGAGCCCCGCGAGGACCAGCAAGCGGGAACGCGCTGTGGGCAAGCCATTGAAGAAGGCGAAAGGTCCGTAACCTCGGGCCGCAAGCCAGCCCTTTCCTGATTACTCCGCTGGAGCCAGGCGGCGCGCGATGAAACGAGGGAGGGAGATGCCATGGCTGATGACCTGAGCGTGACCCGAGAGGGCGACACGCTCGTGATTCGCATCCCCATCGGGAAGCCGACGCCGAGCGCGAGCGGGAAGACGCTCGTCGTGGCCTCGACCCGCGGCAACCAGAAGACTGCCATCCAGATCGACGGCAAGGACCTCTACCTGGGGGTCAACGCCTACGTCTACGCCGCGCCCAAGGGCGCGAAGTAATCGCGCCGCCTGCCCGCGCCGAAGACCGTGTCTCGTCGCGCGCTGGACACGCCTCGGTACCGTGGATGTGTGGGCATCTACATGTCGCCCGGTCCCGACGAGGGGCGCTGCGGGGCGCAACTGCGCGGCCAGCCCGGTGTGCACTGTCGCAAGTTTCCAATCGAGGGCCGCACGCGGTGTCGGCTTCACGGTGGAAAGTCGCCCACCGGCTACGACCACCCAAGTTTCGTTCACGGCCGCCGGTCGAGGTACCGCCTGCGGCGTCCGGACTATGAACAAGCCGCATCTGATTTGGCGATGGCCCGTGCCCGCTACTACCGCGCCGTGGCGGCGGGTTCCTCGGGGCTGGCGGAGTCGCAGGAGGTGGGGCGCTGCGTCCAGGCGTACTTCAAGGTCATCGAGGGCAAGGTGCTGCCGCGTGGCCTTCTGCCCGGCGGAGTCATCTGGATTGGTCCGGCCTAACGCGCGAAGGCGCGTGCGCCCTTATGGAACTTGAGGTAACCCCCCGTCGAGTCCATCACCCCTACGACACCCTATAGAAGCCTGGGATTAGGGGTACCGCTCAGCACCACGACGACGCGAGGACGAGAAACGGCCCGCCGCCCCCGTGCCGCTCCGGATCGCCACCCACGCGAAGTTCGACCCACCCGCGAGACCCGTGAGCGGAGCGGCACCCAGGACGACACTGGGGCGTGCTGCCAGGCCGCACGACCCGCGATGCCCGACGTTGCGGGGGCGACCACAGCGTGGTCCGGGTCGCGCCCGGGAGCATCCCGGGTCCTTCGGCAAGTGGACGCCTTGGTGCGCGTGCGCTTGGCCACGGCGCGGCGGTTCCACCCGCGTGTTCTTCGCGGTAAAATTGCCTCGCAACCATCACGAGCGTCCCGAGTCCACGGGGACCGCCAACCTGGCCGGAGACGGCGAAGGTGGCAACGGCCGACGAGGCCGGATGGGCAGGAAGGAATCCTGAAATGGCGAGTCAACCTCGCGATGAGCAACCCCCCGGCTCCGCGCGCCTCAGACTCAGCAGGCGAATCGCGAGTGCGAGTCGCAGCGGTTCGGCATGACCTGGCCGCAGGACGAGCCGACGAAGCCGACCTTGCTCCTCCTGCCGGGAGATGCGAGTCTCGAGGAGGAGCAGGCGTTCTTGGACGAACTGGAGAAGGTCACGTTCTCTTTCCGCCAACAGGGTCCTCCGACCGACGCATGAACCTGCCGAATAGGTTGCGATCTGGCAACCCGATTCAGCCGGGACTGGGAGCCCCGAACACGCGGGAAAACGATGGCCGCTAGACGTTCGCTAATCGGCAAGGCGAAATGCGCGATCTATCACCGGGTGAGCACGCGCGACCAGAATCCCGGTCTCGCCAGGCGTGAACTGCGACACGCGGCACGAACGCGCGGATTGACCGTCGCCCTCGACATCGAGGAAACCGGCTCGGGCGCTTGGAACAATCGGCCGGGCTTGCGCCGGGTCATGGAGGCCGCGCGTAAGGGCGAAGTCGAAGCGATCCTCGTCTGGAAGTTGGACCGGTTCGGCAGGTCGTCGCTCGACGTGCTCTCGAACATCCGGACGCTCACAAATTCCGGGGTGCGCTTCGTCGCCGTCACGCAGGGACTTGATGTACGGCCCGAGGGCGACGCGATGTCCCAACTGATCTTGACCGTGCTCTCGGGCGTAGCCGAGTTCGAACGCAGTCTTATCGCCGAGAGAACCGCGCTCGCAGCCAAGGTGGCGCGCGAGGCGGGACGACCGTGGGGCCGTCGTCCCGAATCTGGACCCGAGCCGCGTGCGGTGAAGGCTCTCCGTGAGACGGGAGCCTCGTGGAGTCAGGTCGCTACACAGTTCCGATGCACGGTTGCGATGGCGCGACGCAGGGCCGCCGTCGTCGTCTGAGGCGCGTCTACCCGCCCTTCATCAAGGTGATCGGCGCGAGAACGAAAATGTAGTGTCGGCCACCGACGATTGCCCACAACTCAACGTCGACTGGGTCACCGTCCGGCCATTCCGGACCATCCTCGGTGACAGCCAGACGCCAGGCTTCATTTGTCGCGGGCCGTGGCGCGCCCGGAGGCAAGCCGTCAGCAGCCGTCTGCGTTCCGTAGGTCGTCGGCCGCCGCGCCCACACCTCGCTGCCGTGGGTCACTCGCATACAGGTAAACACCGGCTCGCCGAGCGCCTCACGCGACGGAGCCGAGATGGACGCAGTCGCAACGAGCGGATGCCGCGGTCCGCGCAGCCCATAGATCAGGCGGTCCAGCGGGTCGACAAAACGCGCGGCATGTAATCGAGCAGCGCCGAGCCCCCGACCCGATACATGGTGCCATCGAGCGTCATGTCGCCGGACGCAGTCCCTAGACTCACTCGCGCCGCATCACCCCAGTCGGAAGGACACGACGTCCACGGTCGCTCGATCACGAGCGCCGTTCCCAGGCCAGCAACCAGAAGCACACCGACGATGACGTACCTTCGCGCGAACGAACGTCGAACGCTCAATGTCGCGCAGACGATGGGGTTGTGAAGTGCTGGCCGCGGATCATGCGCCGAGGCTACAGCCCACGATGGCGCCGCGAGCAGCACAGCGCCGATGAGCAGAAGTGGCAGAACTGTCGCCGGAGGCCGCACGGCGTGAGTGTGCGGCCAACGTTCGGCGCGCCTACGCGCGCCTAGCGGAGATTGGCGGTCTGTGAGTCCGGTGGGATGAGGAGGTTGTCGTTCGGTCCCACCGCGATCCAGGTGCCGGTGTTGTCGAGGTAGACGATCGAGCCCTGCGGCAGTCGGCTCACGCTGAGGTATTGGGTGATGCGCGACTGGCCCGCAGGCAGCCGCTGCACGCTGGTGCTTGAGGACGGTGGCGTCGGCGCGGCCGCGGGTGCGGTTGGCGGTGTGCTCACCGCAACAGGCGCCTCATGCGAGCCCGGGGTGTGGGTGAGAAAAAACGCGCCGACGATCGTGACCGCCGCAAGCGACCACGCAAGAAGGAAGGGCCAGCGCCGCTTGGGCGGGACGGGAGGTTGCGGGTCGATGACCATTGTTCGCTACACGATACCCACGCACGGGTCGTGGACGTGGTCCGTGCTCGTTGCCGACGCGCCCTCACGACCTAGGCGTCCTGGAACCGCTGCCTAAGCCTGTCCGGATAGCGCTTGGCCGGTGTCCCCGAACTCGTACGTCGCTCGTACGACTTGACCGGCTCAGCGTAGACGCGCGGCCGATCCTGCAAGCCTACGTTCGTTGAGACAAATGACGTGGGTTCGACGCACCTGAATGCGGTCGGGGCGTGCGCGGGAGGCAGCCATGCGGATTCGAACGGTCCTCGCCATTGGGATCGCCAGCGCGATAGCGTGCAGCGCTCCAACCCCGACCGTATCCGTGTCGGCAACCCCGACTGTCGCCTCGGCGTCATCGCCATCGTCCGTCGTGCCGAGCCCATCAACGACGCCGTCGTTGCTGCCGACGGCTGCACCGCGCCCTCCGGCCGAAGCGATCGTCGTCACCACAGTCGCACTCGGCCCACTGCACGGCCAGATCGCGTGGGTGTCGCGCTTGGTTTCCAATCCCAACACACCCGGGCCAGCCGGAACTCCGTCGCTGGCGACCTACGAACTGTGGGCGATGCCCCTTGACGGCTCTGCTCCTCGCATGGCGGCGCGCTATCAGTCGGCCGTGACCGGTGGACTCGGGGTCCCGCCCGGACCAGGACCACGAAGCCTCGTTGACTCACGAAGAGATACGAACGTGCTCCGGCGGCAGTTCTCACCGGACGGTCGGCAGATCGCGCTGTCGGTTGCGGCAAATGCGGGCGTGCTCGATCAGGAACTCCGGGTGGTCAATCTCGAAACAGGTGCGGTCGCGATGCCCGTTCCCTTCAACTCGTTCCCCGCGGCGTCGCAGTTTGATGTGAACCCGGTGTGGAGCCCTGACGGAGCGCACATCGCCTTCGTCGCGCTGTCTTCCAGCGGAACATCGGGCGAACTCTGGGTAATGAACCCCGATGGCGGAGGGGCGACGCGCCTCTGGGTGGGGTGCAACGCTTGTCAACCGTCCTCCTCCTTGATTCACATCGCAACCGCTCCACCCCGCATATACGGATGGCTTCCCGGTTCGCAGCGCATTGCCTTCGATCCCGCGCCATCCGGGCAGGGGGCCTACGCGGTCATCGACCTGAACGGTGAGACCTCTCCTGCGGGAGCCTTCCAGGTGACCTCCGTCGATCCGGCCTCATGGGGAAGCGCAAGCCAAATGTTCGTGGTCGGCGCGCGACAGGCAGGACTCCCTGCGGACCGCAGTCAAGTCCTCCGAGGGGACGGGCCGGAGCAACACTCGCTACAGGTCATTGCTGATGTGACCGTGAACCCGAACGACAACAACGTGACCGGTGTTCATGACCCCAGATGGGACCCGCAAGGATCACGGATGCTGGTCTATCTTGAAAGTGGTGTCCAGGGGAGTTTGGTACTTGCTGATCTCGATGCTCGGACGTCGAAACAGTTGAGTAGTCGCGTGGCCTACGCCGACTGGATGTCAAATGGCGATGGCATCGTCACCCTCGAAGTGCATCCGGCGACCGCGCCGCTCAGCGTCTACGTCTATGAGCGCGACGGGCGGTTGCGGGCGCAGCCTCCCCCTCTCGTGATTCCGAATGACACACGCAACGTACTCACTGACCTCGCGGCGCGGGCCTACTAGACCCTTGTCGGGTAACCGATGTCGCGCTCACCTCGCAGGTTTGAGGATGTGTCTGCGACGCATCGCGGCCGCGGCTGCCCTTGCCATCGCCGCGATGAGTTGTGCGCCAACGGCGTTCCCCGGTCCGTCCCAAACCGTGCAGCCAACAGCCGCGAACACCGCTGCTGCAACTTTCTCGGTACCGGCAACTGTCGCCGCCGTGTGCGGGACCGCGAGCGACCCAGTCGCCCGGACCACCACGGCGAACGCGACGTTTTTGCTGAATTCACCGGGGCGATCTCCCCTGAAGATTGCCTCGCCTGGGAACGCGCCGATCGACGCAGTGATCCCCCGGGGCTACGTGTGCCTGTTGCTCGGAGCCGGTGTGCCGTTCCCGATCTTCGACGGCCTCATCGGACCACAGATGCCCGGCTTCGTCGCTGAGGGCACGTTCCCCGCGACAGCCGCGCGGCCTGCTCCCACAGGCTTCGTCCTTCCACAGATGTGTGCCTTCGTGCAGCCACCCGTCGTCGGCACCGACTACACGCAGTGGGCGGTGGATTGCGGCGCGCAGGCGAACCACGACGCGCGTGGGACGCTTGGGCCTTCTTTGACTCAGCAGGGCTGGACCGGGTGCGCGATCGGTCTCGGCACCATGCAAGTGAAGAAGAACGGCGTGATGCTCGGCGTGCAGGAATCCACGCTCGCTCCCGGCGAATACCCGGGACTCACGCAGTTCGCCCGGTTGCTCCCGCCCTGCTCGTGAAGTCGTCTCGCCAGTCGGATGAACCCGCTTGCCGCAGGCCTGGTCGAACGAGAATGCATCACTCACGCGCAGTACGAGCGGATGAGGATGCTCAGGATGCGGACCCTTGTCGCCATGGCCGTCCTGCTCGCGTCATGCGTGGCGCTCCCGCCCAGCGCGTCACCATCGGCCAGCGTTGCAACTTCGAACCCGAGCGCGCTGCGCGCAATGCTCGAAGCCCGATTTGCGACGCTTGCACCAGGGCCGCCGTATCCCGGCAGCATCTGGTCGCCGGACCAGCCGGTCATGTTGGAGGCTCGCGCGTTCGGGACCTTTCCGGCCGATCGCCAGCCCGGAGCGCTCCTCACCTTCGACCACGTCCGCCTCGCGACAGCATTCCCATCGGCCCCAGCCGAGGCGTCAGTCGCGCTGGTCGGCAGTTACGCGGAGTCATGGAAAGACACGGTCGCGCGCACCGTCGCCGATCCGAGCGCATGGGATGTGGTGCCGCTTTACGCGGAAGTGTCCAGCCACACGTCCTTGGGGCCGATGCCATCTATGTCGCCCGCTGGAATGGACGCAGCCCGGGCACTCCTGCAGCGCAACGGACTGCTGCCACCCGACATGGAGCCGCACCCGTACCTCGGTGCGCAGTGGTTTGAATTCATTCGGCGGCTCGATGGTCTCCCGATCTTCACGAACAACGGGGTGTCCCTGCGGGGCTCGACCGACGGGGCCACCCAAGCCTTGGCCCGCCGTCGCCCGATTCTCGCCGTGAGTCGCTATCCGCTGCGGAGCCCCGTTGACGCCTGGTCATTGCTGCAACAGGGCCAGGGGCGGACGATGTACGTGGACGATGGTGCACCGCAGGGGCCGGTGCATCTTTCAGAGTTCGTCGTCACGAGCATCGAACTCGTGTATCTCGAACTGCAGGTCCAGGGACCGCGCGAACTCATGCAGCCGTACTACGCGTTCCGCGAGCCTGGCGGGAGCGTGTTGTACATACCGGCGGTGGCGTTGTAGCGCGGCAACGTTGGCGCGTCGGCAGCGCCGAGGACAATGCCAATCATCTATTTCGATCGCGGGCGCGCGCCGCCTCAACTTCGAGATCGGCCACTTCCTTCTCGTCCGCAACCGCGCTGTGCGTCCCTCGACGAACGAGCACATCGCTGCCGTACCTTTCACGAAGGATCCCCTTTGAGCGATACGGCAATGCGGCCGGATCACGAATGATCTCCACGAGGCCCGCGGTGATGCCGCGCCAGAAGATCGTTCGCCATCTGACCTCCGGCGGCCGACCAAGTGTGTTCCCGTTCACAATGTCTTCCAATCGGTCCTGCGTGATGGCGGGGTCGACGCTCTTGAACGGCGCGCGCGTCTTCGGGTCGAAGCCGATGACGATGGCCCGCGGTTGGCGGCCCTGAACGTTTGCGAGCGTGAGCACGTCGTGGGCGAAGTCGAGGCGGGCATCCTTGGAAGTAAGCGCGAGTTCTCGTTTGAAGTCGACGGTCGACGTTTCCCAATCGTCCAGCAACTCGCCGAGCCGTTTCTGATCTTTCGTCTGCTGTTCCCGGGTGCCTACCACGACACCGACGTAGGTGACGCGAACGTCGATGGGGCCACCAAGAGTCGCGTGGGCATGGATGCATGAGTGGGCTTCAAGGCTGCTCGTCAAGGCGGTGGCGTGCGATGGATGCCACGGCCAGCCCAGGTCTGCGAAAACATCCTTTGCGGTCGTGTCCCTCATCATCGCGAACCGATCCGCCCTGAATTCTGATCGCGCGACAGCCGCCTGAAGAAACTGCCGCATCTCATCGTCGATCCTCACCTGCGTAAAGACCGATGGCCACGACCCGCGGAGCGACGCCGTCGCGCCGCGGCGACCTTCGTCGGTCAACTTCACCGAAAAGTAGTTGCCGGTCTCAGTCATCCCGACCGCCAGGTTCATTTGGCTCAGGTCATTCACTGCGTCGATAAGGGCCATGCGTTCGTCCGATCCGTGAAACTCCGGAGCCATCGGGTCGATGCCCAGATCGAGCCGCCTGGCGACCTCCCAAATCGAGATTCCCGCGATCCGTGCGTCGTGGTTACCGGCGACCGCCACCGCCATGGCATTCAGTACGCGCTCAATCCAGTCGACGTAATCCATTCGGCTCGTCGCGTTGTCAGTCGCGGTGGTGCCGCTCGTGGCACTCAGGGTGGACGAGGATCGTGTTCTCCTCCGTATAGCCACCCGGCCCGACCCGATGGACGTGAGCGCCGGACAACTTCGCCAGTGGTTTTGCGCAGATCGTGCATTTGCCCTGCTGTCGGTCGAACAGCCGCGTCCGGAGCCGCCCCCGCTGCTGGGCCGCGCCACGCTCGTCCAATTGAAGGCGGGCTTTGATGTATCGGCGAGCCGCGAACAGCACGTCCGCGTCCCCGTTTGAGAGACGATCAATCTCACCACGGACATGATCGAGAATCGCGCGAGCGGCATCCCGCTGCGCATTGTTCAGCGTGATGGCGAGTTGCTTCTCTGAGTCGTTCTCCATCGGCGGCACCTAATCTATTCCGGCTGGATGAATGAGCAGAGGGTCCTCGAAATCGCGGCTGACTGTGTCGCTAGGGACGGCTATGTCGAGTACGAGGCCTTCCATGAACTAAGGCCGGTCAATCAGGGGAACAAGTTCCTGTTCTTGGTGCGTCGCTGGTTGCTGGAGAGCGGCTACGACATACACATGAGACGGGATGCAACCGAATGGAACTGTGGCCATCCAGATGACAACACGCACTTCCATAAGGACTAGGCGATGCACGCGACTGCTCCACATCCCACGACCGGTGGCCCGACGCCCACATCAGGTCTAGGTTTCGGGAGCGACTCGGTTCAAGTCGTCGGTCGGCCGCCAATTCGGTGATCAGACATTCTCGACAAGCAGTCGCTGGCTGCTCTCAATCAACACGCGTCAGCCCGGCTGTGGCGACCGTCAATCAAGCCTTCTTCCTTGCGGCTACAACCGCCTTGGCCCCCATAAGTTCTGCCATGACAGCGATACCTTGGCCAATGTTGCCAAACGGCACATTGACCCCTCCAGGACCGTTCACCACGACCGTGCCGCTCCCGCCCTTGTTGATGTAGATGTAGACATTGAGGCTTAGCCCTTTGGGTGTTTCCTTGTGTTTGACGCGGCGCAGCCGCGTGAGAATCGATGCCTTCGTGTCGGTGCTCGCCATGTAAGTCCTCTCCTCAACGTGCATTCTTCCGGCCGATCAGGTCCAGTAGTTCGAGCGCGTACTTGTCCGCCTTGTCACTGGACCCCAAGGCTATCCGTAGGTCATCCCTTGTCTTCGGCGCCGCTTCGGCGACGGCCTGTAGTTCGCGGTCCTGAAAGATCGTGAATTGCGGCCTCCGGTAGAGGAGGTCGCGCCATCGTTTCAGCACATCCAATAGCGAACCGCTGAGGTCCACTCCGTTATAGGCATTCGGTTTGCTCATTGGCCCAGACGAACTTCCCGCAGCAATTCGGGAAGGCACCCTTGCCATCGTCGGTCGGGGAGGCATGAGTTCCCGCCAGAATGCCGAAGGCGCACCGGAGCGAGTAACGAACAAGTGCTGTCGCGCCCGGGTGATGCCGACATAGAGGAGTCGTCGCTCCTCATCCTGTGGCGTCTCGGCGCGCTTGGACCGATAGGGCAACTCTCCAGTGATCAGTCTCGGGAGGAAGACGGCGTCGAATTCCATGCCCTTGGCGTTGTGGTAGGTCATGAGCCGGACGCCCCGACCGTCGGCCGCATCATCCCGTTGACTGAACCGCTCGTCGAGATCGCCCAGGAATGCTGCCAGGTCACTGCCCGGATGCGCAGCCGTGTACTCCCGAGCGAGTTCCATGAGCGTCTCTAGGTCCTGGACGTGTTGGGAGTCCTCTGTTTCGCCGGGCCGCACCCCTCCGGCGAGAACGGTTCGTTCGACGGCCTCCAGCACCGCCCCGGTGGCCGACCGCAGCATCCGGATCGCTGCGGCGACGGCGGGACGCTGCAAGAAGCCGCCTTCCTCTACGCGGTAGGGGATGCGCGCTCGTGCGAACGCTTCCTCGAACTGGACGGTCGCTCGGTTGACGCGCACGAGGACGGCTCCGGTGGATCTGGCAACCCAGTTGCGCACTCTCCAAGCGCTAGTCAACGACGGCATCATTACCGCCGACGAGATGCAGCGGGCGAAGGACTTGTTCCTGGGACGCGCGCCTGACCAGCGCCAACTGATGGAGAGGAATCTACGCAGCCTCCACGAGTTGAGGAAGAGCGGGGTCCTGAGCCAGATCGAGTTCGACATCAAGAAGCAGGACATCCTCGCGACGACGAAGTAGTTGCCGTCTTGACTACGAGGGTTCTTTTGCGCCGTTGACCTCGCGGGCCGATTTCTCGAGTGCCTCAAGCGCTTCTTGAAACATCGCCATCGGCTTGTCGATGCGCTTGTGCATGGCGCGCTCGTACTCAGCGGCCTCGCCGGGATCTATCGGCTTCTCATGCCGAACGGCAAGGTTTGACTCAAGGACCTCGGCGGCCTTCCGCGCGACATCGCGAGCACACGAGCCGAGGATCTCTCCCTGTTGGTCCGACAAGTAACTCGTAAGGACAGGTTCGAAAAGCATTGCCACGTCCACGCAACACCCGACCGCCAAACCCGCAAACGTCCGAAGCCGCCCCTCGTCCCGCGTGCCACCAGCATTGAATGTGTGGACGACTCCGGCGTCGGTCTCGCGCTCATCCATGATTTGCAGCAGTCGGTCCACGGTTGGGTGAGTAACTCCTGACAGCATCGTGTACGTCAGCCAAAGTGAGCCAACCATTCCCGACCACAACCCGAGGTCCTCGAGGTGCTTCCGAACCTTCCCGGGTGCGAATTCGCGGCCGTTCCAATATTCCGCTGATCGAGTCGGGTCCTTCCACATCAACACAGCGAGAGCGGTGGCCTCCAACGCATCCCGCAGAGCCCACGAGATCGGCACGGTGTAACCCAGCCAAAGATTCAACTCGGCCTGCCTCATGTCATCTGCGACGCTGTGAAGTAGGAAGAACAAGGGCGTTTCGTGGTCCTTACCCCGCGCATGTGGAAGGGCGGCTGCGGCTCCGTTGAGCAAGAGCGCCTGAGTCATTCGAAGAACGTCGCATGGCGTCCGAACGACGCTCTCGATGGCTTTCGGCTGGTCGGCCTCGAACGAACGAATTCCCTCGACCGCCGTCATATCGAGCGGGTCCCACCGCGCAGGGGCTTCAGCCATCGTGCCTCCACTCGGTCTTCTCGAATCGCGACGGATAGGTCAACACGACGCCAAGTGCTTGGCACAGCGAATCCCACGCGGGGTCCGCGGGCGGCCGCTCGACGATGAGGTAGGCCTCAGCGGCTCGACCACCATTTCGGAGCAGTTGCCGATACCGGAGCACTTGGCCGAGCCCAAGGCGCAGTTGCTGTTCCTCGTTCGCGCTGGTCAGGCTCTTGACCTCTGCGACGAAGGCGATCCCGTCCGCTTCCCACGCCAAATCGAACGTCGGCTCTCCCGGTCGAGGCGACCGAGGCCCGATGCCAAGTTCACGCAGATGTTTCGCGGCCGCGTTCTGGGTCGTGGCGTGTCCGCGTAGTCCTCGGTCGATGACATCGGGATCGACCGTCCATGGGTCGCGGGTGCGGCTAGCGGTGTCCTCGGCTGCCTCGCGATAAGCGGTGCCGACAGGTCCATGCGCTCGACCCTTCGGGATGCCGGTCGGCTTGTGCTCGGCGGCCGAGTTGCCACGTCGGTGGGCGCTTGAGACCCGCCCGATCTGCGCCAAGTGATCTCGCCAAAGTCGCTCGAGCGCGCGATCAGCGGGTGGCTTGATCTCGGTGCCGGATTGCTGCGGCCGCCAATGCACTGAGGGCAGTCGCCGTTGCAGAACCTCAGTGGGCAGGCGTTCGTCGGGGCCGACGATGGCGTCCCATTCGACATCGCAGTAATTCGTGACTCGACCTGACCCATCCCAATGCTTGTCGGGATGAATCTCACTCGTGATGCTGCCGCTCGCGACGAGTCCCCGTTCATGACGACCCTGTCGGAGCAGGAACGCCCGGTCGCCTGGCGACACTCCCTTTTCCCTTGCGACGCTGTGGTCTGTCCGAACGGGGCCGTGCATCGACCGTTTGATATCGCGTTTGTAGGTTCGCCAAGGCCACTTCTCAGGATTCCATGTCAGAAGAATGGTGGTCACGCCCGGAACGGACCTCCTCGCCCTCTGACCGCCGCGCGGTCACGCACAGCCTATGGAGGGTTGCAACGCTGGTCGGCGGACGCCTACTTTCGGTACCGGTGCGCGAACAACGGGCAGATCCGCTGATCAAGATTTGGACCGACCGCATAGGACGCACGCTGTCCGACCGCGAGGTCGCGAGGTTCCTGGCTGCCGATGAAGTGCCGGGCCTCCGAGAGTTCCTGAAGCGGCGCGGGCCCGAGTGGCTGTCGGCGCGACTTCGTCGCAGGGTGGACGAAGCGCGACGTGGCGGCAAGGAAGTCAGCGTTGCTCGATGGCTCGCGGCCTGCGAGACAGCGCAGTACGTAGAGACTGAAGAAGAGCCTTTGATAGCGCTTTGGTCCGAACTTACTGGACGCACGTTGTCCGACCGGGAGCACGCGACGTTCCTGGCCGCACCCGAATTGGCTAGTCTCCGACAGTTCCTGGATCGGCGCGGGTCCGCGTGGTTGGCGGCCGCAGGTCGTCGCTGCGTTGTCGACACCACGCGCGCTGGGAAGTACCTACGGCTCGACCGGTGGTTGGCCGCATGCGAAGTCCCAGAGCCTGGGCCTGTTGCCCTAAGCGGTCGGCAAGACACGGCAGGATCGACTCAGCGCCCACGCAAGCGCGTCAAGGGTCTACCTGCGGTCCAGAAATATGGCGAGGACACCTAGCGCTGGGCGTAAAGGAATGAACGCCAACTCTGGAGCCGCCGCCTGACGGCGAGAGCCTGCGGGAATTGCGGGCATCGGAGGGCATGTGAGCCGTGAAGTCTTCGTGTCGGGCGAACCCATGATCTTCCTGGGCGGGAACCGCGAGCGGGAGAGTGCCTGGGTCACGGCGATCCGATCCGCGATGGGCGCACCTAATCGCTTGTCCTCGCCTGCGCTTCGTGGTCGCGAGTCTCACGCGAGGCGGTAACCCGTTCGACATCGACAATCTCGCCAAACTTGTCCTCGACAACGTCGCGCCGCAGGCGTCGAGCGCGTGGATCGAAGTGAGTCAGGGCAAGTCGCCTGGTGTTGGTATCTCAGACGAGACTCCGCCCACCCCTCCGACTGAAGCGTTGATGGTCCGCATCGCTGCACCGCTCACCCGGTCATTGAAGCCCCACGTCGAGGTCCCGGAGTTGCGCGGCCAGCCGGTCTACGGCGAACCCAACAGCGCGTTGGCTCTGTCACTGGCGTTCGACAGCGATTCGGCCGCCATCGGCGACTTCGGCTTTACCGGGCCGATCAAGCCCCTGATCGATTCGATGGCGGTTGTTCGAGTTCGACTTCGTGAACGCCAACTGGGAGGGCTTCGCAGCGGGGGCGACGTTCCGGTAGCCCGGCAAATCTCGCTCGCGCTGGTCGTAACTGACTAGAAAAACTTCCGGAAGCGGTCCACAACGGCACGCACGTCATTCAGGCAGGTTTGGAGCGTGCCCCGGACTGACTGGTCGTCGCCCGGCCCACCCTCCTCGAAAAGTACGAAAGGACGGAACTCGCCCTCCATTGGCACGACTCCGAATGGATCGAGGGGAGTCCACGAGACCAATTTTGTGCGGTCTGCAAACGGGAGTTTGTACCCGAACGTAACCGGAACACCGCCGAGCACGGATGTGCCGCGAAAGGCAATACCCGATGTGTCGGGGGGTGCGAGAAATCCGGCAGTGATGGCCGTCGCGGGAACGCGGTGTTTATCCATATTCCAGAACTGTTCGAGGATGAGAAGGCTGCGGCGGATGCGGTCGTCCGTCTGCGGTCCCTCCGCGAACCTGTTCATCCCTGCCTTTCCGTTGGAGGGCTGCAGACTCTTGATCATGTCCTTGGCCAAGGGTGGAACTTTCCGAAGTTTGTGTTCGCCGCTGCGAGACGTGAACTGTCCCGCCTTAGCGGATGTAGGGGGAAACACCTCGGCCCATCGGTCAGGGTGATCCAAGATCGGAAAGGCCGTCCCGCCGACGTGACGGCCATTCGTCGTGATCAGGCTGAGTTGATAAGCGAGGTTGTCCAGAGCAGCCCGACTTTGGTGGACGGAATCACCGATCAGCACACCCCACCGGATGGGATCGGGAGTCTCGTGTACGTTCAGCCAGAACGCGTGCTCGCGGGTTTGCACGTCGCACTCATGCGAAACGTCATACGTTCCGTATTCGACGAAGGCCTTGGCCATCTCCGAGTGCAAGCCGTCGATGTGCTGCTGCGCCCGCTCCAGTCGGCGATCGACGGGCGCGATACTCGGCTGCACGCTCAATAGGATGCGGCAGGAGGTGGACCGAAGCATCGGCGTCGCACGCCCGCACCGGCAGACGACCTGCACATCGCCACCGGCGGACTGCGCAAGGCTCTGGAATCAGTCTGTAGCCTTGCCTTGATGAACTATCAGGGGTCATCGCGACACCTGGTCAAGAACAGTCGCTCGGCTCTTTTGGCCGCCATCGAGTTGTACAACAAGCCGCGTATCGAATACCGCGACGAGTCCTTCGTCATCCTTCTGTTGAATGCGTGGGAACTGCTCTTCAAAGCCATCCTCTCGAAAGCGCGACAGTCCATCTACTACCCAAAGGACCGTCGCACTCCTTACAGAACGCTGGCTATGAAGGACGCCCTGGAGCGCTGCGTCCCTCATCTGCCTAGCGGTACTCCGACCGCCGCGATCCGGCAGAACCTGCAATTGATCGAAACCTATCGCGACAACGCCGTGCACTTCTACAACGTTCACGATTTTGGGCGACTGGTCTACGGGTTAGCGCAGCCCGCAGTCGTCAACTACGCAAGGCTCCTTGAAAGCGTGTTCGGCCACAGGTTGTCGCAAGACATCACCTGGGACCTCTTGCCACTCGGTCTCGCGCCACCGATTGATCCGGTGCAATACCTCAACGAAGTAAGTGGTCGTGGCGATCCGGCCATCGACCAGTTCATCCAGGAGATTGCCCGAGCGGCAGCCCTCGTCGGTGAAGCCGGGGAGGACACGGGTCGGCTATTCACGAACTTCAAGGTGGTTCTGCAGTCAGCGAAGAAGGTCACGCAAGCGGACGCGGTCATCGGTGTGGAGGGCGGAGGTGGTGGCGATGGACCTCTCACGATCATTCGTGACCGCAGCCCCGACGACACACATCCACTCAGACGAAGTGCTGTTTTGGAACGGATCGGCAAGTTCCCGTCCGGCTACTCAACGACCTACCTGTTCCAAGTCCTGAGTTGGAAGTACGCGATCAAGCAGGACAAACGCTACTGCGTGGTCTCGGGCGTTACCGGAGGAATCCAATACTCGCACGAACTTGCGTCAATGCTGCGCAAGTTGACCGCCGCTGACATCGAAGCGGCACTGGTGGACTATGGCAAGAGACCGAAGAATCGCGCGTAGAGCCGACCGACCCTGCGTGAACAAGACCCTCGGGCCTCGCGACGTACCTAGACTCATTTGGTGGCTCAACTCGCCGATCTGCTCGTCGTGGTTTTGCTGCTTCTCGCCGTCGCGCGGCAGTTCCCCCAGATCATCGCGCTGCTTGGTCGGGTGCTCCCTCAGTCCGATGCCGCCCGGCACTCGGACGACACATTGAACGAACGTCGAACAATCGACCTCGTGCTGTGCGCACAGTGCGGGACGGCATCGCCGCTGGCTGCACGCTTCTGCACTCGCTGCGGGAGCCGTCTTCCTCGCTTCGCAAACTGACTGGGATCGACGAACCGCCCAGGACCTGGGCGTTCTGGTGACCAAAGAGCGCGGGCAAGTTCCGCGCTTCCGCCCCCGCGCTCGCCTATATGGTCACGCTCCTCGGCGCCGCTCCGGCCAACTGGAGATAGTCCTTTGGGCTGAAGTCCAACAATGCGGCGACCCTTACAAAGTTAGCGAGTTCTGATCCCAACTCGACCAAGGGCGCAGGCGCACCGGGTGCCGTGCGATCGACGACAACGAGATTCTGCGCTCGATCCGTTCTAGCACTCGACGCCAGTCCGCCTCCGTCCGGCTCCGCGTAGAAGGCTGAGACACCGCTGGCGTCAGCGTAGAAGTTTGGCCACTGCCGCTTGGGCGTGCGCCGAACGAACGCAAGCAACTCTGCCTCCAAGACTGGGAGCGAGAGTGATTTGGTCGTGCTGATCGCGCCAAATATCTGATCGTTGAAATCGTCAGGGCTGACGGCGCTACCCCGGGTCGTACCAACGATGCGGTAGTTATTGCCAGCATTTGTTCTGTCGAGCGCCTTCACCGAGCGAATGTTCTCCAGCGCGGCAGCGAGGTCCTCACGACTGCTTATCGATGCTTTGTTCTCGATCACCGCAAGCACGGATTCAACAAGGAAGTGTTTCACGCCACCGATCTCGAACACCGGGTGGTAGTCGGTGCGGTAGACCACAATGTCGATTTGGCGGCTCTTCCCCCCAACAGCGTCGATCACGAAGCCTGTATCGATGCCCAACGCGTCTGGCAAGAGCCGACGAACGAAGTCCCGGATGATGTGCTCCCGAGCGCGTCCGCCCTCGCCGGGGTGCCCCACTGACTGCGTAAGTTCTAGTTTCCGCCGGACGTCCTCGTTGAGTTCGTCGAGTATGGCTGCAATTACGGGGTGGGGCATGTCGGCAGGATGCTACGACCGCGCCTGTACCAACCCCGTCTGGCGGTCAATCGCGACGACGCGAAACTGCGACGATGCCTGTCCGTCCGTCCGCGCTCTAATGTTTCGGTCGCTCTGGATGCTTGTTCTTGACGATTCTTCGGAAGTTCGCGCTCTGGTGCTCTCGATGCGGCTCAAATGTTTCGAGCCCAGTAGAGCCCACAGCAAACACGGGACTTTTCGCGCGGCTGTCCCAGCGCCGTGACGAGTTGACGGACAACTGACGGCCTAAGCCCCTCATGATCCGAGCGCCCGATCGAGGGATGCCACGGCGCCGCGGAGATCCTCGTCGTAGGCGTGGACGTAGAGATCCATCGTCGTCGAGAGCCGCGAGTGCCGAAGGATCGTCTGCACGAGCTTCGGCTTCACCCCGAGCGAGATCAGGAGCGTCCCACAGCCGCCTGAGGTCGTGTAGCCGAAGGCCCTGCGTCCCGTCCGGCTGGAGTCGGGTGGGGATGCCCGCGCGGGCAGCGATGGGGTAGAAGTGCCGCCGCATGTAGTTCGAGGCGCTGACCGGCGTCCCGAGCTCGGTCGTGAACACGTAGCCGGTCTCCTGCCAGTTCGCGCCCGCGCCGAGGCGTTGCTCGATCTGACGGACTCGGTGAGCCCGCAGGGCGCTTACAGCGCCCGCGGTGAGGGGGATCGTCGCGGCCGACGCGGTCGTCTTCGGCGCGGATGGCCGGAGCCCTTCTCCGGTGATCCGAATGAGCGACTGGCGGACGCTGAGCTGCGCGGCATCGAGGTCGACGTCCTCCCATTGCAAGCCGAACATCTCCCCGGCCCGGAGGCCGGTGTGCAGCGCGAGCACGATGAGCGCCTCGTAGGGGTCGCCCGCGGCCGCGCGGATGAGCGTCCGCGCCTGGTCGGCCGTGAGGACGTAGGTCGCCGTCTTCGCGCGCGTGATGGAGTCCACGGCGCTCACCGGGTTGTACGGCAGCACTCGATCCCGCACGGCGCGCTGCAGGATCGTCGCGAGGTTGTCGCGGACCATCGCCACGGTCGTCGGGGACAGGCGCGAGGCGCCGATCTTCGTCAGCATCGCCCGGACGTGCTCAGGCGTGAGCTGCCCGATCGGGACGCCGCTGATGGTCGGGACAACGTGCTTCCGCAGCCGCGACTCGTGGCCCGCCCAGGTCGTGTGACGCAGCTTGCGCACGCCGGCGGCAGGCGTGCGCGGATCGCGCTGCTCGAGCCAGACCTTGATGTATTGCGCGACCGTCTGATGGCGGCCATCGATCCGAAGGCCCGCGTCGTGGTCGTGCATCGCAGCCTTGAGCTTCTGGGCCGCGTCCCGCTTCGTGCGGCCGTACACCGATAGCCGCTGACGTCGCCCGCCGGCATCGCGTCCGAGATCGACAACGCCCTCGTATCGCCCGTCCTTGCGTTCGTAGAGCCCTCCATCGCCGTGCGCTCGCCTAGCCATGCCGCTTCTCCCTTCTCTTGATCGCCGCGCGGATGCGCTCGCGGTCCAGATCCATCTCGCTCGCGATAGCCGAAATCGACCCGCCTTTATCGCGTCGGCCCAGGATCTCCCGATCCACACGTCGGAACTCGCGCTGAGCGTCTCGCGATCGCGTTCGTTCACCGCAGTCGGGGCAGTAGTTGAGCCGGCCCGCTTGTGGCCGGCGGCCCGTCCGCGGGTAGTCGCGACCGCACCCGCTGTACACCGTGAGCTCGGCCTGGGCGAGGGTGAATGCGAGTTGCATCCCGAGAATTCCGAACGTTCCGGCCGCCAGAAAGGGCAGGTCGAGGCGTCCGAGTTCCTTCCGGGCGAAGGCGACGGCGGCGATGTTCGCCGACTCGTATCCGCCGAAGGCTCCCACGACGGGCCTCGGCCAGCGGATCGCGGCGGCGCTGCGAGGCGAAGGGGCGTGATCCACCGAGACATTCCCACCTCCATTTCGGTAGACGGGCTCCCCGCGGTCGATTCCTTCGCCGCGGGGAGCCCCGCGCGAATCGCCGGCCGCTCTCAGCGCATGAGGCCGCAAGGTCGTCTCCTGCTGGCTAATCTGGCCGCTAGTGTGACTGTTTGGGGTGCCGCGGCTGCCTGCCCGATTGCGCAATGGCGACGGGCCGATGAGCCCGTCCTCGCGGACTTCAGCCGACGACCGAAGGCAGCTGAGCCGCGCGGGCGTCGCACGACCGTAACGGTTCCCGGACGGGGCGCAGTCACACTCTCTCTCATGCGGACGCAGCGGTACGACGCCGAGCGCACGCTCGACGAGTTCAGCGTCCGGCTGCGGGACCAGGTCGCGCTCGACGCCGTGCGGGCGGACCTGCTGCACGCCGTGCGCGACACGGTGCAGCCAGCGCACGCGAGCGTTTGGCTCCGAGAGCGCCGGTGAGCCGCGTCGCCGCCGCGCTGGTGGCCTTCGCCGCGGTCGCGCTGCTGATCGTCGATGTCGTCCTCGTCGACTACTTCGGCCCGCTCATCGTCCTCCCAACGGCGGTGCTGCCGCTGGCCCTCGGCGGCGCGCTCCTGATCGCGCGGATCCCGCGCAATCCGGTGGGCTGGCTGCTCGGCCTTTCGGGGCTGCTCTTCGCCCTGACCTTCACGCTCGGCGCCTACGGTTGGGCGGCGCTCATCCGCGAATCGGGACGGCTGCCGGGCGGCGAGCTCGCGTCCGCGATCGCGAGCGCGTCCTTTCCCCCGGCCCTCGGCTGCGCCGTGCT
Organism: Chloroflexi bacterium UBA4730; assembly: GCA_002404155.1. GTDB lineage: Bacteria > Chloroflexota > Limnocylindria > P2-11E > P2-11E > UBA4735. The sequence continues at coordinate 4,758 of DHJC01000058.1, read as the reverse complement.
GCTTCTGCTGTTCTTCCCGTCCGGACGCGGACTGGGCGGCCGCTGGACCTGGCTCGAGCGCGCGCTGATCCTGATCGTCGTAACGATCACCGCGACCGGCCTGTTCAACGACGCGCCCATCGAGCTTTCCGCGCCCCTAGTCACCGGGGCATCAAGCGGGCGCTTCATCCCGAACCCGCTCGCGCTGCACGGCCCGCTCGGAGCCCTCGTCGCGGCACTCGCGCCCCTCGGCGGCTCCGCCAGCATTCCCGTCGTCCTCATCGGTCCGCTGTCGCTCTTGGTTCGCTACCGCCGCTCGGCGGCGATCGAGCGCGAGCAGATCAAGTGGCTGGCCTACAGCGGCGCGATCTCGCTGGGACTGTTAGTCGCGAGCAGCCTCGCTCCCGCTGAGCTCAGCAACTGGCTCTGGGGCGCCGGCGCGGTCGCGCTCGGACTGTTCCCGATCGCCATAGCCGTCGCGATCTTCCGCTATCGCCTATACGACATCGACGTCCTGATCAACCGGACGCTCGTCTACGGAGCGACGACCGGCGCGATCGCGATCGCGTTCTTCGCCGGCATCGTCGTGCTCCAAGCCGTCCTCCGCCCATTCACGAGCGGTTCGGAACTAGCGGTCGCGGCGTCGACTCTCGTGAGCTTCGCGCTGTTCCAGCCGCTCCGGCGACGGATCCAGGCTGGGGTGGACCGCCGCTTCTATCGGTCACGCTATGACGCCGCGCGGACCCTCGACGCGTTCAGCGTTCGGCTGCGCGACGAGATCGACCTCGATGCGCTGCAGGCCGAGCTCATCCGCGCGGTCGGGGACACGTTGCAGCCCACCCACGCGTCATTGTGGCTCAGGGGCAGGAACTGAAACCGCGTCTCGTACGTCCGTCTACCGGCGGTCACCCACTGACGGAACGACTTAGATGGTCTGACACCGAAGGGGCTCCGCCTCGCTCTTGGGTATCGGCGTCCAGTGAGCTAACCGCAGCGGGGCAGGTCGGTGATCGTCCGATGCAACCACTCTTGCCCTAGATCGAGACCCCCGGCGAGACGGTCGTCGAGGGTCTCTGTTTCGGTGAATGATGCCGACACGGAAGGCAGCGAGCGTTGAGCCTGCCCGCCGCAACTGATTCGTCTAACTATTTCGAGCCCAGTAGAGCCCACACTGCCGCACTTGACGCGGTGGCGGCAAAGACAATCGCCCGATATGGCTCGCGCGGAACCAACTCGATAGAGCCGTCTCGGGCGATTCGCATTTCCTCGAACCACTCTTGGACGAACCGCCTGCGCAGATCATCGCTGACCCTGGCGTCGCTCCACGCCTTCCCGATGTCGTCGGCAAGGCGTATGGTGTCGGCCGGCGCCGTACAGCTCTAAGGCGAGTGCTCGAACCGGTGCCGTCTCCGGGTGGGGACGATCCGACCCTCCACGTCACGGCAGTATCCGAACGCCACGCCGCCGATGTGTCGGCCGGACGCGAGCTTCCAGTCGAGGCCCTTGCGAAAGTTCCGGGAGAGCTCGCGCGAGTACGCGGCGACGTTATTGATTTCCGTGCCGAGCTTGTCCTGCCACCCGTCGTCGTCGGGGACCAAGGCGTCCTCATCGCAGAAATAGACCGAGACGCAGTGCTCGCACGCCGCCTGATGGAGTCGCTGGTCATCGAGGTTTACACAAGCCGCGGCAGGGACTCTGAGATCAAGCGTGATGGGCGGTTCGTGCCACTCGATACCCTCATCGGGAAGATCACAGCCGACCCGACCCTGCACCTCGGACGCCAAACCTCGAAGACCATGACCGCAATGAAGGATCTGGGGGATGCGGCCGCCCACGACCGCACGTACATTACCCAGCAGCTTGATCTGGATGATGCGAAGGGTCGCTCCCGGAAGTTGATCGCCGAGCTCCTTGCTCTCTCAGGAATCCATGCGGCGAAGGGCAGCGCTCACCCTAACCAAGGTAAGCAAAGTGCAGTTACTCCCCTCGAATGACTTTAGGAATCTAAAACTGCCCCCCGGGGGGCGACGTCTTGCGCGACTCGGTCCGAGGCCGCACCGTACGGCAGCGGTGCGCACCGTTGCGGTCGCGATCAGCTGCGCCGCGCTCGCAGTCGTTGGCCTCGCCCTCTCGGGCTGGCCGGCGTCGAAGTACCTGCACGGCGACTACATCCAGTACTGGCTCGCATCACGCGCGCTGCTCGAGGGTCGGGATCCGTACGACCCGGTCGTCTGGCAAGCGATGCACGAGGCCGTCGTAGGCAGTGACTTCTTCATCCTGCCCGGCGCGGGATTCTCCTATCCGCTGACGACGGCGGTCGCCGCGCTGCCATTTGCCTTCATCGGGGTCGCCCAGAGCGCGCCGCTCTGGTTCGTCGGCCAGACCGGATCGGCGATCGCCGGCCTGGCGACCCTGCAGCGGCGGATCGCCGGTCCGCCGACCAGCCGACGACTCGCCCTCCTCCTCGGGCTCGGCGCCCTCATGCAGCCCGTCTTCGTGCTCGCCGGTGAGGGCAACATCGCGCGGTTCCTCCCGGCGATCTTGTCGTTCGCCCTCGCATCGCTCCTCTCCGGCCGTCCATTCGCCGGCGGCGTGGTCCTCGGCCTGCTCGTCCTGAAGCCGCAGCTGTTCATCGTCTTCGCGCCAGCGATCCTCCTGTTCGTCGCACCGTCATCGCGGGTCCGCCTCGTCGGCGGGTCGGCTGCCACAGTGGCCACGCTGCTTGCGATCTCGCTCGTGCTGCGCCGCGGCTGGATCCAGCCGTGGCTCGTCCAGTCACTGCACGTCCAGGGGCAATACGGACGCTCCAATCTCTGGGGCGATCTCGACTACGGCTGGGCCGCGTGGGTCGTTGCGGCGGCGTCCCTCGTCGCGCTCCTCGCCTGGTGGCGCCTCCGTCGGCCGCCGCTCCTCACGGCGGCCGCGGCGGCGCTCGCGCTGTCGCTGTACCTCGCGCCCTATGCCAATGACTACGACCAGGCGGTCCTGCTGGTGTGCCTTGCCGCGTACCTCGCGGCGATTGCCGCTCTACCCGGGCGCACCCAGGCCGTGCTCGTCGTGCTGTTCGTCGCGACGAGTTCCGCGCTCTCCTGGCCGGTGTGGCTGGGGATCGTTCCGGGTGGCTGGCAGACCGAGCTCCCGGCCCCCGCCGCGTGCCTGCTGCTCGTCCTCGCTGACTGGTTGGCCCGCCGCGCACGGTCGGTCGAGCCCAGCGCGGCGCCGGCGGGGTGATCGGCGTGCCGTCCTTCCCGAGAATCAGTCGCGATAATGGCCGTCGCGGTGAATGTGGTCGTCGTGATGCCCGCCTACAACGCGGCTCGCACGCTGGAGCGCACGTATCGCGACCTTCCGCCCGAGCTGCAACGCGCGGTCCTCCTCGCCGACGATCACAGCGCCGACGACACCTTCGGGCTCGCGCGGTCGCTTGGTATCGAAGCGATCCGCAACGAGCGCAACCTCGGCTATGGCGGCAACCTAAAGCAGCTCTTCCGGCTCGCGCTGGAGCGTGGCGCCGACGTTGTCGTCGAGCTCCATCCCGACTACCAATACGACCCGAAGCTCGTCGACCTCCTCGTCGAATACATCCGCCGCGGTTACTTCGACGTCATGCAGGGCAACCGGATGTGGAGCCGGCACGAAGCGCTCCGCGGCGGGATGCCGTGGTACCGCTATTACGGCAACCGGGTGCTCACGGCCTTCGAGAACGTCTGGTTTGCCCTGTCGCTGGGCGAGTGGCACTCCGGCCTGCGCGCGTTCCGCGGCGAGGTGCTCGCCGCTCTCCCCTTGGAGCGATATCGTGACTCGCACGCGTTCGCGAGCGAGCTGCTCATGGACTGCGTGTATCGCGGCTACCGCGTCGGGGAGATCCCGATCCCAGTGCGCTACGCCGCCGACAGCTCATCGGTGGACCTCGGCGGCCTGTTTGCCTACGCCGGCCGGGCGCTCCTCGCCGCGCTCGTCCGGCCGCCCTGGCGGCGCAGGCGATACGGCTCGGCCCGGCTGCCTCCTCCGAGCTGACTGGCCGCGGGCAGCGTGCGCTGCGTGATGCGCGCCATGCTGGGCGTCCGCCCGATCCCGATCTCACTGGTGCGTTCGGACCGCGATGACGGGCGGCAGGGGACCCTGGCAAGGGGCGTCGGTTGTGGGCAGGAAGGATGAAGTCGATCAAGACTGCGACGGTCGTCCTTCTGGTCGCGTAACGGCGAACTGCGGCGGTCAGGCGCGATTCTCTCGCGGTGAGACACCCTTACCCACGGGTCCAACCGCGTCGCGGCTGCTGCATGCACCGTTGCGACTGCCGAGCGTGTCAGCTGGAGCCAGTTGCCCTGTATCCGCCGCCTCCGTGAAGGTCGGGGTGATCACGCTGGGGCGGTCCGGATCAGGCTGACGGCCTCGGTGCCAGCATTCGCCCGGCCCGTCGCGGACCCGAGGTCAACGTGCTGATCGAAGAGCGCGCGCAGATCGAGGTGTTCGGCGAGCGTGGCCGGGAGTACCTGCCCCACAGCGGCGACGAGGCGGTGGTCACCGAAGGCAGTAGCGAGTTGGTCGAGGGTGTTGAGAACGCGCGAGTTATCGGTGGATCCGGACTTAGGCGCGGGTGGTTGGGCCTGCCCGCCGCAACTGATTCGTCTAACTATTTCGAGCCCAGTAGAGCCCACAGCAAATATGGCACTTTTCGCGCGGTTGTCACGGCGCCGTGACGAGTTGACGGACAACTGACCGGCTAAGTCTAGTGCCTTTCCAACTTATTAAGACGAATGGAACGCAGCCGCTGGAGCG
>DHJC01000015.1:173153-174486 GCA_002404155.1 Chloroflexi bacterium UBA4730 | reverse complement strand
TGGGTCGAGGGGATGTGGCTCGTGGAGCGCAAGCTCCGGCAGATCCTCGACGCCGAAGGGCTCGAGCCCATCGAATCGCTCGGGAAGCCGTTCGATCCGTACGTGCACGAGGCCGTCGCGCATGTCGAGTCGGACCGGCCCGAAGGAACGGTCATCGAAGAACACCAAAAGGCATATCGCCTCCACGACCGGGTCATCCGGCCCGCGCTCGTATCCGTGGCGAAGGCCAAGAACTGAGGAGGAACGCAATGCCAAAGGTCATTGGGATCGATCTCGGGACCACGAACTCGGCCGTCGCCTACATGGAGGGTGGCGAGCCGACCATCATCGCGAACGCGGAGGGCGGGCGGATCACCCCGTCGGTCGTCGCGTTCACCAAGAACGGGGAGCGGCTGGTCGGCCAGATCGCGAAGCGGCAGGCCATCACGAACCCCGAGAACACCATCTACTCCATCAAGCGCTTCATGGGGCGCCGCTTCAGCGACCCCGAGGTACAGCGCTCGAAGAACCTCGTCTCGTACAAGATCGCCGAGGCGTCCCACGGCGGCGTCGAGGTGGTCCTCACCGACGGCAAGCGGCTCTCGCCACCTGAGGTCTCGGCGATGATCCTCGGCAAGCTGAAGACCGACGCCGAGGCGTTCCTCGGCGACAAGGTGACCCAGGCGGTCATCACGGTCCCCGCGTACTTCGACGACGCACAGCGTCAGGCGACCAAGGACGCTGGCCAGGTCGCGGGACTCGAGGTCCTGCGGATCGTGAACGAGCCGACGGCCGCGGCGCTCGCGTACGGCCTCGACAAGAAGAAGGACGAGATCGTCGCGGTCTACGACCTCGGCGGTGGCACGTTCGACATCTCGATCCTGCAGCTCGGCGAAGGCGTCTTCGAGGTGAAGGCCACCAACGGTGACACCCACCTCGGTGGCGACGACTTCGACCAGCGGATCATCGACTGGCTCGTCGAGGAGTTCAAGAAGGACCAGGGCATCGATCTCCGGAACGACCGTCAGGCCCTCCAGCGCCTCAAGGAGGCCGCTGAGAAGGCGAAGATCGAGCTGTCCACGACGATGCAGACGGAGGTGAACCTGCCGTTCATCACGGCGGACCAGTCCGGCCCGAAGCACCTCGTCATCGCGCTCACCCGCAGCAAGCTCGAGCAGCTCGTCGGTGACCTCATCGAGAAGACGCTCGGCCCAGTGAAGCAGTGCATGAAGGACTCGGAGCTCACTGCCGAGAAGGTAAATGAGGTCATCCTCGTCGGTGGCATGACCCGCATGCCGCTCGTCGTCGAGACCGTGAAGAAGCTCTTCAACAAGGAGCCCCACAAGGGCGTGAA
>DHJC01000015.1:0-172994 GCA_002404155.1 Chloroflexi bacterium UBA4730 | reverse complement strand
CAAGGACATCCTGCTCCTCGACGTGACGCCGCTGTCGCTCGGCATCGAGACCCTCGGTGGCGTGGCGACGAAGCTCATCGAGCGGAACACGACCATCCCGACCTCGAAATCTCAGGTCTTCACCACCGCATCCGACGGGCAGACCCAGGTCGAGATCAACGTCGTCCAGGGTGAGCGCGAGCTCGCCGCGGACAACAAGAGCCTCGCCCGGTTCATCCTCGATGGCATTCCGCCGGCCCCGCGCGGTCTCCCGCAGGTCGAGGTGTCCTTCGACATCGACGCCAACGGCATCGTGAACGTCCGGGCGAAGGACAAGGCGACCAGCAAGGAGCAGCACGTCACCATCACCGCCTCGAGCGGCCTGGCGAAGGACGAGGTCGAGAAGCTCGTCCGAGACGCGCAGACGCACGCCGAGGAGGATCGCCGCAACCGCGAGCGGATCGAGACGCGCAACGAGGCCGACAACCTCGCGTACCAGGCGGAGAAGGCGCTCCGTGACGCGGGCGACAAGGTCCCCGCGGATGTGAAGACCGACGTCGAGCAGAACGTCGCGGCCGTCCGCGACGCGCTGAAGTCGGACGACACCGAGAAGATCAAGTCCGCGGCTGACGCGCTGCGCCAATCGTCGACGAAGATCGGCGAGGCGATGTACAAGGCCGACCAGGCTGCGCAGTCGCAGGCCGGGCCGCCCGAGGGCGAGCCGGCCGGCGCGACCGCCGGCACCGACGGCACCAAGAAGGACGACACCATCGAGGGCGAGTTCAAAGAGCAGAGCTAACGCGAAGCTGAGGGTCCACGAAGAGCGGGCGGCGCGGGCCGCCCGCTCTTTCTGTCTGACGCTCGGCACGCGAGCAGGGCGCACCATGTCCACGTGCTCCGCGAAGGGTTACGCGCCGAGATCCCCGCGGTGTTCGACCTGGCCGCGCGCGCTCGCCGCCCCTCGGTGCACCGGATGACGCCCGCGCTCGCCGCGCTCGGCGTGGAGTCGATGACGAGCGCGTTCATCCACTCGGTGCAGGGTGCCTCCGTTCTCCTGTTCGGCAGCGTGCCGTTCCGTGCGACGGAGGCGATCTCGGTCGCGGCGTACGCGGTCGGACTGCTCTTCGCATTCGGTTCAGCGCGATGGCGGGGCTCCGTGGCAGCGGTGCTCTTGTTCGCGGTCCTCTGGGTCGAGCAGTTCTGGCTCAGCATCCCGGCTCGTCAAGCCTTCTGTGCACAGAGCGGGACGAGCTGCGATCTGCTGGCGCTGGCCTGGCCGGGGCTCTGGCCGGGGCTCTGGCCGGGGCTCCTGGGTGTCGCCCTTGGGATCCTCGCGGGACGGGCCGTACGCCAGGGCGCTCCAGGGCTCTCTGCGGTCGTCCTGGGCATCGGTGTCGCGGGCCTCGCGTTTCCTCTTGGCCAGGGCCGCCATCGTGCCGTTCCTCGGCGCGAACGCAACCGGTCACGCCGGCTCGGAGGCGCTGAATTGGATCATCGCCGCTCAAGCGCTCGGCGCTGCCGCCCTTGGTCTTGTCGTCGGTCTCTTCGGCCGGTGGCGAGCGGCCGACGCGATCGTCGTCGCGGCCTTCTACATCGGCCCGTGGCTCCCGCAGGTTCGGCTCTGGGCTGGAGCAATCGCCACCGGGGCTGGGCTTCGTCGTTGAGCGGGATTGGCAGCTGATCGTCCCGGTGCTGTATGCGCTCGTTGCGCTCCTGTTCGTCGTCGTCGGAGCGATCGTTCACCGGGGAACCCGACCGCCCACTCGGCTGTAGGGGTGGTGATGCGGATCCAGCGGCGGGGCCTGCTTGTCCTCCTGCTCGTACTTGCGTCATGTGGCGCGCAGGTCGCTGCACCTCGCGGCGAGGGCCCCAGCGCGCAGCCGTCGGTATCGCCGGAGCTCGCGCCCGACGCGATCTACGTGCGCCAGGCCGGCAACGGCAACGCGGCGCTCATCTCCGTCATCGATGCCCGCACCGGTGCGGTGCTTCGCGCGCTCCCCGATGGGGTCGTGTCGGCGGATCGAGCCACCCTGTACTTCACCGAGTACCTGAACGGCGCGAGCCAGACGCGCATCCGCGCGATCGACGTCGCGACGGGCCACGAGGTGCGGGCGTTCACGATCGATGGCGCGTTCAGGGCGCTCTCCTCCAACGACGGCCCTGCGGGCCTCACCGCCGACGGCCGCTGGCTCGCGCTGTCACCCGACACCGTGAAGCTCGACGATCAGTGGCTGAGCGGCTTCGCGGTCGTGAACACCACGTCTGGCGCCGTCTCAGGACGGGTCGAGCTCAAAAGCGCGTCGATCTTCGCCTTCATCGGCGTCGCACCCGATGGCGCCTCGTTGTTCGTCGACGAACTCGGGGACGGTGCCACGCGCCTGCGGGTGTGGGACTTTTTGACTGCGGCCTTCCTGCCCGACGCGGTCATCGGGACCCAGTGGGATGGCCGGCAGCAGGGCTTCGCGACCGGTCCGCTGGCGACCGCCGACGGGAGGCGGCTCGCGTGGCTCGACGCCGGCAACGGCTCCGCGCCCGCCGTGCGGCTGCTCGACCTGGTGACGAAGCGCGTCGCAACGGTCCGACTGCCCGACACGCAGCGCTCGGATGACTTCGAGAAATACCTGCTGTGGTCGCTCGCGATCTCGCGTGACGGATCGACCGTGTACGCCGTGAATCCCGCGCTCGGCGTGATCGATGAGGTCGATGCGCTCGGCGGGGTGCTCCGCCGCGCAGGGCAGATCACGGTGATGCGGGCGCAGGACGATGGCTTCGCCGCGCTCGGCCGGCTCCTCTTCCCAGTAGCCGACGCGAAGCGCTACATCCGCGGCGGCGCGGTCCTCTCGCCTGACGGCCGAACCCTCTACGCCGCCGGGACGAAGGGCATCGCGGTCATCGACACGGCCACGCTCGCATCGCGGGCCCCGTGGGCGACGGACAGCTCCTTCGACAGCTTCGCGCTTTCGCCGGATGGCGCGCGGCTCTACGGCATCAACGACCAGTTCGGCAAGATCCGCGTCGTCCGAACGACCGATGGCGCGGTCCTCGGCGAGATCAAGCCCGCGAGCTACCCGGGCGAGGTCGTCCGGGTCGATCTCGTCGCCGACCCGAACGCGGTGTCGAGCGTCGCCGCGCTCGCCGCATGCGGCGCGTACGCGGCGCCGGACCCGAGCGCGCCGGCGGAGATCCAGCATCTCAAGACGAGCGCGACCGTGCTCGAGGTCCTGAGTCCCTGCACCGTGAGGGTGCAGCTCGCGGGCGGCTCCGGGACGCTCGCCCCGTTCGTCGGCAAGATCATCACGCTGCGGGCGACGAGTCAGACCACATTCGCGGCCGCGGATCAGGGCGACCTGACGGCGATCGGCCGCTTCGGTCTTGTGGCCCAGGACGTCTTCACGCTGTCGTTCGATAGTCGCGCCTTCCTCGATGGCTCCTACCCGCTCAACTTCATGAATCGGTAGGCCCTCACTTCGCGACGAGCACCCCGAACATCCCGTAGGCCTCGTGGCCCGGCAGGTGGCACATGTACTGGAGGGTCATCGCGACCGGGAACGTGAGCGTCGTCGTGCGCGTGGACAGCGCGGGGATCGTGAGCTCGTCGGGCCGCGACGCGTGCACCGCCTCGGTCCCGGCGCGGTGTCGCTCGTGCATCGCCATGTCGCCGATCATCCACTCGTGGTCGATCGGGTCATCGTTGCGGATCGTGAACGTGATCGGGACGCCGGCAGGTACGTCGACCTGGTTGGTGGAGTACTGCGAGTAGTGGATCGCGATCGTCACCGCGCGCGGCGCCGCCGGTGCACAGGCACCGGCGACGACCACGAGCAGGAGGAGCGAGAGGGCGTGCTTCACGCGGAGACGGTCCGCCGCTGCTCGCGAAGTGCGACGAGGATGAGCGCGGCCATCGCCGCGGCGAGCATCGTGAGCGCGATCGGTGTGGGATCCGAGCTCCCGGGGGTCTCGAGGCCCGCCGCCACGCGCGACGGGCTGTGGCCCTGGACGTCGATCGCGAGGTCGTAGCTGAGCGTCGAGGCGTTCGTGTCGATCCGCAGCTGGCTGAGCCAGCCGTTCGCCGGCACCCAGCCCATGCCCGCGTCGGAGCGCAGGTCATCGAGCAGCGGCTTCGACGCGCTCTGGTCGTACGCGAGGGTGAGGCCGTTGGCGCCGCGCGCGAGCGGGAGGATCGCCGGCTTGCGATCGGTGAGCAGGTATACGTCGGCCTGCACCGGGTCGTTGCCCTGCTTGCCGAGCGCGAGGATCCGCAGCGGGACCCATGGGTTCGATGTCGGGATCGTGATGTGGACCGGCGTGCCGTCGCCGATGCGCTGACCGCGGGCTGCCGCGGCGTCCGCGTCGAACGCGGCCGCGAGGAAGATCGGGCTGCGGTTCGCGTAGAAGTCGAGCACCTCGGGCGCGTCGGCCGGCAGGCGGAAGCCGTGCGCCGTGGCCCACTCGCCGACGGCCGCGCCTCCACCCTTGAGGACCGTGATGTCGAGCGCGTCGATCGTTGTCTCGAGCAGGATCTCGACGCGATCCAGCGCGTTGCGCTCCGCCCCGAACGCCGCCGGGGCGAGGGCCTTGATCGGCTGCGTCTCGCGGACAAGGCGCTGGAGCGTCCACGCGCCACCGCGCTCGACGTTCGAGGGAACACCCGGGAGCGGGGTGAGGGAGCCGAACTTGCCACCACCGCCCGCGAACTGGAAGGCCGTCACGTAGTGCTCGACGCCGTCGTGGTACCCGACGAACGTCGTGGTGCGGAGGAGGTTCACCGCGCCGTTCGGGCCGATGAGCCCGCCGCAGGCCGCTACCGGGGCCGCGAGGGTGAGCATCGACAGCACGAGTCCGAGCGCGAACACGATTGAACGCGACATCAGGGGCCTCCTTGACCGGCAAACCGGTCTGGGAGGTAGACGCCGGCCGGGGTCCGCGGGTTCCCGAGCTGAAGCGGGCGGCGACCATCGCCGCGAGGATGGGCGCCCCCAGGGCCAGCTGCGAGTAGCCGAGGCGCCGGATGCGCTCACGCATCACGCCCACCTGCGCCGCCCGCGATCGCCCAGCGCGACGAGAGCGCGGTGAGCTCGGGGCGGTGCGGGTTCACGAAGATCTGCAGGATGCCCGACGCGATGGTGACCTCGGCGACCCGCATGACGTACTGCATCTGCCGCGGTCCGAGGGCCGCGAGGGCCGGACCGCGCGCCGGCATCGGCATGGCCGCGAGCGCGGGAAGCTGGACGAGGATCGCATTAGAAGCCGCCGCCGATCCAGAGCACGCCGCTCAGCACGTGAGCCCAGTGCACGACGATCCGGCCGAGATCCTCCACGAGCCCCGATAATCTAGGCATGGCACGCACCGATTACTACGCGGTCCTCGGCATCACGCGCGAATCGTCCGAGGACGAGATCCGGAGCGCGTACCGGAAGCTCGCGCGCCAGTACCACCCCGACGTGAACAAGTCGGAGGACGCGCCGGTGCGCTTCCGCGAAGTGACCGAGGCGTACGAGGTCCTGGCCGATCCGCAGCGGCGCCAGCGCTACGACATGTTCGGGAGCACCGACGGCGCGGTCGGGTTCGGGATCGACGATCTCTTCAACACCTTCTTCGGTGGCGAGACGCGCCGTCGCGAGCGCGGCCCGATGCGCGGCGCGGACCTGCGGATGCAGCTCGAGATCGAGCTCATCGACGCCGTGCGCGGCGGCGAGCGCGGGATCAAGGTCCCGCGCCTCGAGACGTGTGACCGGTGCAACGGCGACGGCACCGAGCCGGGCTCGACGGTCACCACGTGCGAGCAATGCGGCGGCCGGGGCGAGGTGCGTCAGGTGCAGCAATCGGTGTTCGGCCGGTTCGTGAACGTCTCGACGTGCCCCCGGTGCGGGGGGGCGGGAAAGACCGTCGACAGGGTCTGCGCGCGCTGCCGCGGCGAAGGCCGTGAGCGCAAGGAGCGCGACATCAACCTCACGATCCCCGTGGGCATCGACGACGGGCAGCAGCTCCGCGTCGCCGGCGAAGGCGAGGCCGGCATGCGTGGCGGACCGTCCGGCGATCTCTACGTGCTCATCCGCATCAAGGACCATCCGCGATTCCGCCGCGAGGGCGACGATCTCGTCCACGTGCTCCGGATCTCGCCGGCACAGGCGGCGCTCGGCGATGAGCTCGACGTCCCCACGATCGAGGGCCAGCGCACGACGGTGAGGGTCCCCGCCGGCGCGCAGCACGGGCAGTCGGTGCGGCTCAAAGCGAAGGGTGTGCCGCATCTCGGCGCGGCCGGGCGCGGCGATCAGCTCGTCTACCTCGACGTGGTCATCCCGCGCACGCTCACGAAGGACCAGAAGATCCTATATCAGAAGCTCCACGCCGCATCGGGCATCCCCGAGCAATCCGAGGACGACCGCGGCGTGTTCGACCGGATCAAAGACGCCCTCATCTGAATCGCCGCGGCCTGCGGCCGCCTCCGCCGCAGGCGCTTCTGACACGACGCAGATCCGCTGGCTCGAGATCGCGGTCCCGGCCCACGCGGAGGCGGTCGACGCCGTGAGCGAGATCCTCGGGCGCGTGGGCTACAACGGCGTGGCCGTCGAGGAGCCGCTCGACAGCGCGACGCTCGCGGTCGTGAAGGCGTACCTCGTGTACGACCAGGTCGCCCGCATCCGCGTGCGACGCGTCCGCGACGCGCTCGGGCACCTGCAGGCGTTCGGCCTCGGTCCGATCGGCGAGCTGCAGGTCCGCGAGGTCGCCGATGAGGAGTGGCTCGAGACCTGGAAGGCGTCGTTCAAGCCGATCCGCGTCGGCGCGTTCCTCGTGCGGCCGACATGGTCCGACGCCGATCCGGGCGAGGCCATCGTGCTGTCGCTCGATCCCGGCATGGCCTTCGGGACCGGCTTGCATCCGACGACCCAGGCCTGCCTGCGCGCGCTCTCGCGCATCGACGTCGCCCGGATGCGCGTCGCGGACGTGGGCACGGGCTCGGCGATCCTGGCCATCGCCTGCGCGAAGCGCGGTGCGCGCGAGGTCGTCGCCGTCGACATCGACGAGGTCGCGGCGCGCGAAGCGAAGGAGAATGTGGCGCGCAACGGTGTCGGGATCGACGTCGGCGTGGGCAGCGCGTCGGACCTGGTGGGCACGTTCGACGTCGTGCTCGCGAACATCGTCGCCGCGGTGCTGCAGAAGATCGCGCCCCATCTCGCGGCGCACCTCGGACGCGGCGGCCGCCTGGTCGTCGCTGGGATCATCGCCACCGAGGAGGACGAGATCCGCGCGGCATTCGCGGGCCACGGGCTCCGGCCGGTCGGGCGCGAGCAAGAGGGGGACTGGGTCACGCTCGAGCTGACGCGCTAGAACAGACCGGATGCATCGGTTCTTCGTCGACACCGCACCCGCGGAGCGGGCCTTCCTGACCGGCGAGCAGGCTCGGCAGATCGCGACCGTGCTCCGGCTGCAGCCCGGCGAACGGATCGTCCTCGTGACCGAGGGCATCGAGCACGAGGTCGAACTGCAGGCCGTCGCGTCCGCCCAGGTGACCGGGAGGGTCGTCGCGCGGCGGCCGGTCACCACGGAGCTGCCGTTCCGCCTGACGCTCGCGGTGCCGGTGCTGAAGGGCGATCGGAGCGAAGAGGTCATCGAAGCCGCGAGCCAGCTCGGGGTGTCGCGCTTCGTTCCGTTCAGCTCGAGCCGATCGGTCGCGCGCGAGCTCTCCGCGAGCAAGCGCGAGCGCTGGCGGAAGATCGCGCGCGAGGCCGCCGAGACCGCGCACCGCGGCGAGATCCCGCGCGTCGCCGAGCTGGTGACCTGGGATGGGCTGTTCGCGAGCCTCGACGCCGGCGCCGTCGTGTGCTGGGAAGAAGCCGCGGATCCGCACCTGCTCGACGCGGCGCCCGCCGGCGACGTCGCGCTCGTCGTGGGCCCCGAGGGGGGACTGACCGTCGCGGAGATCGAGCTCGCGCGCGGACGGGGCGCGGCCATCGCGTCGCTCGGCACGCGGATCCTGCGCGCGGAGACCGCGGCCATCGCGGCGGTCGCGATGCTCGTCGGCGCGCGCCGGGGCGACTAGCTCAGATCCCGACCACGCCGCGCTGCTGCAGCTCGCTGCGATCGAAGAGCACGCGATTCGCGAGGACCCGGGGCGCCGGCGCCCCGGTGGCCAGGTCTTCGCCGAGACCGGCGGTGACCCGCCGGATGGCGATGAGCCCGAGGATCGCGATCCCCGCGAGGACCGCCGGCGTGGTGCCCTCCTGCTCCCAGATGACCGCGGGGAACACCGCGAAGGAAAGGAGCGCCGCGAGCGGAAGCACGCGGCTCGGGCGCGGCCGCACAGCGACGCGCATCGCGATCGCCGCGAGGACCGGCAGCATCATGATCAGGAACGCGATCGGATCGACTGCGAGCGCGAAGCCCCAGCCGGCCGAGTTCGCGCGGCCGCCGTCGAAGCGATGGAAGGCAGGCCACATCTGCCCGACGATCGCGGCGATCCCGCAGGCGAGCTGGATCTCGAGCGGCAGCCCGAGCGCCCGCGCGACGCTGACGGCGACGAACCCTTTAGCCGCATCCAGCAGCCCGCCGGCCACTGCTTCGCCCGGGCCGACGCTCGTCCAGAGGTTGCTCCCGCCGAGCTTCCGCGCGCCGACCGCCCGCAGGTCGACGCCGTGGCGCCGGGCGACCCAGTAGGGGAACGAGACCGACCCGCCCAGATAGGAAAGAGCGACGGCGACGGCTGCCACGGACGTCATTCTGCGGTCGGTACAGGTGTGCGTATCTGTACCGTTAGGCCCGCCGGGAAGGACGTATCATTCGGAAAGTCGGCGGCCCTCGGGGTACGCCGGCTTCGTCTTGTATGACCGAAAGCGGGGTGACCCTACAGACCGCATGTCCGAAGTGATCATCGGCGAAGGCGAGTCCTTCGAGGCTGCCCTGCGCCGGTTCAACAAGAAGATCCAGCAGGCTGGGATCCTCGCGGAGGCCCGCAGGCGCGAGTACTACGAGCGCCCCGCGGCGCGACGCAAGCGCAAGGAAGCCAAGCGTCGCAAGCGCTGACGCCCCGCAGCGACCCACGCTGAAAGACCGCCTCGAGCAGGACCTTCGTGCTGCCATGAAGGCCCAGGATGTCGCGCGCCGTGACACCGTGCGCTTCGCCCTGGCGGCCATCCACAACGAGGCGGTCGCCAAGCGCGCCGAGCTCGACGACGCCGCGATCGAGGTCGTTCTGCGCAAGCAGACCAAGATGCGCCACGAATCCATCGACGCGTTCACCAAGGGCGACCGACCCGAGCTCGCGGCGAAGGAGACGAAGGAGCTCGAGATCCTCGAGTCCTACCTTCCGAAGCAGCTCGACGAGGCGACCGTGCGCGCGGCCGCGCAGCGCGCGATCGCGGAGACGGGCGCGACCGGCCCGAAGGAGCAGGGCAAGGTCATGCAGAAGCTCATGCCCGAGCTCAAGGGCCAGGCGGATGGCGGGATGGTCTCGCGCGTCGTGAGCGAGCTGCTCAGACCGAAGGCGTAATGGCGCAGGCGCAGCAGATCACGATCCTCATCCCCGACCCCGACGAGATGATGTTCGTCGCCGGCCAGAACGAGACGAACATCGACCGCATCGAGCGCGAGTTCGGCGTGAAGATCGTCGCGCGCGGGGCTGAGCTCCGGATCAGCGGCGACCCCGCGTCCGTCGCGCGCGTCGGCGACCTCGTCGGCGCGATGCGCTCGCTGTCGGGTCGCGACGACAACCTGCGCCGGCCGGCCCTCGAGCGGCTCATCGGCGACGCGAAGGAAGCGCCGGTCGCGACCCCGCAGCAGCTTCGCGAGCACGTCGCGACCACGGTCACCGGGAAACGGATCGCGCCGCAATCGGAGAACCAGCGCCGTTACGTCGAGGCGATCCGCGCCTACGACCTCGTGTTCGCGACAGGTGTGGCGGGCACGGGAAAAAGTTATTTGGCTGTTGCGATGGGCGTGAACGCGCTGCGCGAGCGCAAGGTCACGCGGCTGATCCTGACTCGGCCCGCCGTCGAGGCCGGCGAGCGCCTCGGTTTCCTTCCCGGCGACCTTCAGGAGAAGATCGATCCGTACCTCCGGCCGCTGTACGACGCGCTGTACGAGCTCATGCCCGCGGAGCGCATGGCCCGCGCGCAGGAGCGCGGCGAGATCGAGGTCGCGCCGCTCGCCTACATGCGGGGTCGCGCGCAACCCGTGCTCAGCAATGTTGTCACGCCGTCGGGTTTCCGAACGATAGGGAGTCTCGCCGTCGGCGACCTCGTCATCGGGTCGGACGGATCCCCGACCGCGGTCGTCGGCGTCTATCCGCAAGGACGCAAGCCGGTGTACCGCCTCGCCACCCAAGACGGAGCGTCGACGCTCTGCTGTGCGGACCACCTCTGGGCGGTCGCGACCCGCGAGGACCGCTCGCGCGGGAAGCCGATGCGCATTGTCGA
Organism: Chloroflexi bacterium UBA4730; assembly: GCA_002404155.1. GTDB lineage: Bacteria > Chloroflexota > Limnocylindria > P2-11E > P2-11E > UBA4735. The sequence goes on along the minus strand of DHJC01000015.1, from coordinate 162,602 downwards.
GACGCGCGACATGATCGGGCGACTGCGTTCCGCGCACTACCACCGCTTCGAGCTGCCCCTCGTCTCCCGACCGGTCGAACTGAAGGCTCGCGCCGTCCCGATGGATCCGTACGCGCTCGGACGTCTGCTCGGGGATGGGTGCATCACGACAACGACCACTCCGACGTTCACGACCGCCGACCCGGAACTCGCCCTCGCGCTTGAGATGGCACCTCCCGGGATCGAGTTGGCTCGGAAGTCGGACCTCGACTACGTACTGCGCCGGAGCGGCGGCGGCGGCCGTGGCGGCGTGATCATGGCGAATCCAGCGACCGCGACCCTGCGCGAGTTGGGCGTTGCCGGGACCCGCTCGAGCACGACGTTCGTGCCTGCCTCGTACCTGTTCAACTCGTCTGCCACGCGGCTCGCCGTCCTACAAGGGCTGCTCGATACCGACGGCGGGCCGGTGACGCAACGCGAGCGGACTTGCAGGGTCCAGTACTCGACCGCGTCGGAGCAGTTGAAGGACGACGTCCTCTTCCTCGTGCGGTCGTTGGGCGGCGTGGCCTACTGGAGGAAGCGACTCGCCGCCGGTCGGACTCCGGGCCGGGCCCGTGGGCGAGAAGTCGGCTATCGCTCCGATTCGTACGTCCTCGATATCCGCCTTCCCGAAGGCATCGCCCCGTTCCGGTTGACTCAGAAGCTCGAGTTGTACAACGTGACCGGCGGCGGCCGTCCGATGCGATTCATCGACAGCATCGCGCCGGCCGGGGAGCAGGAGACGGTCTGTATTCGTGTCGCGGCCGGGGACTCGTTGTATGTCACGGAGGACTTCCTGGTGACGCACAACACCCTTAATGAGGCGTTCATCATCCTGGACGAGGCGCAGAACACCACAGCGCCGCAGATGAAGATGTTCCTGACCCGCCTCGGCTACGGATCGCAGGCCGTCGTCACCGGGGACGTCACGCAGGTCGATCTCGTGGAGGGACAAAAGTCCGGGATGGCCGTCGCGCGGGAGATCCTGCGGGGCGTGGAAGGCATCTCCTTCGTCGATTTCGACGAACGAGACGTCGTCCGACACGCGCTCGTCGCGCGGATCGTGCACGCGTACGATCGGCACGAGAGGTCGCCCGAATGATCCGGTTCGTGCCTCGTTCCCGGTCGCTCGCGGACGTGCGCGCCCTGGTCCAGGCCGACCCGCGGGTCCGCATCGTGGCGTTCGTCATCGCCACCGGCCTGCTCAGCGCGGTCGCCCTGTTGTTCCCATCGGCGGTCGGGTCCTATGGCGAAGCGGGCGTGGTCGCGGATCGCGACGTCCGCGCGCCGCACTCCACGGCCTTCTCCTCGGAGGCGCTGAGCCAGATCGAGCGGGACAAGGCCGCGGCGGCGGTCCAGCGCGTGTACGCCGCGGATCCGGCCGTCGTCGTGACCTCGAGTTCGCACCTCCAGGCCGCGCTCACCGGCATCGCCCGGGTGCGCGGCGACGCGACGCTGCCGCGCGACCAGCGGATCGCGGCGCTCACGAAGCTGAGCGAGGTCGCACTCAGCGTGCCGCTGGCCACGGACGCGCTCGACATGACCGCGGCCGAGTTCGACCAGCTGAGCAAGGAGCTCGATCCGGCACTGCGGACGATCTATCAGCAGGGCATCAGGCCCGAGCAGCTCGACGCGCAGCGGGCCGACACGACGAAGGCCCTGCCCCCCGCCTGGACCGACCGCCAGAAGCGGATCGGCGCGGAGCTGCTGAAGCAGAGCGTGCAGGCGAACCTCAGCTTCGACGCGAACGCCACGGCCGCGGCGCAGCAGACCGCGCGCGACAACGTCGCGCCGGTCCAGGTGCAGGTCACCGCTGGTGAGATCGTCGTGCGCGACGGCCAGGTCGTGACCGAGCAGGATCTCGAGAAGCTCCGCGCGCTCGGCCTCGTGAATCCCGGCACGGACTGGAAGAGCGCCATCGGGTTGCTGAGCTGGGCCCTCCTGATCGCCGGCGTCGTCGCGCTCTTCGTCGAGCGCTACGCCGAGGAGGCGTGGGCCGATGACCGCAAGCTCATGGTCGTGGCGCTGTCCCTCGTCGTCATCACGGCCGCGGGGCGCGCGCTCATCCCCGGACACATCGTCGCCGTGTACTTCGTGCCGTTCGCCGCGGTCGCGATGATGCTGACGATCCTTGTGGGCGGGCGCACCGCGCTCGCGACCCAGATCGCGGGCGCGCTCCACGTCGGCATCATGTCCGGGCAGGTCGAGCTCGTCGCGTACGTGCTCGTCCCTGCGCTTCTGGGCATGGCCGCGGTCCGGCAGGCGACCACCGCCCGGGAGTTCGTGGCCGCGGCCCTCTACGTCGCGCTGGGCGACCTCGGCGTCATCGCGACGTTCCTGTTCGTCGGCCGCTCGGCCGACACGCTGGGCGCGCTGCAGCTCGCGGCCGCCGCGCTCATCAGCGGCGTCGCGTCGGGCGTGCTCGCGTTCGGCGCGATCGTCATGCTCGGCCACCTGTTCCGGATCACGACCGTGTTCGAGCTGCGCGAGCTCTCCGACCCGAACCATCCGTTGCTCCGCCAGCTCCTGCTGCGGACGCCCGGGACGTATCACCATTCCCTGCTCGTCGCGAACCTCTCCGAGCGCGCGGCCGAGGTCATCGGGGCTGATCCGCTCGTCGCGCGGGTCGGCGCGTACTACCACGACATCGGGAAGATGCGGAACCCGCTCGCGTTCATCGAGAACCAGACCGGGACGAACCCGCACGACGAGCTCGATCCGGCGGTGTCGGCGAGCATCGTCTCAGCGCACGTCCGCGACGGCCTCGCGCTGGCCGACCGTTATCGCCTCCCGCCGCAGATCCGCGAGATCATCCCGGGCCATCACGGCACGAGCCTCATCCGGTTCTTCCATACCCTCGCGCAGCAGCGCGGCCTGGTCGTGGACGAGGCCGCCTTCCGCCATCCCGGCCCCAAGCCGCGCAGCAAGGAGGCGGGGATCGTGATGCTCGCCGACGGCACCGAGGCCGCCGTGCGCTCCCTCGAGGAGAAGACGCCCGAACAGATCAGCGAGATGGTCGAGCGCATCGTTAGCGAGAAGGTCGCGGACGGACAGCTCGACGACTGCGACCTTACCCTCCGCGACGTGCAGCGCGTGAAGGAAGCGTTCCGCGAGCTGCTCGCGGGCGTGTACCACGAGCGGATCCCGTATCCCGAGGATCGGATCGCCCGACTGCCCCCGGCGGCGACGCCTCCGACGAGCGCCTCCGGCACCTGAGACTCTCCTTCCGCGGTGAGCCGCCGTGCGATCTCGCGCCCATCCGCGGTGCCATCCGGACCGCCGTGAAGCCGTACGCGCTGCCGGCCGATGCCCGGATCACCGTGGCCTTCGTTCGCGATGAGGACATGCGCGCACTCAACCGCCGCTACCGGAAGAAGGATCGGACGACCGACGTGCTCGCCTTTGGGCAGTCCGTCGGGCGGGCGAAGGGCGAGCGGGCCGCACGACAGCTGACCCGTGACGCCGACGGCGAGCTCGACGTCGGTGACATCGTGATCAGCGCGGCCCAGGCCCAGCGGCAGGCGAAGCGCCGGAAGCGGCCACTCGTTCGCGAGATCGCCTTCCTTGCCGCCCACGGCGCCCTCCACCTCCTCGGATTCGAGGACGAGACACCGGCCGGATACCGCGAAATGGTGCGCCTCGGGACTGCCGCGACCGCGGACGCCGTGGCAGCATCGCGCGGGTGAAACACCCGCGACCGATCGTCGTTACAGGCTATTGATGCGGGGGCTCGCGGTCGGCCTGGCGATCTTCGTGGTGCTCGGGACGCTCGCCGGCCCGAGCACCGCCTCGACGGCGGACCTCGTGATCCAGGTCGACGGGCTGGTCACGTCGTTCCCCCGGTGACTCCGGCGTGTACATCGCCGACCCGCTCGCGCCGCAGCCGCTCTACACCCACGACGACAACGTCGCATTCATCAGCGCCTCGCTGTACAAGCTCGGGATCCTGGCCCACGTGGAGAGCCTCGTCGATGCCGGCACGCTGAGGTACACCGACACCATCGAGATCCAGCCCGAGGACATCACCGACGACGGCTCGTACGAGCTCGCCGGCACCGTCATGACCGTCGACGAGGCGCTCGAGGCGATGATCACCGTGTCCGACAACGGCACCGCGCTGGCGTTCTGGCGTTCGCTCGGGCCGGACAACATCAATGCAACGATGCAGACGCTCGGGCTCGGCGACTTCCACATCGCGAATGACGACAGCGACGACAACACGGCGACGGCACGCGTCATCGGTCGGTACTTCACGCTCCTTGCGCAGCGCAAGCTCGTGTCCGCCGCCGCGTCCGACCGGATGCTCGCCAGGCTCGAGCGGCAGCAGGTCAACGACCGGCTCCCCTCGGAGCTGCCGGACGGCACGGTCGTCGCGCACAAGACCGGCAACCTCGGGTTCGCCACGCACGACGCCGGGATCATCTACACGCCATCCGGTCCGCGCGTCGTCGTCGGCATGACGGCGAACGGCGACGAAGAGGAGGCCATCCACTTCCTCGGCGGCCTCGGCGCGCTCGTGTACGCCGCCGTCCTCGAGCCGCCGGCGAACGCCCGGTACCGCCTTCCGGTGACTGCCCTCGCGTACGACGCGGGCTCTACGCAGACGCTGCCGATGCAGGTCACGAACTCCGGGACGAAGGCCTGGACCGCGAGCGGCGCCGGCAGCGTCAAGCTCAGCTGGGACATCCGCGACGCGACGAAGAAGCTCGTCTCCTCAGCGCCGGCGCCGATCCCGCTTCCGGCGCTGGCACCCGCTGCGACGTCGGCGGTGAACCTCGCGTTCTCCGCGCCCGCGGCGGTCGGCGACTACACCCTGACCGTCGGCCTCACGGACGCCAACGGCAACGCGCTCGCGGCGGCGGGCGCCGCGACCGGCTCGTTCACCTTCCACGTGCACGTCGCATTCCTCGTCATGTCGATCGCCCGCGTGCCGCAGCTGCTCCATCGCAGCGAGGCCACGCTGGTCGTCGTGCAGTACTCGAATCTGCCCGCGGCCGGCAGCGACCCGCACGCGTACGCGTTGTTCTGGCGGGCCATCGACCCGGCGACGAGCAAGAGCGTCGCCTCCGGCAGCTCGCCGCTCGGTGCGAGCACCGGCACGGGCAGCGGGACGTTCTACTCCGTGTTGATCGCGCCGGCGCTCCGCGGCACGTACAAGCTCGCGATCGAGCTGCGTGAGGCGGGAAAGAGCGTGAGCGACACCCAGACCGTCACCGTGGAGATCGCCGGGCCGCGCTCCTATCCCGACGATCGCGACAGTGCGGCCCAGCCGGCCCCGCGCGGGACGCCCGTACCTCGGCCGAGCGGCGCGAGCCCGGCCCCGCGGCCGTCCCCGAGTGGGACGCCGCGTGGGCGCACACCGCCACCCACGCCCTGATCAGCGCCAGCGGCTGAGGATGTTCTCCCGCTGGAACGCGACCCGCGCCAGGAGGAAGACCAGCACGTCGCACACGAGCAGGAAGATCGCGGTGCCCACGAACGACTCGTTGTTCAGCACGACGCGTCCCGTCACCTGCAGGATGCCGATGCCCACGACGGGCACGACGACCAGACCGCCGACCTGCTGCGCGACGCGGACGTCGTTCACGCGCGTCGAGATCAGGATCCCGAGGTTCACCGAGAGGAGCGTGAGCAGCGGGACCATCACGATGATCGCGAGGATCCAGCGAGGCGCGGTCACCGCGCGCACCGCCGCCGCGCTGCCGAGCATGCTCACCGCGCTCAGATAGATCCCGTACGCGAGCCACGTGACGATCACCGCGGGGATCGCCGATGCGAGGCTCTTCGCCAGGAGCAGCTCGCCGACCCGCACCGGCGTCGCCAGCAGGGGCTCGAGCGTGCGCGCCGACTTCTCGCCGATGACCGAGTAGATCGCGATCGTGAGCGGCACGACTGTTGGGATCAGCATGAACAAAATGAGGAAGTACGTCGCGATGATCCCCTGGACCGCGTCCTTCGGGTCGAGGCCGATCACCGCGGGTGACGCCGCGTACAGCGCGGCGACGTCCTTTTCGCTGGGGGGCACGAGCGCGGCCGTCGCCACAGCGGCGATGCCCGTGGCCAGGATCACGAGCGGCGGGAAGACCGTCATGCCGACCAAGAGCCGGTTGCCGAGCGACTCGCGCCACTCGCGCACGCAGACCACGCGCACGATCGTTCCGCGGTCGGCCGTCCTGGCGAGCGTGCTCACATGCCCTCCACGATGCGCAGGTACACGTCCTCGAGGGAGGCCTTGCGCTCGGTCACGTACGCGACCTCGGCGCCGGCGCCGACCAGCGCCCGGATCACCTGGGGATTGACGAGGAACGGATCGGCGCTCGAGACGACGATCGAACCGTTCTCGAGCTGCGCGCCGGTCACGCCGTCGACCGCCTGGACCGTCACGAGGTGCTCGGGCCGAGGCGAGGGGAGGATCCGGAACTCGGTCGCGTGGCCGTAGAGCTCGGCGCGTAGATGCGCGGGCGTATCGATGCGGATGACGCTGCGACGGAAGAACGCGATGCGGTCGCAGAGCCGGTCGGCCTCGTCGAGGTTGTGCGTGCACAGGAAGACGGTCCGGCCCTCGCCGCGGATCTGCGCGATGAACTCGCGCACCGTCCGCGCGGCGTCGGGGTCGAGGCCGGTCGTCGGCTCGTCGAGGAAGATGATCCGTGGCTCGTGGATCGCGGCGCGCGCGATGGCCATCTTCTGCTTCATGCCGCGCGAGAACGTGGCGACGGCCTCGGTGCGGCGATCCCAGAGTCCCATGAGCCGCAGGTAGCGTTCGGTCTGCGCGCGCGCCACCTTCGGGCTGAGGCCGAACAGGGCCGCGAAGAACAGGAGGTTGTCCTCCGCGGACTGGCGCTCATACAGGCCGGGCTGCTCGGTGAGGATGCCCACGGAGGCGCGGATCTGCTCGTCCTGCGCGCCAAGGCGGAACCCGGCCACCTCCGCGGTCCCGCTGGTCGGGGCGATGAGGGCGCACAACAGGCGGAGCGTTGTCGTCTTCCCCGCGCCATTGGGCCCGAGGAATCCGAAGACCTCGCCCTCGCGGACCTCGAGGTCAAGGTCCTCCACGGCGGTGAGGCGCTCGAATCGCTTCACCAGACGTTCAGTGCGAAGGACCACGCCCATCGGCGCGAGTGTATTTCTATCATTCAGCGATGACGGCACCTTCGGACACCGATACCCAACGGAAACTCTCCGAGCTGTCGTTCCTTCGTGAGATCGCGCAGCTCGCGTCCTCGACACGCGATTGGGACGAGATGCTGCGCATCGTCATCGATCGAACGACCGACGCGATGCACGCGGAGGTCTCGTCCCTCTACCTCGTCGAGAGGCGCGATGGGCTCCTGCGCCTTGTCGCGAGCAACGGTCTGAATCCGCGCGCGATCGGCAAGGCGACGCTGCGCCTCGGCGAGGGCATTACCGGCTGGGTCGCGAACGCGCGCGTCCCGCTCACCGTGCGCGACGTCCACGCGGAACCGCGGTGGAAGGTCGTGCCCTCGGTCGACGTCGACCGCTTCACCTCGATGCTCAGCGTGCCCCTCGTCATCCGCGACGAGGTCATCGGCGTGATGAACGTCCAGACCGTCGAGCTGCGCGAGTTCGAGCGCGGCGAGATCGATTTCCTGCAGACCATCGCCAACCAGGTCGCCGGCATCATCGAGAAGAGCCGGCTGCAACGCGACGCCGAGCGCAAGCTCCGCGAGGTCTCCGCGCTCTTCGAGGTCTCCAACGTCCTCACCTCGACGCTGGAGCTTGACGAGGTGCTCGGCCTGGTCGTCGACCGGCTCGTGCGCGTGTATCCGGGCGCCTCGGGCGGCATCCTGCTGCGCGACGAGACCGGCGAAGCGGTGTTGCGTGCGAGCTCCGGCGCGCTCCCGCGGTCCGCGCTCGCGGCGGCGCGGACGGCCCTCGCCGAGACCCGCCCGGTCGTCTCCCCTGACGGCCTCGCGCTGCCGCTCATCGCCGGCGACCGGCTCGTCGGCGCGGTCGCGCTCCATGTGCCGGGTCACACCGAATTCGCCGAGACCGAGGCGGCGTTCGTCGGCGCGCTCGCGAACCAGGCCGCGCTCGCGATCGACAAGGCCTCCCTCTATGCGCTCGAGCGCAGGACCTCCGAGCGCCTGCGCGAGCTCGATCGCGCGCGCTCGGACTTCGTCGCCGTCGTCACCCACGATCTGCGTACGCCGCTGTCGGTCGTCCGCGGCTACCTGGACCTCTTCGCGGAGCAGACCCGGAAGAGCAAGAACGGCCACCAGCTGCGGCTCGCCGAGGCCTCCGCGCAGGTCGAGCGGCTCGATCAGCTCGTCGACCGGATCCTCGCCTCGGTCAAGGACGATCGTCCGGACATCAATGTCCGCCGCACGCGCTTCGACCTGCGCGCCGGACTGGTGAGCGCGGTGCGCGAGATGGGGCCGATGGCCCGCAAGCACACCCTGCGCGGCCCGCGCGCGGGCGCGCCGCTCTGGGCTCGGGGAGACAAGCGCCGGACGGCCGAGGTCGTCGCCGGGCTCGTGCACAACGCCACGAAGTACGCGCCCACCGGGACGGCGATCGCCGTCACGGTGGCGAAGGAGAAGGAGCGCGCGATCGTCCGCGTCGCCGACGAAGGATCCGGTGTGCCTCCGGAGGACCGCCGGCGCATCTTCGAACCGTTCGTCCGCCTCGGCACGGACGAGATCTCCGGTGCGGGGATCGGGCTCTTCTCTTGCCGGCGCGTGGCCGAGGCCCAGGGCGGCGCGCTCTGGTACGAGGATCGGTCGAACGGCGAGGCCGGCAGCGTCTTCGCCTTCAGCGTGCCGCTCGCGCGAGGCGAGGAGCGATGACCAGCGTCCTCATCGTCGACGACGACCGGGCGCTCGTCGGGATGGTCGCGTCGCTCTTGGGCGCGGAAGGCTACGACCTGCTCACCGCGTACGACGGTGAGACCGCGCTCCGCCGGCACGCCGAGGAGCTGCCGGACCTGGTCATCCTCGATCGCCGCCTGCCCAAGATGAGCGGCGATGAGATCTGCAAACGGATCCGGGCGATCGCGCCGACGCCGATCCTGATGCTCACCGGCGAGAAAGGCGAGGACGAGCGCGTGAAGCTCCTCGACCTCGGCGCCGACGACTACCTGGAGAAGCCATTCGGCCGCAAGGAGCTCCTCGCGCGCGTGCGGGCGTTGCTTCGCCGGGCACCGCGCAGCACCGGCCCGGCCACGTCGACGGACATCGGCGGCCTGCGCATCGACACGCGGGCCCACAGCGCGCGGATGGGTGGAGCGGAGCTGCCGCTCACGCCGACGGAGTTCCGGCTGCTCGCGGCGCTCGCCGCGCACCCCGGCGAGCTCGTGGATCGCAAGTCGCTCCTTCGTGCCGGCTGGCCCGACGAGCGCGATCCCGACCCGGAGTGGCTGAAAGCCCACCTCGCGCGGCTGCGCTCCAAGCTCGAGGCTGCGGGCGCGCCGGTGCCCGCGAACGTGCGCGGTGTCGGCTACAAGCTCGGCTAGATCCGCTCCACGGTGATCCGCTGCGCCTCGAGGTACGCGAAGAGCGCCTCGGCGGATACGTGCTCGTCCGCCGGAACGAGGCCATGCGGTCCGCGCTTGCCCGACGCCAGACGGCGGACGGCGATGGTCGCCGGTCCGAGCGCCAGCAGGTAGCTCCCGCGCGGCGCGCGGATGATCCACCGCGAGACCCCGGCGGATCCCTCGATCCGGACGGCGAAGATGCCGTCGTGCGTGCCAGCCAGGCGCGCGAGCCGGAGGCCAAACGGGACCGCCGCGTCCATCGCGCGCCGCACCAGGCTGGAGCGCGCCGCGAGCTCCACCAGCGCCGCCGCGCCGCGAGTGTGCGGATCGACCCAGAATGCGGCCTCCGCGAGGCTCGGCCAGATCGCGGGGAGCTGGACCGAAAGGCCGCTGTCCACTCGCATGCCGCGCACCTGCGCGAAGTCGCATGCGTTCCAGGTCGAGGCGCTGACGGAGGCCAGGAATGCTCGCGCGGTCGCCACGGTCGCCGTGTCGCGTGACGCCGGTGCGAGCCACGCGTCGACCCGCCGGACCTCGCCGACCGCGCTCTCGCGGACGAGCGTCGCGGCGACCGCCGAAATGGCGCTGCAGCCGGTGAGCACCGCGATACCGCGCTCCGCGATCTCGTCCTCCCGTGCGCGCATCGATCGCGCATAGGACAGGCTGTCGGACAGATCCACGAGGTCCGCGCCGAGCTCGAGCGCGACGTCGAGGAGCACGGTCGACCGCGTCTGGAACGGACCTGCGGCGTCGAGGATCACGTCGTTCGGGTGCAGCGCCGATCGGAGCGACGCGCGATCCTCCGCGTCCGCGTCCGCCCGCGCCAGTCTCACCGCCGGGACGGCGGCAGCGCGCAGCAGGCGAACGGCGTGCGCGCCGAAGAACCCGCGCGCGCCGAGGACGATGACCCGTCTCAGGCGATCCGCCGCCCGAACACGACGAGCCACGGCACGAGGAGTGCGAACAGCGTGGCGGTCACGACCTCGCTCGCGGCGTCGCTCGACACCGCCGTGGCGATCGCGAGCGCGATGCCGAGGAGCCAGATCGCCCATGACCAGGTCGCGAGCCACCGCGGGACGGCGTTGGTCGCGAGGGTGAGCAGCGCGCCGGCCACGCTGTACAGGCCGTTCGCGACGACGCCGCTCAGCCGCAGCGGGCCAACGATGTCGAACGGCTGGTCGGGCGACCAGGCGATGATCCGGGTCTCGGCGACGACGTCCGCAGCGACGCCCGCCACCGCGACGGCGATCGCGACCCGCGCGAGGCTCGGCCACCCGATGCGCGAACCCCACCACCGGAAGAACGCGAGGAGCGACAGCGCCGCGGCGATCCACACCGCCCAGCCCGCGCGCCAGACGCCGAGGTGCAGGGCGATGTAGGTCGCGTTCGACGCGGCCGGCGCGAGCGAGACACCCGGCGCGAGCACCGTCGCGAGGACGATCGCCGCGGCGCCGTTCACCGCGGCGCAGGCCAGGGCCACGGACCATTTCACTTCGCGAAGTGTGACGGCGACCGTCACCCAACGGCAACGCGGCCGACCCTGACCCGCGACCTGCCCGCTCCTTAGCGTCCGTCCATGGACGAACGCGACGCCTGCGCGCTGGTGGCGATCGCCCGCAAGGACGGCGCCGCGACGCGCGAGGTCCTCGCGGAGACGATCCGCGGCCTCGAGTGCCTCGCCCATCGCTCCGGCTCGATCGACGGCGAAGGCGACGGCGCCGGCGTCCTGACCGACATCCCGCGCGAGCTCTGGGCCGACGCGCTCGCCGCCGCCCGGCTCGATCCATCGCGGGTACTCGACCGCGCCTTCGCGGTCGCGCATCTGTTCGTCCCGCCGCACGACGACGAGCTCGTGCAAGCGGAGGTGCGCCGGATCCTCGCGCGCCATCGGATCCGCATCCTCCTCGAGCGCCATGGCACGACCCGCCGCGCCGCGCTCGGGCCGCGCGCGCAGGCCGGCGAGCCGCGGTTCTGGCAGCTCGCGCTCCAGGTGCTCGGTCCGGCGCGCCGCGCCGGGCGGCGCCTGTATCGGGTCGGTGCCGAGGTCGAGCAGGCGACATCGGCGACGATCATCAGCCTTTCGCGCAGCACCGCCGTCTACAAGCTGCGCGGCCATCCGCAGCAGCTTTCGGCGTACTTCACGGATCTCGCGGATCCGCGGTTCCGCACGTCGATGGCGTTCGGGCACGATCGCTTCGCCACGAACACGACGACGAGCTTCGAGCGCGTCCAGCCCTTCGCGGCGTTCGCCCACAACGGCGAGATCAACACGATCGCCCGGTTGCGCGAGGAGGCCGCCTCGCTCGGCCTCGCGCTGTCGCGCGACGGCAGCGACTCGCAGGACGTCGATGCGACGCTCCGGGCCCTCGTGCTCGGGCGCGGCCTCGATCCGATCGAAGCGCTCGAGCTGCTCTTTCCCCCGATCGTGAACGAGGTGCGGCGGATGGACCCGCAGGGCCAGGACGCCTTCACCCGCGCGCGCGCCGCGTTCGGCCCGTTCGCGCAGGGGCCGGCCGCGTTCGTCGCGCGGGTCGGCGACCTCTGCCTGGTCGGCGTTGACGCGATGGGGCTTCGGCCGCTGTGGCACGTCGAGACGGACGAGGCCCACGTCTTCGCGAGCGAGCGCGGCTTCATCCCGCTCGAGCGGTACAGCACCGATCCGCGTCCGCTCGCGCCGGGCGAGCACGCCGGCCTCGAGCGCACCGCCCGCGGCTGGCGGTACCTCGACGAGCCGAACCTGCGCGCGCGTTTCGTCGCGCTGCGGGCAAAGCGCGGCTGCGCGCCGCCCGACGATCGTCGGCGCCTCGAGGCAGGTGGACCAGCGGTGGCCTCGGAGGCGGCGGCGAAGCCGCCCGGCCGCCGGATCGAGCTCAGCGTCATGCCGGACGAGATCGAAGATCTCGCGATCCGCCGGGAGCAGCAGTTCGCGGCGCTGGGCTATGAGCCCGAGGACCTGAAGCAGGCGGCGTTCATGGAGGAGACCGGCAATGAGCCGATCGGGTCGCTCGGCTACGACGGTCCGCTCGCCGCGCTCGCGACGAAGCGGGCGAACCTCGCCGACTACCTCCAGGAGACCGTCGCCGTCGTCACGAATCCGGCGATCGACCGGGAGCGCGAGATCGAGCACTTCTCCACCCGCGTCGTCATCGGACCGCGGCCGTCCATCGACGGCTCCGGGAAACCACGGCCGTGGCTCGAGCTGCGCGTGCCCCTCCTGCTGGGCGGGCATGCGCCCGAGAGCGCGATCGCGCTCGACGACCTCCGCCCGCTCGCGCGCGCGGCCGGCACGTGGCTCGTCGAGGATCTCGTCGCCGAGCTCGGCGGGCGGGGTCGCCGGGCGGCCGTGGTGCTCGAGGCCGACCGAGACTGGGAAGAGGATCCCCGCGACGCGCTGACCCGTCTCGCGAACGCCGCGACGCATGCGGTGCGCGGCGGCACCCGGGTCGTGCTCGTGCGCGACCGCGGGATCCGCGCCGAGGGCCGGGCGTGGATCGACCCGCTCCTCGTGATCGCAGCCGCCCATCGCGCGCTCATCGCGCAGCCCGCGCCCAATGGGTCGCTGCGCCGCGAGTGCGCCCTGCTCCTCTCGTCGGGGAGCCTGCGCAATCTCCACGACGTCGTCGTCGCCCTCGGGCTCGGCGCCGACGCGGTCAATCCGTACCTGCTCTTCGAGCACGCCCTTGCCACGGGCGATCCCGACGCGCTCCCCAACCTCCTCGAGGCGCTGCGCAAGGGCATCGAGAAGGTCTGCTCGACCCTCGGGATGCACGAGGTGCGGGGCTACGGCCGGGCGTTCTCCGCGATCGGCCTCACCCCGGACGTCGCGGCGATCCTCGGCGTGCGCACGTTCGGGGCGAGTACCTTCGTCGGGACCGGCTGGGACGCGCTCGCGCGCGACGGGTTCGAGCGCGCGACGATGCTGCGCGAGCGCACGCCGGCCCGGCTCGAGCCCGCGTTCCGCATCTACCCGCGGCTATGGAAGGCCGCGCTCGGTGTCGCCACCGGCGAGACCGCGTACGCGGTGTACGCCGAGAAGCTCGCGGCCATCGAGGCCGAGCACCCGGTCTCGCTGCGCCACGCGCTCGACGTGCGGCCCGCCGGTCCGCCGGCCGAGGATGCGTCGACGACGGCGGGCGAGCACAGCGCGCCGTTCTACATCTCGTCGATGTCCTTCGGTTCGCAGGGCGAGACCGCGTACCGCGCGTATGCGGAGGCGGCGAAGCGCCTCGACATCCTCTGCATCAACGGCGAGGGCGGTGAGCTGCCGGACCTGCTCGGCAAGTATCCGAAGTGGCGTGGCCAGCAGATCGCGTCGGGCCGCTTCGGGGTGTCCGCGCTGCTCGCGAACTCGTCGCACTACCTCGAGATCAAGATCGGCCAGGGTGCCAAGCCCGGCGAGGGCGGGCACCTGCCCGGGCGGAAGGTGTCGGCGAAGGTCGCGCTCGCCCGCAACGCGAAGCCCGGCGTCGACCTCATCTCACCGTCGAACAATCACGACATCTACTCGATCGAGGACCTCGCGCAGGTCGTCCGAGAGCTGAAGACGGTGAATCCCGACGCGAAGGTCTCGGTGAAGGTGCCGGCCGTGCCGGACATCGGGATCATCGCGACGGGCATCGCCAAGTCCGGCGCCGACATCGTTACCGTGTCCGGCTACGACGGTGGCACCGGTGCCGCGCGCCAGCACGCGCTCCGCCGGGCGGGGCTGCCGGCGGAGATCGGGGTCGTCGAGGCACACCGCGCACTCGTCCGAAGCGGCCTGCGCGATCGCGTCGAGCTCTGGTGTGACGGCGGCATGAAGAGCGCGCTCGACATCGTGAAGATGCTCTGCCTCGGCGCGGACCGCGTCGGATTCGGGACGCTGGCGATGGTGGCGATCGGCTGCACGATCTGCCGCGGCTGCCAGCTCGACACGTGCCATGTCGGCATCGCGACGCAGATCGAGTCGATCGCCGAAGCCACCGAGCGCGGGATGAAGCGGTTCGAGCCGCAGGAGCTCGACCGCGCCGTCGCGCAGCTCGAGCGGTTCTTCGGCGCGATGCGCGCGGACCTCGCGCGGATCGTCGCGTCGCTCGGTCTCGTGACCGTGCGCGACCTCGTCGGCCGCAGCGATCTGCTCCGGCAGGTCCGCGCGCGGGATCGCCTCGACCTCGCGGCGCTTCTGGAGCCCGCCGGCGAGACGGTGAGCGCCGGCGCGCTCGTGACCGCCGGCGCCCTGGCAGCGGTCGCGGACGAGCCGCTCTCGAGCGCGCATCGCTTCGTCGGCACCGCGGGCTCTGGGTCCCTCGCTCGCGCCCGCATCGGCGGCACGTTGCCGATCCCGCAGGTCACGCCCATCCGCACCGGCTCGGTCGCGGGGAACGGGTTCGGGGCCTACCTCACCGACGGCATGGCGCTCGATCTCGGCGGCGGCGCGCAGGACGGCGCGGCCAAGACCGCGCTCGGCGGTACGGTCACGATCCTCAAGGCGCCGAACGCCGCGGGCACGTTCGTCGATGGCGGCGTGGGGAAGTGCTTCGCCTACGGCGCCCAGCGCGGACGCTTCTTCGTGCAGGGCGGGGCCGACGCGCGGGCCTGCATCCGCCTCTCCGGTGCCCTGGTCGTGCTCGGCGGCGACCTCGGCGGCTTCGCGTTCGAGTACATGACCGCCGGCACCGCGGTCGTCCTCGGCGATCCCGGACGCTGGATCTGCTCGGGCATGTCCGGCGGCATCGTGTTCGTCCGTGTCGACGCGACGCGCGGCATCGACCCCGCCGGTATCCACGCGCGCCTCGCGAAAGGCGCGAAGGTGCACGTCGGGCCGCCCCGCGAGTCCGAGCTGCCGGAATTGCGCGAGCTGCTGGCGGGCTACGGCCGCGCGCTCCTCGGCTCGGGCCAGGACGACGACGCGGATGTGGTGCGGACGCTCGCGCACGCGGCGAGGACGGCATTCTTGGCGATCCGTCCCGGCGGCGAGATCGTCGACCAGACCGTTTCGACCGAGTAGCGGCGAGCCCCCGCAGCCGATGCCCAACCGCAACCTCCCCTGAGCCGAGGCAGCACTGTGACGGGCAGGGGTGCCGCATAGCGTCCGCGCATGGACAGCAACTCCGGTGACACGGCCTGGCTGCTGGTCTGCGCGGCGCTCGTGATGCTCATGACCCCGGCACTCGGATTCTTCTATGGCGGGCTCGTCGGGAAGAAGAACGTGCTCTCCACGCTCACGCACTCGTTCTTCATCCTCTGCCTCATCTCGGTGCAGTGGGTGCTGTGGGGCTACTCCCTGTCCTTCTCACCGGACACCGGCGCGGGCCTCATCGGCGGGCTCGGCTGGGTCGCGCTGAAGGGCGTCGGCTTCACGCCGAACGCCGACTACGCCGCGACGGTCCCGCACCAGGCGTTCATGGCGTTCCAGATGATGTTCGCGGTCATCACGCCCGCGCTGATCACCGGCGCGTTCGCTGAGCGGGTGAGCTTCAAGGCGTATGTGATCTTCGCGCTCGTCTGGTCGACGCTCGTCTACGACCCGATCGCGCACTGGGTCTGGGGCACCGGCGGCTGGCTGCACGCCCTCGGGACGCTGGACTTCGCCGGCGGCACCGTTGTGCACATCTCGAGCGGCGTGTCGGCGCTCGTCGCGGCGATCCTCATCGGTCGCCGGTTGAAGACGAGCGAGCCGCACGACGCGACGATGACGATCCTCGGCGCGTCGCTCCTCTGGTTCGGCTGGTTTGGCTTCAACGCCGGCAGCGCGCTCACCGCCGGCGGCCTCGCGACGAGTGCGTTCGTCGTCACGAACACGGCCGCCGCGATGGCCGGCCTCACCTGGCTCACGGTCTCGTGGATCCACCGCGGCCGCCCGAGCGTGCTCGGGATGGCGGCGGGCGCGGTCGCCGGGCTCGTCGCGATCACGCCGGCGTCAGGCTTCGTGGACGTCTCGGGCTCGATCATCATCGGCCTCGGCGCGGGCGTCTTCTGCTACCTCGCGATCCAGCTGCGGCCGCGCCTCAAGATCGACGACGCGCTCGACGTGTGGGCCGTGCACGGCATTGGCGGCACCTGGGGCGCCATCGCGACGGGCCTCTTCGCCACCGTCGCGATCAACACGGCCGGCGCGAACGGCCTCTTCTTCGGCAACCCGCAGCAGCTCGTCACGCAGCTCATCGCGGTCGGTGCGACCTGGCTCTACGCCGCGATCGCGACCGCCGTGATCGTGAAGGTCATCGACGTCACCGTCGGGATGCGTGTCCGCGAGCACGAGGAGTCGCTCGGGCTCGATGCCTCACAGCACGGCGAGATCGCGTACCAGCTGGACTGAAGGAGGAAGTCATGGACCTGTTCGCACTCGGCGCCTTCGCCCTGCTCGTGGTCGCCTGGGTCGTCCTGCCGCTCCGGGCGCCCGCCGCCGACCAGCCGATCGAGCTCGACAAGGCCGCTTAGAACCGAACCGCTACCGAAGCACGACCCGCCGGGTACCGTGCTCGGCAGGCCCTGTGCGCATGCTTTGATCCAGCGACCGCGGGAGGTTGACATGGCACTGCACGCGACCCAGCCCGGGACCCACGGCGTCCCGCGGCCCCTCCCGGAGCCACCGCGCACCCGCCGCGGGTCCGACAAGCCGGCCGACCGCCTGACGCGGGCCCTCGAGGAGTGGCTGGCCGAGATCAAGCTCCGCTACACGATCGGTGGCGAATAGCGCCTAGCTGAACACGCCAGCAAAGGCCTCTGCGAGGACCCCGGGGAGCTGCGCCCCGGGGTCTTTGCGTGTGTCGAAGCCACAGATCTCGATGCCGCGCACATCGGCGACCTGCGCGACGGATCCGAGGAGCTCGCTCAGCGACTTGAGCGACGGCCCGCCCGCGACGGGGAGGGCGACGGCGGCGAGCTCGCGCGGATCGATGACGTCGAGAGCGACATGCAGCCACACCGGCTTTCGGCGCACGGCGTTGAGCAGCGACGGCGCGTCGACCTCCTCGCGGCCGAAGGCGATGCGATGGACCTTGGAATGCGTCAGGTTGCTGACCTCGCCGGGGTCGAGCTGGCGCGCGCCCACGAGGTACACGTGGTCCTCCGCGATCTTCTTCACCCCGGGCCAGAGGAGCGGCGCGACCTGCTTGCCGCAGACGTGGGCGAGGCACATGCCCCCGACGAAGTGCGACGGCGTCGTCGCGAGGGTGTTGAAATCGCCGTGGGCGTCGAAGTACACGAGGAGCATCTCGGGCTCGACCCGGAGCGCGCCGGACACCGAGCCGGCGACGAGGGTGCATTCGCCACCGAGGATCCCGACGCGCGCGCCGGCGGTCAGCGACGTGCAGACGGCGTCCGAGAGGAGGATGCAGGCCTCGCGCGCGGCGGTGAGCCAGCGATCACGCGGATAAAAGGGGACGCGGATGCGCTTCTCGGGCTGCAGCTGCTTCGCGACTGCCGGTCCCAGGGCGGCCGGTGCCTCGGCCACGCCGGCGAAGCGCTGCTCGGTGACGATCCCCGCTTCGAGCAGATGGACCGACCGATGGGCCATCAGTTGGGCGGAGTGTAGGACTCGCACTTGCGGTCCTGCGGCCTGCTGCTTCGCAATAACGGCGGCCGCTATGCGGCCGCGGCGTCACTTGAGGCGGTCGAGCAGCCCGCTTTGGTTGAGCGCGAGACAGATGATCGCGATCGCCGCAAGTGGCCATTTCGACCAGCGGCCCGCGACGAGCATCAGGATCCCGCAGACGAGTGCGATGAGGGCAAGAATGAGGACAAGGCTCATGGCGTTCTCCGTGCGCTAGCTTGCCCTCCGACGATGCAAGGAATGGGCCGCGCTAGTCGGCGAGCGCCACCAGGGCCCGATCGATCGCCTCGAGGCCGCCGCGCAGGGTGCGGGTCGGCATCCCGAACCCGATCCGTAGATGCCGCTCGGCGTTGAAATGGGCGCCTGGAACGACCATCGTGCCCCACTCCTTGATGAGGCGGTCCACGAATTCAGCGGACTCGATCGGGAAGCTGTACCCGAAGAAGCAGATCGCGCCGGCCGCCGGTGCCACCCAATGCAGCTCTTGCGCGTGTGCGGCGGCCCACGACTCGAGGATCGGCCAGCGCTCGTTCAGGAGGTAGCGCGCGCGCTTCAACAGCTGCTCCCGGCGCGCGAGCGCGATCTCCGCGAGGAGCTCGGAGAGCGTGGCGGGCGCGATCGTCGTGTAATCCTTCATCGCCCAGGTCGCGGCGATGCGCTCGGGTGGCGCGACGATCCAGCCGATCCGCAGGCCCGGAAGGCCGTACGCCTTGGAGAGCCCGCCGGTCACGATGATCCGGTCGTGGTGGCCGTAGAACGTCGCGGTCTCCGGCGCGACCCGTTCGGCGCCGCGGTAGACCTCGTCGGCGAGGAGCCAGCCACCCTGGCCTTCGACGATCGTCGCGACGTCGAGCACCTCGGCGGCGGTGAGCAGCTGGCCGGTCGGGTTGTTCGGGTTACAGATGCAGACGACCTTCGTGCGCGGGGTGACCGCGGCGCGAAGCGCGTCCAGGTCGATGCGCCAGCCCCACTCCTCCCGTAACCACACTTCCTTGACCTTCGCGCCGAGACCTCGCGCGATGCCATGGAGCTGCATGTAGCTCGGCATGACGATGACGACCTCGTCGCCCGGCTCGACGAGCGTCGCGAGCGCGAGGAAGTTGGCCTCGCTCGTGCCGGTCGTGATGAGGACGTTGTCGCGCGTCGCCTCGGGGTGGAACGCGGCGACGAGCGCGCGGGTCTGATCGCGGCCCATCCCATTCGCGTACCCGAGCCGCTCGGTCCGCAACGCGTCGAGGTCCCGCACGGCGTCCTCGAGGGTGAGCGCCTCGAGCCCGGATTCCGACAGGTCGTACTTCACCCGGTGCTCCCAGGTCGATTGCATCCGCTCCATCGAGAACTCGGGGAACCGCATCGCTGGAAACGTTAGCCCGGTCGCGCCTTGGGCGGGGCGACCTCGCGCAGTCGCGCGAGGACGAACGTCCAGCCCTGCTCGTGCTGCGTCCGTCGCGCCGCTGGCAGGCCGTGGTGCTCGAGTCGCACGACCGTCGTCGCACCCACGGGCTCGAGCGTCACCTCGACCCGGCTTGCACCGGGCGGCAGGTCCGAGTCTCCCTGGAAGCCCCACGTGAAGACGATCCGTCGGTCTGAGACCTCGACGAACTCGCCGAGCGCGACATCGGTACCGTCATCCGGCTTGTCGAACTCGAGCCGGAGCCGGCCGCGCGGGCGCGGATCGATCGTGGCGCGCGACGGCCACCATTCGGTCAACTGCGCGGGATCGGTGAAGAAGCGGTGCACGATCTCGATCGGCGCCTCGATCCGGACCTCGTGGCGAAGTGGCGCCTCGGTCACGAGCGCTTTCGCCGGGCCTCACGCTCGGCGGCGGTCTTCAGCGCGCCCAGGCGATCAGACCAGAACCCGTCGAGGTACGCGCGCAGCTGCTGGATACGGTCCCGCCGCGCGCGATACAGGCGCCGCGTCCCGTCACGGCGCTCGCTGAGGAGCCCCGCGTCGCGCAGCACGCGGAGGTGCTGCGAGATCGCTGGCCGCGAGACCTCGCGGAAACGGTCGGCGATCTCGCCCGCCGGCAACTCGGTGCTCCACACGAGCCGGATGATCTCGCGCCGGTGGGGCTCGGCGATCGCTCGCAGCGCAGTGTCCGTCGACCGTTCCTTCTAGGGGAAGAGGGGCTGCGGCGTGCCCGTCTCCGCGTACGCCTTCAGCCGGCGGACGACCTGGCCCCAGGTGTAATTCACGGTGCCGACCTCTTTCTCGGGGTACTCCGCGAGGTTCCCCATCCGGAACTCGACCTTCGTCTTACCTGCCTCGGTCCCGGGCAGCAGCGTCCAGGTGACGGTCGTGTCCTTCCAGCCCGGGAACTCCCCAAGGCAGGTCCACTTCACCCGCTTGTTCGCGTCGAGCGCATCGACCCGCATCCGGAGCGGGACCGGGGCGCCTTTGAATCGGAATTGGGCCTCGCTCCCGACCTTCGGCTGGATCATGTTGTCCGACACCCAAAAGCCCGCCTCGCCCCGTTGGGTCGTGATCGCCGCGTAGATCGTCGCCGGGTCCGCCGCGATCTCCACCTCGTGGACCATGTCGCTCAGCATCGACGCACCTCCCTGACGCGTCATTGATAAGCCAATGCTTACGTAAGTGTCAACTAACGGTCAGGTGACGCTATCCTGCGTATCAAGAGAAGACGCGATCGCGCAAGGACCCGGGCCGTTTCGGCCTGCGGCCCTATTTCGGCGTCTAGGGGGAACGTGCGCAAGTTCTTTGGCGGAAGCGCCCCGCGCGTGGACCGGCTCGTCGTCGGCCTGGGCAATCCGGGCGACGGATACGCGAATACGCGCCACAACGTCGGCTTCGCGGTCGCGAACCGGTTGGGCAAGCGCGCCCGCGCCGAGTTCGGGATCAAGGCCGCCGACTCCCGCATCGCCGAGGGCAGCCTCGGCGGCATCAAGATCGCGATCGCGCGGCCGCAGACGTTCATGAATGACAGCGGCCGTGCGGTGAAGAAGCTCCTCGACCGCTACCGCCTCGACCCCGCGGACATGCTCGTCGTGTTCGACGAGGTCGACCTCCCCCTCGGGACGATCCGCATCCGCCAGTCGGGCGGGTCGGGGACGCACAACGGGATGCGCTCGATCGTCAAGGCGGTCGGCGAAGGCTTCCCGCGCATCCGCGTCGGGGTCGCGCCCACCCAGCTGCGCGAGGTGCCCGATCTTGCCGCGTACGTGCTCTCGCCATTCGATCAGGACGAGAAGGCGCTCGCCGACCAGACGATGGATCGCGCGGCGGAAGCGGCGGCGGTCGCCCTGCGTGACCTGCAGCAGGCGATGAATCAGTTCAATGGCTGACGCCGTCCCCGCCGCCCCGCCCGCCGCGCGCCTCGCCGGTCTGCTCGCGCGTGCCGAAGAGAGTCCGGCATTCCGCGCGCTCGCCGATCGCATCGGGTCTGGTGGGACGGTCGCCGTCGCGGACGCGTCCGCCGGCGCGCGCGCGTACGCGTGGGCGGCGCTCGTCGCGACCCAGGGCCGCACCGTGCTCGTCGTCGCGCCGAGCGAGGACCGCGCCCGGCGCTGGCGCGCCGAGCTGGCCGGCTGGCTCGGCGAGGATCGCGTGCTCCCGTTCCCCGAGCGCGAGTCGATGCCGTACGAGGCCGGCTCCCCGTCCGCAAGCTCCGTCCACCAGCGCCTGCTCGCGCTGTGGCGGCTGCGCGAGGGCGAGCCGATCGCGGTCGTCGCGTCGCTCCGCGCCGCGATGCAGTGGACCGTGCCGGCCGAGACGCTCGCCGAGCGCGGCCGCGCGCTGTTTCCGGGAACGACGCTGCCATGGCAGAAGACCGCGGCGTGGCTGCTCTCGCTTGGCTACGAGCCGGTCCCCGAGGTCAGCGAGCCGGGCACGTTCTCGCGGCGCGGCGGGATCATCGATGTCTATCCCGCGTCGGCCACCGAGCCCGCGCGCATCGAGCTGTTCGGCGACGACATCGAATCCATCCGCTCCTTCGATCCAGTGACGCAGCGCTCGCAGGCAAGCCTCGGCGAGCTCGTGGTCCTTCCGGCCCGCGAGATCTCTCTCGAGCGCGGTCCCGAGATCGCGGAGCGCATCGCGGGCGCCGGGTGGGACGGGCTGGGAGCGGACTTCACCGACTACACGCAGCTGCTCGAAGGCTTGCGCCAGGGCCAGTACGCGCCCGGCGTCGACGCGTTCGCGCCGCTGCTTGGTGCCACGGCCTCGCTCGTCGCGCATCTGCCACCGGACCGCGCGACGGTCGTGTTCGAGGATTCGGTCGAGCTCGCGCTCGCGTGGGATGCGTACGAGGCGATGGCCGACGAGCGGCGCGAGGAGCTGCGCGCCGATGGCCTGCCGGTCATCGCATTCCCGGCGCCGTACGTGCCGCGGACCCAGCTCGAGCGTGAGTCGGGCGGGCACGGAGCGATCCGCGTCGCGCCGGCCGACAACGCGCTGCGGCTCCGCTGGCCCGGCTCGTCGAGCTACGCCGGCCGGCTCGATCAGTTCCTGCGCGAGATCGCCGTCGCAGGGACGGGAACGCGCGTCATCGCGACGCCCCAGGCCGCGCGGCTCTCCGAGCTGCTGGCCGAGCGCGACGTCACCGCGACGCCGCTGGAGACGCTTGCGGACGCACCCGCACCGGGTGCGCTCGTCCTGCTCCACGTTCCGCTCGCGGAGGGCTTCGCGATCCCCGAGCTCGATCTGCGCGTCTTCACCGATGCCGAGGTCTTCGGCTTCCGCAAGCCGCGCCACCCCGAGCGCCGCCGCCGCCGTGTCGCCGTCGGCTCGTTCCTCCAGGACCTGAAGCCGGGCGATCACGTGGTCCACGAGGACTCGGGCATCGCGCGGTTCGAGGGCTTCGAGACGAAGCAGGTCATCGGCGTCGAGCGCGAGTACCTGATCCTGACCTTCGCCGACGGCACGCGCTGGCTGCCCACCGACCGCATCGACAAGATCACGCGCTACGTCGGCGGCCAGGCCCCAGCCCTCTCGGTCATGGGCGGGCGCGACTGGCTGAAGACGAAGGGCAAGGCGAAGCGGGCCGCGGCCGAGATCGCGCGCGAGCTCCTCCGGCTCTACGCCGCGCGGGAGGCGACCGCCGGACACGCGTTCGGGAAGGACACGCCGTGGCAGATCGAGATGGAGAACGCGTTCCAGTTCACCGAGACGCCGGATCAGCTGCTCGCGATCGAAGAGACGAAGAAGGACATGGAGCGCGGGCGACCGATGGACCGGCTCGTCGTCGGCGATGTCGGGTACGGCAAGACGGAGGTCGCGCTGCGCGCGGCGTTCAAGGCGGTCATGGACGGGAAGCAGGTGGCCGTGCTCGTGCCGACGACCGTGCTCGCGCAGCAGCACTACGAGACGTTCAGCGAGCGGCTTTCCACGTTCCCGGTGAAGATCGAGATGCTCTCCCGCTTCCGGCTGCCGGCGGAGCAGAAGGAGACCGTCGAGCGCATCACGGGCGGCGACGTGGACATCGTCGTCGGCACGCACCGGATCCTGCAGAAGGACGTGAGCTTCCGTGACCTCGGCCTCGTCGTGATCGACGAGGAGCACCGCTTCGGGGTCCGGCACAAGGAACGGCTCAAGTCGATGCGCACCGAGGTCGACGTGCTGTCGATGACCGCGACGCCGATCCCGCGCACGCTGCACATGGCGCTCTCCGGCGTGCGCGACATCAGCGTCATCGAGACACCGCCTGAGGACCGGCAGCCGATCGAGACCCACGTCATCGAGCGGAGCGACGATGTCATCCGCGAGGCGATCGTGCGCGAGATCGATCGTGGCGGGCAGGTCTACTACGTGCACAACCGGGTCATCGGCATCGAGCAGGAAACCGAGCGGCTCCGCCAGCTCGTCCCCCAGGCGAAGTTCATCGTCGGCCACGGTCAGATGGACGAACGGAAGCTCGAGCGCGTCATGGTCGACTTCGCCGACCAGGACCACGATGTCCTCGTCTGCACCACGATCATCGAATCCGGCCTCGACATCCCGAACGTGAACACGATTGTCATCGACCGTGCCGGCACGCTCGGTCTCGCGCAGCTCTACCAGCTCCGCGGCCGCGTCGGCCGCAGTGCCGAGAAGGCGTACGCATACCTCCTCTACAACAAGGAGGCGACCCTGACCGAGCAGGCCCGCGCGCGGCTCCAGGCGGTGTTCGAGGCGAGCGAGCTCGGCGCCGGCTTCAAGATCGCGATGCACGACCTTGAGATCCGCGGCGCCGGCAACATCCTCGGCGCCGAGCAGCACGGGCACGTCACCGCGGTGGGCTTCGAGCTGTACGCCCAGCTCCTCGAAGAAGCGGTGAACGAGCAACGGGGCCTCCGGACAGGGGCGCCGGCCCCGTCGGATGTCGTGGTCGACCTCGCGCTCTCGACGGCTATCCCCGATCAGTACATCCCGGCGCGCGCGCGCAAGCTCGAGATGTACCGGCGCATCGCCGAGCTGCGCGAGCTCGACGAGCTCGTCGCCCTCCGCGAAGAGCTGAAGGACCGTTACGGCCCGCCGCCGGAGGCGACGCGGAACCTCCTCTACGGTGTCGAGGTGAAGCTCCGCGCGGCGAAGGCCGGCGCGACCGAGGTACGGGTGCGCGGTGCCGAGCTCCGCATCGTCATGGGCCGCGATCTCGGCGACGCGCAGCGCCGCGTGCTGCTCTCGGTCTTCCCGAAGGCCCAGCACGGTCAGCGCCAGGTACGGGCCTCGATCGTCGACCTCCGCGGCGACTGGCGCGACGCGCTCACGCGCGTTCTCGAGGGACTCGCGGCGTGAGGATCGGCGTCGACCTCGACGACGTCGTCGCGGAGTGCGCGGTGCCCTACCTGCGCGCTTTCGCAGATCGATTCCGCCTGGAGCTGCCTGACGAGGATCTCGGCTGGCAGACCCTCGCGCGCATCGAAGAGGTGAGCGGCGAAGAGAAGGATCGCTTCCGGATCGCGCTCTACGACGGAAAGTTCTTCAGCAAGCTCGAGCCGTACGAGGACTGCCCGACGATCGTCGAGCGCATCGCCGACGCCGGCCACGAGATCTACTTCATCACCGCTCGCGCCGAGCGCCGCCGCGTCGTCACGGAGACCTGGCTCCGCGAGAAAGGCCTCATCCAGCACGCTCGCGCGGTCCACCTCAAGCCGCACGGCGACTTCGATCCCGGCGTGCCGCCCGGCCGTTACGACGCGACGAGCTCCGCGAAGTACAAAGTCCGCCTCGCGAAGGAGCTCGAGCTCGACGCGTTCTGCGAGGACGACGTGCTGATCGCGAGATCGCTCGCGGAGGCCGGGATCCGGGTGTGGCTCTTCGATCACACCTGGAACCGCGACCTCGCGCATCCGAACATCACCCGGGTCGCGACGTGGACGGATCTGGCGACGGAGCTCGGCGTCTGAACGCTGTGACCACGCTGTACCTCATCCGCCATGGCGAGAGCGAGGCGAACGCGGCCGGCGTCTTCGCCGGCCAGAGCGACAGCCCGCTCACGGCGAAAGGCCGTGAGCAGGCGACGGTCGTCGCGAAGGCTCTCCGGCCCATTCATTTCGACCGCATCGTCGCGAGCACGCTCTCACGCACGACGGACACCGCCGCAGAGATCGCCGCCGGTCGCGGGGTCCCGCTCGAGACCTACGCCGGGCTGAAGGAGATCGACCTCGGCGACGCGGCGGGCAAGCCGTTCGACGAGATGAGGGGGCTGCCGAGCTACTCGGGCGACGGCTTCACCCAGTGGCCCGGTGGTGAGTCGCTGGACCAGATCGTCACCCGCGTCATGCGGGTGATCGAGCGGCTCGTGAGCGAGAGCCCGGGGAAGACCATCTGCATCGTCGGCCACGGCGGCGTCACCCGGATCCTGGTGAGCCTCTTCATGGGCGTGCTGCCGAAGCTCGTCCGCGTGCCGGCGACGAACACGAACATCACGATCGTCACGCACGACGCCGAGCGCGGCTTCGTGGTGCAGGAGATGTTCAAGGACTCGCACGTCGTGGAGACCGCGTGATCTTCCGCTCGGCGCGCGTGTCGGCGGACGAGCTCGATCGTGTGACCGGTTGGGAGCTAAAGCCCGAAGGGCTTTGTCAGATGGAGCGCTGCGTGCCGTTCTCGAGCGGCTCGTCCGACGCGATCGATCTCGCGGCCGTGTCGCGCGCGCTGGGGATGCCGCTCGTCGTCGAGCCGCGCGCCCGACTGTGGGCCCTCGGGACGGAGGCCGGCGGCAGGGCGCTCGAGAGCGCCACGCTTCCGGACCTCGAGCTGCCGGACCTCGAGGGCCGGCCATTCCGGTTCTCCGCGTTGCGCGGACGCAAGGCCTTCCTACTCGCGTGGGCGTCATGGTGAGGCTGCCGCTTCGACCTGCCCGTGTGGCAGGACCTGCGGACCGAGCTCTACCCGAACCTCGAGATCGTGACCGTCGCGCTCGATGCGCGGGGCAGCGCCGCTGCCCGGCCGTGGATCGAGAAGGCCCAGCCGGCCCACCCATCGCTCGTCGACGAGGCGCACACGCTCGCGGCACTCGGCATCGTGAACGTCCCGAGCGGCGTGTGGATCGATGAGGGCGGCGTGATCGTGCGGCTGCCCGAGACGGCGTACCCGCGGCGGCCGGCGTTCAAGGACCAGACCGTCCCGGACGGCGCGACGCCGGTCGAACGCGAACGGATCGAGGCGGTGAAGGCGCTGAACGTCGACGCGGACGGGTACGTCGCGGCACTTCGCGATTGGGTGGCTCTTGGACCGGCGAGCCGCTACGCGCTCGCTGCCGATGAGGTCGTGCGCCGCAGCCGGCCACGGCCGGTGAGCGAGGCGACGGCGGCCGCGCACTTCGCGCTTGGCCAACAGCTCAACACCTCCGGTGAGCGCGAGCTCGCGACCGAGCACTTCAAGGAGGCGCAGCGCCTCCATCCGACGAGCTGGACGTACCGGCGCGACGCATGGGCGATCGCCGGGCCCGACCATCCGGCGATCTATGGCACGACGTGGCTTGACGATCTGAAGCGCGAAGGCGTGGACCGCTACTACCCGCCCCTCGAGCTGTAGAGCGCTGATAGCGCGGCGATGTGTTGACTCACGAGATCCGGACCCGACTCGTCGCTGGTCCGCGATCGTGACACAACCGGACCCAGCGCGGGTGCCCAAACCGTCGAGCGAGCACGAGCGCGGTCATTGCCCGCGCGCCTTCGAGTGACCAGCGCATGCCCGCCGGATCCACGCGGCGGTTGACCTCGCGCATGGTCCGCTCGAGGAGCGAGGTCGTGTGCGCGAGCTGACCGGTGGGGTCCAAGCGCAGCCACGTGGCCAGGTGCGGCGCGACCTCGCGCAAGTGCCGGGCCGCGTGCCGCCAGCGCTGTCGCTCGGCCTGGCTGAGGGCGGCGTCCAAGGCCTGCTGGGCGCTCTCCGCCGAGCGCGCGAACTCGATCGCGTCGCCGAGCCGGCTCGCCAGGGCCCGCCGGCGGGCGAAGGGCACCCCGTCCTGCCAGAGCCGGTGGTCGAGTGAGTGGCGAACGTGGAACGTGCAGACCTGGTGCGGGATCCCAGGCAGCGCCGTCGCGATGAGCGCGCGGGCGCCCCACTCGCCATCGGTGACCGCGATCCGCGCACCGCGCGCCGCGCGAAGCGCCGGGCCAAGGGCGGCCCAGCTGTCGGCGAGGTTCGCGCCGAGCAGCTCGATGCGCTGCCCCAGACCCGGCGGGCGGAGCGCAATGCCGATCTTGAGCTCGCGCCCCCGATCGTCCGCGCCCTTGCGGGGCCCGGCGCGCACCCGGGTCTCGTCGACGAGCACCGCTTCGATCCCGCCCAGCGGCGAGCGCGGCTGGTTGAGCGCGATGCGCCTGGCCGCACGACGGACCAATCGGCCGAGGCTGCGCGGCGACGGGGCCGCACCGGCCTCGCGCCGCAGCTGGCCGGCGGCCCGCGCGTACGGCAGCTCGCTGCACAGCTCCAGGGCTCGGCGGGTGAGCCCCGGGGCGAGGCGGGCGTGGGGTTCGATGCCGAGCGCGCCCAGCAGCGGCGCGAAGCGGTGACCGCAGCGGCAGCCGACCATCGCCACGCGCAGCTGCAGCCGACCGACGCGGCTGAGCACCGCGCGGGGCCGCCGGCCGCGGCGACGGAAGCCGCAGTCGGCGCCGCACCGCGGACAGCCGAATGGAGCGACGTCCGAGGCGGGGTGGCGGCGGGCGCCACAGGCTCGTTCGAGGAGTCGCTCTTCGAAGACCGCGAGGACGCGAGACGCGATCACGGGGACGAGGTTGGCGCGCGCCTCAGCGAGCGCACGCTCCCAGCCACCAAGAGCGCCATCGGGCGATGCGAGATCGACCTGGACTACGCAGGTACTCTCGGCTTTGAGCACGGGGTTCGTCTCCTTTGAAGTGGGTCACGAACTCCGTGCTTTCTTGCGCCTGCGACGGCGAATGTCAACACACCGCCCGACTATCAGAGCGCTAGTCTCTCGTCCGTGGCAGCCATCGCCCCGAAAGAGCTCGCCGCCCGCATCCGTGACATCCCGGATTTCCCCAAGCCGGGGATCCTGTTCAAGGACATCACGACGATGCTCAAGGACGGCGACTCGTTCAAGAGCGCCGTCGACGGGCTCCTCGCGAAGATCAAGGGCAAGCACATCGACGTCGTGGTGGGGATGGAGTCGCGCGGCTTCATCTTCGGCGCGCCCATCGCGTACGCGCTCGGCGTCGGGTTCGTCCCGGTCCGCAAGCTCGGCAAGCTGCCGGCGGACGTCGTGAGCGTCGAGTACGACCTCGAGTACGGCTCGGCGACGCTCGAGATGCACAAGGACGCGATGCAGCCGGGCGCGAGGGTCCTCATCGTCGATGACCTGCTCGCGACCGGTGGCACGGTCGCCGGCACCATCGAGCTGGTGAAACAACTGAGCGGCGAGATCGTGGCGCTCGCGTTCCTCATCGAGCTCAAGGCTCTGCGCGGCCGCGACCGGCTCCAAGGCTATGACATCGCCACGCTCATCGAGTTCTAGCGTCAGACCGGCGGTCCACGAGGTCCGGCTGATCGGCGCCACCGCATACGCCATCCTCGAGGATGAGATCACCGTCATCGATGCCGGCATGCATGGCTCGTTACCCCGACTGCACGCGGCGATCACGGCGTTGGGCCGCTCACCCGCGGACATCGCGCGATTCATCGTGACCCACGGCCATCCCGATCACGCGGGAGGCGCGGGTGGCGCGCCGATCCTCATGCACCCGGCGGATCGCGATCGCGCGCTCCATCTCAACGCGGGCACGATCGTGCGCCGCTTCGCGCTGCGGCGCCTGCCACCGACCACGGATCTGCGTGACGGCGAGGTGCTCCCGGTCCTCGGCGGACTGCATGTCGTGCACACGCCCGGGCACACCCCCGGCAGCGTGTGTCTGTACGCCGCGCGCGACGGGTTGCTCTTCAGTGGGGACGCGTTGTGGCGCGACGCGGGCGGCTCGCTCCATCGCCCGAATCGCTATTGGAGCGAAGACCTCACCTCGGCGCGTGCATCGGTCCGACGTCTCGCGGAGCTGGACATCGGGACGATCCTGTTCGGTCATCTGCCGCGGCTCGAGCGCGCCGGCGCCGCCCTGCGCGAGCTCGTCGCGCGCTGGTCGTAACGGACAGATGCTCGGCCCCGTTCAACGGTAGATGCGACGCCTGCTGATCGCCGCCGTGGTCCTGGTACTCGCGCTGGCCCACGTCACGCCGGCCGCCGGGCTCTCGGTCACGTCCACGATCGCCGTCGGCGCGCAACCGTTCGGTGTCGCGTACGCGAACGGCAACGTCTACGTCGCCAATAGCGGCGGCTCGACGCTCTCGGTCATCGACACCGCCACCGCTCGCGTCGTCGGGTCGGTCACTGTCGGGAGCGGACCGGGCGAGGTCGCCGTCGACGCTGCAGCCGGTCGCGCCTACGTCGGGAACTTCAACGATGGCACCGTGTCCGTCGTGGATACGGTGGCGCGCTCAACGATCGCGACCCTCGCGCCCGGTGGACTTGGCGTGGCGGTCGATCCGGGCCTGGCGCGCCTCTATGCGACGAGCGGAGCGCAGCTGACGGTCTACGACACCGCGACGCGCCAGCAGGTGGCGGCGGTCCTCGCGCCGTCCGGAACGTCATGGTGGGCGGTCGCGGTAGATCCGGTCACGCACCTTGGCTACCTCGGCGATCTCGCCGGGCACGGTGTGACGGTCCTGGATCTGACGACGAACGCGGTGGTCGCGACCATCGACGTCGGCGGCCCGGTGCGGCTCGCGCTCGCGACCGATCCGGCGCGCGGGCGTGTGTTCGCGGCCACGGATACCGCGCCGGGGCGGCTCGCGGTCATCGACTCGAGCACGAACCTCGTCGTGCGGACGATCACGGTCGGCGACTTCCCGAGCCACGTCGCGCCGGCCTCGGCGTCCGCGGTCTACGTGACCGATCTCGGGAGCAACGACCTTGCCACCGTCGATCTGGCGACGGGAGCCGTGACCCGTGTCGCGGTCGGGTCGAAGCCGGCGGGGCTCGCCATCGTCGGGCCGAAGACCTACGTGGCCTTGAACGGCGCGAACTCCGTCGCCGAGCTCGGCAACAGCGCGCCGGTGATCGACAGCGTCACCGTCTCGCCGGGCCAACCCAAGACGAATGACACGCTGTCAGCGACCGTGACCGCGCACGACGCGGATGGCGATGCGCTGACGTACGCGTATCAGTGGACGCGGAACGGAGCGGACATCGCGGGCGCGACGATGTCGACGCTCGACCTCTCGGTCGCCGGGACCGGTGATCGCGGCGATTCGATCGCGGTGCGCGTGACCGCGTCGGATGCCTCGATGACGACCGTGCCACTCACCTCGGCCGCCGTCGTGGTCGTGGACTCCGCGCCGGTCGCGAACGTCGCCTTGAACACGACCTCCCCGACGACACAGACCGTGCTCGTCGCGACGGCAACGGCGTCGGATGCCGATGGCGACGCACTGGCGTTCACGTACGTCTGGAAAGTGAACGGCGTGACGCGGCGCACGACCGTGACCACGGCATCGTCAGACAGCTTCGATCTCGGGCGGCCAGGCAATGGCAACAAGGGCGACGTCGTCACCGTCGATGTCACGAGCTCCGATGGCACCCTCGGCACGACAGCGAGTGCAAGCGCGACGATCGTGGGCGGGCACCACTAGCCGATTACGCTCGCGCGGTGACCTCACGCCGCGCGGCCGACATGCTCACAGCCGTCCGCGCGATGTGCGGTCTTCTCCTTCCGTTCTGGCCGAGCCTCGCCGTGTTCCTCGTGGGCGTCGTCAGCGATTGGCTCGACGGTCCGCTCGCCCGACGCGCCGGCCCGACCGCCAGGGGCGCGCGATTCGACCTCGAAGCCGATTCGCTCCTCACGCTCGGCGCATCGATCGCGGCGGCGCGCGTCGGAGCGCCGCGCGTCGTGCTGCTCGCGCCGCTCGCGCGCTACGCCATCGCGATGATCCGGACCGGGCCGCTCGATCGCGACGGGGTGCGCTGGGACCGCGTGACCGGCGTCGCGCAGATGGCGGTGTTCGCCGCGGCCCTCGGGCCGCGGCCGCTGCGCGTGCTCGGTTTCCTCGCCGTGCCGGTATCCGCCGCGCGCTGCGCCGCGGTGCTGGTCCAGGCCCAGCGCCCGCGGTAGACTGAGCCTCCACAGCACAACCGGCGGAGCCCCGCTAGGTCGTAGCCCTCAGAACTGGAGGAGCCCATGACCGCGGCCCCGCTCATGCCCGAGATCGACCTGGACCCACACGCATCGGCCGCGGACGTCCGGGCCTTCTTCGAGCGCGACCGCTACATCGCCGCGTACGCGCTCGCCGACCTCGATCCCGACAACGTCGATCAGTCGCGTTGGTGGGTCGCGCGGCGCGGGGACGACATCGTCGCGGCGGCGCTCCTCGTCGAGGTGCTCCCGTTCCGGCCGTGCTTCGCGATGGGCGAGTCGCAGGCCCTCGCCGAGCTCTTCCGCAGCGGGATGACCGAGCCCCGGCTGATCCTCGCGACGCCGCCGAACGGCCGCCTGCCAATCGAGGCCAGCTATCGCTTCGAGCGGCTGGACGTCATGAACCGGATGGTCGTGACCGCCGCTACCTTCCAGCCCCGGGTCAGCCACACCGTGCAGCGACTCGATCCCGAGCAGCTCGAAGCCATCATCGATCTCTATGGCAACGCGTCGCGGTCGTACTTCACGCCGGCGCGGATCGCGCGTGAGCTGTACTTCGGTGTCTACGCCGGGCGGCAGCTGGCCGCCGCGGCAGGCACGCACGTGCGTTCGCAGGCCGCGGGCCTCGCGGCGGTCGGGAACGTGCTCACTCGGCTCGCGTATCGGAACCGCGGCATGGCGACGTCGGTGACGTCGGCCGCGACCGAGGCCGCGCTCGAGCAGCACCGCGACGTGGTCCTCAACGTGCGCCAGGACAACAAGCCCGCGATCAGCGTCTATCACCGTCTCGGCTACTCGGTACACGCACCATTCGTCGAAGGCCCGGCGGTGCGTCGCGCCGTCTGGGAGCGGCTCACCAAGAATCTGTTCGGGAGAACGTCATGACCGTCGCCACCAAGTCCCAGTCCGACGTCGCGGACCTCAGGCTCGCGGATGCGGGCTCGCGCCGGATCGAGTGGGCCGGCCGCGAGATGCCCGTGCTCGCCGCGATCCGCGAGCGCATCGCGAGGGAGCAGCCGTTCAAGGGCCTGCGGATCGGCGCGTGCCTCCACGTGACCACGGAGACCGCGAACCTCGCGATCACGCTGCGCGACGCCGGCGCGTCGGTCGCCCTCTGCGCGTCGAACCCGCTGTCGACGCAGGACGACGCCGCGGCCGCGCTCGTGAAGAACGAGGGCATCGCGACGTTCGCGAGGAAGGGCGAGGACCGGGACACGTATTACCGGCACATCGAGGCCGTCCTCGAAACGAAGCCCGAGATCACGATGGACGATGGCGCGGACGTCGTGACGCTCCTCCACACCACCCGCCGGGAGCTCCTACCCAACGTCCGCGGCGGCACGGAGGAGACGACGACCGGCGTCATCCGTCTCCGGGCGATGGCTGCCGAGGGCGTGCTCGCGTATCCGATCGTCGCGGTGAACGAGGCCCGCACGAAGCACATGTTCGACAACCAGTACGGGACCGGGCAGTCCGCGATCGATGGCCTGCTGCGGGCTACGAACATCCTCATCGCCGGCAAGACGGCCGTGGTCGCGGGCTACGGGTGGGTCGGCCGCGGTGTCGCGTCGCGGTTCCGCGGGATGGGCGCGAACGTGATCATCGTGGAGGTCGACCCGTTGCGTGGGCTCGAGGCCGCGATGGACGGGTACCTGGTCATGCCGATCGCCGAGGCCGCGAAGCGTGGTGACATCTTCATCACGACCACCGGAAGCATCAACGTCATACGCGCTGAGCACTTCCCGACGCTGAAGGACGGCGCGATCGTCGCGAATGCCGGCCACTTCAATGACGAGATCGAGATCCCGGCGCTCGAGAAGCAGTCGAAGGGCAAGCGCACGGTCCGCACCTTCGTCGAGGAGTACAGCCACGAGAGCGGGAAGAAGATCTTCCTGCTCGCCGAGGGCCGCCTCCTCAATCACGTCGCGGCCGAGGCGAATCCGGCGGCGGTCATGGACATGAGCTTCGCGAATCAGGTCCTCTCGATCGAGTACCTGCTCAAGAGGGGCAAGCGCCTCAAGCCGGACGTCTACGCCGTGCCTGAGGACCAGGACGCGCTCATCGCCCGCGTGAAGCTGGACGCGATGGGGATGAAGATCGACAGAATGACCGACGCGCAAAAGACCTACGCGAGCTCGTGGAAGGCGGGGACCTAGATGACGCTGAGCTTCATGCGTGCCGACAAATGGCTTTTCTCGAGCGAGTCGGTCACCGAGGGGCACCCGGACAAGCTCTGCGACCAGGTCTCCGACGCCGTGCTCGACGCGCTGCTTGCGAAGGACCCGATGGCGCGCGTCGCGTGCGAGACCGCGACCACGACCGGCACGGTCCTCGTCGCGGGTGAGATCACGACGACCGCGTATGCGGACGTGATCGGGATCGTGCGCGATGTCGTGAAGGACATCGGCTACACGAACGCGCATTACGGCTTCGACTACGAAACGTGCGGTGTCCTCACCGCGATCAAGCCGCAGTCGCCGGACATCGCGCAGGGCGTGGACCGCGCGCAGGACGATGGCGGTGAGCTCGGGGCCGGGGACCAGGGAATGATGTTCGGCTTCGCGATCGACGAGACCCCGGAGCTCATGCCGCTGCCGATCACGCTCGCGCACGCCGTCGCGAAGCAGCTCGCGAAGTCACGCAAGTCCGGCGAGATCAGCTATCTCCGGCCCGATGGCAAGAGCCAGATCACGGTCGAGTACCACAACGGCGCGCCCAAGCGCGTGCACACCGTCGTCGTCGCGACGCAGCACGATGACGGCATCGACATCGAGCAGATCAGGCGCGACGTGAAGGAAGCGGTGGTCCGCGCGGCCATCCCGGCACATCTGCTGGACAACGAGACCCGCTATGTCATCAACGGCACCGGCAAGTTCGTCATCGGCGGTCCGATGGGGGACGCCGGGCTCACCGGACGCAAGATCATCGTCGACACGTATGGCGGATACGCACCGCACGGCGGCGGCGCGTTCAGCGGCAAGGATCCGACCAAAGTCGACCGCTCCGGCGCGTACGCGGCGCGCTACGTCGCGAAGAACATCGTCGCGGCGAAGCTCGCGCGACGCTGCCAGATCCAGATCGCGTACGTCATCGGCGTCGCGAAGCCCGTCTCGCTCAACGTCGAAACGTTCGGCACGGGCACCGTCGATGACGAGGTCATTCGCCGGCTCATCGACGAGCACTTCGACTTCCGTCCGCAGGAGATCATCGAGCGGTTCGACTTGCGCCGTCCGATCTACCGCCAGACCGCGACGTACGGCCACTTCGGCCGGCCCGAACTCGACCTCCCCTGGGAGCGGACGGACCTCGCCGACACGTTCGCGCGCAGCGCTGGGAGCCGCACGGCGGCCGTCTAGCCGCCTGGCCCCTCGCTTGCTATGGATGGCGGGTGAGACCTCAAGGAGGGCACTGCCATGGCACGCGAGGTTGTCGTGCGCCCGACGGGAACGTCGTGGGGCTCGATCATTGACGGATGGCTCGCGACGGTCGGCGTTGCGGCGATCCTGACCCCGATCATCGCTTTCATGCTCACGAACCTCTACTCGACACGCGGGTACGCGTCCGCGGTCCCGATACTCGCGGGCGTCGGCCTCTCGTATCTCATCGGCGGCTACGTCGCCGGCCGCATGGCGGGCTACCGCGGCAGCTGGCACGGGATGATGGTCGCGTTCCTCGGCCTGTTCATCGTGTGCGCGCTCCTCATCGTCGATCTGGCGTTCGCGGTGGGGATGTTCGGCGCGCCCGCACGGCTCATCCAGATTCTGCCGCTCGTGCTCGGCGTCGCCTTCTATCAATCGGTCGAGACGTTCGCCTTCGGCGGGGTGCTCGGCCTGCTCATCGCGGTCTTCGCCGCCTGGCTGGGCGGGCTCCTCGCCCCGGCCCGGATCGCCGTCGCGACCGTTCCCGCCGTCGCGGCGGACTCGACGTCACCGGCCGTCGATGACCGCGCCGTCAGTGCGACCCCGGTCAACCGCCTCCGCGCGCGCTTTCGTCTGCTCCCCAGTACCGGCCGCAAAGGCGGCGAGCGCGTTGACGAGGGCCCAGCGGTCAAGCCGGTCGAGAACACCGACCGGATCGAACCCAGCTAGGCCCGCGACGATCCGGTTCCGATCCGCGGAACCCTGAACCACGCGCGAGCGCCGGACGTATCCTCCAGCAGACCTGAGGCAGGTCTGGGGGGTGTGTTCATGACCCGACCGATCGCGCGGCTCTTTGCCATCCTCGCCGCGTTCGCCATCGTCCTCGGCGCGTGTTCCGGCGGCACGAGCACCACAAGCGGCGGTAGCGGAACCCCGAACGCGGGCACGCCCGTCGCCGGCGGCACGCTCGCGTTCGCGCTCGAGAACGACCTAATCAACGGCGACCCGCTGCTCTCGACGGCGTTCGTCGACCGCAACATCCACTACTTGATCTACGACACGCTCCTCCGCAGCGATCCGAAGGGCATCATCGTCGCGGGGCTCGCAACGAAGTGGGAGACCTCATCCGACGGTAAGACCTTCACTCTCACGCTCCGCGAGGGCGTCAACTACCAAGACGGCACATCGTTCAACGCGGACTCGGTCAAGTGGAACCTCGACCGGTACCGGACCGACGCGAAGTCACAGCGCAAGGGCGAGCTCGGTAGCGTCGACAGCGTCACCGTCGTCGATGCCAAGACCGTCAAGCTCAACCTGAAAGCACCGTTCTCGCCGCTCGCGGCGCAGCTCGTCGATCGGGCCGGCATGATGCTGTCCCAGAAGGCCGTCGAGGCCGGAGGTGCGGACTTCACCCGGAAGCCGGTGAATGCCGGCACGGGCCCCTTCGCCTTCGTCGAAGCCGTCAAGGACGACCACATCACGCTCGCGAAGAACCCGAATTACTGGGAGAAGGACAAGGACGGGAACAAGCTTCCGTACCTCGACAAGATCACGATCAAGCCGATCACCGACGGCACTGTTCGGGTCACGCAGCTGAAGACCGGTGACGTCCAGGCCGCGAACAACATCCCGGGTAAGGACGTTGCCGACATGCGCAACTCCACGGACCTCACGTGGATCGAGGCGCCGAACTTCGGCTTCAACAGCATCATCCTCAACAACGCGCCGGGTAACGTCTTCAGCGAGGTCAAGTACCGCCAGGCGGTCGCAACGGCGATCGACCGGCAGGAGCTGCTCGACAAGGTCAGCTTCGGCGTGGGAGCGGTGGGCTACGGCCCGATCGCGCCGGCGCATTTCGCGTACGACCCCACCTTCAAGCCGTTTACCGTCGACCCGGCCAAGGCGAAGTCCCTCGTCGATTCCGTCGGCAAGGGACCGCTGTCCTTCACGCTCATCATCTCCGCCGGTGACGCGACGCAGGTCCAGTTCGCGACGCTCATCCAGGCCCAGATGCAGAAGGCCGGCATCGACATGAAGATCCAGTCGCTCGAGTTCGCGCAGATCCTGGACCAGCAGACGAAGCACATCTTCAAGGACGCGACCCTCGTCGGGTGGTCCGGCCGGCTGGACCCGGACGGCAACACCTACGACCACATCGTCACCGGCAAGCCCTTCAACGACGCGAGCTACTCGAGCTCCGTGGTCGATCAGGCCATGGACCAGCAGCGCACCCTGGCCGACCCCGCGGCGCGCAAGCCGCTGCTCCGCAAGGCCGAGGAAACGGTCGTGAACGAAGCCGGCCGCGTGTGGTATTCGTTCCGCATCACCGGCATCGCCACGGCCAAGAAGGTCCATGGAGTCGACGCGTACCCGGACGGCATCATTCGGTTCGCGTACGCCTGGATCAAGTGACCCTGTCCTGAGTTCGAGCAAGGAGGCGGCGAAGTGACGCAATATGTCCTTCGCCGCCTCGTGTTCATGATCCCCGTGGTCATCCTTGTCACGGTCATCGTCTTCACGCTTCTTCACCTCACACCGGGCGATCCGGTTCGTATCATCGCCGGCGAGGAACCCGATCCTGCGGCGATGGACGCGGTCCGCCATGAGCTCGGTCTCGATCAGCCGCTGCCGATCCAGTACGTCGCCTGGATGTCTCGTGCGGTCACCGGCGATTTCGGCCGCTCCATCCGCACTCATCAGCCCGTCCTCGAGGCGATCGGCGAACGCGTGCCGGCGACCCTCGAGCTCGGTCTTACCGCGATCGCGCTGTCGATCGTGGTTGCGCTCGTTGTCGGCACGCTGTCAGCGGTGCGCCACAACTCGCCGCTCGATCTCATCGCGACCGGCATCACGCTTGCCGGTGTGTCTCTTCCGAACTTCTTCCTCGGCCTCGTGCTGATCCTCGTCTTTGGCTTGGTGTTTCGGATCGCCCACCCGGGCGGCTACGTCCCGTTCGGCGAGGACCCGCTCGACAATCTCGGGCGCCTCGTTCTGCCGGCGATCACGCTCGCGACCGCAAGCATCGCGGCGAACATGCGCCAGATCCGCTCGAGCCTGCTCGATGTGTTCGGCCAGGACTACATGCGAACCGCGCGCGCAAAAGGTCTCTCCGAGACGCGAGTCATCGTGCGGCACGCGCTGAAGAACGGTCTCATCCCGGCTGTCACGATCATCGGCCTGCAGGTCGGTGCGGTGATCGAGGGCGCCTTTATCACCGAGACCGTCTTCCTCTGGCCCGGAGTGGGGAAGCTCGCGATCGACAGCATCAACGGCCGCGACTACCCGGTGGTGCAGGCGATCGTCCTGTTCTCGGCGCTCTCCTTCATGGCGTCGACGCTGCTGGTCGATCTCCTGTACGCATGGCTCGATCCGCGCATCTCGTATCGGACCGCGGCATGACGACGCAGGCGCAGGCCGTCGTCCCGACCGACGCCGCGCGACGCGCGCGCGGCTGGCTCACCTGGGAGAATGCCCGCCGGAATCCGCGCATCCTCATCGGCGGTGGGCTCGTGCTCTTCCTTGTGGCCGTCGCGATCTTCGCACCACTTCTCGCCCCGTACGATCCCATCGCGGTCAATGGCGCCGTTTCGCTAGAGCCGCCGTCCGGGTCGCACCCGTTCGGCACGGATGACGTCGGGCGGGATGTGCTCTCCCGCGTCATCTTCGGCTCCCGGGTCTCGCTCTCCGTGGGTCTGATCGCGGTCGGTATCGGTGCGGTCAT
Organism: Chloroflexi bacterium UBA4730; assembly: GCA_002404155.1. Lineage (GTDB taxonomy): Bacteria > Chloroflexota > Limnocylindria > P2-11E > P2-11E > UBA4735. The sequence continues at coordinate 123,886 of DHJC01000015.1, read as the reverse complement.
CGGGATCTCGCTCGGCATGGCGGCGGGATACGTCGGTGGCGTGTTCGACCTCGTCTCGATGAGGCTCATCGACGCACTCCTCGCGTTCCCCGCGCTGCTCCTCGCGATCGCGATAACCGCGGCTTTGGGTCCGGACCTGCGCAACGCGATGATCGCCATCGGCATCGTCGCAATTCCGGGATTCACCCGCCTGTCGCGCGGCCAGGTACTCGCCACCCGGAATCGTGAGTACATCGAGGCCGCGCGCACGATCGGCTGCAGCGACGTCCGGATCGTCGCTCGTCACATCTTCCCGAACATCACCAACCCGCTCATCGTGCAGGCGACCCTGGCGATCGCCGGCGCGATGCTCGCTGAGGCCGCGCTGTCGTTCCTCGGTCTTGGGGCGCAGCCGCCGACGCCGACGTGGGGCGCGGACGTGTATTACTCGCAGCGGTACCTCTCGAATCTGAAGTGGTGGATGAGCATCGGACCCGGGATCGGGATCTTCCTTGCGGTCTTTTCGTTCAACTTCTTCGGCGACGCCCTTCGCGACGCCTTGGACCCCAGGCTCCGCCGCAGTCGCTAGTAGGAGGCCGTTGCGCACCCATAGTACCGGGGTACTAGCCAAAGCACCCCCGCCAGGGGACTGTGAGCCCGGCGGTCGCAGGCGTAGTCCAGTGTCGTGATGCAGGTCAGCCAGGTCGCGTATGACCGTTTCGTGCTCGAGCTCCCGCCCGCGGACAGCGAGTGGCGTCCGCTCGCGGATCCGGAGATCGTCGCCGAAACGGCCGCATGGCTCTGGGACTTCGGACCGACGCCGCTCATCGGCGTCGTCGGCCACGTCGGAGCCGTCCCCGCCTGGCTCAGCCGCTGGCAATCACGGCAGGTGAACTGGGCATCGGATGACACCACGTCCGGTAGCGCGGTCGTCCTTGCGGATCGGACGGACCTCGAACGCTTCCTCGTGCAAGGCGCACCCCACGAGCACACGACGCTGCTCTGGCCGAGCGTCCACGAAGCGAAGACGTTCGAGGCCCTCGCGGCCGGTGGCACGGCGTGGCTTCGCTCGGTCGATGCTCACGCCCGGATCCAGCGGAACGGCGAGGTCTTCGAGGTCAGCCAGGTCAACCCGAACTAACGACGAGCCGCGGGCGGGCTACGCCGCCGCGCTGCTCCTCGACGCACGCCCGATCGCGAACCCGATGAGCGCCCCCACGATGGCCACCCCGAGCGCGGCCACCCCTCCAGGCGGAAAAACTGAGGCATGGGCGACCGCGATCTCGACGATCGGGATCGGCAAGCCGACACAGAGCGCGATGAGCCACCAGCGCCGTGGCGCGAGCGCCGCGAGCGTGATCGAGGCGATGAGCAGCAGTCCGACCTCGATCCCCGTGTCGTCGGTGCGGAGGTCGTAGAACGCGAGCAGCACGCCGACCACGAGTGCGACACCGATCGAGATGGCGTTCTTCATTCGTCCTGCGTGACCTTCCGTTCCGCGGTGGCGCCGAGCTCGGTCGCACGCTGGTATGCGGCGTACACGGCTTTCGATAGTACGGTCCGCAGCGAGCCCTTCTCGAGCTGATAGATCGCCGCCGCGCTCGTGCCGCCCGGCGAGGTGACCATGTTCCGCAGCTCCGCGAGATGCCGGCCGCTCTTGCGGGCGAAGAGCGCAGAGCCCTCGACCGTACGCAGTACCAGCTCCTCGGCCACGCGCCGCGAGAACCCGAGATGCACGCCCGCGTCGACGAGGGCCTCCATCAGGAGGAAGACGTACGTCGGGCCGGTCGCCGACAGCGCTGTCGCCATGTCGATGTACGACTCGTCTTCGACCATGAGCTCTTCGCCAAGCGCGGCGACGATGCTCTTGGTGCGCTCCCGTTGCTCGGCCGTCACCGCGTGTGACGGATACCACGCGGTGACGCCCATCCCCACCTGCGCCGGCGTGTTGGGCATCGCGCGGACGATCGTTGGATGCGCGAGGCCGATCTCGAGCGCGCGCATGTTCGCGCCGGCGACGATCGAGATCACGAGCTGATCGGCCCGCAGCTTCCCGCGAAGCTCCTTCATCACCGTCGGGAGCACCTGCGGCTTCACCGAGAGCACGACGACGTCCGCCGCCTTCGCCGCATCCAGGTTCGACGCGAGGGCCGTGATGCCGAACTGCTTCGCGAGTTCCGCGCGCCGTTCACGCCGCGGGCCGGTGACGGTGATCCGGGACGGTGGAACGAGATGCTTGTCGAGCACGCCGCGGATCATCGCTTCGGCCATCACGCCGCCGCCGAGGAACGCCATCCGATCTCTCGCCATGACGGGATTATGCGGGTGCTGCTCCTCCGCTTGGCAGGCGGGCGATACAGCCGCGGATGGACTGGCGGCAGGACGCAACATGAGCTGGTGAGATCCATTGTGCTTGCCGCCGTATTGGTCCTGGGCGCCTGCGGCTCGACGCTCGCAGGCGGCTCGGCCTCGCCAAAGGCCTCGGTGGCATCCGCGGCCCCGACGGGTCCGCTGCCGGGCTCCGCCGTCCGCATCACGGTGAACGGCGCGCCTTACACCGACGGCACTGGGTTCACGCTGACGCCGACAGGCGGCTCGGTCACGATCGTCATGACCTTCCCGTTCGCGGTCGACCGCGCGTTCCTCGAGACCTGGCTGCCGAAGACCGCTGCGCTCACCTGGACCGATGACCGGACCGTGCGGCTCGTGTTCGCCGAGGCGAACGAGAATCTCTCGTTCAAGGTCCCCGAGACGCGCGCCGCCGACAACAGCGCGGTGCTCGGGCTGTTCACCGTGCACCTCGACTTTCCGGCGACACGCGTGGTCGGCGAGTTCACGGTCGACGAGCTGTACGCGATCGCGACCGGTGGCTCCCGCACCGCGGCCACCTCGTTCCGCATCGGCTCCGCGGGCGCGCTCACGGTGTCGCCCGATGGCCGACACGCGATCACGTACCAGGCGATCGCGCCTCCCAGTGCCGTAGCGCCCGCGATGATCGAGCTCGCGACGCGTGCCAGTGCGCCGCTCGCGCAGCCGACCGCTGCCGACGGGCCATTTGCGTTCGCCGACTGGCTGCCTGACGGGCGACTGCTGATCGTCGGACGCAACGTCTGGGTCGGCGACGGCGTCGGCAGCGCGATGCGGTCCATCGCGGATGCCAGCGGTGCGGTCGGCGGCCTGCCGTGGACCGCGGTCCCGAACCCGGCGGGCGATCGCGTCGCGCTGTGGGGGTACAACGCCGACGGACACATCGCGGTGGTCGACCTCAGCGACGGCGCGGTCACGCGGATGGCGGGACCATTCCGTCGGTATGGCGCGGACGCTCGCGTGTCGCTCGCGTGGTCTCGCGACGGAAAGCTACTCGCAGGGATCGACAGCGACTCCGAAGCCGGAGCGGCCAAGGCTCGGGTGCGGATCGTCGACGTCGCGACAGGGCAGACCGTGCGCACGATCGAGGGAGGCGTGCTCTACGTCTCATCGTTCCCCACCGGCGAGCTCCTGGTCGTGCGCGACCCCGGTGAGCCAGGTGCGGGAGCCCAATTGCTCGGTCTCGTCATGGGCTTCGACGGCGCGGAGCATCAGCGCTATCGCGGCGGCGGGTGGTACATGTCCCCCGACGCGCGATACATCCTTCAGCCCCAGGCCGGCGGCGCGGGGTACTCGGGATTCACGCTGATCGACCTCGTGACCGGCCGGACCGCCGGCGCCGGCTTCGGCCTGTCGGGGGCCTTCGGGCGGTGGCTGGCCGACGGTCGCCTCGTTTTCTACTGAGATCGGTCGCTACAACTCCTTGGCGTACTCGACCGTTTTCTCGCGGCGGTAGCCGAGCGCCTCCCAGAACCGCATGGCGTACGTGTTGTCATCCCACGCGATGAGGTTCAGCTTCGGGCAGCCGAGCTCGCGCATCCGCCGCTCCATCTCGGCCACGAGCGTGCGGCCGATCCCGCGGCGACGCTCGTCGCGATGCACGGCGACGTGATAGAGCCAGCCCCGCCGGCCGTCCCAGCCGCCGAGCGCGGAACCGACGAGGTGGCCATCCTCCTCCGCCAGGAGCATCAGTTCCGGATTGCGCGCGGCGAAACGCAGGAGCCCCGCGTCGTCATCGCCGGGGCGGATCTTGACGCCGCACGCCAGCCAGAACGTCCGCAGCCGATCGCCGTCGCCGTCGCGGTACGTCCGGATCTCCACTTCTCCATACTCCCACCATGCGCTTCGGACACTTCCAGATCGACATCTTCAGCGACGGCACGTTCAAGATCGACGGCGGCGCGATGTTCGGGGTCGTCCCGAAGGTGCTCTGGAGCACGCAGAAGGCGGCGGACGAGCTCAACCGCGTCACGATGGACATGAACTGCGTCCTCATCCGCGATGCGGACCACGTCGTCCTCGTCGAGACCGGCGCGGGCTCGAAGCTGACCGACAAGCAGCGCGGCATCTACGGGATCGAACGGCCCCCGCAGCTCTTGAACGAGCTCGCGAAACGCGGAGTGCAGCCGGAGGACGTCACGCTCGTCGTGAACACGCATCTGCACTTCGACCACTCGGGCGGGAACACCCGCCGCGACGGCGACACGCTCGTCGCGGCGTTCCCGCGCGCGAGCTACGTGTTCCAGCGCCTCGAGTGGGTGGACGCGCTGAACACGAACGAGCGCACCCGGGCCTCGTACTTTCCGGACGACTTCGCGCCGCTCGAGGCCGCCGGCAAGCTCGAGCTCATCGACGAGGCCGTCGAGATCCTGCCGGGCATCCGCCTCGATCGCGTGCAGGGCCACACCCGGGGTACCCAGACCGTGCGGGTGACCGATGGCAGGCGGACCGCGTTCTTCTCGTCGGACTTCATGCCCGATCGCCACCACTTGCCGCTTCCGTGGATCCCGGCGCAGGACCTCTTCCCGCTCGATACCCTCGAGGCGAAGCGCACGATCCTCGCGCGGGCGGTCGAGGAGCAGTGGATCGTCGGGTTCACCCACGACCTCCCGCGCTTCGGCACCGTGACGAGCGTGGACGGCAAGTACCGCTTCACGGAGCTGGCGGACTGACCGTACCCGACCGCGCGTCGACGCTCATCGTCGGCGGCGGGATCGTCGGCGTGGCCACGGCGTTCTTCCTCGGCGAGCGCGGCGAGACCGACGTGGTCCTCGTCGAACAGTCGTGGCTCGGCTCGGGCACGACGAAGGGTGGCCTTGGCGGGATCCGCCATCAATTCGTCGACGAGCTCGACGTGCGGCTCTCGCAGGTCGCGACGGAGTTCTGGCGCGACTTCGAGTCCTTCACCTCGAGCGCGCACGACTTCGAGCAGAACGGCTATCTGTTCGTGGCGGAGACGGCTGACGGCATGGCCGCGCTGCGAGCACCGATGCCGTTGTACGAGCGGCTCGGCGTCGAGGTCGAGATGGTCGGACCGCAGCGGATCGCCAGGCTCGTGCCGGGGATCCGCACCGACGATCTGAAGGGCGGACGCTTCGGCGCGCGCGACGGCTACGGTGTGCCGGTCGACGCGCTCGCAGGCTTCGCCGCCGCTGCGGCGCTCGAAGGCGTCCGACTCGTCGAGCACGTGCGGGTCGACGCGCTCATCACCGAGAACGGCCGCGTGATCGGCGCACGCACGAATGACGGCGAGATCCGCGCCGATCGCGTGCTGCTCGCGACAGGTGCGTGGACCGCGCCGCTCGCCGCGACCGCGGGCGTGCGCGTGCCCATCTGGCCGTACCGCCGCTCGATCATGGAGGCGGCCGGGCCGTTCCCGAAGCTCGCGTCGATCCCGCTGGTCATCGAGTGGGAGTCCGGTCTCCACTTCCGCCCGAAGGGCGCGGCCCAGCGTTTCGCGATGCCCAACCTCACCGCCGACGGTGCGATCGAGAAGGGTCCCGCCGCGCCGCCGCCGTCGTTCGACGCGCCGGCCCTCGATTCCGCCGACGTTCCACCGCAGTTCGAGTCCTGGGTGAAGGCCCGTGGCGCGCGGCGCATGGAGCCGTTCGCGCATCTGAAGATCACCGACCGCTGGTCGTGCAACTACGAGATGACCCCCGACGAGCATCCGATCGTCGGCGCGGTGCCCGGGACGCCGGGTCTGTACATCGCCGCGGGATTCTCCGGCCACGGGTTCATGCACACGCCCGCGACCGCCCAGCTCATCGTCGAGGAGCTGCTCGACGGCAAGGCCACGACGCTCGACATCGCCGATCTTTCGATCGAGCGCTTCCGTACGGGACGCAGGCCCTTCACTACGACCGTCCTCTAGTGCACATCCGGCGGCTCAGCCTCGTCGAGGGTGCCCGCGAGGCGACCGGCACCGCGGTGATCATCGACGTATTCCGCGCATTCACGACCGCCGCGTTCTGTGTTGCGGCTGGCGCGCGCGACGTCGTGCTGCTGGCCGATCACGAGCAGGCCCTGGCGATGAAGGCCGCCGATCCGACGCTGTTCCTCACCGGCGAGATCGGCGGCAAGCCGATCCTGGGCTTCGACCTCGGCAACTCGCCGTCAAAGATCGATGGCCTGCGGCTCGATGGGCGCCGCGTCGTCCAGCGGACCAGCTCGGGTACCCAGGGCGTCGTCGCGGCTGCTGGCGCCACCGAGATCGTGCTCGGTAGCCTGGTGATCGCTGCCGCGACCGGCCGATACCTGCGCGGTCGCAACGAGGTCTCGCTCGTCGCGATGGGCACACGTGACGGTGACGATCATGGCGAGGACGAGATCTGCGCGGCATACCTGGAGCAGCTGCTGCTGGACGCCGCGCCGCCGCAGCCGGGGATCTCGCTCGCCCCCGCGGAGCAATGGCCGGACTGGTTCCCACGCCGCGACGCCGAGTTGGCGCTGGAGGTCGATCGGTTCGACTTCGCGCTGCCCGTCGTGCGCGAGGACGGGCTACTGATCGCACGTCCTGTGTTCGCCTAGCCGGCGACCGCCGGCATCAGGTTCGTTATCAGCCGTGCGGTTTGGCGACATCCCCGAGCGCCAGATCACCGCCCGAATCCCAGCTGCCGTCCGCTTCCAGCGCGTCGACCGGCGTCCAGAAGCCCTCAGGCGTTCGGAAGAACTTGAGCGGCTGCACGAACGCGATCCGCTGCGTCTCGGTCACGCTCCTCTCGACGAGCGTGCCCGCGAGATGGACCGTCACGACGCCGTCGCCGCCGAACCACGCCGGCTCGAAGCGGTCGATCGTCGCGGTCACCTTCTCGAAGTATCGGTCGACCAGCGTGCCCGCGGCTTTCAGTCCGCCGAGGGCGAGGATCGCGTCGTTCCGCGTCTTGCCGAACGGCGTCTCGGGGATGACGCCTGAGTACGGATCGTGCCCCGGGCTGAACGACTCGCTCGAGAGGTACTGCGATGCGGCCGCGGGGAGCTCCGTCTCGAGATCGATCGCGCTGTAGCGAGGCTCGTTGCCGATGAGCCAGCCGCTCACGGTGCGATCGAAGAGGTCGATGACCGTATAGCTGAAGCCCATCGGCCGCAGCCGTAGCGTGACGTGGATCGGGACGTCCGTCGCGCCGCGGTCGATGAGATCGATGTCCGCGTCTACGTATGCCATCGTGCCCCAGGCGCGGGCGAGGCCGCCGGTCACGTGCGAGCCGGTCACGACGAACGTGCGAGGGACGACCTCCTGGTAGGTGTACGCAGCCCAGCGCTCGAACACACGCGCGACGCGGTTCTCGGCCGTGAGCGCGCGAAGGGCCATCGCGCTGTCGACGCCCTGCACCGGGTGGCGGACGCCGTCGAGGCCGCGCGCGAACACGACGGACCAATCGGCCACGGTCGGGGCGAGGGTGGTGAGCTCCGACGCGGTCACCTGCCGGTTCGGCATCGGCACGGTCACGTAGCGCGCGGGCTGCACCGCGACACGCGGGAACAGGAACAGCGGCTCGGCCTTCGCCCCCGGCCCGGTCGCCGCGGTCGCGAGCAACGACGCGGACGTCTGCTGTGCGTCCGGCCCTTGGCGGAACGTGCTGCGCTGCTCGTTGGACGGCACGGTGGTGGGCTCGGCTACCGGTGCCGCAGCCGCGGTCGCCTCGGGGACCGCGGCTGCGACCGGCACGGCCGCACGGTCGCCCGCGGCACATCCAGCCGCCACCCAGATCGCGAACCCGATCGCGAGCACTCTCCGCATGTTCGGAATGGTGCCCTCCGGCGGGCGGTCGCGCGTCCGACTTACGGCCGGGGTCGTACGAGTTAGGCGGAGGCCGCGTCCTGGAGCGCCGTGACCGGTCGGACCCGCCAGGTGGCCAAGCGAACGCCGAGCAGGATGATCGCGCCGCCGACGATCTCCAGCGCGGTCGGGTGCTCGTTCAGCAGGAAGACCGCCTGCACCAACGCGAACATTGGCACGAGGTAGCTCACCATCGACGCGGTGCCCGCGCCGAAGCGCCGCACGGCGTAATAGAAGAGGACGAAGCCAATGATCGTGGCGAACACCACCAGGTAGGCGATGTCGAGCCATGCCGTGACCGGCCAGGCGGGCACGTCCTGATAGCCGTGCTCGAGGAAGCCGAACGGGAAGAGCATTGCGGAGCCGGCGAGGCAGGCCACGGCCGTCACGCCGAGCGGGGAGCCGGATCGCGTCGTGATGACGCCGAGCGTCGCGTACACGCTCCAGCAGGCCGCGCCGCCGAGCATGAGCAGGTCGCCGACGAGCCGCTGCGATGAGAATTCAAGACCGCTCTGCGCGCTCACCACGACGACAGCCGCGCCGAGCGTCGCGAGCGCGATGCCCGCGATCTTGCTCCGGGTGAGCCGCTCGCCGAGGAACGTCGCGAGGCACACGGTCATCACCGGATTCAGTGTCGGCACGATGAGCGCACCGTCGGAGGCGGGCCCGAGCGTCAAGCCGACGAAGACGAGCGCGTTGTACGCGAAGATGCCGAAGAACGACGCGACGAGCAGCAGCTTCCACCGCGCGAGGCCGAGTGACGCGCCCGTTGCGCGCGCGATCCCGAACATGAGCAGGCCGGCGATCGCGAAGCGGATGGCGGAGAGCTCGATCGGCGGGACCGCGCCGACACCGAGCTTGCCCGCGGTCCAGCTGCCGCTCCAGCAGAGCGCAACGGTCACGTACAAAAGGAGAGTGAGCAGGGGAGCGGGCACCACGCCAAACGGTAATGCGGAATAGCATCCGGACGTGACCGCGCGTGTTCTTCTCACCGGCATCACCGGGTTCGTGGGCTCACATCTCGCCGAACGGCTCGTCGCCGACGGGCACGAGGTCCACGGCATTGCGTTCGAGCCCCAACCGCATCCGAATCTCGCGGCGATCGCGTCCAGCGTGCGGATCCACCGCGCCGATCTCTCGGATCCGGATGGTCTGCGTGAGGCCGTCGCGGCCGCTCGTCCCGATACCGTCGTGCATCTGGCGGGACAGGCGATCCCGTCGCTCGCGCAGCGCGACGCGAGCGGCACGATCCAGGTCAACGTCGTCGGCACCGCGAACCTGCTCGCGGCGCTCGAGCCACTCGGCGGCACGCACCTCGTGTACGCGTCCAGCGCCGATGTCTACGGCGTGCCCGATCAGGTACCGGTGGGCGAGGACGCGCCGCTCCGTCCGACGAACGTGTACGCGGCGTCGAAGGCCGCGGCCGAAGCGCTCGTCCGCGAGTTCGGCGATCGTGCCGGCCACCCGACGGTGATCCTGCGGCCCGCGAACACGAACGGGCCGCGCCAGCACCCCGGCCTTGCGGCGTCGGGGTTCGCGAAGCAGATCGCGGAGGCCGAAGCCGGGCTCGCCGAGCCGGTCATCAAGCACGGTCGCCTCGACGCGCAACGCGACTTCGTCGACGTCCGGGACATCGCGGCGGCGTACGCGGCCGCGGCGGACCTCGCGCCCGAGCGCACCGAGACGTACAACGTTGGCACGGGTGCGCCGGTCACGATCGAGCGCATCTTGCACACGCTGGTCAGGCTCGCGCGGATCAAGGTCCGCACGGAGCTCGACCCCGAGCGCGTCCGCGGCGGCGATGCGAGCACGCTCGCGCTCGACTCGTCGCGATTCCGCTCGCGGACCGGGTGGGCCCCGACGATCACGCTCGAACGCTCGCTTGAAGACACGCTCGACCACTGGCGGTCGGTCACCGCCCGCGCAGCCGTCCCGGCGCGCTAGAAGGGTCGCTCAATGCCCAAGATCGTCTTCGGTACCGATGGCTGGCGCGCTCGCGTCGCGGAGGAGTACACGTACGACGCCGTGCGCGTGTGTGCCAACGGCGTCGCCGAGTGGGTGAAGAGCACCGGCGAGCAGTCGCGCGGTGTCGTCATCGGATTCGATCGGCGCTTCTCGTCGGAATTCTTCGCTGACGCGGCCGCTGAGGTGGTCACGGCGCACGGGATCCCCGTGTACCTGGCGACCACCGCATCCCCGACGCAGTCCTTCTCGTGGGCGACGATGCGCAAGAAAGCCAAGGCCGGCATCGTCATCACCGCGAGCCACAACCCCTGGATGGACAACGGCTTCAAGGTGAAGGCCGAGACCGGAGCGGCCGCCGGCCCAGACATGCTGAAGGCGATCGAATCCCGCATCCATCCTCTGGAGAGCTCGCCCGAGAAGATCCAGCGCCGAAAGCTCGATGATGCCGAGAAGGCCGGCCTGATCGAGCGGTTCGATCCGGCGCCCGACTACCTCGCGCACGTCGCCGAGCTCTTCGACCTCGAAGCGTTCAAGGCCGCCGGTTACACGCTCGTGTGCGAGCCGCTGTACGGATCGGCGGGCGGCTACTTCACCCGGCTGCTCGGTGGCGGCAAGACGAAGGTCATCGAGCTGCACAGCGAGCGCAACCCGTTCTTCGGCGGTGTGAACCCCGAGCCGATCCCGCCGAACATCAACGAGTTCCTCGCGCGGATCCCGCAGGAGAAGGCGAACGTCGGTCTCGCGGTCGACGGCGACGCGGACCGCGCCGGCGTCGGTGACGAGAACGGGAAGTTCGTCACGACCCTCACGCTCTACGCGCTGCTCATGTGGTACCTCATCGAGATCCGCGGGCTGAAGCAGCCGGTCGTGAAGACCGTGAACATGACCTCGATGGCCGACCGCCTCGGCGAGCGGTTCGGCGTAAAGGTCTACGAGGTGCCGGTCGGCTTCAAGTACATCGGGCCGAAGATGCAGGAGACGGGTGCGATGTTTGGTGGCGAGGAATCGGGCGGGTACGGCTTCGCGATGCACCTCCCCGAGCGCGACGGCATCGTCGCCGATCTGTTCATCCTCGACTTCATGCTGAAGACGAGGAAGACCCCATCGCAGCTGATAGGCGAGCTCATGGCGATGGCCGGTCCGTCCTTTTACCTGCGCCGCGACCTGCACTTCGACGCGGCCGCATACCCCGAGGTCAAGAAGCGTGTCATGGCCACGCTCGACCGGGAGCATCCGACGGCCCTGGCTGGACGTGCGGTGGCGAAGATCGTGCAGCTGGACACGAAGGACGGGACGAAGTTCTTCCTCGACGACGGCTCGTGGCTGCTGCTGCGGCTGTCCGGGACCGAGCCGCTCGTCCGCGTGTACGCCGAGACGAGATCCAATGACGAGCTCGCGCCGCTGCTCGATGCGGGCGAGAAGATGGTGCGGGAGGCGAAATAGTGGATACATCGGTCATCGAAAGCGTCGATGCGATCAAGAAGGCGGACCCCGGCGACATGCTCACGAAGATCAAGGACCTACCGCTCCAGATCAAGGACGCCTGGAAGATCGTGCAGGGCGCGTCGCTCCCGCCCGCGTACGGCGACGTGCGCAACATCACGATCCTCGGCATGGGCGGCTCCGCGATCGGCGGGGAATTCGCCGGTGCGCTCCTCGCAGACAATCTGAAGGTCCCGCTCTCCGTGCACCGCGACTACGGCGTCCCCGGCTACGTCGGCCGCGACTCCCTCGTCATCGCATCGTCGTTCTCGGGCAACACCGAGGAGACGCTCTCCGGATTCGACGAGGCGAAGAAGCGTGGCGCGAAGATCCTCGCCATCACCACCGGCGGCCGCCTCGCCGATGAGGCGAAGGCCCTGCGGCTCCCGCTGATCACCTTCGGCTACCACGCCCAGCCCCGCGCGGCTCTCGGGTACTCGCTCACGCTCGTGCTCGGGACCCTCGGCAAGCTCGGGTTGGCGCGCGACATGGGCAAGGAGATCGAGCGGGCCCTCGCGGATGTGGCCAAGCTCGAGGAGCGCGTCCACGAGGGTGCTCGCACGAACGACGCGAAGAAGATGGCCATCGAGCTCGTCGGCAAGATCCCGGTGGTCTACGGCGCCGGCGTCATGGGCGTGATGGCCCGGCGCGTGAAGGACCAGTGGAACGAGAACGCCAAGAACTGGGCGCACTTCGACGTCATGAGCGAGCTCAACCACAACGCCGTCGTCGGATTCCCGCACCCGCCGATCGCGCGCGATGCCCAGGTCGTGCTGCTGCTGCGGAGCCGCCGGGACAACCCGCGGCACCGGCTGCGGTTCGACGTGACGAAGGAGCTGCTCGACCGCTCGCAGATCCTGCACCAGGATCTGGAGTTTGACGGCGCTTCGATGCTCTCCGAGGTCCTGCAGATGACCTACTTCACCGACTACGTGTCCTTCTACGTCGCGCTGCTGAACGGCGCGGACCCGTCCCCGGTGACGTCGATCGACTATCTCAAGGACCGTTTGGCGAAAGCCTGAGTGCCGGCGAGCACGTTCGCGTTCTGCCCGCGCGACGGGTCGAAGCTCACGCTGACCCGCATCGACGGGCGAGATCGGCCGACGTGCCCGACGTGCGGCTTCGCGGATTTCATGCACGTGCAGATCGGCTCGAACACGATCGTCGAGCGCGATGGCGCGGTGCTGCTCGTCCGCCTGAACTACGGCCCGCGCGACGGCCACTGGGCCCTGCCGGGCGGGCTCGTCGAGAACGATGAGACCACCGAGGAGGCGGCGACCCGCGAGACGAAGGAGGAGACCGGCTTCGACGTCGCGCTCGACGGACTGCTCGTCACCTGGATGCGGCCGGGCTTCCCGATCCTCGTCGTGATCTACCGCGCGCACATCACCGGTGGCGACCTGCGCGTCGCGCCGGATGAGGCGTCCGAGGCGAAGTTCTTCCCCAAGGCCGAACTTCCACCGCTCGAGGAGATCGCATGGCCGTCGGCGGCGTATGGTCTCGACGCCTGGCGGGCCTACGAGCCGCCACGGCCCTAGGAGGCGAGGCGATGGAACTGCCGACGCTCCAGACGTGGGAGCTCTATTACCCGGAGGCTGCCGCGACCGGCATCGAGGTGTCCCGTGCGCGCCTCGATCCGACGGCGGTCGTCTGGGTGCACGCGGCGCCCCCCGTGCTCGCGGTCACCGTCCGCGAAGGCGATGACCGCGTGCTCGCGCGCGGCGCATCGCTCAAACGTGCCGGACCGCAGCTTCCGATGACCCGGCTCGAGCAGCGCGGCGCGAACGTCACGCGCGAGGATCGCTGGCCGACGGACACGGATCTCGGCGCGGTGGTCATCCTGCCCGGCGGCGAGGCCGGGGTCCTCAAGAGCTGGTGGAACGCGGCCGACGGGAACGAGTGGCGCTGGACGGTGGAGTTCTCTAACCGCCGGGGCTGAGCTCCAGATCGAGCTGAACGAACTCGCCGTCGCGCCGGCGCGCACCTGCGCGCCACGGCACCGGTGCGCGGAACATCGGTCCGGCGAAGGTGAACGAGTGGTACTCGCCGTTCTCTCCCGCGGGGTCGATCGGCACGGCGCGGATGTCATCTAGGAACCGCTCGTCGATGATCCGTCCGAGCCAGCTGTCATCCAGCTTCGGCAGCTCGCAGCACGTGATCACCGCACGGCTGCCGCTCGCGACGAACTCGGCGACGAGTGCCGCCGGGGCTTCGCCCCAGATCGGCTCGACGTGCGTGAGGCCGGCGGCGCGGACCCGCTCCTCGTACCACGCCCGTACGTCCGCCAGGTGGATATCGCCGAACACGACCCCGGCGAATCCCTCGCGATTCAGCTCCGCGAGCATCTCGAGGAACGTCGCTTCGTAGCGCTCCCATGGCGTGCCCAGCTGCCGTAGGTCGATACCGAGGGCATCGGCCTGGGCCCGGATGAGATCCGTGCGCGTCGCATGGAACCGGACCCGGTCCGTGGCCGGGTCGTAGAAGTTCAGCAACCGGCTGACATCGAGACCCGTCGCACGCGCACGCATGAGGGCGAGCGCGCTGTCCTTGCCGCCGGACCACATGAGTGCGTATCGCTCAGCGGATTCCGAACTCGATGGCGACCGCACCGTCGCGCACCTCCTTCACGCAGAGACCAGGATGGCAACCACGTGCGGCGCATTCGCTCGTGCACAGATGGGTCCGCGCGCAGTCAAAGCACAGCACGAGTCCGCCGCAGACCTCGCAGGTCGCATGGTGTCGCGGATCGATCGCGTGCCCGCAATCAACCACGGACGGTCGCCTCTTCGGCGGCGCGCCAGAGCCCGGACCAGATCGCGCGCCGTTCGGCATCGGTCGGCGCCCGCCCGGCGAGCTCGCGGAAAGCGACGACCCCCTTCGCCGCGAGCGCGCCCCAGGCCTTCGGGCGCCGCGCTCCCGCGTCGCGAACGAGCGCGCGCTCGCGCTCGATGGTCAGCGAAACAGCGCGTTCGACCACGGGGCTAGCCTACGAGGGTGCGGATCGTGTCACTCGTTCCGGCAGGGACGGAGATCGCGTGCGCGCTCGGGGCGGGCGATGAGCTCGTCGCCGTCACCCACGACTGCGACTATCCGCCGGCCGTTCGGGCCCTGCCGCGGATCACATGCTCGACCATCACGCCGGGGAGCGACAGCTTCGCGATCGACCTGGAGGTCCGCGCCGCCGTCGAGCGGGGCGAGAGCACCTTTCATCTGGACGCGGCCGCCCTTGCCGCGGCGCGGCCGGACGTGCTGCTCGGTCAGACGCTCTGCGAGGTCTGTGCTGTCACCGTCGCGCAGCTGCCCGTCGCGCTTGATCCCGCGCCGGCGGTCGTTCCGCTGGACGGCCATTCGCTCGCTGGGATCTTCTCCGACATCGCTCGCGTCGGCGAGGCACTTGGGCGTGGCCCGGCCGCGGCGCAGCTGGTCGCGGATCTCCGGTCGCGCATCGCGCGCGTCGACGCGCTCGTCGCGGGCGCGGGTCGACCGACCGTGGTCTGCCTCGAATGGCTCGCGCCGCTGTTCAACGCCGGACACTGGGTGCCGGAGCAAGTGGCGATCGCCGGCGGCGAGGATCTGCTCGGCCGACCCCTCGTGCCGTCGATCGATGTCCTGTGGGACGACCTCGTCGCGGCCGATCCCGAGTTCCTGTTCCTGCTGCCCTGCGGCTTCGACGCCGACCGCGCCGTCGTTGAGGCGGCCGCCGTGACCGCACGACCGGAGTGGCAACGGCTGCGTGCGGTGCGGGACGGGAACGTCTACGCGCTCGATGGGAACGCGTACTTCAGCCGGCCGGGCCCGCGCGTCGTGGACGGGATCGAGCTTCTCGCCTCGCTACTGCATCCCGATCGCGTATCCGCACCGGTCGGCGCGCGGTCGATCCGGCTGACTACTCCGCCCGTTTCGTCTTCCGTCGCATGACCTCGGCCATCGATGGCGCGTCCTCCGGGCGCGAGACGACCCGCACCGCATCGCCCGCGCCGACCTCGCCCTCGTCGACGATCCGGAGGTAGGCGCCCGGCCGGCCGCCGTCGATGAACTCCTCGATGAACCCGGGTCGATCCATCCGCGCCTCGAGCTTGAAGCAGGGGAGCCGCGGCTGGGTCACCTCGAGGAGCGTCGTCCCCACCCGCCAGCGTTCGCCGACGCGCGCGCCGGTGACGTCGATGCCCTCCGTGGTGAGGTTCTCGCCGAACGTGCCGGAGCCGAGGGGCTGACCGAGGCGATCGCCCCACCAGTCGAGGTCCTCGCGCGCATACGCATACACCGCCTTGCGGTCGCCGCCGTGGACGGTCCGGTCGGACTGATCATCGCCGGCGAGGTTCACGCCGCGGACCGCGACGCGGCCGGCGACCGGATCCTTCCAGATGCTCGTGCGCACGAGCTCGTCGCCGACGCTGATCTCGCGCGGCCGCCCGACGTTCACCGACGCGACCCGTGGCGTCAAATCTGCTGCACCGGGTGATCGGAGATGAAGATCCGGTCGCGCAACGTCGGGATCCTCGCAGCCATCACGCTCGCCATCGTATCGCTCGTCGTCCTTGGCACGGTCCAAGGCGCCGAGGAACGCGATCTCATGGAGCGCAGCTTCGTGACGCTCGGCCGGTTCCCCGACGCAATCGCTGTGAACACCCGGCACGACGAGCGTCGGATCACCGAGTCATACGTGACTCCGCACTCGGCCGAAGAGATCCGTACCTACTACGTCCAGCGGCTCCACGAAATGAACTGGCAGGGGCCGGGCCCCGAATGGACCGAGGGCGACGTCTCGATGCGCTGCTACTTCGATCCGACCGGCAGGCTCACCGCCAAGCTCACTACGCGGTCCGTGCCGTCGGCCGGCTCTGCTGCCTACGGGATCGAGATCAGCAGGAATGGCTGCAACCCCACGAACCAGTGATCGCGGGCGCTAGGCTCGACGTCGATGCTGATCAAGAAGCACGACGCGGCGATCTCCGAGGACGAGTGGAAGTCCTTCCTCGCCTCGTGTGATTTCGGCGAGCTGATCGCCTCCGGCCGCGGTCGCGACGTGCCGATCGTCGTCCCGACCCACTTCATCTACGACGGCGACCGCATCATCCGCCTGCACCTCGCCGCGCCGAACCCGGTGTGGGGGGCCCTCGCGGAGAATCCGCTCGCGCTCGTCTCGGTGTACGGGGACTACAGCTACATCCCGACGCACTGGAACGCGAACCAGGGTGCGCCCATCGAGTACGGCGTCCCGACGTCGTACTACGCGGCGGTGCAGGCGATCGTGCGCACGCGCACGGTCGACGACCCCGAGGAGCTCGCCGCGATCCTGCGCGGCCAGCTCGCGCACTTCCAGCCCGAGGGCGGGCACGCCCCGGTCGAGCCGGACAATGACTACGGGAAGCTCTTCGGTTCGATCCGCGGGATCGTCTGCACCATCGAAGACGTGCGCGCGAAGTTCAAGTACGGCGGGAACAAGACCGTCGAGCATCGTCTCCGCATCGCCGACCGTCTTGGCGAGCGCGATCGGGGCCATGACGCGGCCGCCCGTGCGCAGCTGCTTCGGCGGACGGAGCGGTGAGCCGCCTCGCGGCCTGGGCCGGCCTCACGGTCGGGGGCTTCCTTGTCTTTGGTACGTTCCTGCACTTCCCCGGCAGCCTTGATGACGTCGGCCTCGCACCGGCCGGGGTCATCCTCGGTGGGCTGACCGGCTGCTCATCGGCGCCGCGCAGCTGCCCGCCCTTCGCGGCGTCCTTCGACGCCGGTGGCAGTCGCTGGTCGCTACAGCGGTGGGTATCGCGGTGACGCATGCGCTCGGCGACGGCCGGCCCCCGAGCAGCGGCTACCTGCCGGTGGCGCTGGCCGGCGGCCTCGCGACCGGCGTCCTCCAGGCCGCGGTCCTGCGCACGCCGTCCTGGGCCGTCGCGACGACCGCGGCGTTCGTGCTCGGCATCGGCGGGCAGGCGATCACGCGCGCAGCGGGCTTCGGGAGCGTCTTCGAGGAGCACTGGACGCTGCGGCACGCCATCATCTCCGGGCTCGCCGGCGCGCTCGACGCGCTCGTCACCGCGCCGCTTATCGCTCGAATTCGGCCTGAAAATGGCCTTCCTATACTCGGCAAGGACGGCGCCGCCTGACGCCGAAACGGAGCGGGAGGAACTCATGAACTCGAGCCTCATCTCCAAGATCGAGAAGGCGAAACGGTACGCAGCCGAGCCCGAACGGGTCCAATTCCAAGCCCTCGAGGTGACTTTTCGTGGCGACAACGGGACCCACAAGATCCGCCTCTCCGGAGATGAGTGGTCGTGCGAGTGCGAGCACTTCGTGGTGCACGGCCTCTGCTCGCACGTCATGACCCTGCAGCGTCTCTTCGCGGCCAACCTGTCCGACAGCGCGCGATTCACGCAAGAGCGGATCCCCGCGACGGCCTAGTTGTCCTTCGCGCACAACTGAATACGCGGATCTCCAGCGAAGCCGGTGCGATTCCGGCAGGGTCCCGCCACCGTAACGGCCGAACAGCCGAACTCGGGTCGCCTGGTCATCCGCTCGCGGCCAACACACCTTCGCGAGAAAGGGTGAGCCTGAAATGACCCGACGCTTCGCGTTGCTGTTCGCGCTTCTCTTCGTGGTGAACTGCACCACTTCCCCGATCGCTACCCCCTCAGCGTCCGCGACGCCGAAGGCACGCGTGACGGCCGCTCCGTTCCCCACGAGCATCACCGACTTCCAAGGCCGCTCGGTCGCGATCTCCAAGCGTCCCGAGCGCATCGTCTCGATCGGTCCCTCCAACACCGAGTTCCTGTTCGCCCTCGGCGCCGGCGACCGTGTCGTCGGTGACGACGACTTCTCCGACGAGCCCGCGGCGGCCCAGACGAAGGAGCACGTGGGTGGGGTGAAGGTCAACCTCGAGAAGGTCGTATCACTGAAGCCGGACCTTATCGTCACGGTGAAGTTCTCCGACGGAACCATTGAGGCGCTGTCCCAGACGACCGCCGCCGTCCTCGTCGTCGATCCGCAGGGCGCGGCTGACGTCGCTCGTTCGGCGACGCTCATCGGGCAGGCCATCGGCGCGGACGGGGCGAAGCTCGCGAGCGACATCCAGAAGCAGCTTGACGCGGTGAAGGCCAAGACCGACACGGCGCCGAAGTTCAGGGTCTTCCACGAGGTCGACGCGTCGGATCCGGCGAAGATCTACACCGTCGGCCCGGGTTCGTTCATCGACGACCTCATCAACCTGGCCGGCGGCACGAACGTCTTCGCGACCACGAAGAGCGCGTACCCGACGGTCTCTGGCGAGGAGATCGTGCGCGCGGATCCCGAGGTCATCGTCCTCGGCGACGCCCTCTACGGGACCACGATCGACTCGGTCGCGAGCCGTCCAGGCTGGGCTGCGCTCACCGCGGTCAAGAACAAACGCGTGTACGCCGGGATCAGCCTCTTCAGCCGGCCTGGCCCCCGGCTCGGCGAGGCGGCGCAGGAATACGCGAAGCTGGTGCACCCCGAGCTCTTCAAGTGACCCGGGCCGCGCCGGCGATCGCGATCCTCGCGGTGGCGCTCCCAGTGAGCCTTGCCGCGGGGATCCTCGTCGGCGCGGTCCCCCTCGCGCCGACCGACGTGCTTGGCGCGCTCCTCGGCGGCGGTGATCCCGTCACCGGTGTCATCGTCCGCGACCTCCGACTCCCGCGGGTGCTCGCGGCCGCGCTCGTCGGCGGCTCGCTCGCAGTCGCGGGGGCGTTGCTCCAAGGCCTGTTCCGCAATCCGCTCGCCGATCCGTATGTCACCGGCACATCCGCCGGCGCCGCGCTCGGCGCGGTGGGCGTCATCGCGCTCGGCAGCGACATCGCGGCAACGGTCGTGCCGCTCGCCGCGTTCATCGGCGCGCTCGCGAGCGCGCTGTTGGTCTGGCAGCTCGCGCGGCTGGGCGGTCGCACTACCGTCCTGACGGTGCTGCTCGCCGGCATCATCCTGACGTCCTTTGCGAGCGCGCTCGTCACGCTCCTCCTCTTCGCGAGCGATCGGCTTTCGCTCCGCCTCCGCGCCGTGCTCGACATCCTGAGCGGCGGCGTCGCCGTCCGTTCGACGAGCGAGCTCCTCATCGCGGCGATCGTCGTGGCGTTCGGTGTCGCGCTCGCGATCGTCCTCGGCCGCCGGATCGATGCGTTCGTCTTCGGCGAGGAGACTGCAGCGACGCTCGGCGTCGATCCTGAGCGCACGACGATCGGTGTCATCGGCGCAGCCGCGCTGCTCACCGGCGCGGCCGTGGCGCTCGCCGGCCTCGTTGGGTTCGTCGGGCTCGTCGTGCCGCACGCGCTCCGGCCGATCGTCGGCGCGACGCACCGCACGCTCTCGATCGCGAGCTTCCTCGCCGGCGCGAGTGTGCTCGTGCTCGCGGACCTGGGCGCTCGCAGCATCTTCGCGCCGGCGGAGCTGCCGGTCGGCGTCCTCACCGGCCTGCTCGGCGCGCCGTTCTTCCTCGTGCTGCTCGTCCGCGCGCGGCGCCGCGAGGTCGCCTGACAACGCTCGTCGCGCGCTCGCTCGCGGCCGGGTACGGCAGCCGCGCGGTCCTGCGCGGTGTTGATCTCACCTTCGAGCCGGGGACGCTCGTGGCGTTGGTCGGACCGAATGGGGCGGGGAAGTCGACGCTGCTGCGCGCGCTCGCCGGGCTCATTCGGCCGACGGCCGGTGCGGCGACGCTCGATGGCATCGACATCGCGACGCTGTCGCGTGCCGCGCTCGCCGCGCGTGTCGCCGTCGTGCCGCAGGCGTTCGACACGCTGTTCCCCTTCACGGTGCGCGAGATCGTCACGCTCGGCCGCACCGCGCGACTGGGCCTGTTCGCGCGTCCGACGGCACGCGACGTCGCCGCGGTCGCCCGAGCCATCGACGAGCAGGATCTCGCGCCGCTCCTTGATCGCCGCCTCGACGCGCTGTCCGGTGGCGAGCGGCAGCGCGTCGTCGTCGCGATGGCCCTTGCTCAGGAGAGCGACGTCCTGCTGCTCGATGAACCGACCGCCCACCTCGACCCGCAGCACCAGCTCGGCACCCTGCGGCGGGTCGCGGCGCTCGCCCGCGCGCGCGGGGTCGTCGTGCTCGCGGTCTTGCACGATCTGAATCTCGCGACGCTTGCCGATCGCGTCGTCGTCCTCGACGCGGGTCGCGTCGTTGCCGACGGCCCGCCTGCGACCGCGCTTGCGGCTGCCGTCGTCACCCGCGTCTTCGGTCCGGGTCTGACGATCGCTCAACTGAGCGGACGGACGGTCATCCTCCCAGGCTGAGACCGAGCGATGGGTTGACCCATGACAACCGACGCACCTAGGATCACGACGAACGGGGTAACGCGCGTTGACGCGAGTGGCGGTCACGCACGCGAGGAGAGGGCAAGGACAAGGGGTGGTCCGCAAGGTCTGCATCACCGTGATCGCGCTCGCCCTCGTCTGGGTGCCCGGCTCTCCGCGTGCTGCCCGAGCAGCCGACCTGGAGCCCGGCACCATTGCCGGTCGGGTGCTGCCGCCGTCGCCCACGCTCCCGATGATCACGTGCACCGATACGGTCGCGCCGGGCGTGGCTCCAGTGCGAGCGACGACGGGCCTCGCGGGCGCGCACGCCGCGCTCTACGCGCGCTCCGGGTTCCCGACGCTCTGCCCGGGCAGCAGCGCGACGGTCACGATCGCATTCCTCAACACCGGCTCGCTCGGGTGGTACGGCAACGCCGCGCTTGGCACCTGGGGCCCCGAACCGGGCCAGGACCGGGCGAGCGCGCTCGGCGGGGACGGCTCGACCGGATCGCCCGCGACGAGCTGGTCGCGGGCGAACCGTCCGGCGATCCAGTCCACGCCGTACGTGGGTCCCGGCGAGATCATGTGGTTCCAGTTCAGTGTCCAGGCGCCGACGATGCCGGGCGCGTACAAGCTCGGATTGCGTCCACTGCTCGAAGGGCAGCAGTGGCTCGAGGATCCGAATCTCACCTTCTATGTCCTCGTGAAGGCGGACGACGAGCACGTGACGCCGGATCCGACAATCGCCTCCACGAGCGAGGTCGTGCGGACGTACCTGCCGGCGACGCTCGCGGACGGCTCGCGGATGATCCGCGTGCCGTCGCTCATGTACCACTACGTCAGCTGGCTGCCGGCGACCGATCCGAACATGGATCTGCGCAAGGACCTCACCGTCAGCCCGACGGACTTCGAAGCGATGCTGAAGTACCTCCGCGACAACGGCTACCACACGATCACCGCGAAGGACCTCTGGTGGTCGCTCGATCGGACCGCGCCGCTCCCGCCGAAGCCGGTGATGCTGACCTTCGATGACGGCTACGCCGACGCGTACAGCGTCGTGATGCCGCTGCTCAAGGCGTACGGGATGACCGGCGTGTTCTTCGTGACCGTCAACCTCGTCGACAAGCCCGGCTACATCAGCCGCGCCGAAGTGAAAGCACTCGCCGACGCGGGCATGGACGTCGAATCACATGCGATGGACCACGTCAGCATGATTCGGCCGCTCAACGACCAGATCTATCAGATGTGCCGGGCGCGGGACTTCCTCAACGCGTGGACCGGCACCGACGTGCGCCACTTCGCGTATCCGTCGGGCGACTACAACGACCAGTCGGGGACCGCGCTCCAGCGCTGCGGCTACCTCTCCGGATTCAAGAAGGGCGGCGGGTCGGTGCAGAGCTCGAACGCGATGTATCTCCTCCAGCGCGCACGCGTGCGTGGCCAGCAGGGCCTCGGCGCGCTCCTCCTCGCCCTCCAGCAATAGGCGGTCGCGGCGTCATGCCGCTCGACGTCCTGATCCGCGGCGGCCTTCTCGTCGACGGCACCGGCAGCCCGGCGCGCCGTGCCAACGTGGGGATCCGCGACGGCCGGATTGAGGCGATCGGGGAGCTCGGCGGGGCCGCAGCGACCGAGACGATCGATGCGACCGGCCACGTCGTCGCGCCGGGCTTCATCGACACGCACACCCACGGCGACGTCGCGATGTTCCTGCCCGAGGCCCATCTCGACGTGAAGACGGCCGAGCTGCGGCAGGGTGTGACGACCGAGGTCACGGGCAATTGCGGATTCAGCCCGTTCCCGGCGGACGGCCCGCACGCCGATCAGGTCGCTGCGCTCATGGGCACGCTCGTCGCTGGCAGTCCGCACACCTGGCCCGACCTCGCGGCCTACCGGGCCGCGGTCTCAGGCGCCGGCATGTTCACGAACGTCGCGCCACTCGTCGGGCACGGAAGCATCCGGGCCGCGGTGCTCGGCTTCGCGGATCGCGCGCCGACCGCCGACGAGCTCCGCGCGATGACGCGTCTGGCGGAGGCCGCGCTCGCGCAGGGTGCGGTCGGCTTCTCGACCGGCCTCGTGTACGCGCCGGGCCTGTACTCGCGGACCGATGAGCTCGTCGCGATCGCCCGTGCGCTCGCGGGAACTGGCCGGCCGTACGTCACCCACATGCGCGGCGAGACCGACATGGTCGCGGACTCGGTGCGCGAGGCGATCAGCATCGGGCGCGGCGCGGGCGTACCGGTGCACATCTCGCATCACAAGGCCTCGGGCAGGGACAACTGGGGCCGCACCGCCGAGACCCTCGCGCTCATCGATGCGGCGCGCGCCGACGGTCTCGACGTCACCGTCGACGTATACCCGTACACCGCCGGCAGCACGCTGCTGCACTCGATCCTGCCGCCGTGGGCGCTCGCCGATGGGATCGGCGCGATGGTCGCGCGGCTGCGCGATCCCGCGGCTCGCCAGCGCATGAAGCGCGACTTCGCGGCGGGGATCCCGGGCTGGCAGAACCAGCAGCGGGCCGCGGGCTGGGATGGGATCGTCATCGCGGGCTGCGCCGGGCGGCCCGAGCTCGAAGGGAAGCGCATCGACGCACTCGCGGCCGCGGCGCATGCGGACCCTGCGGAGCTCGTGTTCGACCTCATCGCCGAGCAGGAGGGGCACGTGACGATGATCGCTCACACGATGCGCGACGACGACGTCGATCGGGTGGTCGCCCATCCGGCGTCGATGATCGGCAGTGACGCGATCCCGCTGCCCGGCAAGCCGCATCCGCGGTTGGCCGGCACGTTTGTCCGGATCCTCGGCCGCGACGTGCGCGAGCGCGGGCTCCTCGATCTGCCGACCGCGGTGCGCAAGATGACCGCGCTCCCTGCGGAGCGGTTCGGCCTGCGCGATCGCGGCCTGCTCGCGACCGGCATGGTCGCGGACGTTGTCGTGTTCGATCCGGCGACGGTGCTCGACCGGGCGACGTACGACGAGCCGCTGCTCACACCCATCGGCATCCGCGCGGTGCTGGTCAACGGACGGGTCGCCGTGCATGACGGCGAGGTCACGCGTGTGCGGGCAGGGAACATGCTGGGATGAACGACCGATGACCTTCGGACCAGGCGAGCTCACCTACATCCTCGCGATCCTCGCAGCGGTCGTCATCGGTCTGCTCATCGTCGAGATGCGCGGCGGCGGCCGCGCGACGGTGCCGATCGCGCGCGACCATGACCACGACCATCACCGGATCATTTGGCTGCGCTTGATCCTGCTGCTGGTCGGCATCTGCGGACCGGTAGGACGCCAAGGACCACAAGGGCCACCGGGCCCACCTGGACCGCCGGGCACGGCCCGCCCGTAGTGGTCAGAGCCGGCGGGTGGCTCCGCGGGTGTCGGCGTCTTCCTCCGCCGCGTCCGCCGGCAGATTGACCGGCGCGGTCCAGCCCCAGTCCCACTTCGCGAGCTCGGCGAGCAGCTCGTGGCTGGTGAGGTCGAGCGCGATGGGTGTCACGCTGATCTTGCCGTCGCGCATCGCCGCGACATCCGTCCCCGGGTCGGCCTCATCCGCGACCGCGGGACCGCCGACCCAGTAGTACGGGTTGCCGTAGGGGTCGAGCCGCTCGACGAGCTGATCGCGGTAGTTGCGCTTCCCGAGCTTCGTGACCTCGACGCCGGCGATGCGCTCGCGCGGCAGGTGCGGCACGTTCACGTTCAACAGCGCGTCGTGGACGAAGCCCTTCTCGAGGATGTTCTTCGCGAGCAGCGCGACGAACTCGCTCGCGACGCTGAAGTCGATGTTCGCACCAAAGGCGCCGATCGAGACCGCGATCGACGGGATGTCCGAGAGCAGGCCCTCCATCGCCGCCGCGACGGTGCCCGAGTACGTGATGTCGTCGCCCAGGTTCGCTCCGCGGTTAATGCCGCTCACGATGAGGTCGGGCTTCTGCTTGAGGAAGCCGAGCACCGCGAGGCGCACGCAGTCCGTCGGCGAGCCGTCGGTCATGTACGCGTCCTGGCCGGTCCGGAGGTGTGTCGGCCGGCAGCGCAACGGCCGGAAGAGCGTGATGCTGTGGCTCGCGCCGCTCCAGTTCCGCTCGGGCGCGATGATGTCGACCTCACCGAACGCGGCGAGCGCGTCGCAGAGCGGGCCCAGCGCATCGCTCTCGATCCCGTCGTCATTCGTGACGAGGATGTGCTTGACCGGGGTCACTTCGCGGCCTCGATCGGGGCATCCTCCATGAGCGCCGCGGCCTCCGTGCGCTGCCGACGGCCGGAGTTCACCTCGACCGTGTAGTGGATGAAGGTGTTGATGACGCCGGCGACCGGCACACCGAGGAGCAGGCCCCAGAAGCCCGCGATCTTCGAGCCGATGAGCAGCGAGAAGAACACGAACAGCGGATGGATGCCGATGCTCTTGGACATGATCCGTGGGCCCACGACGTTGAGCATCACCTGCTGGAGCAGGAGCAGGAGGATGGTGACGGGCAGGAACGCGCTTTGGGCACCGAGGAACGTGATGAACAGCACGGGGATCATCGCGAGGATCGGACCGAAGAACGGGATCATCACCACGAGGCCGCTGAACACGGAGAGCACGCCTGAGAACGGCACCCCGAAGGCCGCGATGATGAGCAGCGTCGCGGTGCCGTACAGGAGGCCGAGGATGAGCGACCCGCGGATGAATCCGCCGAACGACCGGTCGATGCTCATCCGCAGCAGCTCGAACTCGCTCCGGAGCTCCTCGGACAGCATCCCGGTGAAACGAAGCCAGAGGGTGTCGCCGTCCATGAGCATGAGGAACGCGATGATCAGGACGAGGAAGAGGTCGAACACGATCGTCGCCGTCGCGGATACGACACCGAGCGCGTCCGACGCGAAGGTACCGGCGAGCTCCGCGAGCCGGCCGGGGAGCGCTTCGTACAGCGGCACGATGTTCACCGGCAGGCCAAGGTGGTCCAGGTTGGCCTGGAAGTCCTTCGCGTACTGGTCCGCGCTGGTGCTGAGCTCGGGCCCGCGCGCGGCGAGCGCCGCGAGCTGATCCGCGAGGAGCGGGACCGCGAACGCGCCCGCCGCCGCGAGCAGGATGAAGATCGCGGTGTAGACGACGAGCACCGCGCCGAACCGGTTCAGGCGCGTGCGGCGGTCGATCCGGTCGACGAGGGGCGCGAGTGCGTACGAGAATGCCCACGCCGCGCCGAAGATGATGAGCACGTCGGCGACGCGCCCGAGCGCTTCCCAGAGGATCGCGAAGACCTGGAGCGCAACGAAGACGATGAGCAGCACGACGAGCGCCGTGAGGAGCTGTCGTTCTCTCGCGCTCAGTTTCACGCGACGAATGCTACGCGGGCGCACACGCGCCGCAGGACTAGCATTCCGCGGATGCCCCACCGAACACCGCTCATTGAGCGATATCGCGCGCATCTCCCGGTCACGCCGCAGACCCCTCGGTTGAGCCTCGGCGAGGGCGACACGCCGCTCGTCCGTGCGCCGGCGCTCGAGCGTGAGACCGGCATCGCCGAGGTGTGGCTGAAGGTCGAGGGCGCGAACCCGACCGGCTCGTTCAAGGACCGCGGAATGGTCGTCGCGATCGCAAAGGCCATGGAAGAAGGGGCGCAAGCCGTCCTCTGCGCGTCGACCGGGAACACGGCCGCATCCGCGGCGGCGTACGCAGCCCGCGCGGGATTGCGCTGTGCCGTCGTCCTGCCCGCGGGGCACGTCGCGCTCGGCAAGCTCTCGCAGGCCATCGCCTTCGGCGCCCGCGTCGTCGCGGTGCGCGGTAGCTTCGACGATGCCCTGGCGCTGTCGCGCGAGCTCGCGACGAGCGGCGAGGCGACGCTCGTCAATAGCGTCAATCCGTACCGGATCGAGGGGCAGAAGACCGCGGCCTTCGAGATCTGCGAGACCCTCGGCGACGCGCCGGAGTGGCTCTGTATCCCCGTCGGCAACGCGGGGAACATCACCGCGTACTGGAAGGGCTTCACCGAGGCGCGCGACGCCAAGATGGCGAAGCGGCGGCCCCAGATGCACGGCTTCCAGGCTGCCGGTGCTGCCCCGATCGTGAATGGGGAGGTCGTCGCGGACCCGCAGACGATCGCGACCGCGATCCGCATCGGGAACCCGGCGTCGTGGAACGGGGCGGTCCGCGCGCGCGATGAGTCTGGCGGCTCGATCACCGCGGTGACCGACGACGAGATCCTCGATGCGTACCAGTTCCTCGCGCGCTGCGAAGGTGTGTTCTGCGAGCCGGCGAGCGCGGCAGCCGTCGCGGGACTGCGCAAGCTCGCACGCGTGGGCACGAAGCCACGTCAGGTGGTCTGCGTGCTCACCGGTAACGGGATGAAGGACCCCGACCGGGCGATCGCGCTCGCGCCGAAGATCGCGGAGGTCGACGCCCAGCTCGACGCGGTCCGCGACGCGATCCGCGTGCCGTGAGCGACCTGCGCGTCCGCGTTCCCGCGACCAGCGCGAACCTCGGCCCCGGCTTCGACGCGTTCGGGATCGCGCTGCCGCTGCTCGCCGAGTTCGATGTGCGGCCGGCCCGTGCGTGGAGCGTCACGGTCGAAGGGAACGGTGCGGCCGACGTGCCGACGGGGGAGGACAACCTGTTCGTGATCGCCGCCCGGACCGCGGCGAAGACGCTCGGCTACAACCTCGCCCCACAGCACGTGACGCAGCGCTCGGTGATCCCGCGCGCCCGCGGCCTGGGCGCGAGCGCCGCGGCGATCGTCGGCGGCGTCGTCACCGCGAACGCCCTTGCCGGCGAGCCCCTCGGACGCCGCGCGCTCCTGCGCATCGCGACCGACGTCGAAGGCCACGCCGACAACGTCGCGGCCGCCCTGTACGGAGCGTTCACGATCGCGCTGCCGTCGGCCGACGGCCCGATCGCCGCGCGGTTCGCATTCCCGAGTACCTGGCGGGCGTGCCTGTTCGTGCCGACATCGTCGCTCGAGACCGAGAAATCCCGTGCGGTCCTTACAAAGGACGTGTCGCGCACCGACGCCGTGTTCAACCTGGCGCACGCGTCGGCGCTGCTCGCCGCGATACTTCGGTCCGACGGCGCGCTGCTCTCGGTCGCGATGCACGACCGGCTGCACGAGTCGGCGCGGATGAAGCTCGTCCCCGCGCTCGAGGAGATCGTGGCCGCGGCACGCGGTGCCGGCGCGTTCGGTGCGGCGCTCTCCGGTGCCGGACCGAGCGTCATCGGGTTCGCGCCGGCGCGCCTCGCCGCGCGGGTGACGGCGGCCATGGAGGAAGCGGCCACAGTCGCCGGATCGCCTGGTCGTGGCCGCGTCGTACGCGTGCGGGCTGCGGGCGCACAGCTCGTCCGGAACCAGTAACGCGCGGCAAGCTGCTCCACTCGTGGTCTCCGCGCGCGGGCTGGCTTGCCTTCGCCGCTGTCGCCGTCGCCGGCATCGGCCTGCTGTTCCTGGCCCAAGAGTCCGTGACCGGCCGGGACGCGGAGCTCATGAGTTTTCAGCGCACTGGCGACAGCCGCGTGATCGTCGTCAATGTCGGCATGGGCATCGGCGAGCAGATCATCCGCAGCAGCGCGGTCGAGGACACCGATAGCGTTCGCGTGACCGTGCGCGTGCGGCGAAACACGGGCAGCGCTCCCGCGATCGTCCTCTCCATACCCACGGTCGTCCGGCTGAATGCGTCGCTCCTCGAGCGCGCGGTGCTCGATGGTGCGGGTCACACGGTCCCCGATTACGGCGACTACGTCGGCCCGAGGCCCACGCCGACGCGCTGACGTCTCGCGGCTAGCCTTCCGTCCGTGGATCGCCTGGGCCTCCTCGCGGACCCTGCCGTGCGCTCCGCATTCGGGCGCGAGCTCGGGCGGTCGATCGAGTATCACGCGTCGATCGGCTCGACGCAGGATCGGGCCCGCGAGCTCGCCCGCAGCGACGCGTCGGGGCCGACCCTCGTCGTCGCGGACCAGCAGACCGCGGGACACGGGCGGGGCGAGAAGTCCTGGCTGAGCGAGCCTCGGGCGTCGCTGCTCGCCTCGTGGACGTTCCGTCCGGCGCCGGCCGAACCCGCGCTCTTCGCGCTCCTCGCTGGCGTTGCGGTTACGAAAGCCCTGCGGCCGTTGGGCGTGGCCGATCTCGGTCTCAAGTGGCCGAACGATGTGTGGCTGACTGGTGGCAAGATCGCCGGCTGCCTCGCGCACGGCGCGGCGGACCATGTCGTCATCGGAATCGGCGTGAACGTCTGGCAGCGTGAGCTGGCGCCCGAGATCGCCGAGACCGCGACCAGCCTGCGGCGCGCGGGCCACGATATCGACCGCCTCGCGCTGCTGGCGCGCATCACGTCGCAGCTCGACGTCATCGCCGATCCGGCGAACCATCCGGCGGCGCTCACGGAGTGGCGCCGCCGGTCGATCACCCTCGATCGAGAGGTCGAGGTGACCGAAGCCGGCATCGCGCCCTTCCGCGGGAAGGCTGTCGCACTCGCCGATGACGGCGCGCTGGTCGTTGAAACCCCCTATGGTCAGGAGCGGGTCATTGCGGGAGAGGTGAGGGTTCTGGGATGAGCGCGAGATTCCCGTTCGCCATCATCATCGATGGCACGACGGTGCTGCCGCACTCGATGCGGCGCGAGCTCGACCTGCGCACCTTGCCGCTGCACGTGAGCTTCGGCGCGGAGTCGTACACGGCCGACGTCGACCTCAGCGCCGAACAGTTCTACGAGAAGATCAAGGATCCGAAGGCGAAGCCCACGACGTCCCAGCCGTCGATCGGCGAATGCCGCGACGTGTACGAGCAGGCCGCGCGCGACGGGTACAAGGACATGCTCGTGCTCCCGGTCGCGACGGAGTTCTCCGGCACGTTCTCGGTCGCATCGACGACGGCGCAGCAGATCATCGACACCAACATCGTCGTCGTGGACTCGCGCTCGACCGCGAGCAGCATCGGCCTCCTCGCGACAGCGTGCGCGAAGGCGCGCCGCGCCGGCCGCTCGCTCGACCAGACCGCCGCGCTCGCGCGGGAGCTCGCGACCAAGACGAACCTCCTCGCGCTCATCGACACGCTCGACTTCCTCCGCCGCTCGGGCCGGATCTCCGGTGCCGCCGCGGCCTTCGGCTCGCTGCTGTCGCTGAAGGTCATCCTCGACCTCAAGGAGGGGCGCGCGGACGCGATCGAGAAGATCCGCACGCGCGAGCGCGGGATGGCGAAGCTGCAAGAGCTGGTGGAGGCGCGCACGCCGGCCGGTACCCGCATCCACGCCGCGATCCTCCATGCGAACGCGCCCGATCGGGCGCGGCTGCTCGGAGAGTGGGTCCAAGAGCGCTACCACTGCGTCGAGTACTGGGTCGACGAGGCCGGACCGGTACTTGCGTCGCATGCCGGACCGGGGACGGTAGCGCTGGGCTGGTACCAAGAGGAACATGGTGCGTCATGAGGCTTCGGATGCCGTTCGGGCGGCAGCGCAAGGAGTTCCCGTCGCACCTGTGGACCCAGTGTCCGACGTGCGGCGAGATGCTCTTCAACAAGCAGCTCGTCCGGAATCACAACGTCTGCACGAAGTGCGACCACCACTTCCGGCTCGGCGCGCGCGAGCGCATCGAGCTGCTGGTCGATAAGGGCAGCTTCACCGAGCACGACACCGAGCTCACCAGCGGCGACCCGCTCGGCTTCAGCGACCAGAAGCCGTACCCGGTGCGGATCCAGCAGTCGCAGGCGAAGAGCGGCGAGAAGGACGCGGCGATCTGCGGCACGGCGATGATCGACGAGAACGCGGTCGAGCTGGCGGTCATGGACTTCGACTTCATGGGCGGCTCGATGGGCAGCGTCGTCGGCGAGAAGCTCACCCGCGCGGCGGAGCGGGCGCTCGCGAACCGCACGCCGCTTCTCATCGTGTCGTCGTCCGGTGGCGCGCGGATGCAGGAGGGCACCCTCTCGCTGATGCAGATGGCGAAGATCCTCGGCGCGCTCCATCGCCTCGATGAGGCCGGGCTCCCGTACTTCAGCATCCTCACCGACCCGACGACCGGCGGCGTGCTCGCGTCGTTCGCGTCGCTCGGCGACATCATCTTCGCCGAGCCGAACGCGCTCGTCGGATTCAGCGGCGCGCGGGTGACGAGCGAGACGATCGGCGAGAAGCTGCCGAAGGGCTTCCAGCGCGCCGAGTTCGTGCTCGAGCACGGCTTCATCGATCAGGTCGTGCCGCGCGCGCAGCTCCGCGACCGCATCGCGTACTTCTTGAACGCGTTCCGGCCGAGCGCGCGCGACCTGCGGTGGAGCCTGTAGTGGACGTCGTCGATCGGCTCCTCGGAAAGAAGACGACCGAAGGCAACGGCCACCTGCCTGAGGATGCCGGCCTCATCACCGACGCCGCGTCGCTCACGGCCCAGCGGACGCCGTGGCAGTCGGTGCAGCTCGCGCGTGAGCTGAGGCGGCCGCACTCGATCGAGGTCATCGACGGCCTGTTCGAAAAGTTCCAGGAGCTGCATGGCGACCGCGGCTACCGCGACGATCCGGCGGTCGTCGGCGGGATCGCGGAGCTCGACGGCGTCGGGCCCGTCGTCGTCGTCGCGCAGCAGCGCGGCTCGACCACCGAGGAGAACATCGCGCGGAGCTTCGGGATGCCGTACCCCGAGGGCTACCGGAAGGCGATCCGGCTGTACCGGATGGCCGAGAAGTTCCACCTGCCGCTCGTCACCTTGGTGGATACGCCCGGCGCGTACCCCGGCCCCGAGGCCGAGGAGCGCGGGCAGGCCGAGGCGATCGCGAAGTCGATCGCCACGATGTGCGGCCTCCAGACGCCGATCGTCGCGATCATCCTCGGCGAAGGCGGCTCCGGTGGTGCGCTCGCGCTCGCGGTCGGCGACGTCGTCCTGGCCCTGCAGAACGCGATCTACTCGGTCATCTCACCTGAGGGCGCCGCGGCCATCCTTTGGCGCAGTGCGACCGAAGCCGAGAGGGCCGCGAACGCATTGAAACTTGCCGCGAGCGACCTGCTGCGGCTCGGCATCGTCGATGGCCTCATCCCCGAGCCGGCCGGCGGCGCGCATACCGATCCGCAGGCGACGATCGGCGCCATCAAGTCCGCACTCATCGTCCAGCTCGACCGTCTCGGGCGGATCCCGATCGCCGATCTGCTCGCCGCGCGCTACGAGCGCTATCGCCATATCGGCGTCGTCGTCGAGCCACTGCCCGGCGCGGTGCCGGTTGCGAAGAAGGAGCCGTTCTGGCGGCGGATCATGCGGCCGGCGTGAGCGAGAACGGCGAGGTCCTGGCACTGCTTGATGACCTGCTCCGTCTCGCGGAGGGATCGGGCGCGAGCGTGATCGAGGTCGAGACCGAGGGGATGGCCGCGGCGATCGTCCGGGTTCCGTCAACGACTGTCGCGTACGCTGCCGACACGCGCGCGTCCGCGCCCAAGGTCCCTGAGCCCGCGCGCGTGCACTCGTCGGGCGTCGGGATCTTCAGCGCGTCGAAGGAGTGGAGCGCGGGCGACGAAGTGAAGAAGGGCACTGTGCTGGGCGCCGTGCAGTCGCTCGGAGCCATGACCGACGTGATCGCCCCGATCGACGGTGTGCTGCGCGACGTGCTCGTCGCCGGCGGCGCACCGGTCGAGTACGGCCAAGCGCTCTTCGCGATCGAGAAGCGGTAGACGACGAGGTCGAGCAACGCGGCGACGGCCTGTTGGTGAGCTTCCGGAGGCGTTACCCGATTCAGGACGACGCCAATTGGCTGGCGGTCTGCCCCGACACCCTCTTCCTTGATATCAAGGACGCGGCCGAAGCGGCTCGCATACCTGAACAAATCACGCGCGAGCTTCCTCATATCACGCGAGGCAAGACAACACCGAAGAGTGAGTTCTGGCGTTCGATGAACATGCTTCGATCAGTTCGCTGGACGCGGCCGGCTTAGAGAGACTGCCGGCCAAGCCAAAGATGGGGTGGACAGGGTGAGTTCTCGGTCTCACCACGCTGCGCTCATCGAGGGCGGCCAGTCAGTGGTCAAGGTCGCTGCTTAGACTGCCGCGATGCCGACACAAACCGCATGGCTGTTCCCCGGTCAAGGTTCCCAGAGCGTAGGCATGGGGAAGGCGCTCGCTGACGCTTTCCGTGAAGCCGCGAGCATGTACGAGGAAGCGAACAATGCCCTCGGCCTCGATCTCCGTGCGCTGTGCCGGGACGGACCGGTGAACGAGCTCGAGCGCACCGCGAACGCGCAGCCGGCGATTCTCGCGACGTCGATTGCGGCACTGCGCGCTGCGCAAGCGCGTGGATTGCTAGCAGACGACCCGATCCTGCTCGGGCATTCGCTCGGCGAGTTCACGGCGCTCGTCGCGGGTGGCGCGCTCGCATTCGCTGACGCGCTCCGGCTCGTGCGCCAGCGCGGCGAGCTCATGCAGGCTGCGGATGCGTCGGGCGGCATGGCCGCGGTCCTCGGTCTCGACGCCGACGCCGTCGCGAAGGCGATCGACGGCACGGGCATCGTCGTGGCGAACGACAACGCGCCCGGCCAGGTCGTGATCACCGGTCCGCTCGTGGCGATGCCGAAAGCGACTGAGGCGCTCAAAGCGGCGGGCGCGAAGCGCGTCATCCCGTTGAAAGTGTCTGGCGCATTCCACTCACCCGCGATGCGGGCGGTCGCTCCCAAGCTCGCTGAAGCGATCCGGGCCACTCCATTCAATGAACTCAAGTACCGGGTCATCGCGAATGTCGACGCGGAACCCCACGAACATGCGAGCGATTTCGTGACGTTGCTCGAAAAACAGGTGCACTCTCCCGTACAGTGGGTCGCCTCAGTACGGCGCGCGGCCCAGGAGGGCGCGACGACGTTCGTCGAGTTCGGCGCGGGCACTGTCCTCACCGGTCTCGTCAAACGCATCCTCCCTGACGCGCGGACCGCGAACGTGTCTGATCCCGCGACGCTCGAGGAGGCACTGAATCTCGTTCGATAAGATCCTCATCGCGAACCGGGGCGAGATCGCGCTGCGCGTCATCCGCGCGTGCCGCGAGCTCGGGATCCAGAGCGTCGTCACGTACAGCGAGGCCGACGCGCACAGCCTGCCGGTCCACTCCGCCGACGAGGCCATCTGCATCGGCCCGGCGAACTCGCGCGACTCCTACCTGAACATCCCGGCGATCATCTCGGCCGCGCTCATCTCTGGCGCGCAGGCGATCCACCCCGGCTACGGGTTCCTCTCCGAGAACGCGGACTTCTCCGAGGTCTGCAAGGAGCACGGACTCGTCTTCATCGGTCCGCCGCCGGAAGTGCTCGCGCGGTTCCACGACAAGTCCGCGACGCGCGCGGCGATGAAGCGCGCCGGCCTGCCGGTCATCCCCGGTTCCGAAGGGCCGGTGAAGACCTCGTCCGAGGCGTTGCGTATCGCCGAGTCCATCGGCTACCCGGTCATGCTCAAGGCGCGGTCAGGCGGCGGCGGTCGCGGGATGCGCAAGGCCGAGTCGGCGAAGGATCTCCAGCGGCTCTGGGAGCAATCCCGCAGCGAGGCGAAGGCGAGCTTCGGCGACGACGGCATCTACCTCGAGCGCAACCTCGAAGGCGTNNGGCGAGCGCGAGTGCTCGATCCAGCGCCGCAACCAGAAGATGCTCGAAGAGGCGCCGTCGATCTCGATCAATGAGGAGCTCCGGCGGCGCATCAAGACGTACGCGGTCGATGCGGCGAAGCGCTTCGGGTACCGCGGCGTCGGCACGTTCGAGTTCCTCGTCGACGCGGCGGGGCAGCCGTATTTCATCGAGGTGAACGCACGCATCCAGGTGGAGCACACCGTCACCGAGGCCGTTACCGGCATTGACCTCGTGAAGGAGCAGATCGCGCTCGCCGCCGGCGAGCCGCTCTCGTTCTCGGACGAGCAGATCTGGGTGAACGGCCACGCGATCGAGTGCCGGATCAACGCCGAGGACGCCGACCAGAACTTCGCGCCGTCGACGGGCGTGCTCACGACGTGGCTGCCTCCGGCCGGACCTGGCATCCGCCTCGACTCCCACTGCTTCCAGGGCTACGAGGTCCCGCCGTACTACGACTCGCTGCTCGCCAAGGTGATCGCGTGGGGCCGCGACCGGCCGGAGGCCGTGGCGCGGATGCAGCGCGCGCTCGATGAGTTCACCGTGGTCGGCGTCACGACGAACATCGACGCCCACAAGAAGATCCTCGCGAGCGAGGCGTTCAAGGCCGGCCAGGTCACGACGCATCTCATCGACACCGTCGGCATCGAAGCGCTCAGCGCTTGAGCGTCGTCCTCGACCGGAAGGGCATCGAGGCCCTCATCCCGCATCGCGAACCGTTCCTGCTCATCGACCGCGTCATCGAGCTCGAACCGCTCGTCCGCGCGGTCGCCGAGCACGACTTCACCGGGGAGGAGTGGTACCTCAAGGGCCATTTCCCGGGGAACCCGATCGTGCCAGGTGTCATCCTCGCCGAATCGATGGCCCAAGCCGCTACGGTCGCGGCGATGAGCCACCCCGACTACCGCGAGGGCCTTGGCCTCTTCGCCGGCATCGAGGAGATGCGATTCAAGCGGATCGTGCGACCCGGCGAGACCGGGCGGTTCACCGCGGTATTCGAGAAGATGCGCCGCGGGTTCGGTCGCGCGAGAGTGACGACGCACGTGGGCGACGAGCTCGCCGCCGAGGGCGTCATCCTCGCGATCTTCCAACCGGCCGCGAAGGTCGCGCCGAAATGAAGGCCACCGTGCTCCGCGAATCGGCGGAATACGTCGGCGCGCAGGGTCCGCGCTACGGCGGTGGCGTGAGCGCGGAGAGCGTCGGTAGCGCGCACCTCTGGTTCGGCCGGGTGACCATCGCCCCAGGCGAACGGACGAAGGCCCATCTCCACGAACGGCACGAGACCGCGATCTACGTCCTCTCCGGTTCGTGCGTCGTGTACTCGGGCCCCGACCTTGCGATGCGCGAGGAGGCCGGCCCGGGCGACTACATCTACATCCCGGCGAGCACGTCGCACCTCGCGGCGAATGCGAGTCAGACCGATCCGCTCACGGCGATCATCGCGCGCACCGATCCGAACGAGCAGGAGAGCGTCGTGCTCCAGTCGGAGCTCGACCGGCGGGTGCCGTGACCCGCGCGGTCGAGATCGTCGGCGTCCCGATGGACCTCGGCGGCTTCCGTCGCGGCGTGGACATGGGCCCATCCGCGATCCGGTACGCGGGCCTGGGAGCGCGGCTCACCGCCCTGGGGTACAGCGTCCGCGACCGCGGCAACGTGCGGGTGCGGGACCGCGATCAGGACGTCGAGATCGAGTACGCCCACGGCGCGCGGCAGGCCCATCACGCGGAGGAGATCGTCCGTGCGGCGGAGGAGCTCGCAAAGGTCGTCGCCGACATCGCGAAGAGCGGCGCGACGCCCGTTGTGCTTGGCGGCGATCACTCCATCGGCATGGGCACGATCGCTGGGCTCGCGCGCGCGGGCCATCGGGTCGGCGTCATCTGGGTCGATGCGCATGGTGACATCAACACGCCGGACACGACGCCGTCGGGCAACGTGCACGGCATGCCGTTCGCGGTCGCGCTCGGGCTCGCGGACGACCCGTTCCCGAAAGCCCTCCGCGGCACGACCGACGGATCCGCGGGCGTGCTCCTCGGCATCCGGGACATCGATCCCGGCGAGAAGGCCAACATCAAGCGTGCCGGGGTGACGCCGATCACGATGGCCGACATCGACCGCATCGGGATGGCGAAGGCGATGGAGAACGCGATCGCCGTCGCGTCAAAGGGCGACGGCATCCATCTCTCGCTCGACATGGACGCGATCGATCCGGACGAGGCGCCCGGCGTCGGCACGCCGGTGCGCGGCGGGCTCACGTACCGCGAGGCCCAGCTCGCGATGGAGATGCTCGCCGCGTCAGGAAAGCTGCGCTCGATCGAGGTGTGCGAGGTGAACCCGATCCTCGATCGCGAGAACCGCACGGCGACGCTCGCCGTGGAGCTGATCGCGAGCGCGCTAGGGCAGACAATCCTCTAGAGGCGATGGCGCTCCGGCTCTTGCACGCGTTAGCTGGTGTGATCCTCGGCTACGGCTTGGCGACCGGGCCGTTCTTTTTCAACCTGGTCTTCGACATCGGTGCGGTATTCGCTCTGCTTGCGCTGGGGCTGGCGGTCGCAGTGGAGCGCTCCCTGCGCACGGCGTGGCCGCTGCTGCTCGTCACGGCCGCGTTCCCAGCGCTCGTCGGTCTCCACACCCTCGGACTGCCCAACTGCGGCGCGACCCTCACGTATCCCGGTACGGCATGTCTGGCCGAGCCCGAGAGTCGTCAGATCACGATCGTCGCGTTGATCGTTGTCGCGTTTGCCTGTGGGCTCGGTGTGTGGGACGTACGTCGGGCCGTAGGGCCTCGGTCTGGCTCCACGTCAGCCAGGCCTTGAACGGCCCAGATCGGTCGCTGACGGTGATCCGTCATTGGCTCATCGGTCTGGTCGGCGGAGTCATCGCGCTCGCGGTCACCGACATCATCTTTCCGCTGGGCATCGCGATGGTCGTCGGAATCGCGCTGCTTCGTCCGCGTCCGGTGGCCGCGGGCGGTGCCTGTGTGGCGTGGGGCGCCGGCTTCGCCGGGGCCCTGTGGCTGGCGTCGGAGCGATGCGCCGAGTTCAACCGCCAGCCGAACGCAGGCTGCACGATGGGCGACAACACGCCGTTCTTGACGGTCGGGCTCGCGGTGCTGGTGCTCGGGCTGTTACTTACCAGCTACGCGGCGGCGCGCGCCAGGTCTTCACGCTTCTAGCGCCGTTGCAGCAGAACCCGGGGACCGTGACTCTTCTTCTATGACGCCGTGTATGCCATGACCGCCGAACCCGCCGCCAAAGCGCTCGACTGGGAGCGCGCCTTCCAGGCCCATTACCACTCGCTGTTCCGCGCCCTCGTGGGTGCCACGGGCCGGACGGACGGGGTCGATGACGCCATCCAGGACGCGTTCGCGCAGGGCCTCCGGGGACATCTGCCGCGTGAGGTCCGGTCGATCGAGGCCTGGCTCTTCGTCGTCGCGCTCAATCGCATCAAGCGGAGCCGCCGCCGCGCGGCGCTGTTCGTGCCGCTGCGGCGCACGGAGCACGCCGCCGATCCGGTCGACGCGGCGCTGACGCGCGTCGATGTGCTCGCGCGCCTCGAGGCGCTTTCCCCGCGCGAGCGCGAGCTGCTCGTGGCGAAGTTCTACGTCGGGCTCACCCAGGACGAGCTCGCTGCCGCGCTCGGGCTGCCGCGCGGCACGGTGTCATCCGCGATCAGCCGCGCAGCCGCGCGATTCCGCGCCGCAGGAGGCGAACGATGAGCGAATCCGACCGGAACGACGACCTCACCCACCAGCTCGTGACCGGCCTCGACGAGATCCACGTGCCCCCGGCCGTGATGCGCGCACCCGTTCGGCGCCGGGACGTCCCGGTGTTCGCCGTCGCCGCCAGCGCGCTGGTGATCGTCGCTGCGCTCGTGGTCGGCACCGCGCTCCGGCGTACCGACAACGGCGCCGCCGCTCCGGGCGTCGCAGCGAGCGCGACGCCGACGCCGGCCCCGACCGCGTCCGCGACGCGGACCCCGGCCCCGACGGACATCCGAGCGGCGCGGTCGCTGCCCGAGAGCGAGGCCAAGCGGCTCGTCGAGTCGACGGCGCTCGCGGTCGTGGACGCGTTGCAGCGCAAGGACGCGGCGAAGCTCGCGTCGCTCGCGCACCCGGTGAAGGGCGTGCGCTTCTCGGCATACCCGTTCGTGCGCACCGATAGCGACCAGGTCCTCACCGCGGCCGATCTCGCCATCGCGTTCAGCGATCCCAAGGTCCGCTTGTGGGGCATCACCGATGGCAAGGGGGACGACATCCGCCTGACGTACGCCAAGTACCAGGCGCAGTACGTCTACGACGTCGATTTCGCGAAGGCCCCCGACGTCGCGTACAACCGCGCGATCGGGACGGGGAACTCGACGGACAACAGCGCGACGGCGTACCCCGACGCCGTGATGGTCGAGTTCCACTACCCGGGCTTCGACCCGCAGTTGAGCGGTATGGACTGGCGCAGTCTGCGCCTGTTCTTCGAGCAGAAGGACGGGACCTGGTACCTCGTCGGCGTCGTGCACGGAGCGTGGACGATCTGAGGTAGCGGCGGCCCCTCCTCGATAGACTCGACTCAGCGAATGACGAACGGCAACGGCGAACTGCGGCGCGTGGTCGTCACCGGTATCGGGATGATCACGCCGCTGGGCGCGTCGGTCGAGAAGTCGTGGGCCGGGCTGACCGCCGGCCAGAGCGGGATCGGCCTGATCACCCGGTTCGACGCGAAGGACCTCGAGACGCAGATCGCGGGCGAAGTCCACGACTTCGACCCGCTCCAGTACATGGAGCGCAAGGAGGCGAAGCGCGCCGACCGCTTCGCGCAGTTCGCCGTCGCGACCGCCGGTCAGGCGCTGAAGGACGCGACGCTCGAGGTCACGAAGGATCTCGCGCCGCGGATCGGCGTGACGTTCGGATCGGGCATCGGCGGCGTCGAGACCCTCGTCGAGAACATCCTCGTCCACGAGAGGGATCCGCGGCACGTATCGCCGTTCATGATCCCGATGATGATCATGGACATGGCGGCCGGCGAGATCGCGATGAAGTACGGGCCGAAGGGCCCGAACCTGGCGACGGTGTCGGCCTGCGCATCGAGCGCGCACGCGATCGGTGAGGCGGCCGATACGATCCGACGCGGCCAGGCCGACGTGATGCTCGCCGGCGGGAGCGAGGCCGGGCTCATCAAGGTCGCGGTCGGCGCGTTCAACGCGATGCACGCGCTGTCACGCCGGAACGACGATCCGCAGAAGGCCTCGCGGCCGTTCGACAAGGAGCGCGACGGCTTCGTGTTCAGCGAGGGCGCCGCGTGCCTCGTCCTCGAGGAGGAGGGCTTCGCGACGGCCCGCGGCGCGCACATCCTCGGCGAGATCGTGGGCTACGGTGCGACGGCCGACGCGTATCACGTCACCGCCCCGCCGGCGGGTGCCGAAGGCGCCGTGCGCGCGATACGCATGGCGATGACCGACGCGGGCATCACGCCGGCGCAGATCGGCTACGTGAACGCGCATGGCACATCGACGCAGGCGAACGACAGCGCCGAGACCGCTGCGCTGAAGGCCGTGTTCGGCGCGAAGGTGCCGCCGGTGTCATCGACGAAGTCGATGACCGGCCACACGCTCGGCGCGGCGGGTGCGATCGAAGCGGTCATCTGCCTGCTCGCGATGCGCGACGGGGTTCTGCCGCCGACGATCAACCAGGAAGTGCCGGACCCGGCGTGCGACCTCGACTACGTCCCGAACGTTGCGCGCAAGGTCCAGCTCGACTACGCGCTCTCGAACTCGATGGGCTTCGGCGGGCACAACGTGGCCCTCGTCATCCGCCGCCGGAATGGTGCCGGCTAGTGGCCGACGGGAAAGGCGTCCGGGCGGAGGCGAACGCGCTCGTCGAGGAGCTCCTCGCTCGGCTCGACACGTCCGACGTGCGCGAGCTCGAGGTGACCCGCGGGACGCTCCGCGTCCGCGTCGCCAAGAGCGCGGGTCCGGCGCAGACGTACGCGCCCGCGCCGATGCCCGCGGCCCAGGCCCTCGCGCAGTCCGCGGGGCCGGCGGTCGTGAGCGCGGACCACAGCATCGCCACGACCGACGCGATCACCGCGCCGCTCACCGGTGTCTTCTACCTGTCGCCCTCGCCGCAGGCCCCGCCGTTCGTCCAGGTCGGGAGCGTCGTCGCAGCGGGCGACGTGATCGGGCTCATCGAGGCGATGAAGCTGTTCAACGAGATCCGCACGACCAAGAACGGCCGGGTGCGGAAGATCGTCGCCACGAGCGGCCAGCTCGTCCGTGCGCACGCCCCGCTCATCGAGCTCGACCTGGCGTGATCAGCAAGACCTGCCCGGCCTGCCGCGCGCCGCTCGCCGATCCGCCGGCGTTCAAGCTTCGCTACGAGAGCCGGCTGTACGCGTTCGATCGCGAGGTCTGCAAGCGGATCTTCCAGGAGAATCCGGACCGGTACCTCGACGCTGATGGGGGCGTGCTGTCGGAGCCGCGTTGAGCGGTCCGAGTACCGACAGAGTCTTCAGCGGCTCAATTCCGAGGCTGTACGAGACGCATTTAGTCCCGCTGATCTTCGAGCCCTACGCCGCGGATCTGGCGGACCGGCTCGTTTCGCGACCACTTGCGCGCGTGCTCGAGGT
Organism: Chloroflexi bacterium UBA4730; assembly: GCA_002404155.1. GTDB lineage: Bacteria > Chloroflexota > Limnocylindria > P2-11E > P2-11E > UBA4735. The sequence goes on along the minus strand of DHJC01000015.1, from coordinate 82,932 downwards.
TGCGGCCGGCACGGGTGTCGCGACTCGTGCGCTGGCATCGGTACTGCGCGAAAACGTCTCCATCGTCGCCACGGACCTGAATCAACCGATGTTGGACCGTGCGGCTGCGATCGGGACCCCGCGCCCCGTCGAGTGGCGCCAGGCAGACGCCATGCAGCTGCCCTTCGGGGACGGACTGTTTGACGCCGTCGTATGCCAGTTTGGCGTCATGTTCTTTCCCGATAAGCCGAAGGCGTTCTCCGAGGCACGTCGAATGCTCAAGTCGGGAGGCGTTCTCATTTTCAGCGTCTGGGATCGGATCGAAGAAAACGAATTCGCCGACACCGTGACGACGGCGCTCGAGTCACTGTTTCAAATAGACCCGCCGCGCTTCTTGGCCCGCACGCCCCACGGCTATCACCACCATCCGACCATCGAGCGAGATCTTGCGAACGGCGGATTCACCGCGTCGCCGCAGATCATCACGGTCGCCGCGCGCAGTCGGGCGACATCCGCCCGGGTCCCAGCGGTCGGGTACTGCCAGGGGACACCACTCCGGAACGAGATCGAGGCGCGCGACGCCTCGCGGCTTGGCGAAGCGACCGACGTCGCCGCGGAAGCCATCGCCCAACGGTTCGGGCGGGGGCCCGTCGATGGCAAGATCCAGGCACACATCGTCACCGTCGAAAACTGAGATCGAGCAAGCGAGCGCTCGCAACTAAGCATTCTGGCGGCCCGAGTGCATTACCTCACGCATGCCAGACATCACAGCAGCGCGGTGGGGCGAGGTCTACGACCGGGCGTTCCCGCAGGTCTATCGCGCGCTTGTCACGGCGACGTTCGATCGCGAACGAGCGCTCGACGGATTGCACGACGCGTTCGAGGAAGGGCTGCGCCGTCCGCCGGCCCACGACCGCAACCTCGAGGGCTGGCTGTATCGCGTAGCGCTACGCAAGACACGTCGCGGGCTCTTCCGCACGCACCGTGAGGTGCCGATCGGCGAAGGCTCGTCCCCGGATGACGTTGCGGCGCTGATCCAGCGGCTCGAGGTCGGCCGGCTGCTTTCGCTGCTGACGGAGCGGCAGCGCGCCATCGTGGTCGCCTACTACTACCTCGGCCTCACGCAGGAGGAGATCGCCGACACGCTGGGGGTCCGGCGCGGGACCGTGAGCGCGACCGTTTCGCAATCAGTTGCGCATATGCGCGAGGAGGGGACCACTCGTGGATGACCGCGACAAGGACCTGACGCATCTGTTCGTTCGGGATCTCGACGAGATCCCATTGCCAGCGCGCGGCACATGGCGCCACGTATCAGGAAGGGAGACCATCGTTACGCGTTCTTCTCGTTATCTCTTGACCGCGGGTGCGGTCGTCGCAGTAGTGGCGATCGCGCTGATCGTGGGGTTCCAGCTGAGCCAGCGGCGGCAGAGCGCCGCGACCCCGAGCGCGTCACCGACCCCATCTCCGAGCGGCGCGACGGCCGTCAACCCGAGCGCGAGTCCGAGCGCCACCGCCACGGAGCCTCCCGCGAGCGGGACGCCCGCAGCCGGAGGTGGCATCTACAACGACGACTTCGGCTTCGTGGTCCTTGGTCAGTCCGCGACGATCCGAAAGGAATCGAGCAACGAACCCGTCGCGACCTTCGCCCAGCAGTACTTCGCGGTCTCGCCCGACGGCAAGCTCGTCGCGTATTGGGAGCCGGGCCCCGGAGCCGGCGGCGCCGGGGCGCAGCTTCGGATGTTCGCCGCCGGGGGCAGCAGCGCGGAGCAGGCGCTAGTGACGCTCGCCGCGGATCAGCGGGGCGGTGGCATGGCGTGGTCAAGCGACGGTGCCGGCCTGCTCTATTCGACCGAAAGCGGCAGCGCCGGGATCGGCGGCGGTCCGAACAGCGCAACCCTGGATCTATACGAGCTCGCCGCGAATGGTCGCCACGGAACGACCATCGTCACCGAGACCAACACCGGCTGGCTGTATCGACCGATCGCGTGGGACCGGTCGGCGAACCTTGCGGCCGCGGCGCTCACCGGTGAAGGCGGCTTCATGGGTCCCTACATCACGGTCCGGCTCAATGCCGACGGCTCGTTCACCGCCCGGCGCTTCGACACCGCAGGGACCGGGATGTTGATCAGCTCCATCCTCGTGTCGAGCGACGCGAAGTTCGTCCTCGGCGTCGAGCTCACTTCGGGCAACATCCGGTGGTGGCCGCTCCCGGACTTCGCCGCGAGCAAGTCGCAGGCGGGCGCGGGAAAGCGGGGCGCCCTCTGGCGGCCCGGCACGCACGAGATCGGATTCATGTCAGGCGAACAACTCTGGCTCGGCAACATCGACCAGGCCGGATCACAGGGTCTCTGCTGCACGGCGTTCAGCGGAGCGCCCGCGACGAGCCTGCTTCGGACATTCCGCGCGGACGGAACAGCGGCGGTCCTGTATGTGCCGCCCACCACGAGCGGACCGGTCGTCGGTGGGGTGCAATACGTCCTCGTCCGCATCGGGAGCGATCCCAAGTCGACCTCGGGCGATCGCGTGACGTTCCAAGAGGGCTCCGCACTGGTGGCCTCGGTGCGGTTCCGCTAGCGCGGAACGAACGGGCGGCCCGCGCGTCTATAGAGATATGCGCCGCCTCCTTGTGATCGCATGCTTGCTCGCTTCGGCCTGCACGACGGATCTGCCCGCGCCGTCGCCATCGTCGAGCCCGCAGGCGCAGCCGATCGCTCGAGTGTCGCTGCGGTCGGTCGGTCTCGAGAACGGCCTGACCGTTGACGTTCCGGTCGGGTGGTCGCTCACCGGGGTTGGATCCGTGAACCGCGCGACCGAGCGCCTCCTTCTCGCCGGCAACACCGACGTCGTGAGCCTGCCCACCATCCCGAACAACGGCGACCTCGACGTGGGCGCACTACCGAGCGGGAGCGTGACCGTCGAGGTCGAGTCCTTCTGCAGCATGTTCTGCGCTGGTCCGGCCGACGAGACACCGTTGCCCCTCGATTGGTCGGCTGCCGTCCCCTTCCGTGGGAGTCAGCCACCGGGCCGACACGAACTCGCGCTCAGCTTCCGGTGGTTCGATCGACCGCTCTTTCTCGTCGCGCGGTGGGTCGACGACGCGCCCGCATCCGATATCGCGGCCATCGCCGACATCGCACGCAGCGTTCGCCCCGACCCCAAGCCGCCGGCGACCGGGGAGTTCAACGGCTGGGCCGGTCTCGGCCCGCTCGAGTCGATCCCGCTGGGAACCGTGCGCCTCGTGCCGCTTCCCGTCGGAGCGATCATCCGTCCGGCCTACCGCACCTGGGACAACGAGCCATTCTTCATCGTGCACGAGCCGACGGGCGTTCTCGCGTTCTCCTCCAAGCCGCTCGTCGATCGCCGATGCGTCGTCGCGTTCGACGCGCCGACCGACCGGTTCACGTGCTCTGTCGACGGCCGCACGTTCGCGTGGACGCGACGCGGCTCGTATCTCGGGCCGGAGCCGGCCAGCGACATGCGGCCGATGACCGTGATCGTGCGCGACGGCTCGGTCTGGGTCGCCTACTCGGACTGAGGCCTCCGCTGAAGCACCCGTAGTGTCACCGCCTGCATGACGAGGGCGGCGGCGATCGCGAGCGCGAACGCCGGGAGCCCGAGGGACTCGAGCGACGCAGCGAGCACGAGGTAGAACGCCCCGAAGCCGAACAGCCCGAATAGGAGGCCGCGCCACACGCGGATCGCGGCCGCCGGACCGACGAGCTGGAAGCCGAAGCCCGCGAGGATGCTCGCGTAGAGCGGGATCGTCGCGAGCAGACCTGAGAGCCGGGGACCGAGCGCGCTCGCGCCGCCGGTGATCGCGAGCACGAGGACCGTCGCGAGGATCATCCGGGCCGGCAGGTCCCAGCGCGGGAGCGCGACCGATACGGTGGCGCCGGGATCGGGCACCAGGCGGATCGCCACGAGCAGGACCACCGCGCAGATCGCGTAGAGCGGGAGCGGGGCGATCGCGATGTCCTGCGCCGCGGCACCGATCAGCCCGAACGCGATGAGCCCGGCGACGAACGATAGGATGACCCGCCCGCCGCGCTTCGCGACCGCGCTGAACTCGACCGCGAACGCCGCCGTCGCGAGCACGCCGACGAGCGAGCCGAGCGCGGCGTTCGCCGCAAAGCTCGCGCCGTGCTCCAAGAACAGGAAGAGCGTGATCGGCCCCGAGGTGAACGGGATCCCGACGAGCCACCCGCTGATCGCATGCCCCCACCGGCGCCCCGCAAGGCTCGCCGTCGCGATGAGCAACGGCGTGAGGACGAGCTTGAGCGCGAACGCGGGCTCGATCTGGCCTAGCCGATCCCGAGGAGCGTGACGATGACGTACCCGACCGACAGCAGCGAGGCCATCGCCGCGACGCCCCAGCCGATCGTCGTCGTGACGCGGCCGTTCGCGGAGCCGCCCATGATCGAGCGGTCGCCGGCGAGCCGGAGGATGAACGCGAGGACGATCGGCAGGAGCAGCCCGTTGACGGCCTGCGATGCGAGGATGAGCTGGATGAGGAGCTGCTGTGGGAAAAGGACCACGACGATGCCACCGGCGATGAGGAGCAGCGTGAACAGGCCCATGAACACCGGCGCTTCGCGGAAGTTCTTGCTGATCCCCGACTCCCAGCCGAACGCTTCGCAGATGGCGTACGAGGTCGAGAGCGGCATCACCGTCGCCGCGAGGAGCGAGGCGCCGAGCAGCCCCGCGCCGAACAGGATGCCGGCCTGCGCCCCGGCGAGCGGGGCCAGGGCCTTGGCCGCGTCGGCTGCGCTGTCGACCTTGATGCCGGCGGGAAAGAGGACCTGACCGGCGACGACGATCATGAACAGGGCGTTCACTCCGGTGAGCACCGAGCCGAGGAGAACGTCGAGGCGCGCGTAGCCGTACTGCTCGGCATCCACACCTTTGTCCACGATCGACGCCTGGATGTAGAACTGCATGTAGGGCGTGATCGTCGTGCCGACGAGCGCCAGCGCGGCGATGAGCGCGGCCTGCTCCACCGGCAATGTCGGGATGACGAGCCCCCTCGTGACCGCGCCCCAGTCGGGCCCGGCGATGACGGCGGTGATCGGGTACGCGATGAAGGCGAGGATCACGACGAAGAGCGCTCGCTCCACGATCCGGTAGCTGAAGAACACCACGAGCGCCCAGATCGCGATGCCCGCCACCGGCACGGAGATCGTCGATGGCACGCCGAGCAGCCCAAGGCTCGCGGCGATGCCGGCGTACTCGGCGGCGACGTTCGTGCCGTTCGCCACCAACAGCGCGAGCATCGCGACGATCGTCCACCGCACGCCGAACCGCTCGCGGATCAGATCGGACAGCCCCTTCCCGGTGACCGCGCCCATGCGCGCGCACATCTCCTGGATGACGACGAGACCGGCTGTCGAGAGAAGGAGCAGCCAGAGCATCGCGTAGCCGTAGCGCGCGCCGACCGACGTGTAGGTCGTGACGCCGCCGGCATCGTTGCCCGCGAAGCCGGTGATGAGGCCCGGGCCCATGACGGCGAGGAACGCGGCGAAGGCGGCCTTGCGAGGAACGCGGCGGCGGACGGCGCGAAGCGTCCGGCCTGGCTGGCTCGCGACCGTCACCGGGCGATGGACCGGAGCGACCTCTTCTTCCAACCGCGCGGCAGCATGAGCTCGACCACGTCATCGACGGTGACCGTGCCCAACAACACGCGGCGCGCATCCACGACCGGCAGCGCGAGCAGGTCGTACTTCGCGATGAGCGCGGCGACCTCCTCCTGGGGGGTGTCGGCTTCGACGCGCAGCACGTTCGGGTTCATGACCGTGGTGAGCGGGGTATCCGGCGAGGCGACGACCAGATCCCGCAGCGAGACGTTGCCGTCGAGCTTGCCTTCGCCGTCGACGACGTAGAGGTAGTACACGAGCGCAGGGTCGGGCTGGAGCTCGCGCAGCCGGTCGATCGCCTGTCCGGTCGTGAGGTCCCGCGGCAGCGCGAGGAAGTCGGTGGTCATGATGCCGCCCGCGGACTCCTCCGGGTAGGCGAGGAGCTCCTCGACGTCTGCGCCCTCTTCCTCGTCCATGAGCTCGATGAGCTCTTCGCGCCGCTCCTCGGTCAGATCCTGCAGCAGGTCGACGGCCTCGTCGGGGTCCATCTCCTCGAGGATGTCGGCGGCGCGCTCCTGTTCGAGATCGCCGACGATCGCGGCCTGCATCTCGGGCTCGACCTCGCCGAGGGTCTCGGCCGCGGTCTCGACGTCGAGCTCGTCGAACACGGCGCGTCGCTCGTCGGCGGTCATCTCCTCGACGATGTCGGCGATGTCGGCGGGGTGGAGCAGGGCGAGCTTCTGATGGGGCAGGGTCAACCGGACGTTCTGCTGCGGCGATTCGAGCGGCTCGACGAGGTGCCACGGGATGATGCCGCGCGGGAGCTTGCGCCCGAGCAGGCCGGCGATGCGTTCGGCGACGCGCTCGCCGCCGACCTGGCGGAGGATCCCCCGCAGCCCGACGTCGGCGCCCACGAGGCGGAGCTGGCCGCCCTTGTCCTCGAGCTGGAGGTCGTTCACCCGCACGACCTTCGCGCCGTGCGTGTCGACGATCTGCTTGTCCAGGAGGTCGCGGCCCAGACGCAGGGCCTCCGGCGGAAGCTCGCCTGCGGCCGGCGGGACCGCCGACTCGCGGAGCCGGTAGGAGCCGTTCATCGACTCGAGGTCGGCCCAGCGCACGATCCGCTCGCCCTCCGGCGCTCGGACGATGGCCCATTGGACGGCCGGGAACTGCTCGCGCGGCACCACGGCCACGTCTACCAGCCTGCCGATCTCGGTTCCCGCCGGATCGACCACTTTTGCTCGTTTGATCTCGGACAGGTACGGCACGGTTCGGAGCGTAGTCCGCGAGCCGTTAGAATTCACTCATCACCCGAATGGCCGCGACGCATCGTGTGCGTCTGCGTTGGAGGCATTGACCGATGAGCTCCCCGACCGAAACAGGCATCCGGACGCGTGCGTTCGCCGACCAGGCGGTCCAGGCCGCCCTGGAGGCCGACTGGTCCCGGGCCTTCGAGCTGAACACCAAGATCCTGGAGGCGAACGCCGAGGACCTCGAGGCTCGCAACCGGCTGGGCCGCGCGCTCCTCGAGACCGGCAGGCTCGAAGAGGCGAAGACCGCGTACGCCGAGGTCTTGAAGGCCGAGCCGAACAACCCGATCGCGCTGCGGAACGTCGCGCGCCTCGGGACGCTGCTCGAGCACAAGACGAAGACGAATCCGACGAAGTCGAAGACCCAGCCGCGCCTCTTCATCGAGGACATGGGCAAGACCGGCATCCTGCGGCTCATCAACCCGGCACCGGCGCATGTCGTGGCGAAGTACTCGCCCGGCGCCGAGGCCGAGCTGCGCGAGCGCGACGGCCTCATCGCCGTGCACGCGCGCGACGGCGAGCTGCTCGGCTTCCTCGAGCCGAAGGTCGGCCGGCGCCTGCTGGACCTCATCAACACCGGCAACCAGTACGTGGTCGCGGTCGTGAGCAACGATCAGCAGAACCCGCGTGTCGCCATCCGCGAGACTCTGCAGAGCCCCCAAAACGCGCAGCGAATCTCGTTCCCCGGCCACCACCGCCCGGCCGAGACGAAGGAGCGCGCGTACATCAAGGGCAACTTCTTCCGCTTCGGTGGCGACGAGGAAGAGGACTCCGAGGACGAGGAGACCGAGCCGACGCGTTCGTCCTCCGACGAGGAGTCCGAGCCGGCCGTGGCCGAGGAGCCGCTCGCCGTCGAAGCGGACGACGATGATGACGACGAGGACGAGGCTGACGAATAGCGGTCTGACCCGCCTCGCGCTCTGCGTCCTCCTTCTCATCGGTAGCGCGTGCGAATCGGCACCCAAGGTGGTGCCGAGCGGGGACGTGCTCGACGCGTCGCCGCTGGCCCGTTCCACCACCGCCGTGCTGCTCCAGTTGTCCGCGTACGACTACGCGCTCGCCGGCGGGCTTGCGGGCCAGAGCACCCGGACCATCTCGAGCGACCGCTGGGCGACTGTGGCCCGCGGCCTCCTGCCGAAGATCAGCGACGTCAGCTCCGCATCGCTCTCCGCGACCGCGAACGCCGCGGGTCCGGTTCGCGATGCCGTCGTCTCGCTCGCCGACTCGCTCACCGACCTCACGAAGGACGCGGGTACTTACGCCGACGCCAGCGATCCGGGCGTCTTCGCCAAGACCGTGGGTGACGTCGGCACCTCGTGGGACCGGCTGAAGGCGCTCGCGGCGAAGCTGCCGACGGACGCAGAGCTGCAGAAGACGATCGCGCGCGGTACGTCGTTCACCGTGAGTTCGACCTCCGAGGCCCTCTTCGCGCTTCAGGCGGGTCCGTACGCGACGGCCGCCGACGCGGATGCGGCCGCGCAGAAGATCGGTCCGGTACTGTCGGTCACGCGCGTCGCGCCGTACCTCGTGCGCGTCGCGACGTATCCGACGAAGGCCGAGGCCGACGCTGCCGGCGCGGCGTTGAAGCCGAAGGGCATCGACGTCACGTCGGTCGTCGAGGACCGCAAGTACACGTTCTCGCGCGGCGCCACCGCGCCTGACGCCGAGCTGTGGCGAGAGCCGTCGCGCGTGATCGACGGGCCAGCCGGCGCGCGTCGCGTCGCCCTCTCGCCGGACGGCCAGTGGATCGCGCTGGCGAGCGACGACGGGACGATCGGGATCTTCTCGGCGACCACCGGTGCGCTCGTGGCGCTGCCGAAGCTCAACGCCGGGATCACCGCGCTCCTCTTCAGCAACGACAGTGCCTGGCTCTTCGCCGGCGGGGCGTCGGGCAGCGTGTTCTTCGTGCCGTCGGGCGCGTCGCCGCTTGGCGTAGGGCAGCAGCTGCGCTTCCCCTCGGCGATCTCCCAGGTCCTGTTCGTGGGCCTCCCGACGGCGCGGGCATTCGTCGCCGTGTCCAAGGGTCCGACCGGCGTCGCGAGCGGTGGCGGCGGACTCATCGGGGGACGCGCGCCCGACGGAGCGCTACTGGGCGCCCCGTTCCCCATCACCACACCGGCGCCCGGCGGGTCCATCGCGGTGAGCGATCGCGGCGAGCTGTTCATCGCCACAACGGGCGGCGGGAACACCGACGTCGAGGTCCTGCGGCTCGGCAGCGACCGCGTCATTCGGGGCGTCATCACGATCCCTGGCACGCCGGTGGACCTCGCGGTCGATGTGACGGGCGACCGCGCCGCCGTTGTGACCGACCAGGGCACGTTCCGCTTCGGGCCGCACGATCCGAACCCCGGCGCGACGGTCCAGAAGGTCGGTCCGGCCGTGCGCGACGTCGCCTTCGGGGCGGACGGCACGCTCTATCAGCTCGACAAGGACAAGGCCATCGCGACCGGACCGGACGGCGCTCAGCGGTGGCAGGCGCCGCTCATCGACGGCCGCAAGATCGTCGTCGGCACCCGCACCCTCATCTGGGACGGCGCGGACACGGTCTGGGCGATCGGCGGCGACGGGACGGTCGACGCGCTCGGCATCGGCGGCACGATCCAGGATCTGGTGACGTCCGCCGACGGAAAACGCGCCATGGTGGTGCTGGACGCGCGGCGGGCACTAGTCTTCGACCTGCAATGACGGTGGAACGGCTCGACGCTTTCGTTCCCGTCGAGACCGTTCCCCTTCCGAGACCGCTCCATCGGTTCGGCACTGCGTTCCCGCTGCCGCTCGCCGACGCCTACGCGGCCGCGTACACGGCCGATCGCGCGGTCGTCCTCGATCCGCTCGCGTACCCGTTCTCGGCCGCGGACGCCGTGCAGGGCAGGGATCGCGTGGGCGTCGCGCGCTCGCCACAGGCGATCGGCGCGTGGGCCCGCTCCGTGATCGCCGCGGCGCCATCGCTCGCGGACGTGACCGCCGCGCTCGAGGCGGTGGCCGACAGCACGCTCGCCGGAGCGGCGCACCGCATCACGATGCGCGACCTGTACGCGTCGCACTGTGGGACCTGTCGTGGTCCCGTGGTCGTCGAGGCCTTCCTCTGGGAGCGCGACGCGCCGGCGCCGACAAAGAAGGCGTTCCGCTGCGGCATCTGCGCGCGCGAGGGCCGAGCGCTCCTCATCGAGCCGACCGCTGAAGAGGACGACGCGCGGGCCCGCAAGGTCGAGGGCGACGGCCTGGCGTACTGGCAGTTCGTCGAGCGTTTCGGCCCGAGCGAGGAGCGTCGCGTCCTGGCGCAGAGCATCGCCGCGCTGTACACGCCGCGGAACCTCGCGGCCCTCATGGGCACGCTCCGCGCCATCGAGACCGCCCTTTCCGACGGTCCGGCGAAGGCGTTCCTTCGCCTCTGCCTCCTCGAGGTGATCGTGTCCGGCAGCCGGTTGAACGCCGTCGCGGGCCACGGCGCGCCCCTTCGGATCGAGAAGGGTCGCGCGCGCCGCGGGCAGGCGGCGCAGTCGCGCGAGGTGAACGTCTGGCTCGAGTTCGAGCGCACCGCGCGCGAGCTCGCGGCGTGGCTCACGGCGAACCCGCCGGCCCGCTCGACGCCGGCGTTGAGGGCGTCCGCGGATCTCGTACTGGTGCAGGCACCAGTCGACGATCCGCTCGGCGGCTGGGCCTACGTGGCGAGCGTCGTGCTCGCCGGCGCGCAGGATGACCCGAGCGCGGATGCGGACGGGCGCCTCGCCGGGCGCGAACGGCTGCTGCGGACGCTGCGGTCCGCGCTCTTGGACGCGCACCGCGGCTCAAAGGATGGAGCGCCGTGCGTCGTGTACCTGCCGCACGCGGATGGCGCGACGGTCGCGGCCTCCGCGCTCGCCGGCGCGGGTGCCGGGTACCGCTTGCGCGGGATCCTGTACCAGCGCGACACGCTGCAGACCGCCACGGGCGGAAGCTCAGGCGCCGTCGCGATCCTGGACTTCGACCGAGATGTTCCGCTGCTCAAGGATCAGCGCAGCGCGGACTCCCTCACTCTGGAGGAGACGATGCGGTCCGGGGTGCACGCCGCGATCGTCGCGCGCGGCGAGCCGATCCCCGGCGATCGCGCGGCTGTCGCGGCGCTGAACGCGCTCGCCGATCGCGGGCTGCTCGCGCCGCTCGCCCTCGCGCGGGCCGGCGGTACCTCGGAGCTCGAGCTGTTCCTCGATCACTTCCGCTCTGCGTTAGGCGACGCGCGGCGCTCGGGCATCGAGCGGCTCGATGGCGAGGACAAGGAGAACCCGCTCTACGGGCTCATCAACGGCAGCGACGACCACGCGCCGCTCGACGACCGCGTCGAGTGGGGGGTCTGGGGTGTGCTCTCGTCGGCCCGCGACATCGACACCCGCTCGCTCCTGAAGCGCAGCTACGGGCTCTTTCGTGGCGTCGAGACGCCGGACCGCGAGCTCGTCGAACGGTGCATCGCCGCGTACGGCGTGCAGGGCGATGACGGACGCTGGCGACTGCGGGACGAGGACGCCCTCGCGAAGCGCCAGCTCGAGCAGACGCTGCTCGCCGCCAGCCTCATCGACGCCGGACACCGCATCGGCTTCAAGGTCCAGGTCGGCCGCGAGCTGCGGCGGCGCGCACTGGGTACGGCGTACGCCGGGAAGGCGAACGTGCTCGCGGACCTCCTCTCCGATCTGGAGAAGACGACGCCGCTCGCGCGCGCGCTGCGCGGCCCGGCCGACGTGCTCGACGCGGTGGATCTGGCCTGGTACGACCGCGGGAAGATGGTGTTCCTCTGGCAGCTGGACTGGACCGCGCGGCTGCACCGGAGCCTGAGCGCGATCGGCGAGCAGATCCCGGACGATGACCGGGTCTTCCGATTCCTTGCTCTCGCGGACGAGCGCCGGCCCCTCGCGGCGTTCAAGATGGAGCGATCGGCGGCCCTGCGGACCGCGGTTCGACGCCGTGGCTGGAGGTTCGTAAAATGGGGCCCACTGAAGGTTTTCGCCGCGGACCCCGACGCCGGCCTGGATGGCCTGGAACCGGTCCTCGGCCTTGAACCTGCAGTGGAACAAGCTGGACAGCAGCTCGCGTTCAAGTGGTAAGAGCGGGTTTTCCCGCGACCTAGACCAAGCGGAAACGCCGGAAAAGAGCCGGCAAAGAAACAGGAGCAACACAGAAAATGGGAAAGCCCACCGTGGTAACGGATCAGACATTCGAGCAGGAGGTCCTCCAGTCGGAGACTCCGGTGCTCGTCGACTTCTGGGCGACCTGGTGCGGCCCCTGCCGCATGGTGGCCCCGGTGCTCGAAGAGATCGCGAGCGAGAAGGACAACATCCGCATCGCGAAGCTCGACGTGGACGCGAACCCGATCACCGCGGGCCGCTTCGGCGTCCGCGCGATCCCGACGATGATCCTGTTCAAGGGCGGCAAGGAAGCCCAGCGCATGGTCGGCTACATGCCGAAGGAGCGTCTCCTCCAGCAGATCCAGCCGCACGTCACCACCCCGGCCTAGGCGCTCTCACACGGCCGAATTCAAGAATCCGCGCGGAGTCGCCGCGCCGGTCGGCACGTACTCGCACGTGGCCATCGTGCCGGCGACGGACCGCCTCATCTACGTCTCGGGCCAGGTCGCGATCGATGAGTCCGGCACCCTCGTCGGCAAGGGTGACGCCGCGAAGCAAGCGGAGCAGGTGTTCAAGAACATCCACCGCATCCTCACCGACTCCGGCGCGACGATCGGCGACATCGTCAAGCTCAACTGGTATTTCCGAAACATGGGCGATCGCGCCGGCATCGTCGCGGCCCGCGACCGGTTCTTGGGGACGCACCGCCCGGCGAGCACCGCCGTCGAGGTCTCGCGGCTCGTGAACGAGGACTGGCTCATCGAAGTCGACTGCGTGGCCGCCATTCGCGGCTAGCCCGCCCTCGATCCTGTCGACGGATGGGCCGGCGGATGCTTAACATCATCGAGATAGTTAATCTGATGTAGAGTATCGCCGTGAGCCCGGTCGCTCCGGAGATCCAGGACCTGCTCCACCAGTGGCGCGAGCTCATGGCGGCGTCGCGCCCCCGCTGGGGTGCGGCCGACCTCACCTTCACGCAGTTGCGGGCGCTCTCGGTCCTCGCCCGCCAGCAGCCGATGCGCGTGAGCGACCTGGCGGAAGCGCTCGACATGAGCATCGCGAGCGCCTCGGCGCTCGTCGATCGGATGGCGCGTCGCGGTCTGGTGAGCCGGCGCGACGATGCGGAAGACCGTCGGACGGTCCTCGTCGGGCTCGCGGGGCGCGGCCGGCGCATCCTCGAAGCGCTCGAGCGCGGCTCGTCCGAGCACTTCACCCGCCTCTTCGAGCGGATGACCGACGAGGAGCGTGTGGCCCTCGCGACGACGTTGCGTGCCTTCCTTCGGCTGAGCGACCGGGCCGCGCCACGGATCACGCAGAAGTGCTGATAGCGCTCCTCCGCCGCCATCTCCCGCCATATGCGCGGCCGGTCGCGATCGTCGCGGTCCTCGTCCTCATCCAGTCGATCGCGAACCTCTACTTGCCAAACCTCAACGCCGACATCATCAACAACGGCGTCACGAAGGGGGACACGGACTACATCTTGAGGACCGGCGGCATCATGCTCGCCCTCACGCTCCTCCTCGGGGTCCTCTCGATCGTGAGCGTGTACTTCGCCTCGCTGACCTCGATGGGCGTCGGCCGCGACGTCCGGAGCGCGATCTTCGAGCGCGTGCAGCACTTCTCCGCCCGCGAGATGAACCGCTTCGGGACGCCGTCCCTCATCACGCGCAACACCAACGACGTCCAGCAGGTACAGCTCTTCCTGCAGATCGCGCTCACGATCCTCGTGACCGCGCCGATCATGGCCATCGGCGGGATCATCATGGCGGTGCGCGAGGACGCGACGCTGTCGCTGATCCTCGTCGTCATCGTCCCGCTCATGGCCCTGGTCATCGGCACGCTTCTCATCATCGCCGTGCCGCTCTTCCGCCAGATGCAGGTGAAGATCGACAAGCTCACCCAGGTCCTCCGGGAACAGATCACCGGTATCCGCGTCCTGCGCGCATTCATCCGCGTCCGCTCCGAGCGGGAGCGCTTCGAGCGGGCGAATGCCGACCTCACGGCGACGGCGCTGCGAGTGAACCGGATCTTCGCGCTCGCGATGCCGAGCCTCCTCGGGATCATGAACCTCTCCACCGTCGCGATCCTCTGGTTCGGCGGGCATCTGGTCGACAGTGGGGACATGCCGATCGGCAACCTCACCGCGTTCCTGATGTACATCTTCCAGATCCTCTTCGCGGTGATGATGGCGGTGTTCATGGTCATCCTCGTCCCGCGCGCGGAGGCGAGCGCGCAGCGGATCGATGAGGTCCTGCGCACGGTCCCGTCGGTCGTGGATCCACCGTCCCCGGTCGAGCCCGAGCGTCTCACCGGGTTCATCCGGTTCGAGGACGTGACGTTCGCGTACCCGCACAGCGAGCGTCCGGTCCTCCACGATCTGTCCTTCCAGCTTCGGCCCGGCGAGACGACCGCGATCATCGGCGGCACCGGCTCGGGAAAGACGACCGTCATCGCCCTCATCACGCGCGGCTTCGACGTCACCGGCGGACGGATCCTCGTCGACGGCGTCGACGTTCGCGAACGATCGCTCGAGCACCTTTGGGGACGCATCGGCCTGGTCCCGCAGGCCGCGTACCTGTTCAAGGGCACCGTGGCCGAGAATCTCCGCTTCGGGAACGAGAGCGCGCGCGACGCCGACCTCTGGCGCGCGCTCGAGGTCGCCCAGGCGCGCGACTTCGTCGCCTCGATGCCCGCGCAGCTCGACGCCCCGATCGACCAGGGCGGGACCAACGTCTCCGGCGGCCAGCGGCAGCGCCTCGCGATCGCCCGCGCGCTCGTGAAGCGGCCCGCGATCTACCTCTTCGACGACTGCTTCTCGGCCCTCGATGCCGCGACCGACGCGCGGCTGCGGATGGCCCTGCGGGCCGAGACGACCGAGGCGACCGTCGTCATCGTCGCACAGCGCGTGAGCACGATCCTCCACGCCGACCGGATCATCGTCATCGACGAGGGCCGGATCGTCGGCAGCGGGACGCACGCCGAGCTCATGGCCTCGAGCTCCGAGTACCGCGAGATCGTCGAATCCCAGCTCGGGGAAAGCGCCGCATGATGATGATGGGGCGTCCACAGGGCCGTCCGGGCGGGCCGATGGGCCGGCCCGGCGGCTTCATGGGGCTGGGGATGCCGGCCGCGAAGTCGAAGGATCTCCGCGGCACGTTGCGTCAGCTCCTCGGCCGTCTGCGTCCGGAGCGCGGGATGATCGCGTTCGTCGCCGTGCTCGCGTCGGCGAGCGTCGCGTTCAGCGTCATCGGCCCGCGGATCATCGGGAACGCGACGAACGTGATCTTCGACGGCGTGATCGGGAAGAACCTGCCGGCGGGGGTGACGAAGGACCAGACGATCGAGCTCCTTCGCGCGCGCGGACAGGGGCAGCTCGCGGACATGCTCTCGGCGATGAACGTGCGGCCGGGCGTCGGGATTGACTTCACCGAGCTCGGCCACATCCTCGCCATCGCTGCGCTCGTGTACGTCCTGGCGGCGGTCCTCGGCTGGATGCAGGGCTACCTCATGGCAGGCGTGGCCCAGCGGACTGTGTTCGCGATGCGCCGCGACGTCGAGGACAAGCTCGCGCGCCTCCCGCTCCGGTATTTCGACAGCCACCCCCACGGCGATCTCCTCAGCCGCGTGACGAACGACATCGACAACGTGACGACGACGCTGCAGCAGAGCCTGAGCCAGCTCCTCACGGCGGTGCTCACGGTCATCGGCGTCCTCGGGATGATGCTCTGGATCAGCCCGCTTCTCGCGCTCATCTCTCTTCTCGTGATCCCGCTCTCGCTCGTCGTCACCGTGCTCGTCGCCAAGCGCTCGCAGCCGCAGTTCGTCGCGCAGTGGGAACGCACCGGGACGCTGAACGGCCACGTCGAGCAGATGCACACCGGGCACGTCCTCGTGCAGCTGTTCGGCCGGCGCGAGCGCGCGATCGCCGAATTTGACCGGCAGAACGAGGGGCTCTACGAGGCGAGCTTCCGCGCGCAGTTCCTCTCCGGGATCATCCAGCCGGCGACGCAGTTCCTCTCGAACCTCAACTACGTCGGCGTCGCGGTCATCGGCGGCTACCGCGTCGCGTCGGGGACGATGACCCTCGGCGACGTGCAGGCGTTCATTCAGTACTCACGGCAGTTCACGATGCCGATCACGCAGATCGCCGCGCAGATGAACCTCCTCCAGTCGGGGCTCGCGTCGGCCGAGCGCGTCTTCGAGTTCCTCGCTGCCTCGGAGGAGATGCCCGACCGGCTGCCTTCGGCCGAGCTTCCGGCGCCGTCGGGTCACGTGAGCTTCGATCGCGTCTCGTTCCGCTACGAGCCGGACAAGCCGCTCATCGAGGACTTCGACCTCGACGTCCGTCCGGGGGAGACCGTCGCGATCGTCGGGCCGACGGGCGCGGGGAAGACGACGATCGTGAACCTTCTCATGCGGTTCTACGAGATCGACGGTGGCTCGATCCGTCTCGACGGCGTCGACACGCGCGAGCTCCCGCGGGAGGTCGTGCGGCACGCGTTCGGGATGGTCCTCCAGGACTCGTGGCTCTTCGTCGGGTCGATCCGCGACAACATCGCGTACGGGAAGGACGGCGCGACGATGGACGAGATCGTCGCGGCGGCGATCGCCGCGCACGTCGACCAGTTCGTCCGCACGCTCCCCGACGGATACGACACGGTCCTCGAAGAGGACGCGGGGAACATCTCGGCCGGCCAGAAGCAGCTGCTCACGATCGCGCGCGCGTTCCTCGCCGACCCGAGCATCCTCATCCTCGACGAGGCGACGAGCAACGTCGACACGCGCACCGAGGTTCTCATCCAGCAGGCGATGGCGCGGCTCCGCCACGGCCGCACGAGCTTCATCATCGCCCACCGGCTCTCGACGATCCGCAACGCCGACGAGATCGTCGTCATGGACGAGGGCCGCATCGTCGAGCAGGGGACCCACGTGGAGCTCCTCGCGCGGCGCGGCTTCTACTACGACCTCTATCACAGCCAGTTCGTCGAGGCGGTCGGCGTGGAGGCCGAGGCGTCCCAGGTAGTCTGAGGCGCGGTTTCCTAGCGCGTCGGCGGTGTGCGACGCGGCGACATCGGGCGATACGTGACGGCGGATGGGGCTAGAGTTTCCTGAGCAAATGCCGATGAGAGTGCGCGTCTGCCGGTGCAGGCCGCGGTCTTCAAAACCGTTGACGGGGCGTTGCACGTTCCGTGGTGGGTTCGACTCCCATGCACTCTCGCAGTGAGCGAGCCCGTGGCCCGCGAGGCGCTCGCGGAGGAGCTCGAGGGCCCCGCCACCGACCTTGCGGCCGACGTCGAGCCTGGACGCACCTCCGCCATCGCCGCGCTCCGCTACCGCGACTTCCGGCTGTTCTGGTTCGGCCTCCTGGTCTCGAACATCGGCACGTGGATGCAGATGTTCGGGCAGGGCTACCTCGTGGTCCTGCTGGCGGTGCGGGACGGCGTCCCGCAGCTCGCGCCGCTCTACCTCGGCCTCGTCGGTCTTGCGCGCGCCATCCCCGGCCTGGCGCTCGGCCTCTTCGGCGGCGCGCTCGCTGACCGCACCGATCGCCGGCGGCTCTTGCTCGTCACGCAATCAGCGGCGGCCGTCACAGCGGCCATCCTCGCCACGCTTGCCATCACCGACCGCGTCAACATCGTCGAGATCCTGCTGCTCGGCGCGCTGAACTCGACGATCTTCGCGTTCGACGCACCCACGCGTCAGTCGATGGTGCCGCGACTCGTGCCGGAGCGCGATCTCATGAGCGCGATCGGCCTCAACTCCGCCGCGTTCAACGGGCCCCAGATCATCGGCCCGGTCATTGGTGGGCTCATCTTCGCCCCGTTCGCCGGCCGCCCGACGTTCGGCGCTGGGCTGCTCTTCTACATCAACGCGATCTCGTACCTTGCGGTCGTCGTGGCGCTCCTGCGGATGCGGCCGATCCCGATCATCGGCAAGAGCAGCGAGATCTCGATGCTCGATTCGATCCGCGAGGGCCTCGCGTACATCCGCGAGGACGTGGTCGTCCGCTGGATCATCATCCTCGCCGCGACGACGGCGCTGTTCGCGCGGCCGTACCTTCAGCTCCTCCCGGCGGTCGCGCACGACCTCCTGCAGGTCGGCGCCGTCGAGCTCTCCTGGATGCTGGCGGCTTCGGGCGTCGGCTCGCTCGCCGGCGCGCTGGTGACCGCCGCATTCGGCGGGCTGCGGAAGCGCGGTGCGGTGCTCATCGGCTCGTCGATCGCCTTCGGCGTGTTCCTCGTCGCATTCACGACGCAGCACACGCTGCTGCCATCGCTCCCGCTCCTCGTGCTGCTCGGCTTTTCGACGATGGTGTTCCTCGGCATGGCGAACGGCCTCCTGCAGACCCGTTCGCCCGATCACCTCCGCGGCCGCGTGATGAGCGTGTACACGATGGTGTTCATGGGCCTCATGCCGCTCGGCTCGATGGTTATGGGCTCGATCGGAAGCGTTGCCGGCATCGGCGGCGGCCTGCTCGCCGGTGGGGTCGTCTGCACGATCGTCGCGCTGTACGCAGGGGCGCGCATCGCGCCGTTGCGGCAGGCGACCGGCGGCTCGCGCACCCTGGTCGCGCGCCGCTCGCCGACCGGGTGAGGATGCCGCGGGTCCCCGCCTTCGTCTTCGCCGTCGCGCTCGGCAACCTGCTCGTCCCACTGAACTCGACGATGATCGTCGTCGCGCTTCCGCCCATCGGCCGCGACCTTGGCGCGGATCGGGTCACGCTCGCGTGGCTGGTCACGTCGTACCTCATCGCCATGGCCGCGCTCCAGCCGATCGCGGGCCGGCTCGGCGACCGCTTCGGACGGCGCCGGTTCATGCTCGGCGCGCTCATGTACTTCATCGTCGCCTCGGTCGGCGCCGCGCTCGCACCGAACCTGCTCGTCCTCGTCCTCTTCCGGCTGCAGCAGGCCATCGCCGCCGCCTCGGTCGTACCGAACAGCCTCGCGCTGTTGCGGGGCCGCTCGGTCGAGGGCAAGGCCGGCACGTACTTCGGGATCTCGGGCGCGACGACGAGCATCGGCGCCGCGATCGGCCCGCTCCTCGGGGGCGTCCTGTCGGCGATCGACTGGCGGCTCATCTTCCTGGTGAACCTGCCGCTCGCGGGGCTGGCCCTGTTCATGGCGTGGCGATCGTTGCCGGCGGGCGATCCGCCGCGCCGCACGGCGCATCCGGACATCGCCGGTGCCGTCGCGCTCGGCGTCCTGCTCTCGCTCGCGGCCTGGACGCTCACCGAGGCCGGCACATCGGCACCCGCGATCACGATCACGCTGCTCGCGATCGTTGCGGTCGCGGCGATCGGGTTCGTGCGGTACGAGTCCCGGCACTCGGATCCGGTGCTGCCGCCGTTCCTCTTCACCATCCGCGGCTTCACCAGCGCGAACCTGACGATCGCGCTGTCGAATCTCGCGCTGTACGGCACGTTCCTCGCGGTGCCCGTCATCCTCGCGGCGTCCGGGCCGGACGGAACGATCCGCGGCGGCCTCGCGCTCAGCGCGCAGTCGGTCGCCATGATCGTGCTCTCGCCGGTGAGCGGCGCGCTCGTCGACCGCGTCGGGGCCCGCTGGCCCACGGCGCTCGGCGGGCTGCTCATCGCGACCGGCCTCGCGATCCTCGGCCTCTCCGGTCACGCCGCGGACTTCGGCGTGCTGCTCATCTGCTTGCCGATCACGGGTGCGGGCGTCGCGCTCACGTTCCCCGCCACGCGCATCGCCGCGCTCGACGCCGTGCCGGCGCACTACGCGGCGCTCGCGGCAGGGGTCACCTCGTCGAGCCGCTACTTCGGTGGGATGATCGGCGCGCTCGTCGCCGGTCTCGCGCTCGTCGATGCGACGGACGCCGCTGCCGGGCGGCTGTTCCTGATCCTCGCCGCGTCCGGTCTCGCCGCGGCACTCGTCGGCTCGCAGTTGCCCCGGCACGCAGCCGCGCCTACCGACGCGGAGGTCTCCACGGCCGGCTAGACCTTCGCCGGCACCCGTCGCACCGTGCCCGCGCCGCCGTCGACCTCCACCAGCTCGCCGTCGATCAGCGTCTCGAGCGCGGTCCCGGTGCCACAGACGGCGGGAATGCCGAACTCCCGGGCGACCAGCGCCGCGTGCGAGAGCGCGCCACCGATGTCGGCGACGATCGCGCTCGCCAGGTTGAACAGCGGTACCCAGCTCACCGTCGTCGAGTGACACACGAGCACGTCGCCGCTGCGGAACCGCTCGAAGTCCGCCGGGCCGTTCACCAGCCGGGCGGGGCCGCGACCTTTCCCCGGCGAGGCGGCGACGCCGCGCAAGACGTCCGTGTCGGTCTGCTCGACGCGGTAGCTGAGATCACGGATCGACGAGGACGCGACGGGTGTGGTCGGCGGCGTGCCGATGTACCGCGGCGGACGGAGCCGCCGGTCACGTTCGTACGCGCGCCGGCGCTCGGCGACGAGCCCCCGCCGGTCGGTCCCGCGTGCTAGGGCGTCGTGTACTTCTTCGATGTGTAGGTGGAAGATGTCCTCAGGCGCGTCGATCGATCCGTCGCGAACGAGGACGTCGGCCACGCGGAGGATGAACCGCCGGCCGTTCGCCTGGCAGAGCCGATCGATCCAGTAGTTGTGCTCTTCAGTGAGCGCGCCGCATGCCTCCGCGGCCGCCAGCACCTCCTCGAAGCGCGCGAGGTCGTCTGGCCGATCGCGCAGCTCCTTCCGGGTGCGGGCCGCGAGCGTCGCTGCGTCGGCGACGAGCCGCGCTCGCCGTGCTGGCGGGCTTTCCGGGTCGGCCCGGACGAGCCGGGCGAGCTCGACGAGGAACAGGCGGGGTTCGTCCGACCACGACGGGCTCTCGATGTCGAAGCGCGTCTGGCCGATATCACCGTGCACGGCGAGGAATGCGTCGATCGCGACGCGGATCGGCCGCCCACCGTCGAGCGCCACGAGGTCGTCCAAGCTTCGCAGGCCCGTGATCGCGCGCCCGATCGCGGGCGTCGCGCGGATCGCGCCCGCAAGATCGTGCAGCCGCTGCTGCATGTCGTGGAGCGTCTCCGCCTGTCCCTGCACGAGCGCGGGCGCATCGGTCGGCGGCCGGCCGGTGAGCGTCGCGTACAGCGCCGCGAGCTCCTCGAGCAGGCAGTACACCGGCGGGACGATGAGCATGTGCATCAGCCAGATGTCGTTGATCCGCGGCCAGAACGCGTCCCAGGCCTCGAGCGCGCTCTCGCGGTTGTCGACGCGCACCGCCTGCATCCACCCGAAGTGCGCGAGCACCGCCGGGAGGTACCGGTCCGTCCAGTCGCGCCCGAGGGTACGCGCCGCGTCTCGGCGACGCCGAAGCCCGGCGGCCTCGTGCGCGGGCATATCCTCGGCGGGCGCCAGCGGCACGCGCGCCGCGTACATGTACCCGTGGACACTGCGGTACCGAATACGCGCCGGTGGACCGAAGACCTCGTTCGCCTTATCGAGCCCGAACGCCGGTGCCTGAAGCGTGTAGTCGCACGACAGCGTCGACCGGCACTCGTCCATGTGGACGTCCTCGCGCGTCCAGGTCAGGGCCGCGTCAGCAGGGTCGTCCCACGTGACGGTGAACTCCGTGGGCGCGCGGAGCGTGGTGATCGGCCGCGACTGGAGGAGGAACAGCTTGCCGTCCGCGAACGCGCACTCGACGTCGACGGGGCCGCCGCTCTCCGACTCGAGCGCGAGCGCCAGGCGCGCGACCTCGCGGATCCGCTCGTCGTCGAGGGCCGCGTGCTCGCCAGCGAGGGTCCGCTTCAGGATCGCGAGGTCGGCCTTCCGCACCGCGTACGTGTCGGGCGTCACCGCCCCAGACGCGATCGCTTCACCCAGGCCGAGGGTGGCATCGATGACGATCGTGTCGGGGTCGCCCGCCACCGGATCCGCGGAAAAGGCGATGGCTGCCGCATCGGCGGGCACGAGCTCTTGGACCAGCACGCCGACGCGGGGCCGCTCGGTGATCCCGTGCGCCTGGCGGTAAGCCACCGCACGCTCGGACGAGGCGGAACGCCAGCACCGCAGCACCGCGTCGACGATCGCCTCGACACCGCGGACGTCGAGCACCGTCTCGTGCTGGCCGGCGAACGATGTCTCGCCGCCGTCCTCCCCGATCGCGGACGACCGGACGGCGACCGCGGGATCGGCGTGGCCAGTGCGCTCGCGAAGCCCGGCGTGGCCCTCGGCCACGAGCGCCCCCAGCGCCGATAGCGCGGACCCGTCGCCATCGAGCGCGGGGCCCAGGCTATCGAAGACGCTCGCGTCGAGACAGAAGCCGGCAGGGACGCGGAAGCGGTCGGCAAGGCGCGACAGGGTCGCTGCTTTCGCACCGACCTGCTGCGCGTCACGAGATGCGGGGTCGCCGAGGAAGGTCGTCTCCATTGCGTCCGCGAGTCTAGCCAGCGCGTGGCTAAAATCCGAGGGGACACGTGGGGAAGGTAACGGTGACGCTGCACGGCGCCTTCAGCGAGTTCGCCGGGGGCGCACGCAGCGCGACGGTCGAGGCGACCGACATCGCGAGTGCGCTCGCGGGTCTCGTCGCTCGTTACCCGAGCCTCGCCGAGCGGTTGCGCGACGAACACGGCAGGATGCGCGAGCACGTGAACATCTTCGCGAACGAGGAAGAGATGCGATATCTGGACGGTGAGCGCACCGCGCTCCGCGATGGCGACATCGTCCACATCGTGCCGGCCGTGTCCGGCGGGGAGGTCTAGATGGCGCGCGGTGTTGCCGTCCTGCTGGGGACGAAGAAGGGCGTGTACGTGTTCCGCAGCGGGACGGCGCGGGAGCGCTGGCGGCTCGAGGGGCCGCACTTCCCGGGGCAGACCGTCTATCACGTCGCGTTCGATCCGCGCGATGGTCAGTCGTTGTTCGCCGGCATCAACATGGCCTGGGGCGGGCCGCGCGTCGAGATCTCGCGCGACCTCGGCAAGACCTGGAAGACCGGCGCGAATCCCGCGTTCCCGAAGGGGGACGACCGCACGTTCAGCCGCACCTGGCACATCGAGGCGGGTCACGCGAACCAGCCGGACGTGCTGTGGTGCGGCGTCGAACCGGCGGCGTTGTTCAAGAGCACCGATCGCGGGCAGAGCTGGGAGCCGGTGCGCGCGCTCAACGATCACGAGGACCGCAAGTACTGGAGTCCGGGTGGCGGTGGCCTCGGGCTGCACTCCATCGCGGTCGACGCGGTGGATCCGAAGTCCGTGACCATCGGGATCAGCTCCGCCGGCGTGTACGAGACGAGCGATGGCGGCCGCTCGTGGTCGCGCGCGAACCAGGGCACCGGATCGCCGCTCCCGCCGCAGCCGGAAGGCGACTTCGGCTGCGTCCATCACCTCGTCGGGCACCCGACCGTCGCAGGAGCGCGGTTCCAGCAGAACCACACCGGCGCGTACTTCAAGGATGCCGGCGACAAGAAATGGACGAACGTCACGAAAGGCCTGCCCACGGACTTCGGCTTCGCGTCCGCGATCCACCCGCGGGATCCGAAGGTCGCGTACCTGTTCCCGCTGGAGTTCCCGATGCGCATGTCGCCCGCGGCCACGGGCGCCGCGGTGTGGCGCACGCGCGACCGCGGCAAGTCATGGACGAAGCTCGCGAACGGACTACCGCGCGGGGCGAGCTATGAAGTGATGCGCGAGGGAATGGCCACGGACCGGCTCGATCCCGCGGGGGTCTACTTCGGGACGACGAGCGGCGAGATCTGGGGGAGTGCCGACGAGGGCCGGACGTGGGCCCTTATCGCGCAGCACCTTCCGCCGATCCTGTCGGTGGAGACTGCGACGCTTTAGTCAGCGCGAGCGCGGCGCGCGCGGTGCGGCCACGATCGGCGAAGCAGTGGGCGCAGACGTATTCCTCGGAGCCGGCAAGGCGGATGTACGCATCGGCGCTGCAGTCGGTGCACTTCTCGGGTCCCCGGTGGTCGATGTCCACGCGGTCAGGAGGCTATGCATGACAGCGGCCACGGATCGATCCGCGGCCGTGTTTTCGAGGCCGATTCTTGGCGCTTGACGCCCGTCCGTGTCCCTCCTAGAGTTAGAACATCCGTTCTATGGAGGCCAGGCCAGAGGGACGGGAAAACGGGAGCGTGGCGGGTGGGCCAGGAAAAAGCGGCTCTGGCACAGGCGATCGCGCATGTCGAAGGCCGCTTCGGCACGCACGTGCTCGCGCCCGGCGCCGTCGCCGAGCGTCGCGCCGGCGAACGGCGCATCCAGACCGACAGCTCGCTCGACACGCTCACACCCGGTCTTTCAGCGGGCGCGCCCCTCGCGTTCGTCGGTACGGGGAGCACGGGAAAGGTCGCGCTCGCGCATCGCGCCGCGGCGGGCGCGCAGCGCGACGGCGGCACGGTGCTGTGGATCGACCCGAGCGCGACGTTCGATCCGCTCGCCGCCGTGCGCGCGGGCGTGGACCTGGCACGCCTGTTCGTCGTTCGCGCGAAGACGCGCGACGACGTGCTGCTCGCCGCGGGCGCGGCACTGCGCAGCGACGGCTTCCGGCTCGCGGTCGTGGATACCGGCCCGCAGCTCGCCGCAGCCGCGCGTATCGATGACCTCGCGCCGCTGCTGCCGATCGTGCGCTCGTCGCCTGCCGCGCTGCTCGTCATCTCGGACGTGCGCGCCCTGCGCCTCGCGATCCCCACGTTCTCGGTCGCGCGCGTCGCGTGGGCCCAGCGCTTCGGCCGCACGACCGGCTGGACCTCGCTCGTCGCGGAGCGCGCGCTCTTCAACTTCGCCGCGCTCGGCAGCGAGTCGCGCGACGTCGGCACCCGCGACGCGGTGCTGGAGAAGACCGGATGAAGGCGTATCTCGCGATCGCGGTCCCGGAGCGCGCGCCGCGCGCGCGGATCCTCGCGGCACTCTGCGCGATGCTCCCGCGCGTCGGTGTTGCCGACGACGGCGCGTTCGTCTGCGACCTCCGCGGCACCGAACGCCTCCTTGGTACCCCGCTGCGCGTCGCGCGCAACGCGATCAGTGCGTGCGCGGCCGCGGGCGGGCAGGGCCTGGCCGCGGGCGTCGGCACGACGCCATTCGTCGCGCGTGTCGCGGCCTCACGCATGTCGGCGGGAAAGGTGAGCGAGATCCCCGCCGGCGGCGAACGCGCGTTCCTGGGCGTCCTGCCGCTGGATGTGCTCCCGCTCGATCCGAAGGTGATCGAGGAGCTCGCGTTACTCGGCGTGCGGCGCATCGGCGAGTTCCTCGCGCTGACATCCGGTGCGGTGACGGATCGCTTCGGTCACGCCGCCGCGATCGCATATGCGCTCGCGACGGGCGAGCTCGTCGAGGATGTGCGCGGCATCGCACCGCACAGGCGCATCCGAGCGAAGCGGATGTGGGACGATCCGGTCGATTCTCGCGAGCGGCTCATCTTCGCGCTGCGCGCCGCGGCCGACGAGCTCGCCGAGGCATTGCGGCACGACGGCCTCGCGGCGCTGCGCATCCGCCTCGTCCTCGAGCGCGAGGAGCTCTTGCCGCTGCGGCTCGAGCGCTCGCTCCTGCCGCCATCGAGTGAGTCCGCGGCCATCGTCCGCTCACTGCGGTGGGGGCTCGAGGAGATCCCGATGCTCGGTCTCGTCGCCTCGGCCGCGCTCGAGATCACGGCGGTCGAGCCCGCGCGCGGCCGCCAGATCGGCCTGTTCGCGCCCGATGGAGCGCACGCCGAGGAGGCGATCTCGGTCGCGCAGTTCCTTCGCACCCGGCTCGGCGCGGCGACCGTGCTGCAGTCGCGGGTCATCGATGCCGACGCGCGCCTGCCCGAGCGTGCCGCCGAATGGGAGGAGGTCGTCAGATGAACACGAGCGAGACGCGGCTTTGCCGCGGCGAGCGAGTTCCACCAGCCCTGAGCGTGTCTCACGGCGAAGCCGTGAGATCGAGCAGATGAGTCGCCTCTTTGCCGATCCACTGCCGGCGCACATGGAATGGCACGAGGGCGAGCCCGGCGCGCTGCGCGTAGGCAACCGGCGGCTCGTCGTCGTCGAGGTCGTGCGGCGCTGGCGCGTGGACGGCGAGTGGTGGGCCGACGGCATCGCGCGCGAGTACCTGACCCTGCGGACCGCCGACGGCCTACTCTGCGACATCTACGGCGATCGGCGCCGGGGTGAGTGGTTCCTGCAACGCGTCATGGACTGACCTATGCCCGGCTTCGTCCACCTCCACACGCATAGCTGCTACTCCTTCTTGGACGGCGCATCGAGCCTCGGTGACTTGCTGGACGCGGCGGTCGAGCACGGGCAGGACGCGCTCGCGCTCACCGACACGAGCGGGCTGTACGGCGCGGTGCGATTCTGGAACGTGGCCCGTGAGCGCGGCGTCAAGCCGATCTTCGGTGCCGAGCTGCGGCTCATCGACTCCGACCCGGTGACGCTCCTCGCGCTCGACCGAAGCGGCTGGACCAGCCTCTGCCGCATCGTGTCCGCGGCCCAGCTCGCGGGAGAGAAGACGAAGCCGCGGGCGACCTTCGCCCTCGTCGCCGATCAGCCCGCGGGGCTCATCGCGCTCTCGGAGAGCGATGACGCCGAGACGCTCGCGCGGCTGCGCGAGGTCTTCGGGGATCGCCTGTATGCCGAGCTCGTCGATCGCTGGGGGCCGGCGGATATCGATCGCTGCGACGGTCGCGCCGAGCTCGCCGCGGAGCTCGGCATCGCGACCGTCGTGACGAACGACGTGCGCTACGCGCGGCCGGAGGCACGGCAGCTCCACGATGTCCTGCGCTGCATCGACCTTGGGTGCACGGTCGATGAGGCGGGGACGCAGCTCGCCGCGAATGGCGAGCGCTGGCTGAAGAGCGAAGCTGCCCTCCGCGAGCGGCTTGGCCACCACCCCGGGGCGTTCGCGAACGCGCGCGCGATCGCCGATCGCTGCGATCTCGATCTCGGCTTCGGCTACCAGCGGCTCCCCGGGTTCCCGGTGCCGGACGGGTACACGCCGTTCTCGTTCCTTTACGCGCTCTGCCAGGACGGTGCGCGCGCGAAGTACGGCGGGATGACCCCCGCGGTGTCGAAACAGCTCGCGCACGAGCTCGACGTGATCCATCGCTGCGGGCTCGCGGAGTTCTTTCTCATCAACTGGGACATCGTGCGGTTCTGCAACGAGCGGCGGATCCCGGCGCAGGGCCGTGGCTCGGCGGCGGACTCGATCGTCGCGTACGTCCTCGACATCACGAAGGTCGATCCGATCGCGCATGACCTGCTGTTCGAGCGCTTCCTCACCGAGGACTCGCACACCATGCCCGACATCGACCTCGACATCGCGACGAACGACCGCGAGGAGGTCATCCAGTACGTCTACCGGAAGTACGGTGAGAAGTACGCGGCGATGGTCTGCAATGTCGTGACGTACCGGTCGCGCTCGTCGTCGCGCGAGGTCGCCAAGGCCCTCGGCTTTCGGCCTGAGATCGTTGACCGGTTGGCCAAGTCCATCGACGCGCCGCGCTTCGACTCTCGCCTCCCCGTGATGGAGCCGTCGGGCGGACTCTCGCGAAGGAGCCTCGACGGCCGTCACGACGAGAGTGTGAACGAGGTCCTGAGCGAGAGCCGCCCGACGGCCTTCACCAGCGAGAGCCACCCGCCGGCCCTCAGTGATCTGCTCAACGAGCAGGAGCGCGCGCGCTGGCCGCTGTTCCGCAAGATCGTCGAGGAGATCGCGGACTTCCCGCGGCACCTCTCGATCCACAACGGCGGGATGCTCATCACCGCGCTCCCGCTCGTGGACACCGTGCCCATCGAGCGCGCGACGATGCCCGACCGCAACGTCGTCCAGTTCGACAAGCGCGACATCGAGGACCTCGGGCTCATCAAGATGGATCTGCTGGGCCTGCGCACGCTCTCGCTCATCAAGGACGCCGTCGCGATGATCGACGAGCTCCACGGGGTGCGGCTCGACCTCGGCACGCTGCCGCTCGAGGACCCCGCGGTGTACGACCTCATCTGCGAGGTCGACACGATCGGCGTGTTCCAGGTGGAGAGCCGCGCGCAGGCCCAGGCGCTCCCACGGGTGCGGCCGCGGAACTTCGCAGACATCATCGTCGAGGTCGCGATCATCCGGCCCGGCCCGTTGCAGGGGAACATGGTGAACCCGTACATCCGTCGCCGACAGGGGCGCGAGCCGGTCGCGTACGCGCACCCGCTCCTCGAGCCGATCCTCAAGGAGACGCTCGGCGTGATCCTGTTCCAGGAGCAGATCCTTCGCGTCTCGATGGCCATCGCGGGCTTCACCGCGACCGAGGCTGACAAGCTCCGGCGGGCGATGAGTCGCGCCCGCTCGAGCGAGGACATGGAGAAGCTGCGCTCGCCGTTCGTGCGTGGTGCGCTTGCCCATGGCGTGGACGACGTGACTGCCAACACGATCTTCGGCCAGATCGCCGCGTTCGCGGAGTTCGGGTTCTGCAAGAGCCACGCGGCGGCGTTCGCGCTCACCGCGTATCACACCGCGCACCTGAAGCTGTACTACCCGTCCGAGTTCTACGTCGGGCTGTTCAACAACCAGCCGATGGGCTTCTACTCGCCCGCGGTCATCGCCGGCGACGCGAAGCGCCACGGCATCGCGATCCTGCCGGTCGACGTGAACCGTTCTCAGGCCAAGGCGGTCGTCGAGCAGCGCGCGGCTACTGCTGGGTCGGGGGCATCCTCTTCGCTCGGGCGGTCACGTGCGTCCGAGACAACGAATCGTCCCTCCGGACCGCCGCTTCGCTCAGAAGACGCCCCTGACCCGCATAACCGCGCGTCTGGCTCTTCATCCTTGGATGAGGCTGTTGTCGATCGATCCGTCACGATCGCTGCGCATCGCGCGTGTCGCACACATGACGTCCGGCTCGGCCTCACCGAGGTGAAAGGCCTTGGGGTCGCGGAGGCCGAGGTGATCGTCCAGGAGCGCGAGCGCGGCCCGTTCCGGTCGTTCGACGACTTCGCGGCGCGGGTCGGCATGAAGGAGGAGGGCCTGCGGAACCTCGCGCTCGTCGGCGCCTTCGACGCGCTCGGCGAGGCCCGTCGCGCGCTGCTGTGGCGGGCCCGCGATGCGCACCGCGCGTCACCGGCGTTCGCCCGACCGGTGCTCGCCTTCCCGACCACGGCCGCGCCGACGCTCCCCGGACTCAGCGAGCAGGAGCGTGCGGCTCTCGATTACCGCATCACCGGGATCCCGACCGGACCGCAGGTGATGCGCTTCTACCGCGAGCGGCTGCTCGCGCGCGACGTGCGCTCGTCGGCGGACATCCAGCGAGGGTCGCATGGCGCCGTGGTCACGGTCGCGGGCGCGATGGTCGTGAAGCAGCACCCCGAGACCGCGAAGGGGCACGTGTTCCTCTCGCTCGAAGATGAGTACGGGCTCGTGAACATCATCATCCGCCCGGCGACGTACGCGAAGTACAAGCCGGTCGTCGATCTGGGCGGCGCGGTGGTCGTCGAGGGGACGCTCCAGCACGTCGACGGAGTGGTCTCGGTGTTGGCGCGCCGCCTCGACGAGCTCGCGCTCTTCGTGAAGCTCGCCTCGCGGAACTGGCAGTGACGGTCATTTGACCGTGATCGTCCCGGTCATCGAGTTGTGGATCGAGCAGAAGTACTTGAACGTGCCGGCATCGGTGAACGTGAACTTGAACGTGCTTCCCGCGGGGACCTGGCCATCGAACTTCCCGTCCTTCGTCGGCGGCGTGCCGCTCGAAACGGTGTGCGTCGTGTTGTCCTTGTTCGACCAGGTCACCGTCGTGCCCTTCGTGACCTCGAGCGCTGTCGTCGCGAACGCGAACCCGGAAATGTCGATCGCCGCGCTCGCTCCACCACCGCCCGCAGCGGGCGCCGATGTGGCCGGTGCCGCCGATGAGCTGCAGGCCGCCGTGAACGCGATGCACGCGGCGAGCGCGACCGCGTTGCGGAACAGGGTCATGCGGTCCTCCCACGGATGGATCTATATGTGATACGTCCGGCGGGCGCGGGCGGATGACCACCGTCGCGAAACGGAGGGACGGTATGAGCTCGGTGTCCTCGATGAAGGAGAGGCTCGCACGGTGGCGGCCCACGTCGATTCGTGTGCGACCTGCCGCGCGGACGCGCGGGCGTTCGCGGAGACGGCGCGGACCATCGCCGAAACGCAAGGCCGCGACGCGCTGCCGAGTTGCCCTCGTGGGCTACGGCACCGCGTATCGAACACCGGCATGCGTGGTTCGCTCGTCGGTGAACGGCAGCGCTCGGTACCTGATCCTCGATCTGCCGACGGCCCCCCCGGGGGGTGGGGGGGGCGGGGCGACACCGTCGCCGTCACGCCGGAGCCGCCGGGTGGCGTCGAGGCGCCGAGCGGCTCACCCGTGCTTGCGGGCACGTCCTATACCCGAGCGTGACCAGAGCGACGGAGCGCCGCTCGCTCGGTTGCAGGATCGACTGCTCAGACGGCGCCCCGACGGGCTGATCGATGGCCGGCCGGCCGTCGCGACCGCCCTCTCCGGGGATTGATACCGCGGCAGCCACGGGCCCAGGGGCGGTTTGGCTGGCATCCGGCGCTCGCCCGGCCGCCGGATGGCGAACCGATACCGAACGGTCATGGCCAGGGTCGGGCGGCGAACGGACACTCCGCCGCAGCGCAATGGGGAGGCGACTTGGACCGCGTTGGGACCGCAAGCCCGGCTGGCCTTGCGGAGGATCTCCTGGATTCCATCTTCAAGGTCGCGACGGAGCTCGTCCGCGGGCAGCGGGCCTCGCTACTCGTGCGTGACGAGCTGACCACCGACTTCGTCATCGCTCACGCCGTCGGCATCGCGGACGAGGTGAAGAAGCAGATCCGGATCCGCCAGGGCGAGGGCGTCGTGGGCTCCGTCGCCGCCTCGAAGCGCTCGCTCCTCGTGCGTTCCGGCGACGTCCTGCCGGCTCGCGAGGGCGGCGACCCGGGCCGCTACCGGACGGCGTCGTTCGTGTCCGTGCCGATCCTCGTCGATGACGAATCGCGTGGCGTGCTGAACGTCGCGGACCCGCTCGACGGCCGCTCGTTCGGTGAGGACGACCTCGTGACGCTCGAGCTGCTCGCGAGCCACATCGGCGCGGTCCTCCTCCAGCGCGAGCAGGGCGAGGCGATGCAGCGCCTCGCCGAGACCGACCCGCTCACCTGGCTGTTCAATCGTCGGCATTTCGATCGTCGTCTCGAGGCCGAGCTCAATCGCGCGCTCCGCGCCGAACACCTGGTCGCGCTTCTCATGATCGACGTGGATCGGTTCAAGACGATCAACGATCGCTTTGGTCATCGCACCGGGGACGCCGTCCTTCGTGCGGTCGCATCCGGTGTGAAGCAGGCCGTGCGCCTGTACGACGTGCCGACCCGCTACGGCGGCGACGAGTTCGCGATCATCGTGCCGGAGGCCGACAGCGAGGTCGGGTCGCGCGTCGCGCGTCGGGTGCTCGAGAAGACCGCGGCGCAGGCCCTGCCGCCGGAGCTCGCGGCCGCAGGCGAGACCATCGGCCTGTCGATCGGCATCGCGACGTTCCCGCGCCCGTCCGGCGATGCGGCCGCGCTCATCGACTTTGCCGATACGGCCATGTACCGGGCGAAGGAAGCCGGCGGTGGCGTCCGCGTGTGGGAGCACAGCTTCGCCGAAGGGCCGCGCGGATCGCTGCATTCGCGCGTTGCGACCCCGCCGCCCGCGCCGTACCTCGCCGAGCCCGCGCGCCTCGCGTCCCCGGACCTGCAGGCGCTCCTGCCACGCTCGCTCGCCGTGGAGTGGAACGCGGTCGTGGTCGGGAAGGAGGGCCAGATCCTCACGGTCGCGCTTCCGACGCCGAACACCGGCGCGGTGGACGCGATCTCGAAGGCCTCGGGGTTCGCGGTCTACCCCGTGTACAGCAACGCGCTCGACCTCGAAGCGACGCGCCGGAGACTGTCCGAAACCGGGACGTAACTAGCGCGGTCGCGCTTCCTCGCGCTGCACGCCGCCCTCGGCACCCTTGAACAGGTAGCCGACCCCCGGCACCGTCTGGATCACGTCCCGCGTGCGACCATCTCCGCCGAGCTTCCGCCGCAGCCGGCTCACGTTCAGCTTCACGAGGTCGCCGCCGACGTCCGCGTCGTACCCCCACACGCCCTCGAGGATCTCTTCCTGCGTGAGGACCCGGCCCGGGTTTGCCATGAAATGGCGGAGCAGCTTGAACTCCGTCGGTGAGAGGTGGACCGGCACCTCGGCCGTGCGCACTTCATGGGTGGCTTCGTCGAGGACGATGTCTCCGGTCTTGTACACCGCGGGCGCGGGCCGCCCGCGCGTGTGCACGGAGCGGCGGAGGATGGCCTTCACGCGCGCGACGAGCTCCTTGGGACGGAAGGGCTTCGTGATGTAGTCGTCCGCGCCGAGCTGCAGGCCGCGAAGGATGTCGGACTCGTCCTGACGGGCGGACAGCAGCAGCACCGCGACGTGCTCGTCGACGTGGCGGATCCGCTCGAGGACGACGAAGCCCGCGAGCTTCGGCAGATTGATGTCGAGCACGACCAGGTCGGGATGTTCGCGGTTCAGGGTTTCGAGCGCGGCTTCGCCGTCGTAGGCCCGCA
Organism: Chloroflexi bacterium UBA4730; assembly: GCA_002404155.1. Taxonomy (GTDB): domain Bacteria; phylum Chloroflexota; class Limnocylindria; order P2-11E; family P2-11E; genus UBA4735. The sequence continues at coordinate 50,490 of DHJC01000015.1, read as the reverse complement.
CGACCTCGTAACCCTCGCGACGCAGCGCGTAGTCCAGCAGCTCCACGAGGTCGCGGTCGTCATCGACGACCAGCAATTTCACGCCAATCCAGCCTCCTGCGCGAGCTCGCGTGCCTTCGGGAGGGTGAAGTGTACCGACGTGCCGCGCTCGGGCGCGCTGTCGACGCCGATCTCGCCGCCTTGCGCCTGCACGATCGCGCGGCAGATCGTCAGCCCGAGCCCCAGCCCGCCCGCCTCTCCCCGGACCGTGTGGCTCCGAAAGAACCGCTGGAACAGGCGCGCGAGCTCGTCCGGGGGGATGGTCGGGCCGTCGTTGTGGACCGTGACCTTCACGTAGCCGGCGGCCGACTCGGTGCGCAGCGTGATCTCCGAGCCCTCGGTCCCGTACTTACCCGCGTTGCCGAGAAGGTTGGCGAAGACCTGGCCGGTGCGGCGGGGATCGCAGACCACCCGATCGGTCCCGCGACCGAAGTGCGTGACGAGCTGCTGGCCCTTCGAATCGAAGACGGAGCGCACGAACAGGAGGCTGTCCTCGAGGATCGCCTTGATGCTCGTCGGGGCCGCACGCACCTCGAACGTGCCGGCTTCGATGCTCCCGGCGTCGAGCAGGTTCTCCACGAGGTGCTCGAGGCGGAGCGCGCTCCGGCGCAGCGTGCCGACCATGGTCCGTAGCTCTTCACGCGGCATCGAGATCGCATCTTGGTGCACGAGGTCGAGCGACGCGGTGAGCACCGCGATCGGCGTGCGGAGCTCGTGCGCGACGTCGAGCAGGAACTCCTCTTTCAGCCGGAGAAGCTCCGCGCTCGCCGTGACGTCGCGCACCGTATGGATGGTCGCCCGGGGGCTCGATCCGGCAAGTGGCGTGGAAACGATCTCGAGCACACCCATCCGGTCCTCGCGCGGGAACCAGGCCCGGCGGATCGCCTGACCCTCGGGGTTCTGCACGGTGATCGCGCCGGACACGAGCAGCAGGTCCTCGAACGGCCGGCCGAGAAGCTTGTCCTCGCCGAGCAGCCGGAACGCCGCCGGGTTCGCGGAGAGGACGCTGCCGTGGCCGTCGCTGATGAGGATGCCGTCCGTCAGCGCGACGAACGCGTCCTCGAAGGCGATCCCGGTGATCGAGTCGGACGCGCGCCGGCCGGTCCGGCGCCGCTCGGGCTCCGTCATCCGGCGTCAGTATCGGGCTCGGCGATGGACCGCACTGTATCCAGCGTGTCGATCTCGCTCACCGGCTTGTCCGGCCGCAGCCGGACGATGCGGGGGAACCGCAGCGCGTAGCCGGACGTGTGACGCGCGCTCCGCTGGACCTGGTCGAACGCGACCTCGATGACCGTGTCCGGTATGACGAGGCGCGTGCGGCCGTCCTCCGCCAGTGTGCTGGCCTTGAAGGACTCGGTCATCTCGGCGATCTCTTTGTCGGTGAGGCCCGAGTAGGCCTTGCCGACGTTGAGGTACCGATCGCCGTCGCGAACCGCGAACGTGTAGTCGGAGAGCACGGCCCGGCGCTTCCCGTGGCCCCACTCGACGGCGGTGACAACGACGTCGAGCGTCCGAAGCGCACGCTTCACCTTCAGCCACTCCATGCCGCGCCGGCCGGGCCGGTACGGCGACCGCGGGTCCTTCACCATCAGGCCCTCGTTGCCCCGATCGCGGGCCGCGGCGAATTCCGCGTCCAAGACGGCGACGAGCGACTCGCCACTCGCACCGACCGCGGACGATCGAGCGAACGCGAGCGGCGCGGCGAGCGGCAGCGAGCGGAGCACCGACTGGCGCTCGGCGAGCGGCACGTCGAGCAGCGGCGTCCCATCCCGCTCGAGCACGTCGAACACGACGAGGGTCGCCGGCAGCTCCTGCATCAGCTCCTCGCTCACGACCTTGCGGCCGAGGCGCCGCTGGAACCGGGTGAATGGGATGGCCCGGCCGCCCGGATCGAGCGCGAGGACCTCCGCGTCGAGGACGTAGGTCCCGGGAATGGCGCGCAGGGGAGGGATGAGCTCGGGGAACCGGTCGGTGACCCGGTCGAAGGTGCGGGAGTAGAGCTCGACCCGATCGCCCTCCTTGTGGACCTGGGCGCGCACGCCGTCGTACTTGTCCTCGACGACGTACGGGGGTGGGAACCGCTTGGGCACCTCGGCGAGATCGAGTACCGGCGTCGCGAGCATCATCCCGATCGGCGCGAAGTGGACGAAGCGCGCATCGTGCAGGGCGTCCTTCTTCGCCTGTACCGCGGTGACGCCGATGTCGCCGCCGAGCATGTGCGCGCGGCCGACGGCGTCGCGCTCGCGCTGGAACGCGCGCGCGATCGCGTCCTCGAGCAGGCCCTCGCGCAGTCCGATGCGCGGCTCACCGCTCATGACCTTCACCAGGTAGCGGAGCTCTCCGGCCGTGGCGCGCGCGACGAGCGCATCGAGCGGCTCGCGTTTCGGGGCGACGCCCCGCGCGGCGGCGATCCGATCGAAGGCGTCGGCGACCTCGGCGAGGGCCAGCGGTGGCGGCACCGGGGGCGTCGGCGAGCGCTCGGTGACCTCGGCCGCGACATCGCCCAGGTCGGCGTGCCGCTGGTACGAGACGTCGATGTCGTCTCCCGTCGCACCGCTCCGCGCGATGACCGCATCAAGGAGCGCCCTCCAGCCGACCGACAGGACGCGCTCGTCCGTCCGCGGGAACGGGACCCCGGCGAACAAACGCGCCGCGATGGCGAGGTCGGCGTCGTCGAGGCCCTGGAAATACGCCCCCAGAAGGGCCAGCTTCTGGAGCTTTTTCGTCGTCGCCCGCACGGCATCGGCCGTGCTTACCCAGTCTGCGAAGCGGGCGCTCATCGAGGAGCGGCCCGTCCGGAGGTATGCATGGGTCTCATCGAGCTCATCATCGTCGTCCTGCTGTTGCTCTGGCTGTTCGGGTACTTCGGGCGCGGCCGGATGTTCGCCCGTGGCGGTTCGGCGGTCGACACGACCGGCACGACCGGATGGATGGGCGGCGGCAACTGGATCCACATCCTGCTCGTGATCGTCGTCATCCTCATCGTGCTTCGTCTGCTCGGATTGATCTAGGTCATGCGGCTCGGCCGGGGCGGGCATCGCCCGTTCCGGCCGCACGCAGCGACGAGACCCGCCTAGCATCGCGTCCATGCAGAAGGCACCCCCGGGCGGCGAGCGCATGCTCCGCGTCCCGTACGGCCACGAAGAGCTCGAGTTCATGGTCCAGCCCTGGTTCGACGTGGACGTGATCGAGTCCGCGGCCGCCACGCCCGTCGGCGATCTCGCGGTGGCCGCGCGCGCGAGCCTGGCCGCGCCCCTCGGATCGCGGCGGCTGCGCGATCTCGCTGCGGACGCGACGCGGGCCGCCGGTTCGCGGCGACCCCGCGCGGTCATCGCCGTGACGGACCTCACCCGCGCCTGCCCCGACGACGTGCTCGTTCCGCCGCTCCTCGACGAGCTGAACGCCGGCGGGATCGCCGACCGGGACATCACGATCCTCGTCGCCGTCGGCCTGCACCGGCCGACGACCGACGCGGAGAAGACCGAAAAGCTCGGCGCGGCGGTCACCGCGCGCGTGCGGGTCACCGATTCGAACGGCCGCGACCCGGCGATGTGGGCGGACCTCGGAACGATCCCGCCGTACGACGTGCCTGGCCTCACCCAGAAGCTCGTGAAGGACGCTGACCTCGTGATCGCCACGGGCATCGTGGAGCCGCACCAGTACGCGGGCTACTCCGGTGGCCGGAAGACCGTTGCGATCGGCTGCTGTGGCGAGCCGGTCATCACGGCGACCCACGGGATGCGGTTCCTCGAGGACCCCGGCGTCCGGCTCGGACGCATCGACGGCAATCCCTTCCACGAGACGGTCCGCGAGATCGCGCGCCGGGCCGGCCTGCGGTTCTGCATCAACGTCGTGACCGACGATCGCGAGCGGGTGGTCGCCGTGACGTCCGGCGATCCGGATGCGGTGCTCACCGATCTCGTCGCGAAGGCCGCGGCGATCTACACCCGGCCGATCGCCAAGCAGTACGACATCGTGATCGCGGGCGTGGGTGCGCCGAAGGACGTGAACCTCTACCAGGCGTCACGCGCCGCCACCTACTTACGGTTCGCGCCGACCCCCGTCGTGCGCGAGGGCGGCTCGATCATCCTCCCCGCGAAGCTCGATGAGGGCGCGGGCGAAGGAGCGGGGGAGCAGCGGTTCCTCCGCGCCCTCGAATCCGCCGAGTCGCCGGCCGCGGTGGTCGAGGCGGCCCGACGGCACTTCGAAGGTGGCGAGCAGCGCGCGGTGATGGTCGCGCTCACCTTGCAGCACTGCCAGATCGTCGTCGCCGCATCCGAGGCGCCCGAGGTCGTGCGCCTCGCGAAGCTCCGGGCCGCCGTGGACGTCGAGGAGGCGCTCGACATCGCCTACGAGCACATCGGGCGGCCAGCCCGAGCGAGCGTGCTGCTGGTGCCGCGCGCGATCCACACCTTGCCGGTCGTGACCCGGCCGGTCGTGGCATGAGACTGGCTGAGTAGGGCCACGTGGGCTGCTGTCTGGGTGGATGCTTCCGGCTCTTCTTCTTCACGTTCTGGCGCCTCGCGCTCGCGGCAATCACCGCCATCGTGCTCGCGCGCGTCGACGATTACGTCGACGGCTCCGAGCACCGTGACGGCGTGACCGGCCGGGCGTGGCGCGCGTACCGCCGCACCCGCGGCACGAAGACCGTGAAGCGCGGGACACCCCCCAACGCGGGCAACGCCATCGACACGCAGGGAACGCCGAAGGGCTAGGCCGGCTTCGGGAACAGCCGCACCGCGATCGCGGAGAGCGCGATCGAGACGACCGTGCCGCCGAGCACGGCGCTGACGAGCAGGTACGCGATGATCGCCGCGAGGCTACGCTCCCGCCGTGCCCGGACGAGTCGACGTGTTCCGTATTCCCACGCGGATCCAGTTCGGCCGTGGGGTCGCGCTCACCCTCGCCGAGCCGCTCCGCCAGGTGGGCGCGAAGAAGGTCCTCGTCGTCACTGATCTGGGCGTGATGAAGGCGGGCCTCGTCGCACCGCTCGAGGAGAAGCTCCGCGAGGCGAAGATCCCGTACGAGATCTACGACCAGGTCATGCCCGATCCCGGCGTCGCCGAGGTCCAGCGCGCGTACGAGCGCGCGAAGGAGGTGGGCGCCGACAGCTTCGTTGCGGTCGGCGGCGGCTCGTCGATCGACACCGCGAAGATGGCCGCGGTGCTGCTCGCGAACGGCGGCACGGTCCTCGACTACGTCGGCATCGACAAGGTCCCGAAGATGGCGGCGCCGGTCGTCGCGATCCCGACGACCGCCGGCACAGGCGCCGAGATCACGATCAACTCCGTCATCGCGGACCCGGACCAGCACAAGAAGCTCGTCATCATCAGCCCGAACGCCACGGCGCTGTTCGCGCTCGAGGATCCCGAGCTCACGACGGGCCTGCCGCCGTTCCTCACGGCGATCACTGGCATGGACACACTCGTCCACGCGATCGAGTCCTTCACCTCGAAGAACGCGTACCGGATGACCGAGGTCCTGGCCCTCGAGGCCATCCGGGACGCCGCGTGGGCCCTCCCGCGCGCCGTGAAGGACGGCACGGACATCGACGCGCGCGAGGCGATGATGCGCGCTGTCGTGGCCGCGAGTCTTGCGTTCAGCAACACCCGCCTCGGGAACGTGCACGCGATGGCCCTGCCGCTGGGCGGCTGGTGCCATGTCGCGCACGGGACCGCGGTCGCGGCGCTGCTGCCGCACGTGATGGACTTCAACCGGAGCGCCGCACCGGATCGCTACGCCACCGTCGGCGAGACCATGGGCGCCAAGAAGGACGCCACGGCTGCCGTGGAACACATCTTCAGGCTCAACGAGACCATCGGCATCCCGGCGCACCTCGGGCCGGTCGGTATGGAGGAGGCGCTCATCCCGAACATGGCGACGGACGCGATGCTCTCCGGGAACATCCTTGTGAACCCGCGCACGACCGCGCAGCCCGACATCGAGGCGTTGTACAAAGCAGCGTTGTGATGCCCGTCGCGATCTTCGACATGGACGGCGTCCTCTATCGCGGTAACGTCGTGATGCCGCACGCGCGCGAGACGCTCGCCCGGCTCCGGGCGGCCCGCTGGCAGGTTTTCTTCGCGACGAACAACTCGACGGCGTCGCGCGCCGAATACGTGTCGCGCCTGACAACGCTCGGGCTGGGCGGAGACGAGGAGCACGTCGTCACAAGCGCCTACGCGACGGCGCACTACCTCGAGCGGCTGGACCCGAAGCCGAACGACGTCTTCGTCGTCGGGGCGAACGGCCTGCGCGACGAGATCAGCGCGGTCGGCATCGGCGTGCGGCGAGCGGAGGATCAGCCCGGCGCGCATCCACCGCCCGAGGCGGCGGCGGACGGCCGCAGTCCCGCGGCGATGCGCGAGTACCTCACGCACCTGGACCTGCCGCCGCTGCCCGACGCGGTCGTCGTCGGGCTCGACCTCCACCTCACTTATGCACGGCTCGCGGAGGCGCAGCGCGCGCTCCTGGGTGGCGCGCGGTTCGTCGCCTCGAACAAGGACCGCGCGTATCCGGTCGAGGGCCGGCTGCTGCCGGGGGCCGGGAGCATCGTGAAGGCGCTCGAGGTCGCGAGCGGGCGAGCGGCCCTCTGCATCGGGAAGCCCGAGCCGTTCCTGTTCCAGGAGGTGATCCGCAGGGCCGGTGGCGGCGGCCCGGTGATCGTCGTCGGGGACGCCCCGGAGTACGACATCGTCGCCGCGCACAAAGTCGGCGCGGTCGGCGTGCTGATCACGACCGGGCTGACCGACAGGGCCGCTGCCGGGGCGGCCACTGGCGACGCCGTGCCTGACCACGTCATCGGGTCCCTCGACCAGCTGTTCGCTCTGCCGCAGCTGGTAGACGTCCGCTGAGCTCGCGAACAGGCGATGGGCGGTCGCAGCCGCCCCGTGAGGACCTACGAGCTAGACGTGTAGCCCTGCCGCGCGCATGAGCGTGGCGGCGAGCCAGCCCATGATGAAGCAGCCCGGGATCGTGAGGACCCACGCCGAGACGATGCGGCCGGCGATGCCCCAGCGCACCGCTGACAGCCGCCGGGTGGCGCCGACACCAAGGATCGCGCCGGAGATCGCGTGCGTCGTCGAGATGGGGATGCCGAGTCGCGTCGCGATCTCGATGACCGCGCCTGCGGTCGTCTCGGCCACGAAGCCGTTCACCGGCTTCAGGAGCGTGATGCGCATACCCATGGTCTTGATGATCCGGTAGCCGCCGGTCGCCGTTCCGAGAGCGATCGCGATGGCGCAGGCGAACTTCACCCAGTTCGGGACGAACCCCGCGGGTTGGCCACCGAGCATGCCGCCGGCGAACAGCGCGAGCGAGATCACGCCCATGGTCTTCTGCCCGTCATTGCCGCCGTGGGTGAACGCCATCCACGCGCTCGAGAGGATCTGGGCCTTGCCGAAGAAGCGGTTGACGCTCGATGCGGACGCGTTCCGGAGAAGCCAGTAGAGGCCAAGCATCAGGAGATACGCGACGATGAGCGCGGTCGTGGGCGATACGACGATCGCCGCGCTCGTCTTCTGGACGCCGGGAACGATGATCACGTCCCACCCGTGGACGGAGACGGCGGCGCCGATCATCCCGAAGATGAGCGCGTGGCTGGAGGATGTCGGGAGAGCCGCGTAGAACGTGATGAGGTCCCAGCTGATCGCGGCGACGAGCGCCGCGAGCACCAGGTCCTGGGTGACCTTGGTGCTGTCGACGATGCCCTTGGCGACCGTGGCCGCGACCGCGGTGCCCGCAAGCGCGCCCGCGAGGTTCAGCGAGCCGGCCATCAGCAGCGCCTGGAGCGGCGTGAGGACCCGCGTCGCGACGACGGTCGCGATGGCGTTCGCCGCGTCGTGGAAGCCGTTGACGAACTCGAAGATGAGCCCGAGGACGACGACCGCAAGGACGACGGTGGTCCCTGTGTCCATTACTTGTGCTTCACCACGATCATCTCGATGATGTTCGCCACATCCTCGCAACGGTCGATCGCGACCTCGATGAGCCCGTAGATGTCCTTCCACTTGATGATCTCGACCGGATCGGTCGAGTGGGCGAAGAGGTCGGCGACTGCTTCGCGGAAGATCGCGTCGCCTTCATTCTCGAGGGTGTGGATCTTGATCCAGTGGGGCTCGAGCCCCTCGAGCTTCTCGAGGTTCCGCAGCGACTCGACGACCTCACCGGCGGCCTGCACGAGCGTACGGGCCTGACGGATGGCCGCGGGGCGGATGCTTGTGACCTTGTAGAGGCTGATCATCTCCGCGACATCCCAGCAGACGTCGGTCACGTCGTCGAGTTTCGATGCGAGACCGACGATGTCCTCGCGGTCCAGTGGTGTCACGAACGTTCCGTTGACCTCGTGGATGATCTGATGCGTGAGGTTGTCGCCATAGTGCTCAATGGCGTGGATGTCGCGGACCTTGTCCTCGAGGAGCGTGAAGTCGCTGACGAGCTTCTCCAATGCCTGCGCGGCTTCGAGCGCGTTTTGGGCGTGCTGGCTGAACAGGGTGAAGAAGATGCTCTTCTTGGGCATGAGCGAGAGTCGCATGGGCTCCCTCCTATTTCTTTCCGCCAAGGTCCGAACACACCGACGGCAACAACAAAAAAGCCGCGCCAACGGCGCGGCAGTGAGTTGCGATCGGGCAAGACCGCCTCGGCGGACTCCAGACCCCGCAGGGTCCATGTTCATTCCTCAAGCTTCGACGAGTGTACGTCGGGTAGCGGCCGGTCCCTCCCCCGACAGGGGGACCTACGCGACCTCGCGGCGGATGGACAGGACGGCGGCAACGGCCATGAGCAGCGCGAACGCAGCCAGGATCCCGATGTCCCGCAGGATGAGCGGATCGGTCAGGGCGTAGCCCTTCACCATCACCGAGCGCAGCGCTTCGTTCGCGTACGTGAGCGGGAGCACGGCCGAGATCGCCCGCAGCACGTCGCTGAGCTGGTCGACCGGCACGAGAAACCCCGAGAGGAAGACCTGCGGGAGCAGCACGAGCGGGACGAACTGGACGGCCTGCAGCTCGTTCCGGGCGAACGCCGAGATCGCGAGGCCGAGCGACACCGCCCCGATCACCAGGACGGCCTCGACGATGAAGATGGTGGCGAGGTTGCCGCGGTACTGCACCTTCAGCACGAACACGGTGAACGCGAGGATGACGAGCGCCTGGAGCAGCGCGAACAGCGCGAAGCCGCCCATGTAGCCCGCCACGAGCTCGCCGCGGGTGAGCGGCGTGGCGAGGAGCCGCTCGAGCGTGCCGCTCGTTCGCTCCCGGAGGAACGAGACCGTCGACAGCAGGAAGATGAAGAAGAACGCGAACACCGCGATGAGCACCGGTGCCAGGTAGTCGAGGAGTGAGTAGTCCGGCCCGCCGTACAGATAGCTCACCTTCACGAACGCGGTGAGGGGTACGTCGAGGATGAGGTGGATGAGCGCTCCCTCGACCTGCCCCACGATCGCCGCGGTCCGCGTCGGATCCGAGCCCTCGACCGTGACCGTCGCGGCGTTGTCGGCGATCTCGATCATCGCATCCGCGTGACCGGCCCTGAGCTCCTCGAGCGCCGCATCGCGGTCCAACGCGCTGAGCTGGATCTCCGTACCGCGCAGCGCCTCCAAGACCTGCGGGTCGACATCACCGGCTGCAACGACGCGAACCGTGTTCGTCGCCGCGGATCCCCAGAGCACGCCGACGAGGGTGAGCACGACCATCGGCGCGACGAAGAGCAGCGCAAGCGAACGCCGGTCGCGGCGGAACTGCAGGACGATGCGCCTGGCGACGGCGCCCGCACGGTGGAGGCTCACGCCGGCGCCGCCGACAGCGCGAGGAACGCACTCTCGAGGTCGCTCGTCCCCGCGCGCGCGACAAGCTCGCGTGCGGTCCCTTCCGCGAGGAGCCGGCCCGCCCGGATCAGCCCGAGCCGATCACAGCGGGAGGCTTCGTCCATCACGTGACTCGAGACGAGAATCGTCACGCCGGAGGCCGCGAGCGAGCGGAAATGCTCCCAGAACTCCCGGCGTAGCGCAGGGTCGACGCCGACGGTGGGCTCGTCGAGGAGGAGCAGCCGCGGCTGATGGAGAAGCGTCGCGGCAAGGGACACCCGGGTGCGCATGCCGCTCGAGAGCGTGCTCACGGTCGACCTCCGGCGGTCGAGGAGGTCGACGCGGCGGAGGGCGTCTTCGACGTGGGCGCCCACGTCGGTCACGCCCTCGAGGGCCGCGAAGAACCGGAGGTTCTCATCGACCGAAAGCTCGCCGTAGAGCGCCGCCGCCTGGGTCATGTACCCGACGGCACCGCTCGATACCGCGGCCCGCGGCAGCGCCCCGAAGATGTGGACGTCGCCGCCGTCCGGGCGGAGCAGGCCGGCGAGGGTCCGGATGAACGTCGTCTTCCCCGACCCATTCGGGCCCAGCAGCCCGTAGATCTCTCCCCGGCTGACCGTGAGCGTCAGTCCGTCCAGCGCCGTTACAGAACCGAAACGTTTGCGGACGTCGCGAGCCTCGACCGCGACCTGCACGTCCACCGGTGGGCGCCATGGTGGCACGTCCTGTGCATTTCGGTCAGCCGGAATACGGACCGCGCCGGGTGCGCGGAAAGGCAGACGGGAATGCTGATTTTCGCCCTTGGAATGATGATCGGCACGGCACTTGGGATCATCGTTGTCGGGTTCCTCGCGGTCGGCTCCTATAACCACGGGTATGACCACGCCCTGGAGCGCCGCAAGGCCTGGCGTGGTGAGCTCGTCGCTCGCCAGGCTGCGGCGGTCCGTTCCCAGCGCGCGACCCTCAAGCGCGCCAGCTAACTAGCGAGCGGCGTCCTCTTCTTTCGGACACTTCGGCCGCCCCCTTCGGGGCGGCCGTTCTGTTCGTCAGGGGCCGCCGAAGAACCGCTTCTTGAGATCCTCGATGGTCCGCTGCAGCTGGTCGAGCACGCCGGGGATACCCGTGGGGACGATCTCGACGTTCCCGTCGCGCCCGATCCGGAGCTCGTCGCCGGGCTTCACCGCCGCGCGCACCGCGGATCGGGGAGCGGTCACTGTGAACACGACCTCGTTCTGGTCCTCGACGATCGAGCCGACCTGGAGCTTCCCGTCCGGCATGGCGTTGATCAGCACTTTCAGCTGGCCGTCATCGCGGATGGCCGGCTGCGGCTGCGGCGCGAGGCGCGCGACGCTCTTGCCAAGCTCGTCGAAGAACGCGGTGGGCCCTCGCACCGCGGCGCCTAGGAGCGCGGCGAAGATGCCGATCGCGATCAGGACGAGGGCGATGCCAACGGTGAACTGGACGGCCCACGAGGGGATGTGGCGACGCATGGGCAGATGATGCGCTAGTTAGATCGGCAATCTCGCGATCAATCGCTGGCCGCGGCCCGCTGCTTCGCGGGCGCCGAAGAGCGTGCCGCCGTGCGCGGCCAAGAGAACGCGGGCGAGCTGCGTGCGTGCGCCGACGGCGGGGTCGTCGGCGCGCACGAGCGTCGCCGCGCTCGACGGCATGGACATGTTCGCGCTGCCGATGGAGATCGCGACCGAGCCCTTTTCGGTACGGCAGTCGACGCTCACCGAGTCGGCCGTCGCGCTCACTTCGCGGAACATCGCGTCGAGCGCTTGCCGCAGCCGATCGGGGTCGGCGTTCACGCGAACGGGCGCGACCGGCACGGTGAGCACGACGTGCTGGCGATCCGTCGCGCCCGCGCGGAGCTCGTGGACCATCTCGACGACGTTCGTCGCGCGCTTCTCGAGATGGAGGCCGCTGGCCTCGAGCTCGCCCAGCGAGGCGAGGTCGTCGGACAGGAACACCAGCTGCTCGGCGCGCTTCGTGAGGCGGTCGGTCACCTGGGGCGCCACGCCGCGCAGGCCGCGAAGCTCGGTCGCGAGCTCCCGGAGCGGTCCCGGTACCTCATGCTCGAGCAAGGTCAGCAGGCTGCGGCGCTGGCGGTCGAGGTCGCCGATGCGGTGCTGCTCGCGTTGGAGGATCGAGGCCAGGATCACCGCAAGGACGAACACGACGATCCGGGTCGTGTAGTTCCAGATCTGCGCCGTGTCGTCGGTCGACCGGCCGCTGGACGTAGTCGCAGTAGATCCAGGCGAAGCTCGATGCCGCGGCAACGATGAAGCCGACGGCGCGCGAGCGCCAGGCTGCGGGGAAGATCGGGATGAAGTAGATCGACGCGAACGCGTAGGCCGATGGCGTGAAGTAGTCGACGAGGCCGATCACGGCCGTCAACCCGAGCCACGGGGCGGCGTCGCGGATGGTGGAAGTCAGCTTGCGCATCTGCACGTCTGCGGGATCATGAATGCGGCATCCGCCGATCGCCTCCCCCGGCAGGGTGACGCGCATGGATAGGGGGCGGTCCGTTGGATATCTGCCAACATTCGCGATGTGACCCAGCAATTGCGCGTGGTCTGCCTCGGCGGCGGGCTCGGCGCGCCCACGGCGATGGCCGGATTGCGCGCCCATACCGACGACATCACCGGGATCATCGCGGTGACAGATTCAGGCCGGTCGACCGGGAAGGTCCGCATCGCGCTCGACGTGCCGGCTCCGGGCGACATCCGGAACGCCATCGCCGTCCTCGCCGAGGGCGATCCGGTCCTTCGCAAGCTGTTCAGCCACCGGTTCGAGACCGACAAGAGCATCGAATTGAACGGCATGGCGTTCGGCAACCTGTTCCTCGCGGCCCTGGCGCAGCAGGAGGGCTCGTTCCTCCGTGCCGTCGAAGAGGCCGCGCGCCTCCTGCAGATCCGCGGCAAGGTGCTGCCGGTGACGCTCTACAACACGCACCTCTGCGCGAAGCTTGCCGACGGCAGCGTGGTCGAAGAAGAGGTGAACGTGCGGGGTGAGGGCAAGGCGCGCATCGAGCGGATCTTCCTCCGCGACGCCGACGTGAAGGCGGCCGAGGGGACGTGCGAGGCGATCGAGCGGGCAGACCTCATCACCCTCGGACCCGGATCGTTGTACACGACCGTGTGCGCGTGCCTGCTGGTGCCGGAGATCGCGCGGGCCATCAGCGAGGCGCGGGGCCTGGTCGTGTACGTCGCCAACACGACGACCCAGCCTGGCCAGACCGACGACGTGAGCCTCTCCGGGCACGCCGCCGCGGTGCTCGACTACCTCGGCGGGAGCGGACTCGACGTGGCCCTCCTGAACGACGACCCGCCGCCGCCGCACCTACGCGATCATCACGCCGAGCAGGGGATGCGGTACCTCGACCCGACCGCCGGCGAGATCGCGCGCATCGAGGCTCTGGGGGTGCGGGTGGTCACCGCCCCGGTGATCGACAAGTGGAGCGGCCCGCGCGAGCTCTGGCGCAAGCAGGACACCATCCGTCACGACGCCACGCGCCTCGCGTCAGCGCTCATCGCGCTGCTCGCCGAGCAGCGGCCGCGGCTCCGGGCCGTTCAGTGACATCGGTCGCCACCCGCGTCCGTCACTTCCTGTCGCTCGCCGACCTCTCCCCGGCGGAGCTGACCGCGATTCTGGACGACGCCGACGCGTTGAAGCGCGACCCGATCCCGCACGACGCGCCGCTGCGCGGCCGCGCGCTCGCGATGATCTTCGAGAAGCCGAGCCTCCGAACGCGTCTCAGCTTCGACGTCGCGATGCGCGACCTCGGCGGGCACAGCTCGTACCTCTCCCCGCAGGAGGTCGGCCTCGGCCGGCGCGAGAGCGTGTCCGACGTGGCGCGCGTCGTCAGCCGCTACGTGGATGTCGTCGTCCTGCGGACGTTCTCGCACGAGACGCTCGAGGAGTTCGCGAAGTTTTCCGCGGTCCCTGTGATCAACGGCCTCTCCGATCTGTCGCACCCCTGCCAGGGGCTCGCCGACATCTTCACGATCCGCGAGCGCAAGGGCCGGCTCGACCGCGTCGTCGCGGCGTACGTCGGCGACGGGAACAACGTGTCCCACTCGCTCATCCTCGCCGCGGCGAAGACCGGGATGACGCTGCGGGTCGCGTCGCCCGCCGGCTTCGAACCGCTCGCCCGTTACCGCGAGCTCGCCGAAGGCGTCGCGCGGTCCACGGGTGCGCGTATCACGTACGGCGCGGATCCGATCGCCGCGGTGCGCGACGCCGACGTCGTGTACACCGACGTGTGGACGAGCATGGGCCAGGAACAGGAGTACGAGCGCCGCCGCCGCGCGTTCCAGGGCTTCCAGGTGAACCGCGAGCTCCTCGCGAACGCAAAGGCCGATGTGATCGTGCTCCACGACCTGCCGGCGCATCGCGGCGAAGAGATCACCGACGACGTGATCGACGGACCGCGGAGCGCGGTGTTCGATCAGGCCGAGAACCGGCTCCACGCGCAGAAGGCGGTGCTCAGATGGATCGCGTGATCCTCGCAGACTGCTGCGAGGACTGGATCATCGAGTGGGGCGGCTTCTATGCCGACGGCGCGCGCTTCAGCTGTCCCGAGGACGGGACCGCGTGGCAGAAGACCGCGCGCGCCACCTTCACGCGCGGCGACGGGCGCGCATTCGTGCGGCGCGAGCGGACCGGGCCCGAGTCGTCATTCCCGTACCTCGCCGCCAAGGACGGTCACGAGCCGAGCGTGGAGCGCTGCTGCGCGAAGATCCTCCTCAGGCACGGCGAACGCATGCCCGACGGTCCGTTCGCGTGTCCGGTCTGCGGCACCAAATGGGAGCGCCGGACCGAACGACTCCACGGCCTACGAGTCCCGGTGTTCGCCAGGCCGGGCCTTCCCGAGCCCCTGACAGTTCAGCCCGGACGCACGCGTCCATTTTTGGTCCAGCTGTCGGAGTATTCGCCGCCCCGCGAATAGCAGGCTGATCCTGCCGATCGGGGCGACGGCACCGCGCCCGCGGCAGTGGCCGTTGCTCCTTTTCTGGGAGACGCCGGGGTTTCGAACCCCGACAAAGAGGTCCACAACCTCTTGTGCTGCCATTACACCAGCGCCTCCGCGTCGCCTGGCCGAACGCCGTGGAGAGCCCATTCTACCAATCTGACGCCGGTTCTGTACGCAAATCGGCCGTTTTCTCACCCGTGCTTCCCTCGGTTGAGGGATGCCGACCTACATCGCCTGGCGGAGCATCTGACGGTCTACGCGACGTAATTGGCGAAGTAATTGGTTGGAGGCGACGTCTTGGATATCCGGCAGTGGGGACGGGGAGTTGGGATCCTGATCGCGGCGCTACTCGTCTTCGGCGCGTGCACCGGCGGGTCGGTCCTGCCGACGCCGGCGAAGACCAAGGACCCGCTGGCAGGCGACTACGTCGCGTCCGGCGCGAACGGCGCCAACCCGCAAATGACGGCCCTCATCACGGCGTTCTCGCGGCTACACCCTGGCGTCAACTTCCAGCTGAACGACATCGACACCGAGACGAGCGTCGTCAACGTGAGCACCGGTGACGTCGACTTTGGCTACATCGGCCGCGACCTGCGGTCGACCGAGCCAAAGATCACGCTCACCCCGATTGGTATCACCGGCAGCGCGATGGCGGTGAACGCGGCGAACCCGATCACGAATCTGACCACGGACCAGACCGCGAATATGTACGCCGGTCAGATCAAGGACTGGTCCGAAGTCGGCAGCACTGCCGGCCCGGTGAAGGCCTTCCGCCGCGAGGCCGCGAGCTCCACGCGCACGACGATCGAGTCGTATGTCTGGGGCTCCGCGACGCCGGCGTACTCCGCTGACGTGCAGGAGATCTTCGAGTCGGCCGACACGATCAAGGCCCTCGGCGCGTTCAAGGGCTCCATCGGCACGGTCACGCTCTCGGCGAAGAACCTGAAGGACACGACGATGAAGCTCATCGGCATGGATGGGGCCCAGCCCACGCTCGCGAACCTCAACAACGGCACCTGGAAGATCTCGAAGGTGAGCTACATGACGACGAACGGGGATCCCACGAAGGTCAAGCCGGCGATCAAGGCGTTCCTTGACTTCATCAAGAGCCCTGCGGGCCAAAAGATCATCACCGGCCTGTGAGCACGAAGAGATAGGGCGAGAGATATCTGATGCTGCGACGGATCGCACCGCCGAGCCTGCTGCGCGTGCTCGTGCTCCGCACGGCGACGGTCAGCGTCCTTGCGGCTCTGGTGATCGTGTTCGTCGCCCAGTACGTGTCCAACAACCTCGTCCAGGCACGGTTCCAGGACGAGGCCCACGTGATCGGGAACACTGCGACGGCGGCCATCGAAGAGCGCGTCGTGACCGCGACCCGCGGCGCACGCTTCGTGGCCGGCCTGCCCACGACCAAGCGTCTCGCCTCTGACCTCATCGCCAGCAACACGCCGGCCAAGGTCGCCGAGATTCAGCAGTTCCTCATCTTCGCGAAATCGAGCATCGGTGCCGACATCCTGAGCTACGCCGACGCGACCGGTCTGGTCATCACCGGTGGCCAGGACATCGCGCCCGACGAGAAGCTCGGGCCCGATCTGCTTGCCCGGGCCAACGCCAGCCCCGAGCAGGCCTACGTGCTGTACGACGAGCCCGCTGGCGTGACCGTGCGGGCGCTCTCGATCGTTCGCGATGATACGAACGCGGTCGTGCTCGGTTACGTCATGGTCGGCACGGTCCTCGACGTGCCCTTCCTGCAAGCGATCCAGGCGAGCTCGGACTCCGAGCTCGCGATCCTCTGGCGTGGCCAGCCCCGCGCGGCGACCATCGGGATCGACAGCGACGAGATCGCGCAGTTCCCGACCAGCGCGGACGTCGACAACTCGCCGAGCGACCTGGTCTCCAAGACCATCAACGTGAACGGCGCGAACTACTTCGGGATCTTCACGCTGGAGCGCACCCACACCGCGAACGCCGACCCCCTGCTGCTGGGCGTCCTCGTGGCCGCGGCGCCGGTCGAGGAGGCCGGGCGCTCCCTCTTCATCATCCTCGGCGTGCTCCTGGTGGGCGTCATGGCGGCGGTCGTGGTCCTTTCCTATCGATCGGCGCGCACGATCACCGCGCCGCTCGAGCATCTGGCCGACGCGGCGCAGAAGATCGAGGCCGGCGACCTGGGCGTGCGGATCGACGCGCGGTCCTCCTACGAGGTCGGCACGCTCGAGCGCGCATTCGACACGATGGCCCGTTCGCTCCAGGAACGCGATCGCGCGCAGCAGGAATACCTTGACGAGGTCCGAACCGTGAACGCGGTCTCGGATGCCGTCGTCGGCGTCACGGACCGCGAGCGGATCTTCGCCGAATCGCTGAGCCGGCTGGTGTCGCTCGTGAAGGCGGATGCCGCCGCGATCGTGCTGCGCGAGGGCACGGCCGGCGGCCTCGCGTCCGCGAGCACGGCGAACATCGAGCCGGACACGGCCACGTCGATCGCGACGGACGTCCTTAGCGGCAAGACGGGGGATCCGGACGTCGTCCAGCGCTCGGACATGCCGTACGGGGTGCTCCGCAGCGCGGCGCACGTGCCGCTCTCGACCCGTGGTCTCATCACCGGCCTGCTGTCCGTGTACTTCAAGGGCGAAGCCGAGATCACCGAGTCGGAGGCTCGGACCCTCCGCACCGTCGCTCGGCTCGTGTCCGTCGCGAAAGAGAACGCCGACCTCGTCGGCGAGCTCCGGGACAACAACTTCCAGCTCGAGCGTGCCAACCGGTTGAAGAGCGAGTTCCTCGCGAACGTGTCGCATGAGCTGCGCACCCCGATGAACGCGATCATCGGCTACTCGAAGCTGATGCTCGATGGCCTCGACGGCGAGCTGAACTCGCAGCAGGAGGCCGACCTCCAGCGGGTGACGACGGCCGCCGACAACCTCCTTGGTCTCATCAACGGCCTCCTCGACCTGTCGAAGATCGAGGCGGGCCGGATGGAGATCAACGTCGAAGAGGTCGACGTCCGGCCGATCGTCGAGGACGTCCTCGCCCTCGTCCGCCCGCACTCGGACGCGAAGGAGCTCGCCGTGCGCGCGAACATCCCGGCCGACCTTCCGACGATCCTCGCCGATCGGGCGCGCTTCCGTCAGGTGCTGGTCAACCTCATGTCGAACGCGGTCAAGTTCACCGACTCGGGCGCGGTGACGGTCTCGGCAACGAGCGGCGATGGCTGGGTCACGCTCGCCGTGGCCGACACCGGCATCGGCATCAGCGCCGAGGCGCAGGCGTACATCTTCGACGAGTTCCGTCAGGCCGACGCGTCCACGACCCGCCGCTACGGCGGTACGGGTCTCGGCCTGGCCATCAGCAAGCGCCTGGTCGCGCTGCACGGCGGCCGGATCTGGGTCGAGAGCGGCGCGAACGGCGGGGCCATCTTCAGCTTCACGATGCCGGTCCACGTGCGTGCGACCGCGGCCGTCGCGGGAGCCGACTGATGGCGAGGATCCTGATCATCGAAGACGAGGCCAACAACCTCGACGTCGCGCGGCGCATCGTGCGCGGCGCCGGGCACGACGCCCTGACCGCGACCGACGGCCTCGCCGGGCTCGAGATGGCCCGCCGCGAGCACCCGGACGCCATCCTCGTCGACCTGTTGCTGCCGAAGCTCGACGGCTGGTCCGTCACCCGCGCGATCCGCGAAGAGCCGTGGGCCGCCGAGATCCCGATCGTCGCCGTGTCGGCGCTCGCGATGCAGGCCGACCGCGAACGCGCCCGCGAGGCCGGCTGCAACGACTTCGTCACGAAGCCCTACGCGCCGGCGGAGCTGCGCGCGGTCCTGAACCGGTACTTCCTGGATGGCTCCGCGCCAAAGGTCGCCACACGTCCGGCGGAGCTCCCTGCGTCGGGCATCGAGCCGTCCGAGCGTTTGGGCAAGGTCCTGGTCGTCGACGACGAGCCGGCGAACGTCGAGCTCATCGTGCGCCGGCTGAGCGGGAACGGCTACGAGACGCTGACCGCGAACAACGGCCACGACGCGATCGCGGTCGCGACGAAGGAACAGCCCGACCTGATCCTGATGGACATCATGATGCCCGGCCTCGACGGCTGGCAGGCGACGAAGCTGCTGAAGGGTGACCCGAAGACCGCGAACATCCCGGTCGTCTTCGTGACCGCGCGCGATCGTCCGGAGGACGTGGCCGCGGGTTTCGAGGCCGGCGGGATGATGTACGTGAACAAACCGGTCGAGCCGGTGGAGCTCTTCGCCCGCGTCCGGAACGCCATCTACATGAAGCGGCTGCAGGACGATCTGCGCCGCAAGAACGAGGATCTGCAGCGGCTCGAGGGCTCGCGGCAAGAGCTCATCGGCATGCTCGGCCACGACATCCGGAACCTCGCGAACAGCGTGGTCGCGTTCCTCCAGCTCGCGCGCATGGGTGAGCTCACCCCCGACCGCCCGGAGTTCGCGCAGCTGCTCGGCCTCTCGGAGGCGAACATCGCCGAGGTCCTCCGCATGGTCAACGCGCTCCTCGACGTCTACAAGATGGAAGAGGGCCGCCTTGAGGCCGTCGCCGCGGTGAACAAGCTCGGCGACGTCGTCCGGCGGAGCTTCGCGCAGCTCACGCCCGAGGCGATGGCCAAGGGGATCGCGCTCGTCGAGCACATCCCGGACGACTCGACGGTCTTCATCGACGCCGCGCTGATCGTGCGCGTGCTCACGAACCTGATCTCGAACGCGATCAAGCACACGCCCGGCGGCGGCACCGTCACGATCGAGGCCGAGCTCTCGTCCGCGGACAGCATCGTCGTGCGCGTCACCGATACCGGCCCGGGCATCCCCGAGGCCGACGCTGCGCACGTCTTCGATCGCTTCTACCAGACCGACACCGGACGGAGCCGCGGTGGCACGGGGCTCGGCCTGGCGTTCTGCAAGCTCGCGGTCGAGCTCCACGGCGGCAAGATCGGGGTCGCCAACGGTGGCCAGCCCGGCGCCATCGTCGAGTTCACCATCCCGTCGGCGTCCCGCGTGGCGCCCGCCGAGGCGGTGACGGCGTGATCTGGCTCCGCAGCCTCTATCCGGTGCGGCGCGCGGAGCGCGGGATCGTGGGCCTGCTCTACACCCTGCTCTCGATCACCGTGGTCGCGAACTGGGTGGGCAAGGTCGGCTCGAACTCGATCTTCATCAAGAGCGTCGGCGTGAAGTACCTGCCGATCGCCTACGTGATCGCGCCCGTCGTCCTGCTCGTCGCGTCGAGCGTCATCTTCTCGCTCGTCGGCCGGATGCGCCGGCGCGATCTGTTCATCTGGTACGTCGGCATTGTGACGGTGCTGTCGGTCGCGGCGCAGGTGCTCCTGCCGGTGACGAGCACCGACTACTGGTTCACGTACGTGCTCGCGCAGGTCGTGAAGGACACCATCTACCTGATCTTCTGGGTGTACGTGGGCAACCTCTTCGACAGCGAGCAGAGCAAGCGGATCTTCCCGCTGTTCGCCGGCTCGCTGCTCGTCGGGAAGATCGTCGGCGGCTTCATGGCCGCGGCGCTGACGCCCGTGATCCACTCCGAATCGTTCATGGCCATCGAGGCCGCCGGCTTCGCCCTCGCCTTCGTGATCCTCATCCTGTTCCGCCGACACCTGCCGGAAGGGGAAGGCGCGGTCGCCGTAGAGAAGGGCCAGCCGAAGAGCATCGGCGAGCGCATGGCAGGCTCGTTGAACGGTTACAAGCTCGTGTCGCGGGACAAGCTCCTGCGGCCGTTCGGAGTGAACATCTTTTTCTGGTACTTCCTCATGCAGATCGCGAACTACCTGTTCGCGGCCGGGCTCGACGCCGCGTCGAGGGCCGGAACGCTGCAGCAGTCGCAGGACGACTACACGCTCCTCTACGCCTCCGTCTATACGAGCGGCTCGATCGTCGCCCTCGGCATCCAGACGTTCCTCACCGGCGGGCTCATCCGCCGGCTGGGTGTGTCGGTCGTCATCTTCGCCTTCCCGCTCTGGTACCTCGCGACGTTCGGCGCCGGGACGTACTTCGGCCTCGCCGCGGGCGCCGGGCTGCTCATCGCGGTGCTGCTGCAGGCGGCGGAGCGGATCGTCATCCCGGCGGTGCACCTGCCGGCGACGCAGATCATCTACAGCCAGGTCGCTTCGACCGTCCGTCCTCGGGCGCGTGCGTTCTTCTCCGGCGGCCTCAACGCGGTCGCCGAGATCGGCGCGGCGCTCGTGCTCATCGCCGGCGCGATCAGTGCAAGCCCGCAGGTCGTCCTCGGGTTCGGCACCGTCTGTTCTGCGCTGTTCGTCGTGAACACGGTGTCGCTCCGCCGCGCGCTCGGCCGGCGGATCATCCAGAACCTCCGCTCCGAAGATCCGGAGCTGCGGCGCAACGCGTCCCAGATGCTGCATGGCGAAGGCCGCGCGGTCCCGACGGCGGAGCTGCAAGGGCTCCTCGGCGAGAGCAGCGCTGACATCGAAGCCCGGGTGCGGCTCGCGCTCACACGTCGCGGCAAGCTGCGAGTCGCGGCGGGGAACACCGAATGACCTCCGAGATGCAGGCCGACCGCTCGGCGCAGCCCGAAAGCGTGCCGCGTCACGAGGACCGCTTCATCGCGAGCGAGGAGCTCGCGCGCCTCGTCATGCGCACGGCCGGCTCGCACCTGCAGCTCGCGCGCGACGATCGGCCGTACCAGTGGTCGACGACGGCGTACTGCGACACCTACGACTGGGCCATCTATCGCGCCGCCGTGGCGGGCCAGGCCCTGCGGCTGCGGTTTCGCGAGTACCACCGCACGCGGCCGGACGAGGCCTTCACGAGCGCGCGCGTGTGGCTCGAGCTGAAGGAAGACACGGTCGACATGTCGCGCAAGGAGCGATTCGAGATCGCCGGCGATGTCGTGCCGGCGTTCCTGCGCGGGGAGACCGATCTCACCGACGCCTCGGGCGGGCTCGGCCAAAAGGCCGCCGAGCTGGTGCGCGCCGGGGCGCGGCCGGTGGTCGTCACGCAGTACAACCGCCTCGCGTACGCGGCGCCGGACGACCGGATCCGCATCACCGCCGATCACAACCTCATCTACCTCGCGGTACCGTGGACGACGAACAGCGACGACGCCGTGCCGATCCGGATCGGGCCGATCCTCGCGCGTGAGACCGATGTCGTCATCGAGATGAAATGGCTCGGCGAGCTGCCCGCGTGGGCCGAGGAGCTCCACGGCTACCTTCGCCAGCGCGCACCCGCGGACCGTCCGTCGAAGTTCGTCGTCGCGATGCGTCATCTCCTGGGGGAGGCGAAGTCTTGACCGTCATGCAGAACGACACGAGCGTCGTGGTCGTCGAGGACGACCCGGCGTCGGCCGATGTCCTCCAGCGGCGCCTCCAGGCGAACGGGATGAGCGTCTCGGTGGGCCGGACCGGCGGCGACGGCCTGGCGCTCATCCGCGAGCTGCACCCAGACCTCGTCCTGCTCGATGTCGGCCTGCCCGACACGGACGGGTACGACGTGTGTCTGCAGGTGAAGAGTGACAGCGCGACGGCGGATATCCCCGTCATCTTCCTGTCGGCGCGCGGCGACGTCTTCGACAAGGTCCGCGGGCTCTCCTGCGGCGCGTCCGACTACCTCACGAAGCCGTTCCATCCGGCGGAGCTGCTGGCCCGCGTCGACGCGGTGCTCAGCCAGTCACGCCGGATCCGCTCGCCGCGGCTCTCCAAGCCCGCGGAGAGTGCGCCCGTCGGCCGCCCGACGGCCATCATCGCGCTCACCGATCAGGGTCGGCGCGAGCGCGCCGAGCTGATCCTCGGGCCGAAATTCGAGATCATCGCCGCCGGCGCCGAGGGGCGGGCGGTCGATCTCCTCCTCGTCGACGGGGACGCGAGCGTCGCCAGCCGGATGGGGAACGAGGGGCCCGCCGTCCTGCGAGTCGCTCCCGCGGGCGCCCCGATGAGCCCGGATACCGTCGTCCTGAACGACGAGCTCGCGCGAATCGCGGACCTCGCGGTCCGCGAGCGGGAGCTCGGCCGCGACGTCGATGCCGCCGCGGACGCGCTCATCGCGCTCGCGATGGCGTTCGAGTCGCACGACCGGGCGACCGCGGGGCACAGCGAGCGGGTCGCGAGCCGTGCCGTCGGCATCGCGAAGGCCCTCGGTCTCGACGCCGCGAGCTGCCAGACGATCCGCGTCGGCGCGCTGCTCCGCGACATCGGCAACACGAAGCTCCCGCTCGGACTCGTGCGCAGCCGGAGCGAGCTCACGCTCGCGGAGCGCAAGCAGATCGAGCAGCATCCTGCCCTCGGGCAAGAGCTCCTCGCTCCGTTCCGTCCGCTCGCGCGGCTGCTGCCGATGGTGCGCTCGCATCACGAGCACCTCGACGGCAGCGGCTACCCCGATGGGCTCAAGGCGCCGCAGATCCCCCTCGAGGTGCGCATCGTCGCGGTCGCCGACCGCTACGAGGCGCTGCGCATCGCGCGGCCCGACCGGCCGGCGATGTCAGCAGATGCGGCAGTGCAGATCCTTCAGCAGTGCGTGCAGCGCGGCGAGCTCGACGCGGCCGTGGTCGCGGCGCTCGCCACGGGTGTCCGCGGCCACGATCGAGGGGAGGCGGCGGGGGCATGACGAACAGGATCGAACCAGGCACCACGAGGGTGCTCATCGTCGACGATGAGCGGCTCTTCGCCGAGCTGCTGCGAGTGGCGCTTCGGAGCGCGGATGGCATCGAGGTCGTCGACGTCGTGCACGACGTGCAGGCCGCCGTCCGCCGCATGACCGAGCTCCGCCCCGATGTCGTGCTTGCGGACTACCACCTCCCCGATGGCACCGGCGCCGACATCGCCCGCACGGTCCGCGCGACGCTCCCCGATACCTCCGTCCTCATCCTCACCGGCGATCCGTCGGTGACGACGCTGTCCGACGTCGCGCGCTCCGGCGCGGTCGGCCACCTCACGAAGGACCGGCCGTTCGACGAGGTCGTCGAAGGCGTTCGCGCCGCGGCGCAGGGAGAGATCCTGTTCGCCCCGAGCGAGCTCCAGCGGCTCCTCCTCGAGCGCGAGACCCGGCCACGCCCGCTCGAGCCGCTCACCGCCCGGGAGCTCGAGGTCCTCCAGCTGCTCGCCGAAGGCGCCTCGACCGGTCAGGCATCCGAGCAGCTCGGCATCTCCAGCGCGACGCTCCGGGCCCATGTCCAGGCGATCCTGCGGAAGCTGGGCGCCCACTCCCGCCTCGAGGCCGTCGCGGAAGCCGCCCGGTTGGGGGTCATCACGCTCGACACCTGGACCCGCGAGAAGACGGCCACCCGTCCGACGGAGGTCGTGTGAGCTTCCCCCGCCGGGGGGTCGGAACCCCCCTAGAGTTCGGTCATCGTTCTGCGCGTGGCCGTGATGAAAGGTGCGTACGACATGGCGAAGCTGCTGATCGCTGACGAC
This sequence comes from Chloroflexi bacterium UBA4730, assembly GCA_002404155.1. Lineage (GTDB taxonomy): Bacteria > Chloroflexota > Limnocylindria > P2-11E > P2-11E > UBA4735. The sequence goes on along the minus strand of DHJC01000015.1, from coordinate 26,293 downwards.
CTCGTCCCGATCCGCCAGATGGTACGGATCACCCTGTCGACGCAGGGCTGGACGATCCTCGAGGCCGAGAACGGCCAGAAGGCCCTCGAGATTGCCCGCGCCGAGCGTCCCGATCTCATGCTGCTCGATGTGGACATGGGCGCCGGTCCGAACGGATTCGACGTCTGCCGCGAGCTGAAGTCGGCCGAGGAGACGAAGGGCATCCCGATCGTGATGCTCACCGCGCACGACAGCGAGAGCGATCGCGCGGTCGGCTTCGCCGCCGGCGCTGCGCAGTACCTCACCAAGCCGTTCGGGCCGCTCGAGCTCATCGACACCATCCGCACGATCCTCGCCCCGGCCTCCTGACGAGCCCTTCGTGGACGGCGAGCGCCCGACCGCGCTGCATACCGGCCTAAGCCGGACCGTCGAGCTCGCCGAGCTCGGCCCGACGCTGTCGGCCGAGTCCGAGACGGAAACGAAGGCCCCCGAGATCTTCCGCCAGCTCCTGCAGCAGGCGATCCGCGTTTCGGAGCAGGCGAACGCGCAGGCCCTCCGGATGGCCACGGACTTCGCCGCGGTGTACGCGCGCGAACAGCACCTCGCGAAGGACTTCGAAGCCAAGCTCGAGGAGCTCGCGCTTCTCGAGCGCCAGGCCACGCGCTACGCCGAAGACCTCGCGACGCTGCTGCGCCTCGAGCGCGAGCGTCGCCTTGAGCTCGAGCGGGCCCTCGGCGCGGAGCAGAACACGAACGTCGAGCTGCGCCGCACCGGCCTGCAGGGCGTGAGCCACATCGTCATGGCCGTCTCACTGAAGGACATGACGACGGGGCAGCACCTCCTGCGCGTGCGCAAGTACGTCGAATCGATCGCCGCGAAGCTCGGCCTCCCGCCGGCCACGGTCGAGGAGTTCGGGTACTCGAGCGTGCTCCACGACGTCGGCAAGATCCAGACACCCGACGACATCCTCGGCGCGCCGCACGAGCTGTCCACGGATCAGTTCGACGTCATGAAGCAGCACTGCATCGATGGGGAGGCAATGCTCGGTGACGCGAAGTTCTTCGCCACGGGCCGTGCCGTCGCGCGCGAGCACCACGAGCGCTGGGACGGCACCGGCTACCCGGACCGCAAGCAGGGCCGGGAGATCTCGCTTGCCGCGCGCATCGTCGCGGTGGCCGACGTGTACGACGCACTCACGTCGAAGCGTCCGTACAAGGAGGCCTGGAGCGCGGAGCGCGGGCTCGCGTCCATCGAGGCCGGCTCGGGCAAGCAGTTCGATCCCGGCGTGGTCGTCGCCTTCGTCAGCCTCTATCGCGAGGGCGCCATCGAGCACATCCGCACCGAGGTCGGCGACCAGCCGTAGCTCGCTTCGAACCTTTCCGCCCCTCGTGCGTGCCTTACCGATCCGCTGCCAGTAGGTCGAGCCGGCGCTCGCTCGATCGGGCATACGAGTTAGCCCCAACGCAAGCCTGACGACGGCGCGCGCGCCACCTACGTTGTGGTCATGCGATATCTGAGCCTCATCGCGATCGCGCTGCTGGTCTCGTGCGCACCCGGCCGCGCGCTGACGGGCGGGGCCACACCGTCCGCGACGCAGGTCGCGGTCCTTCCGAGCCCATCGGCGGCCGCGACGGCCGCACCGCACGCGTACCGCGAGGTGACCGCGCTCGACGACTTCATGCTGCCCTCGCCCGACGGCCAGACAGTTTGGTCCTTCGTCCAGGGTCCCAAGGGCACCGTCTCGTATTTCGTCTTCCAGCAGCTGGACGGGACCGTCATCGGGAGGATCGACAACCCGACCGCGATGGGCCGGCCAGAGTGGCTTCCGGATTCCAGCGCCGTGTTCATCGAGCTGGCGGCGGGACAGCGGGCCGGACCGCTCGGCGTGCTGCGGTCCGATGGTCGGCTGACCGAGACCGGTCTCGACGACTCGAGCCCCGCGCTCTCGCCCGACGGCACGTGGATCGCGACCGAGCGCCAGGAGGGCTGCTGCGTCGGTATCCGGATCCACGAGATCCGCATCGCGCCGCGCGCCGGCGGTCCGACGCGAACCTTCGTCACGTCGAGCGACCCGGCCCCGCAGCCCGTCGACCTCCTCGGCTGGACCCTCGGTGGCGAGGTCATCTACCGCGACGGCACCCACATCCGCAGCGTGACCCTCGACGGCCGGATCAGCGACCTTCCGTTGATCGCACCGGCCTCGGCGCGCGATCGGATGCCGACGCGGAGCGGCGTGTCACCCGACCAGCGCCTGATCCTCGCGTGCGCGGCCGACCCGCTCGCGTTCTGGGTCGTCGCCGGCGGGACCGTCGCCGACCTGCCGCTCGGGCTGCAGCCGGCGTGGTCGCTGCGGGTCCCCTGGTGCAGTCGCCCCGACGAGGTCAACTGGCTCGGCAGACACGAGCTGCTGTTGCGCGACGCCACGGGACGGCTGCGGGCGTTCGACGCGACGAACGGCGCGATCCGCGCGCTGGCGATACCCGCGGGATCCATCCTCGTTAGCGCGTCGGACGATGTGCTGCTCGTCTCGATCGACGGGGACCGGCACGTCATGTCGGCGTCGGCCGGAAGCGATCACGCGGTCGGACTGCGCTTCGGGAGCGAATTCTCCGTCCGTCCACTCGAGGGCGGACGGTTCTTCATGTTCAGCGGCAGGTCGGGCTACGTGATCGGCTGGGTCCGGCTGACTAGGGCGCGAGCTTGCCCTTCGCGTCCTGATAGAGCGAGCGCACCATGGGCGCAGCCGGATGGAACTCGCCCACGTCGAGGTACACCGTCCACACGTCGATCGCGCCCTGCCAGTCCTCCTTTTGATACAGGAGCAGGCCCTTCAAGAAGAGCCCATCGGGATCCTTCGGCCGCAGCTGCAGGACCCGATCGACCGCGAGCATCGCGCCGTCCGGCTGGCCAGCCTGAGTGAGGATGAGCGCAAGGCCGTTGAGCGCGGGCACGCTGTTGGCGTCGATCGCGAGCACGCCCCGATACGTCGTGACCGCGTCGCTGACCCGGCCGTCCTGGCGGTAGGCGTCGGCGAGCGCGAGCAGGGTCGGAACGTCGCGCGGTGCGGCCTTCGCGCGCGCCTCGAGGTCGGCGGTCGTTGGTCCGGCTGCGGGCACGGTCCCGGTGATCAGCTCTCCCGGCGCGCGATCGCCCGCGGCCTGCGGCAGACTCTGGGCGACGAGGGCCGCGGCGATCCCGACGAGCAGCGCGGCGATCCCGATCGTCCGGATCGGTGCGCGCGCCGGCGCGGTCACCGGGCCGGTGACGAACGCGCTCCGTTCGAGCACGCCCCGGAGGCGGATCGCATCGGCGTGGTCGATGGTCCCCGCGGCCTCGGCGAACTGCAGATCGCGCAGCGACGACACCGCGCGCCTGACGTCGTCGCCCGAGACGGCGGGTTCGGAAGGCCACGCTCGGGTCCGCGGCGCGAGCCACGGCCACAGCGCGGCGAGCGCCGCGGCGGCGATGGCCAGGCCGAAGATCACGGCGGTCACTCGGGCTCGCTCGCGACGAGCTCCCGCAGCCGTTGCAGCTCCGCGGCGGTGGGTCCGTTCCCCGCGATGACCGGCGCCCCCCCGCGCGCGCGGCGCCATGCGAGCCACGCGCCCGCGGCCACCGCGGCGAGCGGCGCGAGCCAGACGAGTCCGCTCGGGGAGAGCAGCGGGGGCGACAGGAGGATCCAGTCGCCGTAGCTCCGCTGGAATTCGGCCCGGATCTCGTCGTCGGTCCGTCCCTCGGCCACCCGCTGCGCGACGAGGGCGCGCATCGAGCGCGCGGTCTCCGACGGCGAGTCCTGCACCGACAGGCCCTGGCACACCGGGCAGCGAAGCTCGGCCGCGATCCGGTCCACGTGCTCGGCCGCGGTGAGCGGCTGGGGACGCGCGCTCCACGCGATGGCGAGGCCTACGGCGAGGATCGCCGCGACGATGATCCAGCGTGTTTTGCTCGACCCGGTCACTGTTTCGCGCTCTTACGCAGCGTCTCGATCCCCGTCATCAGCGTTGCTTCGTCGATCGGCCCGATGTGCCGCCCAGCGATCACCCCGTCGGCGCCGATGAAGTACGTCTCCGGCGGTCCGAACACCCCGTAGCTCAGGGCGACCTGGCCGCTATCGTCGATCGCGCTCGCCCACGTGTTGCCGAGCTGGCTCGTGTATGCGCGCGCGGCGTCCGCTGAATCCTGGAAGACCACCCCGAGGAGCACGACGTCGGTGCCGCGGTAGCGCTCCCACACGTTGGTCAGGGCGGGGTTCTCCTCTTTGCAGGGGATGCACCACGACGACCAGAAGTTGAGGATGACGATCTTGCCCTTGTACTGATCGAGCGAGATGCTTGTCCCGTCGGCGAGCGACAGCAGGGTGAACGCGGGCGCGGGCTTACCGACCGTACCGGTCTTGATGTCGTGCGGGTCACGGCGGAAGGCGAGCGTGAGCACGAGCGCGAGCCCGACGATGAGCGCGACGGCCGAGTAGCGCGCGATGCGATTCATTCCGCGCCCACCGCGTCGGCCACCGGTGCTGGAACGAGGATCGTGCGCCGCTTCGGTGGTGGAAGGGCGGCGAGGAGTGCCCCGAAGCCGACGACCGCGCCACCGGCCCAGAGCCATGACACGAGCGGGATCACCCGCACGCGGATGGTTGCCCACGCGTTGCCCGTCCCGTCGTACGCCGCGAGGATCGTGTAGATGTCGTCGCGCGACCCGGCGGCGATGCCCGGCGAGCCGATGACCTGCGCGCTGTTCGGGTACTGCACGAGGCCGGGGTGGAGGTGCTCGGACGCGCCGTTGCCGGTGATCACGAGGTCGGCGACCGTCGTCGCCCGCTGTGGCTCGGCGATGTCGCGCAATCCCGTCATGACGACGTGATAGCCGGCAACGTCCATCGCGTCGCCCGGCCCGAGCGTGCGCTCGAGCTCCGTCGTACGCGACTGGCTCGTCGCGATCGCCACGACGACCATCACGATCCCGAGATGGACGACGTAGCCGCCGTAGCGGCGTCCGTTGCGGCGGAAGAGCGCGAGGAACGCGGCCATCAGCGGCTCCAGGTGGAGCGTCCGCCGCGCCCGCACGCCGCGCGTGAACTCCTGCACCACGGTCGCGGTCACGAACGCCGCGAGCGCGTACGTGAGGACCGGGGCGACGCCGGTCATCCCGGCGAGCACCGCGACGATCGCGCCGCCGGCCGCGGCGATGACCGGGGCGGTGAACTGCCGCTCGAGCGTGGCGCGTGACGCCCCGTGCCACGGTAGCTGGGGTCCGAGGCCCATGAGGAACAGGAGGGCAAGGCCGATCGGGACCTCGACCCGGTCGAAGTACGGCGCTCCGATCGAAAGCTGCGCGCCGCTCACCGCCTCGGCGATGAGCGGGTACAGCGTGCCGAGGAGGACCGTGAGCATGGCCGCGATGAAGAGGACGTTCTGGAACAGGAAGATCGCCTCGCGCGACAGTGGCGCGCCGATCGAGCCGCGGTCCGTCAGGTCGTTCAGCCGGTAGAGGAGCAGGCCGACACCAAGCACGAGGATCGCGACGAAGTAGCCGAGGAGCAGCGGTCCGATCGCGGATTGGGTGAACGAGTGCACCGAGTTCACGACACCGCTGCGGGTGAGGAACGTTCCGAGGATCGTGAGGGCGAACGTGGCGATGACGAGGGCGATGTTCCACGTGCGCAGCAGCCGGCGTTTCTCTTCCACCATCACCGAGTGCAGGTACGCCGTCGCGGTCAGCCACGGCATGATCGCCGCGTTCTCCACCGGATCCCACGCCCAGTACCCACCCCAGCCGAGCACCGCGTAGCTCCACCAGGCGCCCGCGACGATACCCACGCCGAGGAGGGCCCAGGAGGCGAGTGCGGCCTTGCGGGTCTCGGTGAGCCAGCGGTCGCTCGTCTCACCGAGGACGAGCGCCGCGATCGCGTACGCGAACGGGATGCTCGTGAGCACGTACCCGAGGTAGAGGAGCGGCGGGTGCAACGCCATGAGCGGGTGGTTCTGGAGGAGCGGATTCGGGCCATTGCCATCCGCGGGGACCTGGTCGGCGGCGATCCGGGTGAACGGATCCGCGGCCGCCGTCGTCACGAGCAGCAGGAAGAACGACAACATCGCGAAGAGCACCGCGAGCGCCACTGTCGCGAGGCGGGGGAGCGAGCGTGTGCCGCGCAGCGCGACGTACACGACGGCGCCGGCGAGGATGAGCGTCCACAGGAGGATCGAGCCCGCGAGCGCGGCCCAGAGCGCGATCGCGCTGTAGAAGAGCGGCGTCTCGCGCGCATTGTTCTCGGCGACGTACACCAGGCTGAAGTCATGGGTCAGCAGCGCGCCCACCATGGCGAGATCCGCGAGGAGGACCAACGCGAAGGCCGCGATCGCGACCGCCCGCGCGCTCCGAAGCGCGCGGGCGTCGCGCTTCCACGCCGCGTAGGCAGCGGCGCCGACGCCCCAGAGCGAGACCGCGAACGCCGCGCGGAGCGCGCCGGCGCCGACGTCGGCCCAGCTCACGGCGCAAGAGTCGGGTGCGTCGGCACGGCGGAGCCCGTCGGCGCGGTATAGACCTCGTCGTGCTTCGCGATCACCTGCGTCGCGCGGAAGGTGCCATCCGCGGCGAAGGTGCCCTCGACCACGGCGCCGGCGCCTTCACGCAGGAGGCCCGGCGGCGCGCCACTGCCGATGACCTTCACCGTCGAGACGCCGTCGCCGATCGTGAAGCGCAGATCGCGCGTCGCCGGGTCGTAGCTCAGCGTTCCCGGAAGGACCTGCCCGCCCAGGCGGGCGGCCTGTCCCGGCGCGACACCGCGCGTCGCCGCCTCGGTCGGGGTGAGGTAATACACCGCCGCGCTCTGCAGGGTCTGCGTCGCCACGTACCCGATGATCACGGCGGTCGCGAGGGCGGCGATGATCAGCACGCGGCGCCCGCCGATCCGGCTACCCGCGCTCACTCACCGTCACGCCGGCGGTACCTGAGCGACGCGACGTACAGCGCGAGCGCGCCGACGCAGATGACGTACGCCGCCGCGATGAAGGAGAAGTTGTCGATGGTCACGCGCGCGCCTCGATGACCCGCGCCTGGCGGCGGCGCTCGATGTCCACCCGAGCGGTCATGAGATACGCGTACAGGAACGTGAACGCGATCGTCATCGCGATGAGCGACGCGAGCATCGATGGATCGAGCGTCGGCTGGAGGTCCGGCCGGAGCACGCTCGGCAGCTGATGCAGGGCGTTCATCCACGTCACCGAGAGGTGCACGATCGGCACGTCGACGACGAGCACGATGCCGAGGATCGCGGCGCGGGTCGCGCGGCGCTCCAGGTCGTCGGACAGGTTGCGGAGCAGCAGGTAGCCGACGTACATGGCGAACATCACGGCGGTCGTGACGACACGCGGCTCCCAGCTCCACCAGACGCCCCAGGTGGGTCGGGCCCAGATCGAGCCCAGGACCAGGGTCAGGCCGGTGAAGAGGACGCCGATCTCCGCGGACGCGACGGCCACCGCGTCGAAGACCGGCCGTTTCGTCCAGAGGTAGGCGACGCTCGCGAGGAACACGATGACGAACGCGAGATACGCGAGCCATGCGTTCGCCACGTGCACGTAGAGGATGCGGACGACGTTGCCCATCGCGGCATCGGGCGGCGACCAGACGAGGGCCATCCAGAGGGCCACGAACAGCGCGACGATGCTCGCCGCGCCCAGGAAGGGACGCGCGCGCAGGGCCGAAGTGGTCTTCGCGGTCGTGCTGATCACTCGAGTGCTGCAGGGACGATGGTAAGGCCGAGAACTGAATACACCAACGCGAACGCGACGAGCAATCCGGCCCAGGCGATCGCTCCAGCCGCGTCTCCGGACGCGGCTGCCGCGGTTCCATTCGTCGCGGCCACCAGCTGGGGCACGAGCACCGGGAGCGCGAGGATCGGGACCAGTGCACCGCGCGAGCGCAAGCGCAGCGCGAGCACGACGAAGAGCACGATCACCGGCGGCAGCCCGAGAACGCCCGCGATGGTGACGAGGACCAGATGTCCGGGAAGTGCGACGTCAAGCGACAGCAGCAGGAGCGAGAGCGCACCGCCGACGATCGCGACGAGCCCGATGAGGGCGGTGAGGGCGAGGGCCTTGCCGGCGTAGATGGCGTCGCGGCCCCCAGGGAGCGCGAGTACCGCGTCGAGCGCGTCATCCTCGAGCTCGCGCTCGAACGAGCGGCTTGTCGCGAGGATCGCGGCGAAGGCCATCGCGATCCAAAAGAGCGCCCCGGCGACGGCGGGTCGGCTGGCCGCGAGCGGACCGACGGCGAGGCTCTCCACCAGGATCAGGACCGCCACGAACGTGACGGCGCTCACGAGGCCGTCCGGCTGCCCGCGCTCGGCGCGCACCTCGCGGCGCGCGACCAGACCGATCCGGCGCAGGCTCATCCGAGCCGCACCACGCGGTTCGCGCTGGGATCGAGCTCCGGATGTCCGTGCGTCGCGATGACGATCGTGCGCCGCTCCCCGGCGAGGATCCGGATCTTCTGTGCGAGCGCCGTCGCTGCCTGGTCATCGAGCTCGCCGAACGGCTCATCCAGGAGCACGAGATCGCAGCGCTCGACGTCGAGCCGCGCGAGGGCCGCACGGCGCCGCTGCCCGGCGGACAGCGTCTCGACCGGCCGGCTCGCGTCGCGCGCGCTGATGCCCCAGGCCGCCAGGGCCGGACCCACCCGATCGGGAGACGCGCCGCGGAAGGCGGCGAGGAAGCGCAGGTTGTCGCGCGCCGAGAGACCGCGCAGCAGCTGGGCGCGCTGCCCGAGGAAGAGCGTCGGTACCGGGACGTCGCGTTCGCCGCGGGCGAACGGCACGAGCCCCGCGATCGCGCGTAGCAGCGTCGTCTTGCCGGACGCGTTGGGGCCGCGGATCACCGTCACGCCGGGCATGAGGTCGAGGTCGAGGTCGCGGATGACGGCGCGATCGCCGAGCACGACCGTCGCGCCACGCAGGCTCGCCGTACTGTTCACGCGCGGATGATGCGGCTTTTCGGGCTCGCGCTCGCGGCCTGTCTGTTCGCGGTCGCGTGCACCGAGCCGAGGGCGACCGATCCGATCGAGCGCGGCACGCAGGTGTATCGCCAGAAGAACTGCGCGAGCTGCCATCAGGTCGGAAGCGAGGGCGGCACCGTGGGGCCGCCGCTCACGCACATCGGGACCGTCGCCGGGCCGCGCAAGCCAGGGATGAGCGCCGAGGAGTACATCCGCGAGTCGATCCTCGATCCGGGGGCGTACATCGTGCCAAGCTATCCGGACACGATGCCGCGCGGTCTTGCTCGCGGGCTGAGCCAGGAGGACTTCGACGACCTCGTGCGGTACTTGCTGACGCTGAAGTAGGGAGCGGGGCCGTGCCGATCCCACCATCGCCAACTGTCCTCGCGGCGTTCGGAGCGGCGGAGCTGCCCTCCGCGCTTGCCGGAGGACGTGGCCGAACGTGGCGCTCCGGAGACATCGTGCTCAAGCCCGTCGACGACGAACCGGAAGCGAGGTGGCTCGCTGAGTTGACTCGGTCGGTGCGCGAGAACGGCTTCCGGGTCTCGCGCCCGATCGCCGCAGCCGACGGCCGGTGGATCGTCGACGGATGGTCGGCGTGGTCCTGGGTGAGCGGCGCGCACAGCGCGACCCGTTGGCCGGAGCTGCTCGCGGCAGCGGCGGCGTTCCACGAAACGCTGTCAGGCGCACCGAGGCCCGAGTTCATCGACCGGCGCGCGGATCGCTGGCGGATCGCGGCCCGTGTCGCATGGGGCGAGCTGCCGTGGGCGGAGCTGCGCGACACGATCCATCTCGCCGCGCTGGTCGCAGCGCGCGGCCCCGTGACGCTTCCGGCTCAGCTTGTCCATTGTGACCTGACCGGCAATGTGCTCTTCGAGCCTGGGCTGCCGCCGGCGATCATCGACCTCTCGCTCCATTGGCGCCCCCCGAGTACAGCGCGGCACTCGTTGTCGCCGACGCGATCACGTGGGAAGGCGCACCCGAGAGCACCGTCACGCTCATCGAGCATCTCACGGAGTGGCGCCAGCTGTTCCTCCGGGCGGTCATCTTCCGCGTCGTCGTGAACGAGCTCGCCCGCCGCGCCGCGCCGCCGCGCGGTGCCGTGAGCCACCACTACGGCCGGATCGTCGCGCTCGCGAGATCAGTGGTCTCCGGCTAGCGCAGCAATCCCCGCCACGTCCCGAGTACCTCGCCGAAGACCACCGTCGCGACCGAGACGGCCGCCGCGCCGAGCAGGAGCAGCCGATCGCGATTCGTGAACGGCTGCGGACGGGCGATGGTGCGGCACCGCATCGCCGCGAATCCGCGGGCATCCATCGCGAGGGCAAGGCGCACCCCCCTGCGGATGGCCGCGACGAGCAGCGTGAAGGACCGCTCACGGAACGACGCGATGCGCGCGAGCGCGCTTCCGCCATCGTCGATGCCGCGCGCTCGACGCGCGAGGCCGATGGTCTCCCATTCGGTCGCGAAGATCGGGAGGAGCCGGAAGGCGGCGAGCGCGCCCACGGCGAAGCGCGGCGGGGCGCGGAGGTGCTGCACGAGCGCGTCCGCGAGATCGGTCGGGTCGATCGTGACGAACGCGACGACGCCTGCCAGCGCGATCGCGATGAGCCGCAGCCCGGTCGCGATCGCCGCGATGAGCGACGGCCCGCCGCTGGCGAAGATGCCGTTCACGAGGGCGGCGCCGATCGCGGCGACGAACAGCGGTGCGCTCCGGACGAGCAGCGCGCGCGGCGGGATCCCGGACAGCCGGACGGCGGCGGCGATCGCGCAGAGCAGGACTAGCGGCGTGACCGGGTCCACCGACAGGAACAGCACGAGCATCACCATGGCCGCAGCGCCGAGCTTGGCGAGCGGGTTCGCGGCGCCGAGCGCCGCGCGCGGATCGGCTCTGAGCGGCGTCAGCAGCATCATGCCGCTCGGCCCGCCTCGAGGCGGACCTCACGGTCGGCGAGTGCGCGGATGAGTGCGCGATCGTGCGTGGCGACGACGATCCCGCGACCCGCGTCACGTGCCGCGCGGAGGAGGACGACGAGCTCCGCGTACGTGACCCGGTCCTGGCCGAACGTTGGCTCGTCGAACACGAGCAGGGGCGGATCTGTGGCGAGCGCCGTCGCGACGGAGAGCCGGCGCTGCTCGCCGCCCGAGAGAGTGAACGGATTCGCCGCGGCGAGCGGCGCGAGTCGGAGCCGCTCGAGCAGCTCCGCGGCGCGCGCCCGAGCCGCGTCCGGCGTCGCGCCGATCCGCAGCGGCCCGACCATGAGCTCGTCGTCGGCGCGGCCGCGGACGAACTGATGCTCCGGATCCTGGAACACGGTGCCGACGCGGCGGACGAGCGTGGACGCGGGGAGCCGCGCGAGCGCCGCACCGTCGGCACCGGTCACGTTCCCACGCGCGGGGCGCAGCAGGCCCGCGAGCAGCAGCGCGAGCGTCGACTTCCCCGAGCCATTCCGTCCGGTGAGCGCGAGCGCCTCGCCCGCACGGACCTCGATGTCGATGCCATCCAGCGCGAGGCCCTCGGCCCCGGGGTACCCGAACGCGGCGTCCCGCGCCGTGACCAGCGCGGCGCCCGGCAGCGGGCGTGTCGCCGGTTCTGGGATCGCCACGTCCGGGATCGGCGCGAGCGGCACCACGCGATCGACGAGCGGCCGCGCCGCATCGACGTCGTGATCGACAAGGACGATCGTGCTGCCGCGTTCGCGAGCCTGCCGGATGAGACTGCGCACGAGCCGCGCGCCATCGTCGTCCAGGTTCGCCGTGGGCTCGTCGAGCAGGAGGATGTCCGCACCGAGGGCGAAGACGCCGGCGAAGGCGAGGCGCTGCTTCTCACCGCCCGAGAGCGCGCTCGTCGGATGGTCGTCGGGATAGGGGAACCCGACACCCGAGAGCGCTTCATGCACCCGCGGCCAGATCTCGGCCGTCGGCACGCAGCGGTTCTCGAGCCCGAACGCGACGTCGTTGCCGGCGCGCGCCATGACGAGCTGGGTCTCCGGATCCTGGAAGACGATGCCCGCGGCACCGTCGACGCGCAGCGCGCCCTCGGATTCGCCGCCGCCGCTGCGATCGAGCAGGCCCGCAATGCCGAGCAGGACGGTGCTCTTGCCCGAGCCCGACGGCCCGGCGAGCAGCACGGACTCGCTGCGCTCGACGCGGAGGTCGAGCCCGCGCACGGCCCACGCGGCGCGGCCGGGGTGGCGCCATCCCCAGCCGCGGAGGTCGACGACGTCAGCCATCACGCGACGCCGAGATCAGACCCGGCTCTGGGAACGTCCGGAGGGGAACGAGGCGAGGACCCCGGTCTGTGCGAGCGAGCGGGTCAGGTAGTACGAGCCGATGCCGGCGATGACCGCCGCCGACACGAGGTAGAAGGGGACGAACACGACCCAACCACCGACGCCGAGATCGGGGTAGTACACGATCATGTCGTGGACCCACGCGGCGGCCGCGCTCGCAACACCGGCGAGGGCGGCGACCCAGAGGCTCCAGTTCTGGTAGCGGAACAGCAGAAAGACGAGCTCGGCGCCACCGCCCTGGACGACGCCCGACACGACCGTGTCGAGCCCCCACTGCGATCCGATGAGCGCGGACACGATCGCCGCGAGGAGCTCGCAGAAGAGCGCCGCGCCGGGCTTCCGGATGACGAACCCGCCGAGGACCGCAGGGATGAGCCACACCCCGGAGATCAGGTACTGCGAGGCGGGGAGTGCCGCGAAGGCCGGTGAGGTGGTCGCCCACAGGGCATTCCAGGCCCAGAAGACCACGCCGAAGGCGACGGCGATGACGGCCGCGACGACGATATCGACGGTGCGCCATGCGGAGGAGGAGGTGGACGCGCGAGGATCTGCCACGGTTTCGACTCCCTACGCTGATATGACTCAGGTCAGGTTCGAGGGTCTGCGCTTTCGCGCACTCTCAGCGGCTTTCGCCGCTCCCCTGTCGTATGAATCTGGCCTCATCTTAGGCCCCGCCGGGCCCCGCCCCCCGGCCGGGGCAAGCCGCGCTGAACCGGCCCGGCTACCGTTTCTCCCGTGGTGGGGGAGCTTCCTAACAGCCTCGCGGCCGGCGCCGTTAGTTCCGCTGAGCGGGAAGAGGACGCCGATCTGGCCCGGCGGGCCGGCTCCGGCGAGGCCGAAGCTTTCGGGGTCCTCTACGACCGCTACGTGGATGCCGTGTACCGGTACGTGTTCTACCGGGTACGGAATGAGGCAGAGGCGGAAGACGTGACGAGCGACGTGTTCATGCGGGCCCTTCGGGCGATCTCGAAGTACGAGCCGCGCCAGGCGTTCCTAGCTTGGCTCTACCGCATCGCGCGCAACGCCGTGATCGACCGCAGCCGCCGGCGCGCTGCTCGCCAGCAGGTGAGCTTCGAGGACGCGCTCGCCCACCCGAACGCCGACCAGGTCGTGCACCCGGACGCCGGCCTCCTCGCCGGATCGGACGCGTCGGTCGTCCGCGAGGCGATGCGGCAGCTCACGCCGCTCCAGCAAGAGATCCTTGTGCTGCGCTACGTCGAGGGCTTCGATACGAAGACCATCTCGAAGCTGGTGGGCAAGCAGGACGGCACGATCCGCGGTATCGAGTTCCGGGCGCTGAGCGCGCTGCGCACGCTCATCCCGTCGCGGGAGCAGCTCGGATGAGCGACAGGCTTCCGCGCCCCGAGCCGCGTGGCGCGTTCAAGCGGGCCCTTCGCGCGCAACTGATGGCCCAGGCGCCCGGCGTGCTCGCGCCGCGCGAGACCGCGTGGTCGCGGCTGCAGCGCGGCTGGTTGCGCCCGGCACTCGTCGCGGCGGCGATCCTCGTGCTCCTCGCAGGCGGGACGACCAAGGCCGCTGCCGACAGCCTGCCGGGTGACCCCCTCTATGGGGTGAAGCGCGTGGCCGAGCAGGTGCAGCTCGCGTTCGCGCTCGACGACACGACGCGCCTCCGGCTCCTTGCCGAACACGCGGATTACCGGCTGGCGGAGCTGGCCGAGGCGGTGTCCACCCATCGGGGTAACGCGCCCGTTGCGGAGGACGAGTACGCCGTCGCGGTGCAGACGCTGACTGCCGCGGTCGACGCCCTGCGCGGTACGCCGGGCATCAGCGAAGACACGCGGACGCTCGCCGAGGACGTCGTGGACGCCGCGCACGCAAAGCACGAAGCGGTGCTCGACGACCTCGCGGACCGGGTCTCCTCTTCGGAGCAGCCGGACGTCGAGCGCGCGAGGGAGCAGTCGGACAAGCTCCACCCGTCCGACCGGCCCGTCGAAACCTCCGAGCCGACCGACCGGCCCAACAGCACGCGCTCGCCGCTGCCGGCCCGCACGCCGACGCCATCCGTTCGGCGGTGAGCACGAAGCGCATCGTCCTGATCGAGGATGATGCCGACGGCCGCACGACGATGGTCGCGGCGCTCGAGGCCTCCGGCTACGAGGTGAAGGCCTCGGCCGACGCGTTCGGCGACATCAAGCACGCGAAGGCCGACCTCGTGATCCTCGACCTCTTCCTGCATGGGGAATCCACGGGCTGGCAGCAGCTCGACGTCCTGACCCTCGATCCCGCGACGCGTGGGATCCCGGTGATCATCTGCTCCGCCGCGATCGCGTCGCTCGGCTCCGCCCGCGCGAAGCTCGCGGCCTTCGATGTCGCGGTGCTCGAGAAGCCGTTCGACCTCGAGCAGCTCGAGGCGGCCGTCAGTGCGGCGCTCGAGTCCGCGCCGCGCCGCCCGGAGATCGCCCGGCTCGGCTGATATAGGTCCCGCACGACCGCCGTCAGGACGCGGACGTCAGCCATCGAGCAGCATCGGCAGCTCGGCCAGCGATGAGATGCGCTCGTACGACGAGCCGCGACCGAGGCGGTCCAGGTGGATCGACCGGAGGCCGCAGGCGGCGGCCCAGCCGAGCGCGTCGGGCGCGTCGTCCACGACCACGGCCTCGGTGGGATCGACGCCGCTGTCCGCGAGGATCGCGCGGTAATAGCCAGGCCCGTTCTTCCAGCGATCGATGAGATCGGGTCCGTACAACCGCCCGAAGAGATCGCGCACGCCCATCCCGCGCAAGTAGCTGTGCAGCTGCGCCGCGTCCTCACCCGATGCGGTGTGGAGCGCGATACCGTCTCGCGCGAGCGAACGAACCGCCGGCGCCACGTCGGGATACGCGCTCCGGCACCGCTCGCCGACGTAGCGGTGCGACGCCTGGATCAGGTCATCCACGTCCGCTTCGGTGGGCGGCGCGACACCGACGTGCGCGCACATGTCGAGCAGCCAGCGGCGGTCCTCGGCCCGTAGCCACGGCACGACCCCGTCGGTCGCGGTCTCGAGGTGCGCGAGGAAGCGCGGCCACCACGCGTCGATGACCGCGCGGTTCGCCTCGGACCACGCCTCGGGCGTGCCGCCGAGCCGGGGAACGAAGAACTCGCCGAGCAGCCGGCGCCACTGCGGGGCGCGCTGGTCGTTGTCGTTCATCACCCCGCCGTCATCGAGGAAGACGGCGCGGACGCGTCTAGCCGGCGCTCTCGCGCTCCGCGAAGTTCCGTGCCAGCTGCGGCCAGCGGCGCCGCACGGCTGCGGCGATGCCTTCGGCGTCGAGGCCGAAGTGCTTGCGCCAGATCTTCTGCGCGCCGTGGTCGACCCACTCGTCCGGCACGCCGAGGATCTCGAGCTCGACCTTCGCGCCGCGTTCGACGAAGAGCTCGCCCACCGCGGATCCGAAGCCGCCCGCCACGACATGCTCCTCGACCGTGAGGACGCGGCCGACGCGCGCGGCGAGCGTGAGATAGCGATCGGCGTCGAGCGGCTTCGCGAACCGCGCGTTCACGACGGTGGCCTCGATCCCATCGGCTGCCAGGGCCACAGCGGCAGCGAGGGCGGGGCCGGCGATGGTCCCGTACGCGAGGATCGCGACGTCCGCGCCTTCGCGGAGCGTCTCGGAAATGCCGATAGGCAGCTCCCCGAGGGGCGCGTCCAAGGCCACGCCGGTGCCGGTGCCGCGCGGGTAGCGGAACGCGATCGGACCGCCGCCGCTGCCGGCGTAACGGACCGCCGTCCACACCATCTGACGGAGCTCGGCTTCGTCCTTCGGCGCCATGAGCACGATCCCCGGCAGCGGCCGGAGGTACGCGATGTCGAAGAGACCCTGGTGGGTGCGGCCGTCGTCACCGACGATGCCGCCGCGATCCATCGCGAACACGACCGGTAGCTCCTGGATCGCGACGTCGTGCACGACCTGATCGAAGCCGCGCTGCAGGAACGTCGAGTAGATCGCGACGATCGGAACGATGCCCTGGGTCGCGAGCCCTGCCGCGAACGTCACCGCGTGCTGCTCGCAGATGCCGACGTCGAACAGGCGCGTCGGGAACTCCTTGAACAGCGGCGCCAGGCCCGTGCCGGCCGGCATCGCGGCGGTGATCGATACGGTGTTCGCCTCGCGCCGCATCGTCTCTCCGACCGCGTCGGCGAAGACCTTCGTGTACTGCGGCGCGGTCGCCGCGGCGGCGCCGGTCGCAGCGGCTGCGCCTGTCGGAGCGGTGGCGCCGATCGGAGAGACGCCGTGCCATTTCTGATTGTCGTCTTCCGCGGGTCCGTAGCCATGGCCCTTCTGCGTGTGCACGTGCACGAACACGGGGCCATCGCGGAAGTCCCGGGCCTTCTTCAGCACGCCCTCGACCGCGTCGAGATCATGCCCGTTCACCGGTCCGAAGTAGGTGAACCCGAACTGCTCGAACAGGATGTTCGGGATGAAGATCGCCTTGAGCGAGTTGAACAGCCGGCGCCGGGCCTCCTCCGCGAGATCGCCGGCAGGCATGTGCTCGAGGACCGAGCGCGCGACGTGCTTGAGCTCGCGATACGACGCCGCGGTCCGGACAGTCTCGAGCATGCGCGAGACCGCGCCGACGTTCGGGGCGATGCTCATGCCGTTGTCGTTGAGGACCACGATCATCCGCGTGCGCCGCGCGCCGATGTCGTTCATCGCTTCCCACGCCATGCCCGCGGTGAGTGCGCCGTCGCCGATGATGGCGACGACGTGCTCGTCGCCACCCTTGAGGTCGCGCGCGACGGCCATCCCTTGCGCGGCGGAGATCGAGGTACCGGCGTGGCCCGCACCGAATTGGTCGTGTTCGGACTCCGTGCGGACGAGGAAGCCCGACATGCCGCCGAACTGACGGAGCGTCCCGAACCGATCGCGCCGGCCGGTGAGGAGCTTGTGCACGTATCCCTGATGCCCGGTGTCCCACACGAGCTTGTCGCGCGGTGAGTCGAACACCCGGTGCAGGGCGACGGTGAGCTCCGTCGCGCCCAAGCTGGAGCTGATGTGGCCGCCGGTCTTCTGGACGGCGTTGACCGTGTAGTCCCGGATCTCGCGGCACAGCTGCGCGAGCTCGTGGTGGTCGAGTGCGCGGAGATCCGCCGGGCCCTGGATCCGCTCGAGGACCGTCATCGATGCGTAGTCTAGGCGGCGATGCCCGATTTCGAGCGCCGAAGCGTGGTCGTGACCGGCGCGACGGGCAACCTCGGACACGTGGTCGTCCGCGCATACCTGGAGGCCGGCGCGCACGTCGCCGCACCGGTCCGCGATGCGGCGAAGGGTCGCGCGCTGCGTGAGGCGGTCGGTGCGCACGCGGACGACGGAGCATCGCGCCTCTTGGTCGGCGAGGCCGATCTCGCGGACCGCACGTCGATGGATGCGTTCGTCGAGCGCGTGCTGCGGACCTGGGGACGGCTCGACGTCCTCGCCAACCTCGCCGGCGGCTTTGGCACCGGACCGGCCGACGACATCGCGCGGATCCGCGCGCTCTGGGAGCAGAACGTTGCGACGGTCGTCGTGCCCGCGACCGCGTGCCTCGTGCCGATGCGTGCGCGCGCCTACGGCCGCATCGTTTCGGTTTCCGCCGCGGCCGCGTTGAAGGGCGGTCGCAACACCGCGGGCTACGCGATGGGGAAGAGCGCCGTCGTGCGGTGGACCGAGGCGCTTGCCGCGGAGACGAAGGACCAGGGCATCACGGTGAACGCGATCCTCCCCAGCTCGATCGACCATCCGGTCAATCGCGCGAACATGCCGAAGGCCGATCCGAAGGCGTGGGTCCAACCGGAGGAGGCCGCCGCGCTCATCCTGTTCCTCACCAGCACCGAGGCCTCGGGCATCACCGGTGCTTCAGTCCCGATCACGGGGCGGACGTAGCTAGAGCGTCTCGGCAAGCGCCTTCGCCCACTCCTCGTGGGCTTCCGGGTTGGGGTGCAGTCCGTCGGGTGCGAGCATCTCCGCCGCTGCCTGCCGGTGCATCAGCGGGTAGAGGTCGACGTAGCGCGCGCCGGCGTTCTCCGCTTCCTCCATTGCGATCCCGTTGAAGTGTGCGATGCGCGTCAGGAGCGCTTCCGTCGTCCCGTACGGGGACGCTGCGGGCGAGCGCGACCACTCCGGCTGCGGCAGCCCGACGACCGCGCTCCCGGGGATGCCGTCCTCGCGCAGCTGCGCGTAGATCCGGCGCAGCTGGCCGCGGTACCGCTTGTCGTCGCTCCCGCCACGCACGATGTCGTTCGCCCCGATGAGCAGCGTGACGAACGTCGGCTTGAAGACCGGCACGTGCGGCAGCTCCTTCGCGATCAGGTCGTCGGTCGTGTAGCCGTTCACCGCCGGATTCAGCAGCTCGACTGGGCGCCCCGCCGTGCGCCACTTCGCCGCGAGCAACGCGGGGAACGCCTTGTCCGGGGTCGTGCCCGTTCCGATGGTGAACGAGTCCCCGAGGGCGAGGTAGCGAATAGAAGAGGGGTCCATACCTGTTCTAGTGTCGACTACATGGCTGATTACGATCTCGTCATCATCGGCGGGGGCCCGGCAGGTCTCACCGCCGGCCTCTACGCGGCCCGCGCCAACATGCACACCGTTCTGTTCGAAGCGAAGGATATCGGCG
This sequence comes from Chloroflexi bacterium UBA4730, assembly GCA_002404155.1. GTDB lineage: Bacteria > Chloroflexota > Limnocylindria > P2-11E > P2-11E > UBA4735. Next base: position 7,439 of record DHJC01000015.1, on the reverse strand, counting down.
GAGAGCTCCTGAATACGGACCTTATCGAGGACTGGCCGGGGGAAGAATCGATCACCGGGCGCGAGCTGGCGGAGAAGATGGGCGCCCATGCGACCAAGTTCGGTCTCACGATCCAGCCGTACTCACCGGTGAAGAAGATCCGCAGCGAGGGCGACTGGAAGGTCGTCGAGATGGAGGACGGCACGACCCACCGCGCGTACGCGGTGATCGTCACAGTCGGCGGTGAGCCGACGAAGCTCGAGGTCCCCGGCGAGGCCGAATTCCACGGACGCGGCGTCTCGTACTGCGCGGTCTGCGACGGCGCGTTCTTCAAGGGTGAGGACCTCGCGGTCGTCGGCGGCGGCGATTCGGCGTTCCAGGAGGGCCTCTTCCTCACCCGGTTCGCGAAGAACCTCAGCCTGATCCACCGGCGCAACGATTTCCGCGCCCAGCAGATCCTGCAGGACCGCCTGCTCGGCATGGACCAGGTGACCGCGGTAACCCCCGCAACGGTGAAGGAGATCGGCGGCGACACGCAGGTCCGCTGGATCGACGTTGAACGTGACGGCGCCGTCGAGCGCATCGCCGTCGGCGGCGTGTTCGTGTTCGTCGGATTCAAGCCGGTCGGGCGCCACCTCTTCGACGAGCACATCGACCACGACGAGAACGGCTATCTCCTGACGGACCAGTACATGCGGACGAACATCCCGGGCGTGTACGCGTGCGGCGACACGCGGGCCCAGCTCGCGAAGCAGATCACGACGGCGGTGGGCGACGCGACGACCGCCGTGCTCCACGCCGAGCGATACATCGAGGAGCTGAAGCACGTGCGCCGGAGCTTCCCGGAGGCGCCGAGCGAGACCCTCGAGCGCGAGGTCGAGCGCATGAAGCTCCAGCGCTTCCTCGCGGGCCAGACGATCATCCGCGAGGGCGATCCGGCCTATTCGTTCTTCATCCTGACGCGCGGCGCCGCGAGCGTTCGCCAGAACGGACCGCACGGGGAGCGCGAGATCTCGACCCTCAAGCCCGGTGACTTCTTCGGCGAGATCGGCCTGCTCAGCGGGACGGTCCGCAATGCGACCGTGCGCGCGACCGCGCCCACGGAGGTCCTCGAGCTCGATGCGGTGGGATTCCGCGAGCTCGTGGAGAGCTCGCAGGCGACGAAGGATCGCGTGCAGTCGAGCATCGAGCAGCGGCTCGCGAAGGCCGGGCCGAAGACCTAGGTGAGGTTCCCGAGCCTCGCAGGCCCGTTCCGCGGCGGAACGAGGCGCTTCACGAATCGCACGAGCTCCTCGATGTCGAACGGCTTCCGGATGTACGTCGCCACCCCGCGCTCGCGCAGCGCGGCCACGTGCTCGCGTCCACCGACCGTTTCGAAGACGACCGGGAGCGATCGGAAGCGCGCGTCGGCCTTGACGCGGTCGTACAGCTCGAGGCCCGACATGCCGGGCAGGCGGATGTCGAGCAGAAGGAGATCGGGATCGATCTTGGTCATGGCGTCGAGCGCTTCGTGGGCGCTGCCCACGCGGATGGCCCGGTACCCACGCTCGTCGTTGATCGCGGAGGCCAACAGGTCACCCGTCGGCTTGTCGTCTTCCACGATCAGTACGAGCCGCGCACGAGTTCCGCTCATCCTGTCTGCACCGTTCTCCACCGTCGCACTGACGATGCCACGTGGGGCGCCGTGACGTTCCCGTTACGTCAATGGCGTGCAATCATCGCGGCGATGGTGAAACACGTGGTGCTCTGGGCGTTCAAAGAGAGCGTGTCGCGGACCGAGCGCGAGTCGATCCTCGACGCCGTCCGCGAACTGCGCGGGCGGGTCCCGTCGCTGCGGTCGCTCGAGGTGGGTGAGAACGTCAGTCCGGCGCGGGCCCAGGGCTACACCCATGTGCTGCTGGAGACCTTCGACGATCGCGACGGCCTCGCGGCGTATTCGACCCACGCCGATCACGTACCGGTGGTCGCCCGGCTGCGCGAGGCCGCGTCCCAGCTGCTGGCGGTGGACCTGGAGGGCTAGTCGGCCGCGCTTGGCGCGGCCGGTTTATGTCTCCCGCGGCCGCCGCGCCGGCCGCGCCTGCGGCGCGGCTTCGCGCCGGCGGCTGCCTCTTCGGACGACTCTGAGACGCCTTCTTCACCGTGCGTCAGGGCCGAATCTTCTTCCGCCACAGGAACGGAGCTCGGCGTCGGCTCGTCCTCGTGGCCTTCGCCGTTGAGGCGGCTGAATTCACCGAGCGTGACGCGCGCGTCGGTGTGCGTGCGATCGATCGCGTAGCCGGCCTTGCGGCCATGCTCTTCGGGCTTCATGAGCCCGACCTCGACCGCGCGACGCATGTTCGCCTCGAGGGCATCGCCCTCGACGCGCGAGAGCAACTCGCTGAACAGCGCGGTGTTCACCCAGTCGGCCTTGTCATCGCGTGCTCGCGTGTTGCTCACGAAGTTGAACAGGTGGACGATCCCAGCGCTCGGCTGCCGGGCGTATCGCACGAGCGGATGCCCTTCGGTCAGCCAGCACATTGTCACGTTGCGGCCGTCGCGCGAGACCTGTTCCGTGGCGATCGCGCCGCGCTCCTCGGCGATGTTGAAGAGCGTCTCGAGGAGGATGCGTCGCTGCGAGCGTCCCTTCGCGAGCCCACCGGGCTGGTCGGCGCGCGACAGGGGATCGAGCACGGCCTCGACCGCTGGGATGCGGCGGGTGTCCTTGCTGGTGACCGAGTCGATGCGCCGGAGCACGCGGACCAGATGGAACAGCGTCTCGGCCACGAGCGCGTCACCGAACTCGAGCGAGAGCAGCTGCTTGTCCTTGAGCCGGGTGCGGGCGGGCTGCTCGGCGTGGATGTGGTGCTGTGCGATGCCGAAGTCGATCCGCTGGTCGAGGACGCTGGATGCTTCCTTGTGCGAGAGCGGTACGACGCTTCGCACGAAGTCGCCGCGCGGCATCTGATCGGCGCGGAGCGCGACCAGCTGATCGAGCAGCAGGACCGCAAGACGCCGCTGCTCCTTCTCGGATTCCGGTGAGCCGGTCGGGACGACGGCCGGCACGCTCGCCGGCGCGGCGACGCGGACCGGCGGCGCGCCGGCGCGGCCGCGAGTTCCGCCGCGGGTCCCGCGGGCGCGTGGCCGCGGCGCTTCGTCCTTGCCGGCCTGCGTGTCGTCGGTGCGCAAGATGCCGGTGCGCGTCCAGCGCGCCTCGGGGATGAGGTCTTCGAGGAGGAAGACCCCGTCGCGGAGGTACGGCGAGTCGCGCAGCTCATTCGCGAGGGCCTTGTCGCCGGCGATGAGGTAAACCTGCTTGTCCTCGTCCTTGAGCGCCTTGCACAGCGCGTTCAGGTCGCGGTCGCCCGAGACGATGAACCACACGTCGATATCGGGACGCTCCTTGTACAGGAGCTTCATCGTGCGGGTGATGAGGACGGCGTCGGACCGGCCTTTGAGGAGCCGGCCGCTCATGCGTTGGGCCACGGCCACCGGCTCCATGCCGGTGAACTCGAGGGCCATGAGCAGGGTCTCGTCCTGCGAGACAACCTCTGATCCGAAGATCGCCTGCTTCACGCGGACCGGACCGAACTCGGCCGCCTTCTGCAGGATCGCTTGGAGGATGGAAAGTGACGATGGCAGCGGGCCTTCGGTGTGCTGCCGCAGGGTGTAGTAGACGTTCTCCCAGTCAATGAGGAGGGCGACGTCGGGCAATGGGTTTTCTCCGTATGTAGGCGCTCCGCGTTCCACCCGACTCGTTCGATGATCCGCTCGATCTTTCTCCCCGACCACCGGATCCCATGGGTTGGGACACGATGTCCGCGAGCAGCTCGACTCGGACGCTTCAGCCGGAACGCGCGCCGTTTCGTCGAAGTCTAGCCTGAATGTGTGCTCGAAGATAGCCGGCTGCGGAACGCCGTCGAATGGGCGACCGCGAGCGGTACGAGCTACGCCGACGCGCGCTACGTCGAACGCGAGAGCGAGACAGTGTCGGTGAAGGACGGTCAGGTCGAAGGCCTGGACCGTGACCGCGACCGCGGCGTCGGCGTCAGGGTCCTGCACAAGGGCTCGTGGGGCTTCGCCGCATCGGACCGCATCACTGGCGAGTCGGTCGTCGTTCCCCTGTTCGAGCAGGCCATCGCCCGAGCCGAAGCCGCGGCGACGGTGCAGCGCCGGCAGGTGGTCTTGGCCCCGCAGGAGCCGCAGCGTGGCGAATACCGCACGCGACTGCGCCGCGATCCGTTCGCTGTGCCGGTGAAGGAACGCGTCGACCTGCTCAGAGGTGCCGACGCCATCCTCGCGACGCCGAACGCGAAGGTCCGCCGCGTCTCGGTCGCGTCATACCGCACGCGCAAGCGCCTGGTGACGAGCGACGGCACCGACGTGCGCCAGGAGATCGTCGAGTGCGGAGCCGGCCTCAACGTCACCGCCGCCGCCGCCGGTACCTCGCCCGCGACCCGCAATGACATGCGGAACGTGCGCCAGGCGGGCTGGGAGTACGTCGAGGAGTTCGACGTCCTCGCGCATGCCCGCACGTTCGCGCGCGACGTCGAGGCGGTGCTTGCGGCGAAGCCCGCGGTCGAGAAACCGACCACGCTGCTCATCGATCAGCCGTTCCTCGCGCTGCTCGTGCACGAGTCGTGCGGCCATCCGACCGAATCGGATCGCGTGCTGGAGCACGAGGTCGCGTTCGCCGGCACGACGTTCATGTGGCCGAGGGACCGCGGCACGCTCCGCTACGGCTCCGAGCACGTGAGCATGACCGCCGACGCGACCATCCCCGGCGGCCTGGGCACGTTCGGCTGGGACGACGATGGCGTGCCCGCCACGCGCACGCCGTTGATCGAGCGCGGCATCTTCACCGGCTACCTCAGCTCGCGCGAGACCGCTGGCGCGCTGGGCCTCTCGCGCAGCGGCGCGTGCGCGCGGGCCGAGGGCTGGCAGCACTTTCCGATCGTGCGGATGGTGAACGTGAGCCTCGAGCCTGGGCCCGCAACATACGGCGAGCTGCTGCGCGGCATCGACGATGGTCTGCTGCTCCAATCGCCCGCGTCGTACTCGCTCGACGACAAGCGCCAGAACTTCCATTTCTCGACCCAGGTCGCGCGGGTCATCCGGAACGGCGAAGTGGGCGAGTACGTGCGCGGCGTCGCGTTCCAGTCGTTGACGCCCGACTTCTGGGGGAGCTGCGACGGCGTCGCCGATGACTGGGAGCTGCACGGCTTCGTCAGCTGCGCGAAAGGCGAGCCGCTGCAGCTCATGCGCGTCGGACACGGTGCGGCACATGCGCGGTTCCGGGAGCGGCCCATCGAGGTCCGCGTATGACGCTGCTCGAACCCGACGCGCTGCTTTCGCCGCTCCACACGGCGCTCAAGGCGAGCAGGCTCGACGAAGCGGACCTCTGGGTCCATCGCCGGCGCGCGGCGGTCACCCGCTATTCGCACTCGTCGATCCATCAGAACGCCGTGTCCGACGAGACCCACGTCCACGCGCGGGCGATCGTCGGCTCGGCCATCGGCGCCACCTCCGGCAACTCGCTCGAGGCCGATGCGCTGCGCGAGCTGCTTGCCGGCGCGGCGGAGCTGGCGATGGTCCAGCGGCCGAACGTGGATTGGCCGGGGCTCGCGACGGGCGCGGACCACCGCGAGCCCATCGCATTCGACGCGGCGACCGCCCGGCTGGGCGCGGCGGATCAAGCGACGGCCATCGCCACGATCTGCGAGGCCGTCGACACAGCCGGATTCCGCGCCGCGGGCACCCACAGCGTCGACATCACCGAGGACGCGGTGGCGAATACCAACGGCGTCTCGGCGTACGCGCCGGCCACGGTCGCGTACCTGCGCGCGCTCGTGCTCGGTGAGCACGGCGGCAGCGGCTACGCGGACGATCTCTCGCATCGCGCGGCGGAGCTCGATCCGGCCGCCATCGCGAGCCGTGCCATCGAGAAGTGCGCGCTGGACCGGGATCGCACCCAGCTCGCGCCGGGCGACTACGAGGCGGTCTTCGAGGAGGACGCCGTTGCCGAGATCCTGCGGATCATGTCGATCACCGGTCTCTCCGGGCAGGCGGTGCGGGAAGGCCGCTCGTTCCTCGCCGGCGTGATCGGCCAGCCGGTGACCGGGCCGAAGTTCACGCTGCACGACGACGCCCTGCATCCAGGCCAGCTCGCCATCCCGTTCGACCCGGAAGGGACCCCGAAGCAGCGCGTCGCCCTCGTCGAGCGGGGCGTCGCGAAGGGCCCCGTGTACGACCGCTGGTCGGCCAAGGCCGCGGGCGCGGCGTCGACCGGGCACGCCGTGGATCCAGGCCGGTACGGCCACGGCGGCCATGCGGGCAACCTGGTGATGGCCGGCGGGACCGCGACGCGCGACGAGCTCATCGGCGCGGTCACGCGCGGGATCCTCATCACGCGCTTCCACTACACGAACACGCCCGACCCGAAGCGCGCGACGATGACGGGCACCACCCGCGACGGCACGTTCCTCATCGAGAACGGGAGGATCACCCGCGCCCTCGCGAACGTCCGTTACACGATGAGCGCGCTCGACCTCTTCGGCGGAATCGACCTCCTCGGACCGCAGCGGCTCGTCCGGGACTGGTGGAGCACGAACGGCATGGGCTCGATCGTCTGCCTCGCGCCCGCGATGAAGGTCTCCCGCGCGACGATCACCGGATCGAGCCCGGCCTAGTCCCCAGACCGCCGTTACATGTCCCCTCCGGTGATGTTTGGCAGGCGACTTGCCTCTGGACCGGTCAGAACCCAGGGGGAGGAGTCACGGATGGACGCGATCACCCTGCTGAAAGAGGACCAGCAGAAGGCGAAGACGCTCATGACCGAGGTCGCGGCGACGACCGAGCGCGGCGTGAAGACCCGCGAGCAGAAATGGACCAAGCTCCTCAAGGGGCTGACGATCCACGAGAACATCGAAGAAGAGATCTTCTACCCGGCGCTGGCGCAGCACCCGAAGGCGAAGGACATCGTCCTCGAGGCGCTCGAGGAGCATCACCTCGTCGACGACATCGTCGAGCAGCTCAAGGACACCCCGTTCGACGACGAGCACTGGGCGGCCAAGTTCAAGCTCACCAAGGAGAACGTCGAGCACCACATCGAGGAAGAGGAGACAGAGATGTTCAAGATCAGCCGTCAGGTCTTCACCACGGACGAGCTCGAGGAGCTCGGTGCATCGATGGAGGCCAGCAAGGCGGGCAGATGAAGGACGGCATGCCCGAGCGCGACCAGGTCGAGCTCTAAGGCATGGGCATCATCGGCTGGATCATCATCGGACTCATCGCCGGCGCGATCGCACGCTGGATCATGCCCGGGCCCGACCCGATGGGGTGGCTCGGCACGATGGCCCTCGGCATCGTGGGTTCACTCGTGGGCGGAACGCTGCTCAACCTGCTGTTCGGCGGCGGGCTATCGTCTCTAGGGAGCTGCTGAAAAAGGCGCCTACGTTGCGTGCCTCCTGCATCCTCTTTCGGTA